>NZ_QLMH01000009.1 GCF_003259935.1 Paranoxybacillus vitaminiphilus | reverse complement strand
TTATCCGGTATTAGCTCCGGTTTCCCGAAGTTATCCCGGTCTGCAGGGCAGGTTGCCCACGTGTTACTCACCCGTCCGCCGCTAACCTCAGGGAGCAAGCTCCCTTTGGTCCGCTCGACTTGCATGTATTAGGCACGCCGCCAGCGTTCGTCCTGAGCCAGGATCAAACTCTCCATAGAAAGAATTGTCTAGCTTCAGCTCGCAGCGCCTCGCGGAAAATAACCTTCCTCCATCGACATACAAGTATGTCTCGTCGGAAGAACATTTTCCTCCCGGCGCTAAACACTCGCTTCCGCTTTTCTTTGTAGACGCTTCGTTTTGTTCAGTTTTCAAAGAACATTTACTTTATGTCGCCCAAAAGCGACTTTTTGAATATATCATTTAAATTCTACTTTGTCAACAATTTTTGTATCCTCTTCACTGCATCATTTTTCAGCAGCGACGTTTTTAAATATATCATGTCCAAAAATAAGATGCAACCCCTTTTTTAAAAAAATTTTTTCTTAAACCAAATAACCTTATAACAGATTCGTACAATCATATCCTCACATACGTTGCAGCAATCTTTATATTTTTAACAATCTAGTTCAGTTTAGTGAACTACCCTCCACTTAACTTTATTTGAAGTGGGCGCTTCTAAGCGACTTACTTGTATGTTATAGCCGAACGATAAACAACATACAATAAAAAACTGATTGGGCATAAAGCCTAATCAGTTTTTAACAAATCGAACAGTTGCTTTTTTATCTCTATAAATGCGGAAGAAGTGATCATTTCCTGTGTACGCGGACGGTCAAGAGTAACTACTACTTCTCTTTTTATCTTGCCTGGACGCGATGAAAAGACATAAATTCGATCAGACAATAAAATAGCTTCTTCAATATCATGGGTAACTAATAAAACTGTTTGCTTCAACTGTTCCAATATCTTTAACAACCATTTGTGCATTTGCATCTTTGTTAAAGCGTCTAGCTTGCCGAACGGCTCATCCAGCAGCATGAGCTCCTTTCGAAACAAAAACGTTCGCAGGAAATTCACGCGCTGCCTCATTCCTCCTGATAGCATCTCGGGATAATGATCAGCAAACTGTTCCAATCCAAAAGCCGGCAAGAGAGAAAGCGCTTCTTGTTTTGCTTTCGCTTTTTTTACTCCTTGAACTTCGAGCGGGATCATGACGTTTTCAATAATGGTGCGCCATGGAAAAAGCACATCTTTTTGCGGCATATAGGCTGTGTTTCCTTTTTTTCCTGTAATAGACTGTCCATTAAGATAAATATCTCCGCTTGTCGGTTTTAATAAACCAGCTATCATTTCTAAAAGCGTACTTTTTCCACATCCGCTCGGCCCAATAATGGAAACAAATTCACCTTTCGCAACAAAAAGAGATACATCCTCAAGCGCTGTTAAATCTTCGTATTTATTAGAGTAAAAAACCTTCGTAACATTTTTCACTTCCAGCATCATTTCTTTCCAGGAAGAAATTCATTTGTAAACGCTGCTTTTGGATCAATATTTTTCTCGATGAGACCGCGTTCGAACATCCAATCAGCGTAACGCTTCCAAACTTCTTCCTTTTGTACCCCCCACTGTTCTGCGTCATCTTGATATTTTGTGCTCAACCATTTTTGACTTGCTTTTACTAATTCTTTATTTAACTCTGGGGCGTTTTTTATTAAAATATCTGCCGCTTCTTCTGGGTTTTCAATGGCAAATTCATAACCTTTTGCAGTAGCTTCCATAAATCTCTTTACTAATTCTTTTTGTTCTTTCACATGCTCTTCGTTCGTTACGATAACCGGAGTATAGTAATCGAGAGCCGGGTCTAAATCTTTTAACATAATCGTATTTAATTCTTTTCCTTGACGTTCCGCTTCAACGCCATCCCATCCATAATAAATCCACATGAAATCGGCATCACGGCCAATGGATTTGAAGAAATCAGTTGCACCGAGCGTCACGATCTTTAATTTTGAAAAATCAGCATTCGCTTTTTGCATAACCGCTTTTAATACGGCTTCTTCAACCGGAGAACCCCAACCGCCATAGCGTTTGCCTTCGAAATCTTTTGGTGACGTAATTCCCGCTTCCTTTAAAGAAGCGAACGCTGATGTATTATGTTGAATGATTGCCGCGATGGAAACAAGCGGAATATCTGTAGAACGTGCTTGCGTAACGCTTTCTTGATAACTGATACCAAAATCCGCTTTTCCAGCCGCTACTAATTGATCCGCTGTTGTTCCTTCACCTGGCTGTAAAATCTCCACATCTAATCCTTGCTGTTTATAATAACCTTTATCTTTTGCCACATATAAACCTGTATGGTTTGTGTTCGGGAACCAATCAAGCATGACCGTTATTTTTTGCAGCGTCTTTTCGGCATTTCCTTTCTTTTTGTCAGCTTCTTGTCCTTGGTTTTCCTTCATATTACATGCAGCTAAAGCTATTATTAAAATTACGGCAAGCAATAGGTTCATAAATTTGCTAAATTGTTTCACAGCCATCTTCCTTTCTCTAATCTTTGTTTTTTTGTTGATAATGCCATCGCATCGTTACCCGCGCCAGCGCTTCGACAATCGCAAAAACGGCTAAACTCATAAACACAATGACAATTATCGTTGCAAACACACGATCGGTTAAAAACGATTGGGAAGAACGTGTCAATAAAATCCCAAGGCCTTGACTCGCCCCCAGCCACTCACCAATTACAGCGCCCATCACACTATATGTTCCGGCAATTCTTAATCCAGAAAAGAAAAATGGCATCGCCCCTGGAAGCTTGACCATCTTAAAAATTTGCCATTTTGTCGCCCCCATCGTTTCCAGCAAACGAATCATTGTAATATCGACAGTGCGATAACCGTCCGCTAAATTAATTGCAATCGGAAAAAAGCAAACGAGTGCAACGACAATCACTTTTGGCAAAATGCCAAAGCCAAACCAAATCATGATTAACGGAGCAACTGCAATAATCGGAATCGTCTGTGAGATGACAAGCAACGGATAAAGCGCTTTCCGAAACCATTTTGATACATCGATGAGCGTTGCTAATATAATACCAATGATTACAGCTAACAATAACCCGAGCAGCGTTTCTTTCAGTGTTTGTAAAGAATGAATCACAAGTAAATCGCTGCTGTTAATTAACGACTGAAATATGTCGGTAGGAGCCGGTAAAATCCATTTTTCTATCCCTGTTACATAAACAGATAACTCCCATAAAACAAGAATCGCTAAAATGACAAAAGAAGGCATCATCATTGATGACCATCTTTTAACAGCATTAACGATATTTCCGAAGCTTTTCATCTAAGGTGACTCCCTCATTAGGGCGGTAATGAATTTTTATATATGTCATTACTTCGGAAGCTCCGGCTTCAATGCAGGCATCTTGCGCTTTTTTAACGATTTCTAAAAGTTCATCGAGTTCTCCTTCCATTACCGTCTCCATAGCACCAACTTCATACTTCACACCGGATTTCTGTACGACTTCAATCGCTTTATCGACCACATCATAAGTATTTCCGTTTGCTACTTTCGGTAACACTTGAAAACCGACATTCACTGTTGCCATTTGATCATCTCTCCTTTCTTTACATGTTTAAAACATACTAATAAATTCCTCTGCCAATAAAATAAAAAAACAGCTACCTGCATAAGGGTAGCCATTTCCTCATAAACATGACGTAAATAAGAATGAATATCCATCCCTACGCTGGCATTACCCAGATCAGGTTCACGGGTCGATACGAATCAGTATCCTCTCAGCCGATTTCTCTCAGCTCCCCGACATGTTTTCAAAATTTACTATAACAATAACACTCCTTTTTGTAAATGAAAGAAACTTATAAACAAGTTATACACAAACTTATCAACAGGTTGTTAACAAAAAATCCGATTTTATCCACAAAAACAACTAATCCAGAAAAAATATACGAACATATTGTCTTGAAATTATAGATTGATGTGGATTTTGTTGAAAAAATGTTGATAAATTGTTAATAATTCAACAAGGAGAGGAGACCGTATGATTAAAATTGCACAACATCTTGTGAATAACACGTTTTTTATAAATACTCCTTTTTCGGAAGTACAAGAAATGATTTTAAAGGCTCTATTAGAAGAAGAAAAAGTATATGCTTACGACAGTCAAAAACAACTAATGTTTGAACTTTTATTGCGGGAAAAAATTATTGAAGCTGCCAAGCTGTTGGCACACAGCAAAGCCAAATTTACAATTTTTCAATTTTCAAGATGTAACGAACGGTTCTGGCAGCGCAATCATCTCGGCGGATTTGAACTAAAAGAAGGCGTGCTTCCTTCTGCGGGAATTAACGATATTTTTGAAAATAGCCATCTGTATGCGTTCGAATGTGCTACAGCCATTGTCATTGTCTTTTATAAAGCTGTGCTTGAAGTTCTTCCAGAAACAACATTTAATGAGCTGTTTGCGAATTTGCTTCTGTATGATTGGCACTATGATAAAGATTTAGGGGTAAAAACAACAAACGGGGACGATTACATTCCCGGTGACTGTCTTTACTTTAAAAATCCTGAAGTCAACCCTGAAACACCTCAATGGCAAGGCGAAAATGCCATTTATTTTGGAAAAGGATTATATTACGGACACGGAATCGGCATCAGGACAAAAGAAGTTATGATTGAAATTCTCAATACGAAGCGAAGAAAGAATGCGACAAAATCAGCTTATTTACTTAAACAAACAACAAGAGTCGGCTTTAAATATTTATCGACATTTGCTCCACAACGAGAACAGGTTCGTATTTTCTTGAACCCAGCGCACCTTGTAATCGGAAAAATCGGTTCAGCTACTTTCCTGTACTAAAAATGCTCTCTTTCGATTTTCACTCCATAAATACGTACCGATACCTGTCAGAATAAAAAGTCCGCCAATCCATTGCGATGGCTGAATGATTTCTCCAAGCAGGAAATATGCTAAAATGGATGCGCCGACCGGTTCAAATAAAATACTCATCGAAACTGTAACGGCGCTTACCCATTTCACTGACCAGTTCATTAACGAATGACCAAGCAATGTCGGCACAATCGCCAATAAAATAAAGCAGAGCCAATCCGTTTGACTGTAAGAAAATAACGAATATCGAAAAGCCAGCACATACAAAAGCAAAGTCATGGAGCTTACACCATACACGACATATGTATATGTCATGAGCGAAAGCCGTTTTCGCAAATCCTGTCCAAACAGCCAATAGCCGGTAACCATTGCACATGCCAACAAAGCTAATAAATCGCCAAATAACGCTTTACCGCTCACTCGGAAATCTCCCCAGCTGATAATGACGCTTCCCGTAATCGCCAGCAACCCGCTTAACAATGCTCCTACAGTTAATCTTTCTTTAAAAAAGACATAACCTCCGACAAAAGCAAACAATGGCTGTAATGTAACTAACACAACGGAGCTTGTTACAGATGTATAGTTCAATGATTCAAACCAAAGAATAAAATGAAAGGCCAGCAACACCCCTGAAATAATGGAAAACAACCAATCTCGCTTCGTAATTCCACTCATTTCTGGTATATATTTAATAAAGAATGGCGTCATGAATAGAACCGTCAAAAATAGTCGATAAAAAGCCGTAACCGCCGCAGGAGCAGCCACCCACTTGACGAGAATTGCCGACGTTGAGATCGAAAGTGCCCCAACAAATAAAGCAAGATAAGGTTTTAATAGATTCGTTGATTTCATGTTTCATCTCTCCACGATGCATTTTAGAAAAAATTATAGCACTAACTAAGATGAAAGAGGTGATGAAGATGGAAATTGATCTCTTTATGAAGCTTAGTATATCTGCTGTCTTAGGAATGGTAATTGGACTTGAGCGGGAACTGAAGCGAAAACCGGTTGGTTTAAAAACATGTTTAGTGATTTCCATCGTCAGTTGTTTGCTGACGATTGTTTCCATTGAGTCAGCTTACCTTTTTCCAATAAAAGATCACATTACGATGGACCCGCTCCGTCTTGCAGCGCAAATTGTTTCCGGCATCGGCTTTTTAGGAGCAGGGGTTATTTTGCGGCGCGGCAACGACAGCATTTCCGGCTTGACAACAGCCGCATTAATCTGGGGAGCGGCTGGAATTGGTATCGCTGTTGGAGCCGGTTTTTATCAAGAGGCTCTATTCAGCGTTGCTCTGCTCATTGTCAGCGTCGAATTACTTCCATTTCTTACAGCCATTTTAGGACCGAAACAACTGCGGGAAAAAGAAATCAATCTACAAATCACTGTTTCAGACATGAAAAACATCACTGATATCATTAACTCCATAAAGGAGCAAAATATTCATATTAAAACCATTCGCATTAAAGATCTTGATACAAACTATCATTTAATTAAATTAAAAGTGACAGTTGACCAAAAACGGACAACAACCGACATATATTATTCCGTTCGCACTATCCCTTCTGTTATCAGAATCGATATTGAAAGCGTCTAGCTGCAGCCAGACGCTTTCGCTGTTTTCCCGTTTTGAAACGCCTATTCTAAAATATGCTTTACTGCTCACAGTACATATCTAAATCCTAAGGAATGCGGAAGATCGCTCATAAACAAAAACAAACGACAATTCCTTTAAATTTATTATTGAAATCGAAAATAGAGAAGTTTATAATTTTGATGTAGCTATAATATATTGTCAGCCACGGGGCATTAGCTCAGTTGGGAGAGCGTCGTGCTGGCAGCGCGAAGGTCACCGGTTCGAGCCCGGTATGCTCCATCGGAAAAACCCTTGTGTATCAAGGGTTTTTTCTTATTTTGTTATTTTGTTTTGATTGGATTGTCGGTTTTAGTCCCGTTGTTGACGGATTGTTGACGAATTTTTCTTTAATCGTTGAATTTTATAAACATTGCTTAATCTCTTTTAACAATTGCTCCGCACCCTCACGACTTAAAATGATTTTACCGCCAGCAAGCCGAAGATTGTTATCTGATACTTCACCAGTTACTTGGCATGCCATATTGGGCTTGTATTTTTTGAGAATGATATACTCATCATCAACCAAAATTTCCAATTGGTCTTTTTCAACGATGCCTAGTGTGCGGCGCAACTCAATAGGAATAACGACACGGCCTAACTCGTCAAGTTTACGAACAATACCTGTAGATTTCATTAATTCTCCTCTCTTATTTTTTACTATATATTTTACAAATAATAATAAAAAAAAGAAAGTCCCAGCCAAATGGCAAGGGAGCTATTTTAAACGCAATTTTTGTCCGACACGAATTAGATTAGGATTTTTAATACCATTTAATTTTGAAGTTTTTCTACCGTTGTTTTATATTTTTGCGCATTGCACTCAATGTGTCACCTTTCTTCACGATATACACTTGTCCTTCTTTCTTGGGCATCGGTTTTACCAGCTTTTTATTGCCGACCCTATCATATTATGCAGCTCATATTTTTCGATGATATTGATAAACTTCTCTGCATAATTCGGCTCGGTACAATACCCGCATTCCTAGACATTTTTGCAGGCAAGAATGTACTTTATTTCTCCTATAATTCGGACGTTTTTGTTTTTACGTGCAATTAATAAAGAATAAAAAAACACCCAAATTTACCGCTCCATCCATTAAAGAATGTTGTTGATTTTTTGCTCAACTAAAGGATGAGGATATTTGAATACGAAACAAACATATCATTGAATATCTATTTTATAGCAGGATATTTTAGTCAACTAACGGAATATAAACATTATTAGTTATCCAGTTGAAAGGGATGAATGAATATGTTCATTTCTGTTACTAGATTGCGTTTAAAAAGAAAGTGTAAGCTACCGATCTTTTTTTGGCATACAATGAAATCAATTATTCAATCAAAAAAACATGTTTTTGATTATAATTTTCATAAAATTTTTAATAAATAAAAATCGGGCGTTTTTGACAATTTGTGATAGTATTGTTAAAGGCAAATTTTACAAAAGTAAGAAACGCAAATCCACAGACCTAAGACAACTGTGTGATCGCAGTAGGATTGCACAGCAAGACGATCTCCATTTGCTCATTTGCCTTATTATTTAATGAAAGGTGTTATAAATGTTTAAAACTACATTAATTGCTGAACATTCAACGTTTATGAGAAATTTATTAAAAAATCTCTTAAACGAGAATGGTTACAAAGTTGTCGCTGAGGCTTCTGATGGTAGTAGCGCTGTATCTCTTTACAAAGAAAAAAAACCTGACATTGTTGTACTTGACTTAACTATGCCTATTATGAACGGATTAGATGTTTTAAAAAATATTTTAAAATTTGATCCAAAAGCAAAAGTAATAATTTGTTCAGCGATGGGGCAAAAAAGATTAATTAGTGATGCTATTGAAATAGGCGCTAAAGATTTCATAATTAAGCCTTATTTTAACGAATTAATTCCATCTTTAAATAAACTATTCAGGTAATTACGAAGCTGACCTATAATGTCTGACCTCACGCACATTTCACAATATATATTAGCCCATTTGTCTTATGTTATGTCCTATATATTATTATGTTGTGGGGTCTGGCACTTTGCTTTTGGATTCAGCCTCTTTTTTCTCCAAGATTATACAATTGTTTTTTCCTTTTAACAAAGATAACCCCTCTTCTTTTAAGCTGTTGCACGATTTATAAAAACGCTTGTATAAAATAAAAATCCCCCGCCAAACGTCAAGGGATTTATATTTAAACGCCATTTTTGCCCGACGCGAATAGATCGGGATTTTTAATGTTATTCAGTTTTATACTCAGCTGCAACCTTTCTGCACGATGTAGACTCGATGTTCCTCTTTTTTGGTCGCCTGGTTTCTTATTTCCGACCTTATCGTACCTGGTTAAATCCTATTTACCTCTATTTCTGTACAAAGGCATAAATCGTTTATTTTGCTGCGCAGTATCATCCTAATGCGAAATCTCTGTAAATGTTGACCATTGTTCATTGTTCTTCAACTACGCACCCGTCGTTAGTACAATCATTTTTAATATTAGTTATCATCTATTGGAACAGTTGTTTTTACGCCACTCTCAACAATTATCACATTTTTTAAATTCGCGGAAATTTCTTTATTAACTTCAATTACAAATGTTCTTGGTGTTGCATCGTCAGTACAAGGACCTTCTGAACTTGACAAATGAATAGTTATGTCTTGTTTATCGGTGGTTATTTTTACATCTCCTAATTTATCCGGACAACTCCCAGATTCCTCCAATCCAATGAAAAATATATCATTTTCATCAAAATTCACTTTAGGTATTTGCTGTCTTAATCTAAAGAAATTCCACAACTCTTCATACCGAATTTGATCATCTGTTCTCTTTACTAAATACCGCAAATAAGGCACCTGCTTCCTTTGTACTGCTGCTTCGTGAAAATTAAGAGGTAAGCTCTTTCCACTTGTCACTAGCCCTATATCAACATTAGTATTATTATCTTCTATGTTGATATGTTCCTTGGTATCGGTTGGAACTTCATCTCTTTTATAACTACTACAACCAAATAAAAATATGAATATAACAAAAGTCAAGGTAAGTAAAAATAACCTTTTCATAATACACCTCCCTCCTACTAAAAGATCATCTAATGCTTGCTGCATCCACTCGATTCTTTATCGCAATTCTTCTTCCGGTGTAAGTGGTCTGTCAACATATTCATAATCAATCATAAAGTGTTCGTTTCCTCGTTGGTTGTATACATAACAGCGATTTTTCCTTCAATTTTCATTTTTCTGAACCTTAAACTTGCTGATTAAATTCTGTAAACCTTCTGCCAGTTTAGATAATGAGTTGGCGGATGCCGAAATTTCTTCCATAGAAGCAAGCTGCTCTTCCGCTGATGCTGCTACGTTTTGAGAATACATAGAAGTATCTGCCGAAATTTGTTTAATCCCCGATACGGTGGCAGAAATTTCTTCTACGCTTGCTGCAACTTCTTTTGCTGTAGCTGCCATATCATGAATCTGATCAGCAAGCTTTTCCATAAATTCAAGGATTTCTTTAAAGCTGCCTTCTGTTTGTTCAACAATATTCAGACCATCTCCTACATCAAACGTTACTTGTTCAATTGATTGATTAGAACGAACCATATCTTGTTGAATCTCGATAATTAAGCTGGAAATTTGTGAGGCCGATTGTTGAGATTGTTCCGCTAATTTTCGAACTTCATCAGCAACCACGGCAAAGCCTTTTCCGTGTTCACCTGCCCTAGCTGCTTCAATGGCTGCATTTAAGGCTAATAAGTTGGTCTGTTCTGCAATGGCAGAAATGACTTTCGTGATGTCGCCAATTTCTTTCGAGCGCTTATCCAATGATTTTATAACTTCTCCACTTTCATTTACAGAACGACTGATTGAATTAATTTGTTGGACCGTTTTGCCAACAAGCTCCCAGCCATATTTTGCTTTTTGAGCAGCTTGAGAACTCAGTTCTGAAATAGAAGAAGCATTTTCGGCAATCGATTGAACTCCTTTACTCACTTCTTCTAATGCAGTTGCACCTTCTTGTATACTGGCAGTAGCATGTTCCGCGCCATTCGCTACTTGCTGAATCGACTCTGTAATGGCTTCAGTTGCCTTAGTTGTTTGTTCCGCACTGGCCGATAACTCTTCTGAAGAAGAAGCGACTTGCTCTGAGGCAGCAATTACTTCATTCATCATATTTTTAAGATTTTCAGCCATTCGGTTAAAACTAGCAGAAAGATTGCTCAATTCATCACCAGTGTTATCTTCAATTCGAGATGTAAAATCTCCATTTCCTGCTAATTCAAGAGCTGACGTAACCTTTGTCAATCTCTTTTTCATTCTCAAGGTAAACAAGTAAATAACTGAGCACGACACAATAACTATGACAGCAAGTATGATTAAAAATTTCACTAAGAAACTAGATAATATACTTTCAATGATGTTTTGAGGAGCTCCTACATAAAACATGCCAATGATTTCACCATTAGCATTTTTTATTGGCATATAGGCAGTTTGATAACGTTTCCCTGCTACATTCGCTTCACCGTAATAATGTTCTCCTTTTTTAAGTACAGCATCTACCACTTCAGAAGAGGCTTGTGTTCCAATTGCGCGATTTCCTCCTTTCATAACATTGGTCGATACACGTGTATCACCTTGGAAAATCGTTACCGTATCACCCGTATCTTCACCAATTTTATCTACTACTTCATAATTTTCATTTACGAGAACAGCTCCCTTATAAAGTTGATCATTCTTGATTTGCCAATCTCCAGGGTATTTATGATCAATATACCTATATGCTAAACGTAAATCGCCTTTTGCCTTTTCAATTGCAAATGCTTTAATTGCCTTTGTCATTTGTTGATTTACTACAACTCCTATAATAGTTGAGAACGAAATAATAATAGCCAGAACGATTAAGTTTATCTTCGTCCCTAAATTCAGTTTCAAGACAATCACCTCTATATATTCATTATTCTTCAAAGAATTGTTAAATAAACTAATGTAGCTTGTTCAACTTTTGTCAAATCAGCATGGATCCAACGTGCTTTTTTCCGATGCGAAGATTTGATGCTCATTACGGTCATACCGATCGCGCTTTTCACTTTCTTCTTTTTCGATGCGTTCAGCGGTTTCGCCAATACACCGTTCAATCGCTTCAAAAATATAGTTTGATGTTACGACGTGATATCTCCGTTGCAAAAAATGAGGTTCGAGTTTTTGAAGAGTTAACTTGCTCATACTGTTGCCTCCGTCAATTTTGGTTTATTACATTAAATATAAATATAACAAAATTATAAAAATTATAAATATAACAAATTTACTAAAATCTAACTACCCGTGTATAAAAATGACAATATAACTAATAAAGAGGCTGTCTCGAAAAAAGAGGTTGTCTCATAAGGGGCTGACCTCACGCGCGTTTCATAATATATAATTATGTCCTATATATCATGTTGTGGGATCTGAACTTTTGGAACACTCTCTTTTTATACGAAAATGTCCCGGAAAAAACAAAAAAGCCTGGGGCAAAGCAATCATAGTTATGCCCCCAAAAAAGAAAATAGCCTGTGATCTGCTTAATCATTAAGCAAGTCACAGACCCATCCATTTTCATTCATCGTGGTGGCTGGTAAGTCATAGACGTTTGAGACAGCCTCTTCTTTAACATTCAGTGAAAAACCGATATTTTAAGATGTTGTCCCTTTATCCACTATCACATAATTTTGTTCACATTCACCCTGCCGGAACATATCAAGACAACGTAGTTTACCTAAAACCCTCAATAAAAATCGAACTGCCTCTCAAAAAATGCCCTCCAATTTTAGTAAAGTTCACAGCTTTTTCATAGTTCATATCACCATATTATCAAAAAGTTAATTATAATAAATTTCAATCAAAAATCTATCTAATATGATTATTCTTATGAACCTCTCCCACCTACACGTTGTTTAGAGGTGAGAGACTTCTCGGTGAACACGTTAAACAACGCACCCGTTCGTTCGTCGTCACTATGGCGCTTCAAACAAAATCGCCAACGCAAAAAATAGTCATTGCACAATCCTGAGTCTTTCAAGTCTCACATCTCTCAGCCATCAACTCATTTGGAAAGTCAGTCATTAGCGCCGATACTTTCGCGTTCCGTAACAGAGGTACTACCTTTGCATCATTCACCGTGTAAACGCGTAATTTCATCCCTTGTGTTGCCGCTTCTTTTCCTTCTGAAGATAAAACAAACGACAAATCTCCATGTATGGCTTGAGCGTTCACTAACTTTGTACTTTGAATCGCGCTTTCATTAACTCCTGCAAACAATGTGCCGATATGAATCGTCGGATGAAGCTGCCGTACCTTTCCCATACTGCGTATGTTAAAAGAAGATAATATAACCTGCTTTTCTAGCTGAAATTGCTCAATCATTTTTAACAGCTTTTCTTCTAAATGCGGATAATCAATTACGTTATTTTTTAGCTCAATGTTAATCATTATTTTTTTATCTACATTTTGAACCCACTCTAACACCTCTCTTAAGGCAGGGATGCGTTGGCGGGCAAAGCAGTCATGAAACCAGCTTCCTGCATCAAACAAACGAAGCTGTTTATAAAGAAAGTCTTTTACATAACCAATCCCATTTGTTGTTCGATCGATTCGCTCATCATGAATAACGACAATTTCCCCATCTTTTGTCATTTGTACATCTAATTCAATCCCGTCAACACCAACATCATACGCTTTTTGAAACGCCAGCATCGTGTTTTCGGGATATTTCCCGCTAAATCCTCGATGAGCATAAATTTCCACTTTTCTCAACTCCCTCCTTTGCTGCGTTAAATCAAAGGAGCTGACCTTAAAGTGTCTGTTCACACACGCCATCCACAATATATACATTGTTCCTATATATCATGGTTGTAGGGTCTGATACTTTGCTTTCAGGTCAGCCTCTTTTATTTCAAACTTATTTCTTATTCGCTATTTCAAGAGCCCGGTCCGTTTCCGCTGCTGCACGATTCAACGCTTCTTGCGGATCAACACCTTGATATAGGCTTTCCATTGCTTTCACTACTTTTTGACGTGATTCTGGAAAAACGGATATGAGCGCTCCTTGCGTCGCAGGTATTGATTTTGTTTGTTTTAATTGATCGACAGTTACTTTTAATTGAGGGTATTTTTCCCATTCCGCTTTCACGATCTCTTCCTCATAAGCAGCTGGATTAATCGCAAAATATCCTGTCTTCACATGCCATTTCGCTTGAACTTCAGAGGTAGATAAATATTTCATGAACTCCCATGCCGCTTTTTGTTGCTTTTCGCTTATATCTTTCGTCATCCATAGCGACGCTCCGCCAATGATCACTCCTTGCCGCTCGACACCGTCTGGAACTGGCAAATAAGAAACTCCCACCTCAAACGGCGCATTGTCGATAATCGTTTTCACTCCTGCCGAAGAGTCCAAATACATCGCGATTTTCTTTGATTGAAACGCCGCACGCATATCATCCCAGTTTTGTCCTACGTTGTAGAACGTTCCTTCTTTATACATGTCACGAATCAAATCAAATACACGCAATCCTTCCTCCCCATTAAAAACCGCTTTCGTGGCGTTCTCCTTGCGACCATTTTCATGATTGACGTACAGCCCGCCTTGTACCGCGAGCATTTCTTCAAAAAACCAGCCATAATTTAAGATGGAAAAACCGTATTGAGTCGTTTGTCCCCCTTGTTTTTTTGTCAATTTTTTTGCTGCCTCTTTTAATTCACCATACGTCATCGGCGGCTTTTCAGGGTCCAATCCTGCTTCTTTGAACGCATCTTTGTTATAAATCAACACAGGCGTGGAGGAGTTAAACGGCATGGAGTAGATTTTTCCATTTACCGTATAATAATTCACGATATTTTTTTCCCATTGCGCTATGTCATAATTCTCTTCATCAATAAATTTTTGTACAGGCTGAATTTTACCGCTATCGATCATATACTTTGTTCCAACTTCAAATGTTTGCATAATCGCCGGTGCATCTTTCGTTCCGGCAACCGTATTAAATTTTGTCAACGCTTCTTCGTATGTGCCTTGAAAAATTGGTTTCACTTCAATCGAAGAATGGGACTTGTTAAATTCCTCCACAATCTCTTTTAATACCGTTTCTAAATCACCGCTCATCGCATGCCAAAAAACGATTTCTGTTTTTCCCTCTTTGTTTTCAGATGGAGTTGTCGCTGCTTCATCACTTTGATTTGAACAAGCAGCCAGTATCATAAAAATGAACGCGAACAAAGTGAAAATTCCCTTTTTCATCATTATTTCTCCCCCTTATTTAATAGCTCCCTGCATAAGTCCTTTTTGAAGATGCTTTTGCCCGACAAACAGCAGCAATAATGTTGGTAAAATGACTACGATAACTGCCGCCATCACCACCCCCCATTCTGTTG
The DNA here is from genome assembly GCF_003259935.1 of Paranoxybacillus vitaminiphilus. GTDB lineage: Bacteria > Bacillota > Bacilli > Bacillales > Anoxybacillaceae > Paranoxybacillus > Paranoxybacillus vitaminiphilus. Next base: position 108,072 of record NZ_QLMH01000009.1, on the reverse strand, counting down.
AAATTTCTTGCGTTTGCATCTGTTTTAGTCCAATTTGAACGGTACGGACACGATCGTTATTTGTAACGAGCAGCGGCCATAAATACATATTCCAAGTCGTTAAAAAGCTATAAATTCCTAATGTAATTAAGCTCGTTTTCGATAACGGAAGAACAATATTCCAAAAGAAACGAAAGTGACTAACCCCCGATACTTGTGCCGCCTCATATAATTCCAATGGAATCGTTTTAAAGTGCTGACGCAAAAGAAAGATGCCAAAAGCTAAAGCAAAAAATGGAACCGTCAATCCTAAATAGCTATTCAGCCAACCGAGCTTTTGGACGGTTAAAAAATTCGGAATCATCGTTGCCTCCCAAGGGATCAGCATCGTTGCAATGCATAGGAAAAAGAGAACATCTCTCCCTTTGAAGTTGAGAAACACAAAAGCAAATGCGGCCAAACTCGAAACGATTAACTGCCCCAACATGACAAGAAACGAAACGATAAAGCTATTTAACAAGTACTCTAGCAGCGGAACTTTCCGAAATGCTGCAACATAGTTAGCAGTTGTAAACTCCTGCGGCCATATATGTCCCTGCAGCACTTCCGCCCCGCTCATAAAACTGATGAGAAACGCGTAAACAATCGGAAACAGCATCACAACAGAACAAGTGATGAGAAGGGCATATAGCAGAAACGTTCGTAAAACGTTCATTGATAATGAACCTTCCTCTCTCCAAATTTAAATTGCAAAAAGGTAACCACTAAAATAGCGAAAAAAAGAATAACTGCCTGGGCACTAGCTGAACCGAAATTGTAATTAATAAAAGCATCTTTATAAATGGAGTAGACAATGACATTCGTTGCATCCATCGGGCCGCCCTTCGTCAAAATGTCGATTTGGCCAAACGTTTGGAATGAATGAATAAGTGACACCGTTGTCACAAAAAAAAGCGTTGGCGATAACAACGGCAATGTCACTTTACGAAGCTGATACAAGTAGCTCACCCCTGCAATGCGCGCACTTTCGTATAAAGATGGGTCAATATTTTGCAATCCTCCGAGCAAAATAAGAAATGTAAAGCCTGTATTCATCCAAATCGTTGAAATGGCGACGGAAACAAGCGCGATTTTTGGGTCAAGAAGCCACTGAACGTCCGAAATTCCAAATAAAGAGAGTACTTTATTGATAACTCCGATGGAAGGATTGTACATAAACATCCAAATCACAGAAGAGGCCGCTACACTCATCCCCATCGTTGAAGAAAAACATGTGCGAAATAAACCGATTCCTTTCAGCTTTTCATTGGCCATGAGCGCTAAACATAACGCCAGAAAAACACTCGTCGGAACCGTGTAGCAAACGAACAGCAATGTCGCTTTTACGCTTTGCAGAAAGTTCACGTCTTTTAACAAATAAACAAAATTCTCGATTCCGACAAATTGAACAGGATTTCCTTGGTAATCTGTTAAATAGACACTTAAATACATCGTCCGCAGCATCGGGTAAAAAAGAAAAATAGAAAACAAAATAAGAGATGGAAGTAAGTACGTTATTCCTTCTAACGTTGTCCTCATCGTTCGTTTTCGGCGAATCTGAACCGATGCAGGCGGTTGAACTGGAAGCGGTGTGTTCATTTTCTTTCCTCCCCGCTGGCTACATAAGAAGATACCGGGTGATTCAGTCGTTGCCCATCTTCATGAAAAAAGATGAAGGCTGTTTCATCAATGAATAAAGGTACTTGCTCACCGACATGAACGTTCCATTGCCCACTCCACCGCGCAATCCAATGCTCGGTTTTCGTCAGTTCGAATGTAATGAGCGTTTCGGTACCTAAAACTTCCACATTGACAACTTCCGCTATAAAATATTCATCGCCTGTATCAGCAAGGCGAATATGTTCCGGGCGAACGCCAACAATGACTTGTTGCTGTGAAGAAGGCAAATGATGATGAAGCCGCATTACCCGTTCGCTGTTAAAAAGCAACGAACTTTCTAGCACCTTTGCTTTCGCTAAGTTCATTGGTGGTGCTCCTATGAAAGAAGCGACAAATATATTGGAAGGATGGTTATAAATCTCAAGCGGTGCCCCAATTTGCTGCGGCCGCCCTTCGTTTAAAACCATCATTCGGTCTGCCATCGTCATCGCTTCTACTTGATCGTGCGTAACATAAATCATTGTGATTCCAAGACGTCTCTGCAGCTGACGAATTTCTGAGCGCATTTTCGACCGTAATTTTGCATCTAAATTCGATAAAGGCTCATCCATTAAGCAAATGGGGGCATGAGTGACAATCGCTCTTGCCAGTGCTACACGTTGGCGCTGCCCACCGGATAATTGGCGCGGTTTAAGTTTAAGAAAATCGGTCAATCCAAGCATCTCTGCTGCTTCTAAGCAACGTTTCTTTTGTTCTTGCTTAGAAATTTTCTTTGTATGTAGACCAAATGTAATGTTTTGTTCGACGGTTAAATGCGGATAAAGTGCATAGTTTTGAAATACCATCGACAAATTGCGTTCACTCGGCGGCATCCCATTGACCTTTATCCCGCCAATGAGTAATTCCCCTGATGTGATCGCTTCCAAACCGGCAATCATCCGTAAAATCGTACTTTTGCCGCAGCCGGACGGGCCGACAAGAACGAAAAACTCTCCCGGTTCAATGGAAACACTTAAATCTTGAATGACATCCTCTTTTCCGTTGTAAGACTTGCAAACATGAACTAATTCGACTTTCGCCACAGACGTTCACCTCTTCCCGATTTATACTTTTTCCACAGCCATGGACGTCCCGTCGAGACAGAAACCGCTCCGCTTTGCAACGCCGCTTCAATATGCTGCTCATGTTGAATCAACCCGCCTGTAATAATAGGAACGCGCGTCTGTTGACAAATCATCTCAATCATTTCCGGAATTAATCCGGGCATAATCTCCAATGCATCCGGCTGAACATCATGAATGCTTTTTATGCCATTTTCCACCGCATCTGTATCCACTAAAAATAAACGCTGAATGGTCATCAACCCTTCTTTTTTCGCTAATTGAACGAGAGAGCTTTTTGTCGTTACAATCCCATGCGGCTTTACAAACTTCGCTAAAAACTGTAAACCCTCGCGATCATAGCTAATTCCCGGAATCTTTTCGACATGAAGGAAAACAAAGCGTTGATGCTCTTTTAATAAATCGACATACCGCTTAATCACACTAATGTTTCCCGTTTGCAAAAAGGCAACTTGCAAGTCCGTTTTGAGAAATGTCTCTAAATGCTTCGGACTCTTAATTGCGGCAATAAGCCGATCGCTGCGAATACATTCCAACAACCGATCGCTCAAACAAATCCCCCTTTTCACCAAATAAAATGAAAAGAAACCATGAAAACATATAGGAGTATTCAGCGTGGTGTCCTCCTATTTTGTCTTCACGGTTTCTCATGCTCTCAACCTGCCCATTCACTTTTAATTACATCATAAAACGTTTTTGTAAATCGCATGTTAAAAAGGGGTTGTTTTTTTGTAAAATTTGGATATTTTATACAATTGGTATTAGTGTTTCATAGCAATTTAATATATGTTAAATCATAAAAAATTTGTCATATTTTCCATTAATAAATATCCCTTTCTATTTAGTAACATTTTTCTAAAAAAACCTTTATTTTCGTATTGAGATAAAGTATGATTAAAAAAAGTATTTTAGGACATGCCTGAAATATAGTTAAAGAGGTGATGGAATGAACATGTTTGTGCTCGTCATCGAAAAGCAACGGAATTATATGATGGAAATGGCGTTTCAATACGGCTTTACGGCCAAGCAAACTGTCAAAGCAAGTCAACACCTCGATAAGTTATTAAATTTGGTGCAACATTCCGAAATTTGGAAATATCTTGCTGAAGATGATAAAAACAGATATGAAAGCGCATTAGTAATGTGACAGTAAACTGCGTGCCACTTAAGTGCTTCTAAGCAGCCAGCATGCCTAAAGTTTTAAGTATAGAATATAGTCTTTAACAACACGGGAACGAATTGTGTTCATTCATCATCGTTGTGCCTGCCGCTTCAAGCAAACTCATTGGAACGAAACGGCTTTTGTTACTTGTGTTCAATTTGTTCAACGATTGGCTTTGCGTCTTCTTTTGTAAATTCCCCAAAAATGATAGTGATATTTCCATAACAATCTCTCCTGTTTGACAGCAAAACCATTCTTAACTGTCATCTACATAGGAGAGATTGTTATCAGGAGAGGGACATGGTTCTATTTGTTGTTGACAGATTGAAGTTTATTTTTGCTGTTCGTTATGATTATTATTAATTGGAATGTTTTTTGGCTTTTCCATTATTTCTTTGGAAAATTCCATCGTTGCTAAGCTTGGTATTTTCATTCGTCGATTCACAAAGTTATTTATGCCAAGCATCGCATTCTGAATCGGTTTTGACATCGTATACTGAGCATTGCGTCCTCTTCTCCTATTGAAAGCAACTGTCGCGGCAATTCCCAAGACTAAACTTAATATCGCCCATATTGCGTTGTTATTGTTTCGGCGCCCCGTTAAGCGCAACACTTGGTTCCACATCCCTCTATTACGCCCCAAATTGAATAGACGTAAACGATTCATGCTCTTTACACTCCTCTTTTCGAATTTTCCTTTCGCTCGAAAAAGAGAATAATTCTTTTCGAACATTTATTAATGTGCGTTAGAGAAGCAAGATCATGTATGGAAAACACTTACTTAATGCCAACGCATATCTTTTCCAACGAGAAATGTTAATAATCGGCGATTGTGCTCAAAGAGGCAAAGCTTTCTCCATGTTTATGCCGATGGAAGAAAGATGAGAGTTTCTCTTGTTGGTAGAGCGATTTTTGTTTTAAGTTTCAAAACGAACCTCTCCCACCTACACTTCGCTTAGAGGTGGGAGGCTTCTCAGTGAACATGTTAAAAAACATGTTATTTTTTTGTAATTATTTTCTTCTGTTTTCAGCGTTTATATGTTGTGCTACGCCGAATGTTCCGGCACTCTGTTTTATTGCTGAAATATGGATATGTTTTTTATAAAATAAACAAAAAGCAGGAACCAGTTAAGATTCCTGCTTTATTTGTTTAATTTCACGAATATCGTTATTTTAAATCCGGTAACAATTCTTCTACTGATTGATCGTTGGACATAAAGTTAGCTCTTCGCGGACTTTGTTCAAAAAGTTTAAATCCATATTTCTTCAGTTCCCGTTTTTGTTGTTCAGTTAAATGGTTATAAGAGGCAACAGATGGAGCTCCTGTTGCCTTATAAATAAGATTGCCGGTAACAGGACATTGAAAAACATCGGCTACATATCCTTCTCCATCTTCAATCGTAAACAGACGAACAGGCATTAAGTTCATCTCTTCTTTCCTTTCCATCAATTTTTCTTATTGCAATTATCGGAAAAACTCTTGTTTGCCCAGCCAAGTGTTTTATTTATCGCCATTATAAAAAATTAGGAAAATGCAAATGATAAAGTGGGATGCTCCGAAAGCAAAGTGCCAGACCCCACAACGATACTAATATATGATGTATTTCATATGAGGTCAGACACTTTTTGGTCAGCCCTTCTACACTTCCTGCAACTCTTCCACAGACACTTCCCGCTTTTCATTCAGATGACCGTCGCGCATATGAATGGTTGCTGTGTTATTCTTCTCGTCATAGCTGTCAATCCATACAGATACACCGTGATAATGAACAGTAATATCTGCTGGAGAGGAAACGATTTGCTTGACACGGTTCATATCCATTTACAAAACCTCCTGCGATATATGGTTTTCACAATGTTTATCTTTTCTTAATTAAAGAAAATTTATGTAAAAAAATGAGCAACTGCACAAACTATTGCTAAATGATGACTTGTTTTGGAGGAAACATTCTATGAAATTTCATTTAATCAACTCTTACCTTCGTATTCCATTATTTTACAGAATTTTACTTACAGGCGGCAGTTTTATTCTTTTATTCGGCCTCTTGATTCATCTCGTTGAACCAACAACATACCGCACGATTTTTGATGGCATATGGTGGGCAATTGTCACGACCTCGACAATCGGATATGGAGATTTCGTTCCGGAAACAACGGCAGGAAAATTCGTTGCGATTCTTCTTATTTTGTTAGGCACAGGATTCATCTCTGCATATTTCGTTACTTTGTCAGCTGCAGCCATCTCCAAAGAAAATGCATTAATTAACGGAACACTTGCCTATGAAAAAGAAGGGCATACGATTATTATTGGCTGGAACGAACGGGTACGGGAACTGTTAAGCCAATTAACGAAGTTGCGTCCTTTTGCTTCCTTTGTCATTATTGATGAAACGCTAGATAAACTTCCGATATCGAATAAAAATGTTCATTTTATAAAAGGAAATCCGACATACGAGCACGTCCTTCATAAAGCAAATATCGCCAAAGCGAAAACGGTATTGATTACTGCCAATCAGCATAAAAATGAAATGGAAGCAGATATGGCGGCGATTTTAACCTTATTAACGATGAAAGGGCTGAATCCTCATATTTATGCCATTATTGAAATTCTTACTGCCCATCAAGTGAACAATGCCAAACGGGCAGGAGCAGATGAAATCATCCAGACAAACTTACTTTCTAGTTTTATGATGCTGAACAGCGTGTTATCTTCAGGACTTTCACAAGTCGTTGAACATTTATTAGAACGATTAAAAGTTGAAAAATTGCAGCTGATCGATGTCCCAGACAATCTGATTGGAAAGACGTTCAAACAAGGACACGAAATGTTCTGGCAGCAGCAGACTCTGTTGCTCGGCATTATTAGAGAGGGAGAATCTTATCTTAATCCTCCCCCTCATTTTGTCATCGAAAAACATGACCAATTATTCATTTTGAAGCATTAATCAAGCAGGGTTTCTTCCAATTCTTTCACTAATGCTTTGCCGACATTCATATATTTTTCCGGGAACTGCGCGTCCGGGTCTTGCGGTTCAGAAAACTGATCGAAGGAAGCGCCTAAATTCCCAACATGAACATCGTCATCTAGCCCAATTTGATATTTATGAGATAACAAATACGGTCTTCCAATCTTCACTGTTGTACCATGCGAATCAAGCTGACCGTCAACAGCTTCAAACGGCACGCGCAAAAACTGATAACCGTCTTCATCATCTATTTTGTAGTCGAATGAGCCGTGGTCATAATCCCAATTGCCGCCAATCGTGTAACCGAGTGGTTTTAATTCTTGTTCTAGCTTAAATAATTGGAAGGTCTGTCCTTCAAGACGGGAAGGGATTTCAATCATTTCAACACCCCCTTTTTTATGTAGGGTGTCCAAATAAGTGCTAGCTTAGTTATCTTCCCATTTTTTCTTTTTCTTATCATTTTGTTATTTATTCCTTTTTGAATCAGGAATTTCTCCTGATTACTGGATTTTATCCTGTTTTTTTCTTGTCGAATCGGTCGTGGTGTCCCACTTTCTCAAATTGTGGGCAGCACAAACTAGCCCCCACTCCAAGGTATTTTTTGGGAGGCCTTTCAAAGAAAAACGATGAGAGAGGGTGTCCGAAAAGCGAACGCTTAGCGAACACTTTTGGGACACCCTCAACCACAATAATATAGTACATAAATAACATATATTATTTCGTGGGAGGTAACACTTTTGGAGCAGCCCCCCATTTGTTATTCTAAACTAAACCAGAGCTCATCATCCCATTCACGTTGCCATACAATTAACGGCGTATCATCTTCATCAACTAAGAAAGCTACCCATCCTTCAACTTCTCCACCTTCATACAATTCTGTGGACAAGCTTGGTTCCGGTTCAACAATCATAGGATTCTCGTAAACAACGCCATTACTACTTACTGCCTCGAACTTTGCTGAGTCTATATCATAAGAAGAAAAAGTTTCCCCCTCAAACTCGATTAATTTAAACTTGATGAATATCATTCAAGAAGAAAGACTTCATCGCCTACATGAATTTCACCTGTTTTTATAACAGAAGCATAAACGCCAAAATGATTATTTCTTTGTTGCATAAGAGTTTTAAGCAAAGACGAATCCCGTTCTGCATTATCAGGATTAACAGTAATAATCATACACCGTTCACAATGTCTTTTTAATTGAATCTCCACTTCTCGTCCTATTTTTATTCTTCTGCCAAACCACTTTTCTTCAATAAATGGGACTTTCTGTTTTAGCGATATAAGTAAATTAGGGCGAAAACGTTGATAATTGATCTCTTTTCCCCATATTTCTTTTAATTTAAGCAAAGAAGCGTCCGTTACCAATTGAATGTGTTCTTCTTCAATGGCCCCTAAAGGTACATAAGAGGGAGTATATTTTACAAGAGAAACTTTCCGTTTCGATTTGTTTTCTATTTCTCTAATTAGGTCTTCATCCCCCCAATCAATAACCTTGCCTTCAGGTGTCGTTATTTCGACTCTAGGATATTCTTCCATTAACTCTTCCCCAACAAATCTTGCTTTATATCGAACCATTTCCGGAAATTGTGTGATTGTTAAAAACTTCCCAGGTCTTGTTTCATCTAAAAAAGCATGACTACGGTCGCCATATAAACCATATTCCATTACTTTCGTTTTTTGTACACTCTCCCCATGGAAAGATTTCACAGGGTGACGGACAATTTCCTTGATATGACCGATTAACATTCCGTTTTCTCCCCCATTTTCTTTGAGTTTCTCCTAAAACAGCACGATTTGGGTCATGAAATCATCTCCATCAAGGCCGACACGTATAGCCATATCACAAAAAATGAAAAAAGAATCGAGAAAAAGATTTTCGGAGTACATGTCAAACCGCTTTTGAAAAAAATGTGATCAAACATCATTTTTGCACTCCGAAAATCTGCTCTTTTTCTTTTCTCGATTCTTCGAAAAATGCTGTTATTTCAAGCGTTTTTCAAGCTCCGCCTTCTTCTCTTCATACCCAGGTTTACCGAGAAGCGCGAACATGTTGACTTTGTACGCTTCAACACCCGGTTGGTCAAATGGGTTAACCCCTAGTAAATACCCGCTCATTGCACATGCTTTTTCAAAGAAATACACAAGATAACCGAATGTGTATTCATTTAATTCCGGAAGTGTAATGACTAAATTCGGCACGCCGCCGTCTGTATGCGCAAGCAGCGTTCCTTCAAATGCTTTCGTATTGACAAAATCAACCGTTTGGCCGGTTAAGTAATTTAAGCCGTCCAAGTCGCTTTCTTCCGCTTCAATCACTAAATCATGGCGCGGCTTTTCCACCTTTAATACCGTCTCAAATAAATCGCGGCGGCCTTCTTGGATATATTGCCCTAATGAGTGAAGGTCAGTTGAGAAGTTGGCAGATGCAGGGAAAATTCCTTTTTGGTCTTTTCCTTCGCTCTCGCCAAACAACTGCTTCCACCATTCTGCGAAATATTGCAGCGCCGGTTCATAGTTAATGAGCATTTCAATTGTTTTCCCTTTATTGTAAAGAATATTGCGGACTGCTGCATATTGGTAAGCAGGGTTTTCTTCAAGCTCCGATTTGCTGAAATCTTCACGGGCCTGAGCTGCCCCTTTCATCATTTCTTCAATGTTCGCGCCGCTCACCGCAATCGGAAGCAAACCAACCGCCGTTAAAACGGAATAGCGGCCGCCGACATCATCTGGAATAATAAATGTTTCATATCCTTCTTCAGTTGCTAATGTTTTTAATGCGCCGCGCGCTTTGTCCGTTGTTGCATAAATGCGCTTACGTGCTTCTTCTTTACCATATTTTTCTTCGAGCAGCTTGCGGAAAATACGGAAAGCAATCGCTGGTTCTGTTGTTGTTCCGGATTTCGAAATGACGTTAATGGAGAAGTCTTTTCCTTCCAACAAATCCATTACGTCTCTCATATATGTAGAGCTGATGTTGTTACCAACGAAAATAATTTGCGGTGTTTTCCGTTTTTCTGTTGGAAGAGCATTGTAGAAAGAATGCTGCAGCATTTCAATCGCTGCGCGCGCTCCTAAGTAAGAACCGCCGATACCGATAACAAGCAGAACGTCAGAGTCTGATTTAATTTTTTCCGCCGCTTTTTGAATGCGGGCAAATTCTTCTTTATCATAATTGACAGGAAGATCAATCCAGCCTAAAAAGTCATTTCCCGCTCCTGTCTTCTCATGTAATGAATGATGCGCAACTTTTACGGCGTCGCGTAAATATGTAAGCTCATGTTCTCCAAAAAAAGATAATGCTTTTGAGTAATCAAAACGAATATGTGTCATGTATTCGTTCCTCCAAACTAAAAATTTTTTACCTTATTCCACTTTAACGAAATGAACTTCGATAATCAAGTTGACAAAGATATTGTAAACGAATTCATTTTTGACATTTTTAGAAAAAATAGAGGCTGTCTGACCTTGGGGCTTTTTATACGAAAATGTCTCAAAAAACAAAAAGCCAGAGGCAAAGCAATCATAGTTATGTCCCGAAAAAGAAAATGGCCTGTAATCTGCCTAATAATTAAGCAAGTCACAGACCCATCCATTTTCATTCATCGTGGTGGCTGGTAAGTCATGGACGTTTGGGACAGCCTCTTTGAAATATTAAAGAGATGCACGTAAAATCGCTAATACATCATCACGGTTTAACTTTTTAAAACGGCCAAATTCGCCGAAAGCCATTGCCTTATCTGCCATTAATTCCAAATTTTCTTCACCAATTCCGTAATCAGCTAAACGGGACGGTGCACCGATGCTTGACCAGAATTCGCGCAGCTTTTCAATACCTTCTAAAGCGACTTCACGGTCCGATTTTCCGTCTGGTCTAACATCAAACACGCGAACTGCGAGTTGTTTAAAGCGAGCAACATTTTCATCAAGCACATGCTTCATCCAGTTTGGGAATAAAATTGCCAGTCCCCCTGCATGCGGGATGTCATAAACAGCGGAAACGGCGTGTTCAATGTTATGTGTCGCCCAATCGCCGCGCAAGCCCATTTGCAGGAACCCGTTTAAGGCAATCGTGCCACAGTAAAGAATCGTTTCACGCAGCTCATAATTTTCTAAATCATTCACAAGCTTTGGCGCTGTTTCCATCACCGTACGCAGCACCGATTCGCACATGCGGTCCTGCAGCGGGGTGTTTTCCACATGATGGAAATATTGTTCAAAGACGTGTGACATCATATCAACAATGCCGTAAATTGTCTGATCTTTCGGCACAGTTAATGTATAAGTTGGATCCAAAATCGAAAACTGCGGGAATGTGACCGGACTGCTCCAGCCATATTTTTCTTTTGTTTCCCAATTTGTAATAACAGAGCCAGAGTTCATTTCCGAGCCGGTTGCTGCAAGCGTTAAAATCGTACCAAACGGAAGAGCTTCCGTTACTGTCGTTTTCTTTGTAATAAAATCCCATGGATCGCCATCGTATTTTGCCCCTGCGGCAATCGCTTTTGTGCAATCGATTACGCTGCCGCCGCCAACAGCTAATAAAAATTCAATATTTTCTTTTTTACAAATATCAACACCTTTATATACGGTAGAAAGACGCGGATTTGGTTCGACTCCCGGGAGTTCAAATACTTCAATATTTAACTCGTTCAAAATGTTCATAACTTGGTCGTATAAGCCGTTACGTTTAATGCTGCCGCCGCCATATACAAGCAAAACCTTTTGGCCGTATTTAGGCAGTTCTTGTTTTAATTGTTCAATTTGTCCCTTTCCGAAAATTAGTTTTGTCGGATTATGAAACGTAAAATTTTGCATCACTTATCTCCTCCTTCACACTTTCATTATCACTAATTTTTCCTTGTTATGTAAAGCAAAGACACTTGATTAAATACAATGAATATTTTTATCACTTGTTATGCAACCTAGAAATGAACGCTATAAACAAAGGAGGAATCCGTTCATGAGTACACTGCAACGCATCGCACTATTACTTACCATTATCGGAGCAATCAACTGGGGCTTAATCGGCTTTTTTCAATTTGACTTAGTTGCTGCTATTTTTGGGGGACAAGATTCTTGGCTCTCCCGTATTATTTACAGTCTTGTCGGAATCGCGGGTTTAATCAACCTTGCTCTTTTATTCAGACCGGCTGAAGAACTCGGACGCACTGAACCAAAAGCTTCTAGGACATAAGAAAAGCGGAAGCGGCGCGATCAGCTCTCGAAGCCAAATGTTCTTCGACCGCAGAAGTGCTTGCACTTCAAGGGAGAAGGTTATTTGGCACAAGAGAGCTAGCCGCTAAAGCTAGACAATTAAGAAAAGCGGAGGCGAGCGTCCAACGCCGTGGGAAAATGTTCTTCCGACGAGAAATGCTTGCATTTCGACGGAGGAAGGTTATTTTCCACTAGGCGTTGCGAGCCGGAGCTAGACAATTAAGAAAAACGGAAGCGGCAAAAGAGGCTGACCATAAGTAAAATGTCAGACCCCACAACAAGGATATATTGTAGGATAAATCACTATATATCACGAGTTGTGCGTGAGGTGAGACACTTTTGGATCAGCCTCTGTTTGTCATTTGTTAAGTAAATCTTCTCTCTTTGACTGCTCAATCCATTCTTGCAGCTTTTCTCTTAATGTGTTAAATCCTCTCGGTCCTTCGATACTCGTTTTTATTTTTGCTTGCCGCTTTACTTTTTTATCAGCCAATACTTGTTTTACAGGCTGACTTTCTGCCGCCCTTATAGAAAGGCTGACTCTTTTTGACCCTTCATCGACAGAAAGGATCTTCACTGTTACTTCGTCGCCAACTTTCACATGCTCATTGATGTCTTTAACAAACCCATGCGCAACCTCGGAAATGTGTACAAGCCCTTGCGTCTCTTCATCAAGTGCCACAAATACACCATAAGGCTGAATTCCTGTTACTTTTCCTTTTACGATACTATCCACTGCAAACTTTGACATGAAAACACTCCTATTTTTTAAATATGCAATTTTAAATTATACCATTATGAATATGTATAATCAAAAAACACCATGACCATTAATAAGAAAGGTGACAAATTAAGTAAACTTTATGTAAATTAGCGCAAAAAACGACAGCATTTCGACAAGAATGATTCGAAAAAGTGATATGATAAATATAGAAAACTCACATAATACATACAAAGGAGGAAGAAAAAATGAATACAATTGGCCAAAACATAAAAAAATATCGGGAGCAGCGAAAAATGAGCCAGCAAGAATTAGCGCTAAAAGTACGAGTAGGAACGGCAACGATTCAAAAATATGAATCGGGAGAACAAATCCCCGATACACAAACCATTTTAAAGCTTTCAACCGCTCTTGATGTACCTGCCTCAGAATTGATGGAACAGGAAGTTTCCAATTCTTCGGGGATTGACCCGGAAATCGAATATCTCATTAAGGAAATCGGCGTAAAACGCGCAAAATTGATTTTGCGAAAAGCGAAAGAATTTAGCGAAGAAGATTTTTTACGCGTTATGCAAATGCTTTATGAAATTAAATATCATCCATCGGCAAAAGAATAAAAAACATTGATGAGGCTGACCTTAAAGCAAAGTGTCAGACCCTGCCATAATCATATATAGTACATAACGTTAGATGAAAACACTATATCATGGATTTTACGTGAGGTCAGACACTTTTCAGTCAGCCCTTTTTTAAGCTTGGAAACGAACCTCTTCCCGTTTTTTCCCATTCTTTCCGAACAGAATTACAACATTCCTTTAAAGAAATACAGCTGACCAATTTGTTGTACTTCAGTTCAATATAGGAGCAGTTATGTATTTTGATCGAAAACAAAAATGGAGAAATCGCAAATGCGATCTCTCCTTTGCTTTAGCTTTTCCGTCACCGCATTGGCAAACTGCCTTTTACAATCGAGCTAAAAAGCGCTTCATTCGCTTAACAGCTTCCTGTAATTGCTCAAGTGAAGAAGCATAGGAACAGCGAATATATCCTTCCCCGCTTTTGCCAAAAACGCTTCCCGGCACAACCGCTACCTTTTCTTCTAACAATAACTGTTCAGCAAATTGTTCTGACGTTAATCCTGTCGCTTTGATGGAAGGAAACGCATAAAAAGCTCCACCCGGCAAGTGGCAGGATAGCCCCATTTCATTCAATGATTGCACAAAATAATTGCGGCGGCGGCGGTAACTTTTCTTCATTTCCTCAACGTCATTGTCGCCGTTCTTCAAAGCTTCAATGGCACCATATTGCGCCATTGTCGGAGCGCACATCATCGCATATTGATGAATTTTAAGGATCGCTTGAGCAAATTCTTTCGGTGCAGCAACAAATCCGAGGCGCCATCCCGTCATGGCAAAACCTTTTGAAAAACCATTCACTAAAATCGTTCGCTCTTGCATATGAGGAATGGCCGGAAAGCTTGTATACGGCTCATCATAAACTAATTCCGCATAAATCTCATCAGAAATGACAATCAAGTCATGTTTTTGCACAATGGCGCCAATCGCCTCAAGCTCTCTTCTGTTCAGCACTGTTCCTGTTGGATTGTTCGGTGAACAAAGAATCATCGCCTTCGTCCGCGAAGTGATCGCTTTTTCGATTTGTTCGGGTTGAAGTTTAAATTCTTGCTTTCCGTCGGTTTGGACGGAGACGGGAACGCCGCCCGCTAAAGAAACAAGCGGTGCATAAGAAACAAAGCTCGGCTCAACAACAATGACTTCATCCCCTGGATTGATAATCGCTCTAAGTGCTAAATCAATCGCTTGACTTGCTCCAACAGTAACGATAATTTCCGTCTCCGGAGCGTATTCAACATGAAAACGGCGGGAAAGATAAGCTGCGATTTCTTCACGAAGCTCCAGAAGCCCCGCGTTTGCTGTATAAGACGTATACCCTTGTTCCAGGGAAAGAATGCAAGCTTCCCTCACGCTCCATGATGTCACAAAATCAGGTTCTCCTACGCCTAGAGAAATAACGCCCTCCATGCTTGCCGCTAAGTCAAAAAAGCGTCGAATGCCGGATGGCTTTAAGTTCACAACCGTTTCCGACAAATATGTTTTTGTTGCGCGCGTCATGGCGACATCACGATACGTTTGTCTTGATCGCCCTGTTCAAAAACGGTTCCGTCATGTTTATATTTTTTCAAAATAAAATGAGTTGTTGTTGAAATGACTGAATCAAGCGTTGATAACTTTTCAGAAACAAATTTCGCTATTTCGGACATGGACCGTCCTTCAATGACAACGGACAAGTCATACGCGCCGGACATTAAATAAACAGATTTGACTTCCGGAAATCGGTAAATGCGTTCCGCTACTTCATCAAAGCCAACGCCGCGCTTCGGTGTTACTTTCACATCAATCATCGCCGTAACACCTTCATGTCCGTCAATTTTCCGCCAATCAACGATGGCCGCATATTGAACAATCACTTTTTCTTCTTCTAACTTGCGCACAATCTGCTCTGTCTCTTCAATCGATAAAGATACCATTTTCGCAATGGTTTCTAGCGGTAAGCGGGCATTTTTCGATAAAATTTCAACGACTTCCAATTCTTTATCTGTTAACTTCATAAATCATCCCTCCTGTATTAGAATTTTCACATAATTTACATAAATTTGCACGAAAAATTTTCATAAAGTTCATAAAGAAATGTATATAAGGATATTCCGATGCGCAAATGAAAAAAGGACTGACCCGCAGTCTTGACCTCACGCATTGCACAATCATCGTTCATTTATCCAATGTGATTCCCTATATATTGTGCTTTGCATTGTGGGTCTGACACTTTTGGGCCAGCCTCTTTTGGCTTTTTACATCTCTCATTGTTTAATGATTTCAACCAATGGTAAAATATAATTCATGAAGGGGTAATGAAAATATGGGGGTCCGCCAACCTTCCAAATTATTTTAATGCCCCTTCGACTTCTTTTACCATTTCCATGACAGACACTAATCCGCCGCCTGATAAGTACCAAATATCAGGATTTAAATAAACGATATTGCCACTTTTATATGCGTTTGTCGTTTTCACTAAGTCGTTTTCCACTACTTGTTTTGCTGAAGATTGTCCGCCGACAACAGCCCCTCTGTCAATAACGAATAAATAATCAGGGTCTTTTTCGACAATATATTCAAAAGAAATGCTTTGGCCGTGAGTAGACACTTCAATGTTTTCATCCACAGCAGGTATGCCAAACACATCGTGAATGAGACCGAAACGTGATTTCGGGCCGTACGCACTCACTTTGCCGTCATTGGCTAAAATAATTAACGCGTTTTTACCATTTGTTTTTGCCTTTTCATTTAAAGAGGCAATCGCTTCATCTATTTTTCCAAGCTCTTCTTTTGCTACATCTTCCTTGCCAAAAATTTCAGCAAGCGTATTTACATTTTTCTTGAACGAGTCAATGTAGTTATTAGGATCGACCGCCATATAAATCGTTGGCGCAATTTCTGCAAATTGCTCATACAAGTCCATTTGTCTTCCGGAGATAATAATCAAGTCCGGACCGATTTCGTGGATTTTTTCAAAATCAGGCTCTTTTAAGCTTCCTGTATTCGCGTATTTTTCCTCTTCATATTTTGAAAGGTATTTTGGAATGTTTTCTTTTGGCAATCCGGCAATATCAACACCAAATTTGTCCAGTGTATCAAGCACTCCAAAATCGAAGACAACCACTTTTTTCGGATTTTTCTTGACCTTTGTTTCCCCAAGTTCATGCTTTACTGTGACTTCTTCGTTTGCTTTGTTTGAACCATTTGTACTGCCTGCTTCTTTACTTGAACCGTTTGAGCCGCAAGCCGCTGCTATGATGACAAGAAGAAGGCTGAGCATGAATAAAGATAATCTTTTGAACATCTGTTTCACCTCTTACATTTTTATTTTTATTTAAAATTTATTGAAAACAGTTCTCACCTAAAAGCAGAAAAGATATTGAAAGGCGCCTCTTTTTGCTTTAGGAGAACGTTTCAATAATTTTAATCACAAAGGAACTAAGCGTAATAAATGCATATTCTGTTTTGATCAATGTCTTGAATCGTGATATCCATTTCATAAATATCTTTTAAAACATATGAGTTCATAATGTTGTATGTCGGGCCTTCTTTCACGACTTTCCCATCTTTTAATGCAACAATATAGTCGGAATAACAAGAAGCAAAATTAATATCGTGAATGACGATAATGACCGTTTTGCCAAGCTCGTCGACTAAACGGCGCAGCACTTTCATAATTTGTACCGAATGTTTCATATCTAAATTGTTTAAAGGCTCATCAAGCAAGATGTATTCTGTATCTTGGGCGATGACCATGGCGATGAACGCTCTCTGCTTTTGTCCGCCGCTCAATTCGTCTAAATATTTATGTTGAATTTCTTCTAATTCCATATAGCGAATCGCTTCATCAACATAATGCCAATCCTCTTTTGTCAAGCGGCCTTGTGAGTATGGAAAGCGGCCAAAAGATACTAATTCTCTGACTGTTAAACGAAGATTAATAAAATTGGACTGTTTTAAAATCGAAATTTTCTTCGCAAGTTCATTGCTGTTGTATTTCGTAATATCTTGACCGTCAATAAAAACTTCTCCGGCGTCTTTAGCAATTAAACGGCTAATGATCGATAGAAGCGTGCTTTTTCCGGCACCATTCGGTCCGATAAACGAAGTAATTTTTCCTTTTTCAATTTTCAATGATACATTTTCAACGACATTTTTATTACCATATCGTTTGGAAACCCCTCTCACTTCTACCATGCTCGGCTTCTCTCCTTTAGCAAAAGAAATATAAAATAAATTCCACCGATAAAATTGATAATGACGCTTAACGTTGTCGAAAATGTAAATACCCTTTCAACAATGAGTTGACCGCCGACAAGAGCAATAATGCTAATCAGGCTGGAACCAACGAGCAAAAATTGATGCCGATACGTTTTAAAAAATTCGTAAGCGACATTGACAACAAGAAGGCCAAGAAACGTAATCGGTCCAACAAGCGCTGTTGAGACAGAAATGAATATCGTAACAATGATCAGCAATCGTTTGACAACATAATCATAGTTGACACCAAGGTTGACGGCATGCTCTTTTCCAAGCGCCAGCACATCCAAATATTTGCTGAACTTTGTCAAATAAAGCGCAGCCAGCAAAAGGATGATGACGGCAATATATAAAACATCTATGTTGATGTTGTTAAAGCTGGCAAACATTCTGTCTTGAACGATTAAAAATTCATTTGGGTCAATGAGCACTTGCATAAACGATGTAAAGCTTTGAAAAAATGTCCCCAAAATCATCCCGATTAATAGTAGAAAGTAAATGTTTTGCCCTTCGCTTTTGAAAAGGAATTTGTAAAGCAAAATGGCAAAAAACATCATTGCTGTAACAGAAATCAAGAAATTCACGTTTTTATTCATGAACGTTAAGTTTTGTGAGCCGAACACAAAAATGAGAAATGTTTGGATAAATAAATACAAAGAATCTAAACCAATAATGCTTGGCGTTAAAATACGGTTATTCGTAATTGTTTGAAAAATTAATGTCGCAATGGCGATCGCAGTGCCTGTCACGACAATCGCAAAAATTTTCATTCCTCTTTTCGGCAGGGCATAATCCCAATTGCTTCCCAAGCCGCCGAACAAAAACGCAGCGATTAAACTAAACATGACAATGAGCAATATGCCCAGTTTCCATTTATAATCCATATGCCTTTCTCCTCATCAATAAGTAAATAAAGATGCCGCTGCCAAGCACTCCTACTGTTAAGCCAATCGGAATTTCATATGGATAAATAATGATGCGCCCCAATATGTCGCAAAACAGGACGAATACAGCTCCTAACAGCGCTGTATGAGAAAGACTTTTCTTTAAATGGTCTCCTTGATAAATCGAGACAATATTCGGAATAATCAATCCTAAAAAAGGGATTAAACCAACCGTAAGAACAACGACTGCTGAAACTAAAGAAACGATGATTAAACCAACATTGACGACCTGCTTATATTTCAAACCTAAGTTAACGGCGAATTCCTCTCCCATTCCCGCTACCGTAAAGCGATCAGCATAAAGATAGGCAATAATAAGAAGCGGAATGCTTATGTACAACAGCTCATATCTCCCTTTTATCACCATCGAAAAATCGCCGTGCAGCCAGGATGAAATATTTTGGATTAAATCATACTTATAAGCAAAAAATGTAGTGATCGAGCTAATGATGTTGCCGAACATTAATCCGACGAGCGGAATGAAAATCGTATCTTTAAATTTAATTTTTTCCAAAATTTTCATAAAGATAAAAGTGCCAAGCAGTGCGAAAATAAAGGCGACAATCATTTTTTCAAGCGGACTCGCTGTCGTAAAAAGCAGCAATGAAACTAAAATGCCCAGCCTTGCTGAATCCATCGTGCCTGCTGTTGTTGGCGAAACAAACTTATTTTGGCTCAGCTGCTGCATAATCAAACCGCTTATACTTAGGCTAACACCGGCAATCACGATGCTGACGAGGCGCGGAATGCGGCTTTGCAGCATGATTTGCGTCTGTTCATTGCTTAAATCAAGCAATTCAAACGGAGAAATATTGGTCACTCCGATAAACAGAGACAAAAACGATAATAAAATGAATGCAATCACAAGATATCTTCGTTTCATTGCAGTTTCATCCTACTTTTTAATTTATGATATTGAAACTCATTATCATTAAAGATAAAAAATATAAATCGTTTTTAATAAAAACGATTCTCATTATCATCCAAAAATAGAACTGACCAATAAGCGTTTGTCCAGCCCCGCGTGCATTTCACCATATGCCATTCATTTGCTGTATAGTGTGTTGTAGGGATCCGACACTTTACTGTCTGGGTCAGCTTCATTTACTTGTTGTAACAAGTATTTTGCAATTAGAGAAAATCATTTTAGATTTTCTCTAATTTTGTCTAAAATGTTTAAACATTTTGCCAAGTCCTCAGCCTCAATACCGAGGGATGCTTCCTGAATCGTTTTACACGCCAACATTTTTAGCGGCTCTTCGATTTCCTTTGCCTTCTCGGTTAAATAAATCAAGTTTACCCGGCGGTCTTGAGGATGCGAGACCCTTTTTACCAAGCCGCTTTTAATCATATTATCAATCAACCGTGAAACGCTCGGCTGATCTTTTTCATTTAATAAAGCCAATTGATTTTGTGTTTGCCCGTCTTTTTCATAAAGACGGCTTAAAATTTGCCATTGCTCATGAGTTAAATAAAAACCGTTGTCTTTAAAATTCTGATTCAGTCGATTTGTCATGAGACGCGAAGCTTGGAATAATTTATAACCAAGCGAGTCATCTAAACGATACTTCATATAATCCATGAACTGTTTATCACCTATTTCCCTTATTTATCTTACAAAAAATTACTTGTCTACGCAAGTATTTTTTTTAACACTCACTTTCTGCTATAATTAATTTCATCTTACTTTATTACTTTAAAGCAACGCGGTTAGACCCCACATTCCGTTTCATTTTTCACTTTCAATAATTCTTCAGCTATTTTCATGCATTTTTCTAAAGGAATAATCTCTTCAAACGAGAATTCATAAATAGCTTGAATTTTTCGTGCTAACGGCTTAATTTCATCGTATTCGTGAACGGCTTGCAAAACGTCGACCGCCTCTGTTTCGTAAGCGTTGCTGCCGTAACCAAACGGATCCCAGCGCTGAATCATATCTAATAGCGTCATATTCATTTTTTGCATATTCATATTCATCTTCATCACCTTTTTTATTTTAACACGAACATATGAGAATGGAGAGATGTTTCATGTATTCGTTCGACGATTTTATTGAACGGCGAAACACTTATTCTGTCAAGTGGGATGAAACGGAGCGCATTTTTGGTGTAAAAGATGTGTTGCCGCTGTGGGTAGCTGATATGGATTTTAAAGCTCCTGAAAAAGTACTTGAAGCTTTGGCAAAAAGAGTGGAGCATGGCGTTTTTGGCTATACTTCCATTCCTGCTTCGCTAAAACAAGCCGTTTGCGACTGGATGATGAGCAAGCACGAATGGCACATTGACAGCAAGTGGCTTTCCTTTTCTACCGGAGTTGTACCCGCTTTAGCAACGGCCATTCAAGCGTTTACCTCTCCAGGTGATAAAATTATCGTACAGACTCCGGTTTATTATCCGTTTCTTCAGCTCGTCGAGAAAAACAACCGTGAACTTGTATTAAATCCGCTTCAGCTGACAAACGGAAAATATGAAATGGATTTCGCTGACCTTAAAGAAAAGATAAAAGGAGCAAAATTGCTGCTGCTCTGCAGCCCGCATAATCCCGGAGGGCGGGTATGGTCAAAAGAAGAGTTGATTAAGTTGGGAGAGTTATGTCTTGAACACAATGTCATTGTCGTTTCCGATGAAATTCATTCCGATTTAGTGTTTTCCGGTTCCCGTCACACACCGTTTGCCTCAATTTCCGAGGAGTTTGCACAAAATTCGGTCACATGCATCGCTCCGACAAAAACATTTAATTTAGCCGGCTTGCAATCCGCGATCTCGATTATTCCAAACCGTACATTAAAAACACAATTCGATAGCGTTCAACAGCGTCAAGGCTTTTTCACCCTCAATACGTTCGCCATCATCGGGACGGAAGCCGCTTACCGGCATGGTGAACAATGGCTTAACGATTTATTGAAATATATTGAGAAAAATGTTGAATTAACTTGTTCCTTCATTGAAAGACATTTACCAAAATTGAAGGTAATGAAGCCGGAAGCGACCTACCTTGTATGGATCGATTGCCGAAATCTGCAAAAAAGCGACCAAGAGCTAAAGCAGCTTCTTTTACAGAAAGGAAAAATTGCTGTTGAACCGGGAAACAAATTTGGTGAAGACGGCAGCGGCTTTATTCGTTTAAATGTCGCCTGCACTCGGGAAACATTGCAAGAAGCATTGAAAAGATTAGCAACGGCACTGGCGGAATTGTAAATATACCTGAACAACAAATCAAGAGGCTGTTCTGAAGCAAAGTGTCAGACCCCGCAACACAAAAAAACTACAAATGCGCGTGAGGTCAGACACTTTGAGACAGCCTCTTTATTGTGACTAAAGCGTCTATTCTTCCTTGTCAGCTTTACTTTCTCCCGTTTTTTCCCGCTCTTGTTTCTCTTCTTTGCTTTCGCCTCTGCCTTCTATTTTCTTTATTGCTCCGCAGGCAATTCTTCCGCCGGCATCCCCCGCCGGCTGTGTCATTCCATCATCTTTTTTCGCATGGATAACAAGAGAGGTTCCCTCTTTAGTTAATAATGTTGTTTTCCCTTCCTTTAACGTCACTTGCGGAGCAACAATCTCCGCTTTGACCTTTCCGTCTTCTCCGACAATTAAATTCGGCAAATCGCCGGCATGAGCTCCTTCGGGATGAAGCAGACCATGCTTTTTATCGTCCGGATTATAATGGTTACCTGCTGATTTAAAGTCCGGTGGCTTGCAGCTTCCTTTTTCATGAATGTGAAACGCATGCTCACCCGGCGGCAATCCTTCAAGATTTAATTCCATTTTAACCCCTTCCGGCTGTTCTGACAGCTTAACCGTTCCCAGTGAATCGCCAAAGCTGTTAAACATCTCTACATCCAGCTTTGTCGGCGGCTGTTCGGTACAAGCGCTTAAAACAGCGAAAACAAACAAAAAAAGCATTCCTCTTTTTAACACGTAAGACCCTCCAAAAACACGTTTTTGGGTCTAGTGTTTCCTAAACAAACGATATCTATAACTATTGCTGGTCTTTTATTATATTTTGTTTTCTCAATCGTTCCTCAAATTCTTTTGCCTTTTCTTCCTGATGCTTAGAAATTTTTATAATGAAACGCATCGTCAATACCGCAGCAATCATAAAAAGCGTAAACGTAATCGCCGCCGGAATGTATTCCGATTTATCTTCCGGAAAATATAAAAATAAGTTTAATATATAATTTAATAGCATCTTTCGACAACCTTTCATACATATAGATTTATAATCATATTATATCAGAGATGTTCCGGACACTTCTACTTTTGGAAATAAATAAGGGGCTGACCCAAAAACAAAACGTCAGACCCCGCAATGCAATATATAGTGAATGGACGATTATTGCGAAAAGCACATGAGATCAGACATTTATCGGTCAGCCCCTATTACAAAGCAAATTTACTTAACAGCTTGCTGAAGTCAACACGGTCGCCAATCGTCGTCGGTTTTGGTTTCGCCATATATTTTTTATCCTTTTCAATCAGCTTGAAAATATTATACGTCGTGAACGCGTCATCAAGCGCACAATGATGCTTGCCGACCCCTTCATTTCCATACTCTTGTACGGCTTTCCATAAACCAGTTTGATTTTGCTCCCCAAAAAACTTTTTATATTCCATCGCTAAATCGCGATGCTCACCGGTGAACGGAAATGGGAGACCCGCTTGCGAGCAGTTATGCCTGAGTACTTTCATATCCATATTTCCCCATGTAATAACCGTACTTGGATACAGGCTGTCATATTCTCTCAGCCAGCCGACAAGTTCTTCAAAGCTAATGCCTTTGTCTACTTGTTCTTGGGTGATATTTAAAAACGACTTACATCTTTCTGTCAAAATTGGAAATTTAATCGGCTTTACATAAGAAGAAAATTGATCATAAATTTCCCCATTTAGTACGGAAACAAGACCGACTTCAATAATTTCCGGAAAAAAACCGCGCGGATTTCTTTTACTCTCGGGCATCGTAAACTCAAAGTCAAGAAATAAATACTGATGTCTTTCCTTCACATCTCCGTCCCTCCCTTTTCAAAAAAACACATATTACAGCCTTTTCAATAACAAAGCAAAAATATTATTTCGACCAGTGATATTATTTTCATTATATCATGAGATTCCATTCTTTTACGTTTTTTTTCGCAAAATATTTAAAAAGAGGCGGAATATTCAAACTATTAGCCTAGCATTGACCGTTTCTCTGTATGTATGGAAAATGATAGTATGAAACATAGCTTCTTTTTTACGAAGGAAGTGGCAAATAAGTGCGTACAATCATTGGATATTTATTGACTTTTTTTACCTTGTCCTGCTTTTATATACTCATTTTAAAAATTGAAGAAGAATGGAACAACGTCAAACCTGTTTCCGCAGTCCTTGAAGAAAAAATCCAGATCAACGATATTCATTTGCAGCAAAACAGTTATATTTATGACCGAAATAACGAATTGATTTCCGAACATGTGAACGAGCAAAAAAGAAAATACATTCCGTTAAAAGAGATACCAGATATTGCAAAACAAATATTCATTGTAACAGAAGACTCCCGCTTCTATGAACATTCCGGATTCGACATAGCAGGAGTAACCCGGGCCGCGATTGTCAACGCAAAAAGCGGTTTGCTTGAACAAGGCGGCAGCACCATTACGCAGCAACTTGCGCGAAATCTTTTTTTAAATCACGAAAAAACATGGAACCGGAAATTAAGTGAATTGCTTTACGCTTACCAACTAGAGAAAAAGCTGACAAAAGATGAAATTTTAGAATTATACTTAAATGCGATTTATTTCCAACACGGTGTTTACGGAATCGAAACGGCGGCTCAATACTATTTCAGCCGCCCGCTTAAGCAATTAAGCATTGGGGAACTTGCGTTTATATGTGCAATTCCTAACAACCCGTCATTATATGACCCGCTCACTCATTTTACCGAAACGAAAAAACGGCAGGAACGCATCCTGCAAATTCTTTTTGACAAAGGGATGATTAACAAGGAAACCTTCCATGCAGCGCGTTCACAACCCATTTCCTTGCGCTTGCAAAAGCCGGTTGACCGTTTTCCTGATTATGTTACATATGTGTACGATGAATTAAAACAACTCATTGCCCTTAAAGAAGGAATCAGCGGTGAACAATTGGACAAGCGGGCAAGCGAAGTATTGCAATCGGGAGTGCGGATTTATACGTCTCTTGATCCAAATATTCAACAGACAGCCATCAATGCCATTCAAACGTATCTTCCGTACAAAAATGTGCAGGGAGCAGCTGTTGTTATCGATCACACAGCCGATGAAATTATCGCTTTAACCGGCGGCAAACATTACAAAAAATTTGACTTTCACCGCGCTTTTCAAGCATATCGCCAGCCCGGTTCCGCCATTAAACCGCTGCTTGTGTACGGTCCTTATATCGATCGATTTCGAGCAACTCCTTATTCGCTTGTTAGTGCAGGAGCGTTTTGTAAAAATGGTTACTGTCCAAAAAACTACAGCAATCGCACTTACGGAATGGTAACGCTGGAAACCGCGCTTCAATATTCATATAACACGCCGGCCGTACGGCTGCTTAATAAAATTGGAATTGAGCAAGCATTTGCCTATTTGCAAAAATTTGCGTTCAGCGGTCTGACAACTAAAGACTATGCGCTTCCGGCAGCGATTGGCGGCTTTACAAAAGGAATGACACCGCTTGAATTAACAAACGCCTATACGACGTTTGCCCATGATGGAATATTCCAAAAAGCATATGCCATTCGCAAAGTAACAGATTTACAAGGAAATGTGCTGTATGAACGTCCGCAGCACGCAAAGAAAATTTGGAGCAAAAAGACAAATGATACAATGCGGCAAATGCTCGCCGAAGTCGTAAAAGAAGGAACAGCGAAAAAAGCTTATTTTCCAAGCCCTTATATCGGCGGAAAAACAGGAACGACAAACGATTATAAAGATTTATGGTTCATCGGGCTTACCAATCATTATACTGCCGGCGTATGGGTTGGCCAGGACAAGCCAGCAAATATGGAAGCGATAAGCAAACAAACACCGCATTTACATATTTGGAAAACGATTATGCAAAGAGCTGCCCCATAAATGCCTAACCTCACGAGCAGCTTACAATTATTAAATATCCATTGTATTGTGAGGTCTGAGACTTTGTTTCCTTTGAACGAGCCTCCTTAATAAAAAACAAGAAGCTGACCAGCTATCGTCAACCTCTTGTTTTTCATTATTTTATTAAAGGGGCAGGCTCTCTAAAAAACCGTTATACAGTTTTATACATACATAAACAATCGTTAACATAAACGCAAACCAAAACGCAACATGAAAAAACACCATTCCAACAAGGCCTGTCAGCGGTAACGTTGAATACGTTTTATAAACAAAGTAAATAAAATATGCGAGCGTTGTCACTAAAAAGAGAACAACCATAACGACAATATCATTGACAAACAGAAGGGACAGCATTCCACTTAAAACGTAAAACAACGAGCCAAAACGAATTTCATTTAAAACGGCCCCTTGTCGATCTTTTGAAAAAAATAACATCGACAGCTGAATCATCGTATCAGCAATCAATTTTAAGGCGGAAAAAAACATAAAAAAAAGTAAACTTGCGAGGAAAAAAAGAGTAAGTTTTATTCCGTTTTCCGAAAAAAACTCTAACATTCCGCTGTATAAGCCAAATTTTTTTAATAAACGAATGATTTCTGTTTCCGCATAAATGCCGAAAGCCATGCTGTATAATATAATTGCAATGAGCGGCAAATATCCGGTTACATATGTATTTTTCATAAATACATCCTCCTACGTTTTCATTATAAAAAATACACTATAGAGTGGGAATAATAGCATGAAAAAATGGATTCATTTATTGCTTATTTTTCTGTTATTCGGCTGCGCTAACTCAGCCGAACCAAAAATTACATTCTTTTCACGAGCCTATTGTATATGAAGCAGGGGTTATTCAGTCATCTCCTCATAAGAAAGAGGCAGAACTGTTTTTAACCTATTTACACAGTAATGAAGCAAAAAATTTTTAAGGATTTCGAATTTATATTGGAAGATGAATAAGGTTGTCCTATAATATTTGGAAGATGTGATTAAAAACAAATATACCGTACTCATACGTCATCGCAAAAAGGAGGATTGGGGGCTTGAAAAACGTTATTATCCATAAAATTGTAACATTCATTTTCACAGAAGAGCAGCTAAGAGGCTACTGGAACAAACAAAAGCCAGCTGTAAATTTTGATTCCCTTACAAATAAACAGTTAATGAAGCTTGCTGAAGATATGCTTCATCATTCTTCACACAGCCAGCTTGAACAACACATTCTTGATCATGGGTGGAGAACGAAAGATGAGAAAGAAGGGCTTGTATTAGAGGAAGATGAATCACGGGAAGATATCCATGTCGAAGTAGTCGATACCTCCATTCCCGGCCGTACATCACACAAATTATTTATTGACCGCTTAACGGAACTTACTTGCGATAGTTGTCAATTTTCCTTCTATCTTCGAGAACTGCATACGGATGGAACTAAATTAAGTTGTCCATCATGCGGCGGTCCAGTCAATGAAAAATAAATTACAATTTATGAAGGGATGAAGACCATTGCATGGAACAGTAACGCACGAAGTTTCGAACTTTCAGTATTACTTAGCAATCGTCATCTTTTTAGTTACTTACGCCATCATCATTTCTGAAAAAATCAATCGTGCTGTAATTGCTTTGCTTGGCGCGGCATTCATGATTGCGTTCGGCATCGTTGATTTGCATAAGGCGTATACGCATCATATTGAGTGGGGAACGATTACCCTCCTTATCGGGATGATGATTCTTGTCAGCATTACAAGTAAATCGGGATTTTTCCAATATGTCGCTATTAAAGCAGCAAAAATGGCAAAAGGAAATCCGATTAATATTTTAGTCATTTTATCATTGTTAACAGCTACGTTATCGGCATTTCTCGATAACGTTACTACCGTATTGTTAATCGTTCCTGTAACATTTTCCATTACAAAAATATTGCGTGTCAATCCTGTACCTTATTTAATCTCAGAAGTATTATTTTCCAATATTGGCGGAACCGCAACATTAATCGGAGACCCGCCGAACATTATGATCGGCTCAGCGAACAAGCATCTTGATTTTAACGACTTTCTATTTAATTTAACACCTGTTGTAATCGTTATCATGCTTGTTACTGTCAGCATTCTTTATTTTATTTATCGCAAGCAACTGAAATCTGATCAAAAGCTGATTGAACAACTAATGACAATCGATGAAAGGGAGTATATCAAAGATGCTGTTCTATTAAAAAAATCGGTAACCGTATTAGGATTGACGATTTTAGGCTTCATTCTCCATTCCGTTATCCATCTCGATGCAGCGGTTATCGCAATGACAGGGGCAATTATTTTAATGTTAATCGGCGTTAAAGAACATGAGCTTGAAGACGTCTTCGCTTCTGTCGAATGGGTAACGATTTTCTTCTTTGCCGGCTTATTTACATTGGTCGGTGGACTTGTCGACATCGGCTTAATTAAGAGCTTAGCGGAGCATGCCTTAGAAATAACCGGCGGAGACATTTCTGTTGCCTCTTATTTAATTCTTTGGGTATCAGGAATTGCTTCAGCAACGATTGATAACATTCCGTTTGTCGCAACAATGATCCCGCTTATCCAGGATATGGCAGTCGGCATGGGCTTATCCCCTGACTCCCCGCAAATTGACGTGCTATGGTGGTCGTTAGCATTAGGAGCCTGCCTAGGCGGAAACGGAACGCTCATCGGGGCATCCGCAAACGTCATTGTGGCAGGAATGGCGTCGCGTGAAGGGCACGGATTCAGTTATATGGATTTCTTAAAAATCGGAGCCCCTTTAACGCTCATTGCTCTGCTTATCTCACATGTCTATATTTGGATTCGTTATCTCATGTAGAAATTGATTTTCTAAGAAAAGCGCGTTCATAAAGCGAACGCGCTCTTTTTTATTTTTCCTACATATAGTAAAGAGGAAATTTTATAATTTTACAAAGGAAAGGATGATGGATTATGTATTTTTATAGTGCATATCCCACTGCACCATATCAACAACTTGGCTGCAACACTTATCCAGCGTTCCCTTTACCGCCTTATCGTCAATACCCGCCGGTCGATCCCACATTATTTAATCAATCTGCTATCGCTATGCAACTAACATGAACAATATCTTCGTTCGCTCCCATTTTACTTCCCTTCTCAATTTCTTTTACATAATCGTTAAAATCGTTCATAATTCCCACCTAAAATAATGATATAGTGTAAAGATAGTTTTTACAGATGACAAACAGAACATGCAAGGACATAGAAATTTTTATATGAGAAAAATAACTACGTAAATAAACTTTGTTTCATAAATCCTAGCCTATCGCTTTTCTAATCTATACAAATAAATTTTCTCTTCCTAATTGCAATTGTCAGCCCTTCCAAAAATAAGATTGACATATTTCCCGTTATTCGATACGATTTTGTTAACTATATATAGTAGGAGGTTAACATATGTCTAATCAACCAAGATTCCGCGCACTTGATCTTACCTTAGTCGGAATGTTTGTCGCGTTAATGGCGATTGGCGCAAATATTACATCATGGGCACCGTTTTTAGTGATCGGCAGCGTACCAATTACACTCCAAACATTTTTCTGCGTGCTAGCCGGAGCTCTTTTAGGCCGTCGCCTCGGAGCTTTAGCAATGACGGTTTATATGTTCGTCGGTTTGTTCGGTGCACCAGTATTTGCCCAATTTTCTGGCGGCTTCGGCATGATTGTCCGCCCGACATTTGGCTTTATTTTATCGTTTATTCTTGCCGCTTATGTAACTGGTCTTATTATTGAAAAAAGCAGCGGAAAACCTTCTGTTATGCGATTTGTCGTTGCTACATTAATTGGCATGGTGATTAACTATGTCGTTGGAACGAACTGGATGTACTTTGCTTTTAAGTTTTGGGCTCAAGCGCCAGAAGGGTTCTCCTATGCGCTTGTCTGGAGCTGGATGCTCGCCCCGCTTCCAAAAGACATTATCCTATCTGTTGTTGCCGGAATAATCGCGCCGCGCATTTATTTCTCGTTGCAAAAAGCGTCTTCTTATACACGCCACATCGCTTAACATAATAAAAAGTGCATGTCGTAAACGACATGCACTTTTTATTATGTTAGAAAAATAGTTTTAATACTTGGTAAACAAAACCGGCAATAAGTGCAGAAATAGGCAATGTAATGATCCACGTCAATACAATCCGCTGTGCTACTCCCCATTTGACACCTTTCACGCGTTGCGCTGCACCAACACCCATGATGGCTGATGAAATAACATGCGTAGTACTTACAGGCAAATGGAAAGTAGTTGCCGCAAAAATAATCATTGCCGATGAAAGGTCAGCGGCAGCTCCGTTGACAGGGCGAATTTTCATAATTTTTCCGCCGACTGTTTTAATAATTTTCCATCCGCCGACGGAAGTGCCAAGTCCCATAGCAAGAGCCGCAGAGATGCGCACCCATTCAGGAATATCTGTCGTTGCATGATAATTGGCTGCAATTAATGCCATTGTAATAATTCCCATCGCTTTTTGCGCATCGTTTGTTCCGTGTGTATACGCCTGCATGGCTGCTGTTACCACTTGGAACATCCGGAATCCTCTTGTTGTTCTTGTTAAGTTTGCATTTTTAAACATAATACGGAAAAGGCTCATGACAATAAAACCGACCGCTAAAGCAAGAAACGGTGAAATAATTAACGATTGTAAAATTTTAAGAAATCCTTCATAGTTTAAAATTCCGAAACCGGCAGCTGAAATTGCTGCACCGGCAATGGAACCGATTAACGCGTGTGAAGAGCTGCTTGGAATGCCGTAATACCACGTAATCAAGTTCCAGGCAATCGCTGCCGTTAATGCCGCTAAAATCACGACAGGACCGTTTTCTAACGCAAACGGGTCAACAATATCTTTTGTGATCGTCTTCGCCACTCCTGTAAATGTTAACGCGCCGACAAAGTTCATGACAGCCGCCAAAATGATTGCTTGACGAGGTGTTAGCGCTCTTGTCGAAACGGATGTTGCAATCGCGTTTGCTGTATCATGAAATCCGTTAATAAAATCAAACGCTAAAGCAAAAATAACAATTAAAACGGTTAGCATTAAGATTGTATCCATACTCTCTATAGTCTCCCTTACGCGTTACGCATAATAATCGTTTCGATTGTATTTGCAACATCCTCACAGCTGTCAGCGATTTCTTCAAGCATTTCGTACAATTCTTTATACTGAATGAGTTTAATTGGATCTTTTTGCGTTACAAATAAGTTTTTAATCGATGCACGTAAAATCTCATCACATTTTGATTCATAATCTTTAATTTTAATCGCGTGCGCTCTCATATCGAGCAATTTTTTGCCCGCTAAAAGCTTTAAAGCTTCAGAGATTTCAATTGTGCTTTGGTAAATATTATTAAAAAATTTCGCCATATGGTCATCAATATCTGTAAAAGAAAACATTTCAAAACGAGCAGCGCACTGCTCAAGGCCATCTAACACATCATCCATTTTCATTGCCAATTGGTGAATATCTTCACGCTCAATCGGTGTAATAAACGTTTTGTTAAGGGCAACCACTAATTCATGAATAAAAGAGTCGCCTTTCCTCTCATATTCCTTCATGACGCGGGCAAACTCTTTTAAATCGCTTAAATTATTAATTTTGTACTCGACAAAATATTGCGCCCCTTCTTTGACATTTTCTGAAATGGTAAATAACAAATCGAAAAACACGTCTTTTTTTGGTGAAAAAATCATCACGAAAACCCCCATTTATTACTACATAAATATATAGAAAAAAAGAGCCACCTGTCCTATTTTATCAAGATATGTCGAATTTACAATTATTTTAGCTAAAATTTACACAAAATTAACATTAACTTAATATTTATTAAACAAAAATTTTGTTACTATCTCATTTTATTTTTGCACAAAAAGAAAGGGGTTATCCGAAATAAACGGACAGCCCCTTCTGCAAACTACTCAAAACGCTCGACAAATGCCGCAAGCGTGCGCACCATCACTCCTGTCGCACCGGCCGGTCCAAGGTCATGCGCGCTTGACGTCACCGATGTACCGGCAATATCAAGGTGAACCCAAGGTGTATCTTCGGCAAACTCGCTTAAGAAAGCACCTCCCATGATCGCATGCCCCTCACGTCCCGGAGAATTATTCAAATCGGCAATTTTACTGCTGCGAACGCGTTCTTTATCTTTCTCCGTAATTGGCAAGCGCCAAATAAATTCTCCCGTCTCTGCCGAAGCTTCCAGCAATTGTTCAAACAATTGCTCGTTGTTTGTCATTGCTCCAGTCGTGTGATTTCCCAACGCAACAATCACACCGCCTGTTAACGTAGCCACATCGACAATGTAATTGGCTCCATGATGCTTTGCATAAGTAATCGCATCAGCTAAAATCAATCTTCCTTCAGCATCTGTATTTTTGACTTCAATCGTTTTGCCGCTCATGGACGTAATCACATCATCCGGCTTTAATGCATGACCACTTATCATATTATCCGTTGCCGGAATAACGGCAACCACATTTTGTTCAGGACGAAGCTCACCGATGATTTCCATTGCTCCAAGGACAGCCGCAGCTCCTGCCATATCCGTTTTCATGTCCACCATGCTCTCCCGCGGCTTCAGTGAATAACCTCCTGTATCAAATGTTACCCCTTTGCCGACTAAACCGATGACATTTTCCCAAGTTTCTTTTCCTTGATATTTTAAAACAATCATTTTCGGCGGTTCCGCAGATCCTTGATTGACCGCAAGAAACGCACCCATGCCGAGCTTTTCCATATCTTCTTTTTCAAGCACTTCATATTCAAAATCGTATTTTTTTGCCATTTCTACTGCATAATCGGCTAAATCAGCAGCTGTTAACATATTGCCTGGCATGTTCACTAATGTGCGTGCAGAATTCGTCGCCTCTCCATATACATAGCCGACTGTTAAACTTGCTTGAACCTCTTCCTGGGCACCTTGTGTATAAACGATGACCTTCTCAATTTGTTTTTCCGGCTCATTTGCTTTTTGTTTATAGCCGGCAAACTGATAGGTTGCAAGCGGCAGCGCTTCGGCAAGAGCATGGGCTGCTTCATTGTAGTCAATCTTCCCATTGGTGAACGTATCAAGTGCAACCGCTATCTTTGTTAATTTCGCTTCTTTTACCGTTTTAAACAGCTTACCAAACGCTTCCCTTAACACTTCAAATGTGAGATCCTCTTCTTTTCCCAAACCGACAAAATAAAGCCGCTTTATATTTATTTTCCCAAGCGTATGTACTTTTGTAACCGCTTTTTTCTTTGCTGATATATCTCCTTCCTTTAACAAAGTCATGAGCTGTCCATCAAGCAGCTCGTTCATTTCTCCTGCCAATCCATCAAGCTGTTTATTCTTTTCAAATAGCCCAATGACTAATACCTCATGTAAATAACTTAGATCAAGATGATTTAATACGGTAAACATAAAAACACCTCCATCTTTTTTCTCTCAATATATAGCACAAAACAATAATGATTTTGATTATCTAAATATGATCTTGCAAATACAAGAGAAGTGTCGGCAGCTTAGGTAATTGATCAACTTTATCAAATTCAACACGCTCAATATTACGCGGCATGATTGTAAGACAGCGCTCAATAAATTCATTTACTTCCTCAAGGTTCACTCCCCAATAAACCGGCCGGTATTTTTGAATATACTGCCTGGCCGCTTCCATCATCATTCTTGCCCCTTTCACATTGCCATAGCTGTAATGATAAAGAGCAACCGTCATTTGCAGCATTCCTTTTAAAAAATAATTTTCTTTGTCGGTCATCCAAATTTCTTCAAGCAAATCATGGCAAGTGTAATAGTCCCCTTCGTTAAACTTAATAAAAAACTCATAGTACTCAAGCGGGTAATTCTCCAAAGAAATCCCCCCTTTTTTCCATCATAACAAACAAGGAAATAAAACAGAATATATCGAATTACATAAGTGGAAATTTCTTATGAAAAATCAAGGAGGTTATAATGAGGATTATTTCGATTTGTCCGAGCAATACAGAATTGCTTGAGTATTTAGGAATGACGGAACATTTAGTTGCGGTAGATGATTTTTCCGATTGGCCTTCAAACATCGGGCATTTGCCACGTGTCGGCCCTGATTTAAACATTAACATGGATTTAGTCGAACAATTACATCCTGATATTGTGCTTGCCTCTCTTAGTGTTCCCGGTATGGAAAAAAATGTGGAACAATTGCAAAAAAGAAACATTCCCCACCTCGTTTTCAATCCTGATTCTTTGGACGAAATCGCAAACGATTTGCTCACATTAGGAAATGTTTTAAATGTAAAGGACAAAGCCCAAATAATCGTTCAAAAATTTTACACTTTTATGGATAAGTACAAACAGTTATCCAATAAAATTGACCAAAAAGCTCGACTTTATTGGGAATGGTGGCCGAAGCCCGTTTTTACTCCCGGTAAAGAAAACTGGTTAACAGAAATTAGTTGGCTTGCTGGAGGAGTAAACATTTTTGCCGATCAAAAGAGAGCGAACGTGCAAACGGATTGGGAAGAAGTAAAATCGCGCAATCCGGAACATATTTGTCTTGCATGGGTAGGGGTAAGGACGGACAAAATCAATGTTGACATGATTCGAAAAAGGCCTGGCTGGAGTGAAATGAAAGCGGTGAAACAAGGAAGGATATATATCCTGGAAGAAGCTTTGTACTGCCGTCCTTCTCCCCGGCTTCTGCTCGGTTTAAAAAAGCTGGCCGCCATTCTTCACCCGCATATTTTTCCGCCGTATGATGAAAAAGATCCACTGTTAGAAAACTAAAAAGGGCAGGGGCGCCCCTACCCTTTTTTACTTTTAACTTTTCGCTTTTAAATATTGCTGGCGGAATACTTGCATCGTCTCATTTTCATTCAGACTTATCAATTCTTCTTCTGACAGCGTTCCGTCACCTTTTTC
Organism: Paranoxybacillus vitaminiphilus; assembly: GCF_003259935.1. GTDB lineage: Bacteria > Bacillota > Bacilli > Bacillales > Anoxybacillaceae > Paranoxybacillus > Paranoxybacillus vitaminiphilus. The sequence goes on along the minus strand of NZ_QLMH01000009.1, from coordinate 73,401 downwards.
GACAATATATACATCAACCGTCTTTTTACCCCAATATTTATATACGTCTTCTACAGTATCGTAATATAAGTCAATGCGGTTCCCTTTGATCGCACTTCCTTTATCTGCAACAACTCCATATCCATAACCGGGAATAAACAAGATGGTACCAATCGGAAACACATTTAAATCAGCAGCAATCGTTGAGTATAAATCTCTTTTTACTTTCACTCCAGAATATGTAATTCCGTATTGCGGATGATCCGGTGTTTTTCCTGTCGACTCAACTCCTGCTGTATAACCGGTTGCAGTGACTGTTTTTGCCGGGTATTTTGACCAGTCAAATGCCTCTTCAAGACGAACTGAGTCATTAAAGGCTTGTTTAGATGAAATTTGCGGTTGCACGCGCTCTTGCCGTTGTAGCTCTTTATCATCTAACCATACGCGTTTTTCCGCATCATCATCACCATAAACAAAACGATAACTATAAAACCAATCAGGAAATATCTTTGCCTCTACCCCGGAAATAGATTGAAAGGTAGTTAGTAGTGCAAGAAGGAATAAAATAGACATTGTTATTCGTCTTACAGTGTTCTTAAATTTATTCATTTCCTCACTCCTCTCATAGTTGTATTTATTTCCAAAATAAAAAGGAAATATACATATTGAGAGGAACAGGAAACACAAACATGACTTCTTCATAAAAAAAGGGCTGACCGAAAAAAGCAAGTGTCAGACCCCACAACCATAACAATTAGGACATAGCAATGGATAAAAGCACAATATATTGTGAGTTTCGCGTGAGGTCAAACACTTATAGGTCAGCCCTTAAAACATTTGATACCCTTTAGCTCGCAAAGCACGAATGGCGATACCAGCGCATATCGCCCCAAACAAACCGCTGCTTAAAATCATAATATCAGCAGGGGCCAAAGATAAAATTCGTTCTTTCAAGGCACCGAAAGAAGTAACAGGATCAGTAAAATATTGAATAAACTTTACATCATCAATGATAAATATAAATACGATTGGACTTAATATCGCCATAATCCACGACATTCGAAGCAGCATATTCAACAAAAAGCCAATGCCAAAAAACAATACAAAAAATAATAACATCGATATAATTAAAACAGGCAGACTCATTTCCATCCCTACTCACCTCCAGTACATCATCCTTAAGTGTACTGAATCGTGAAAAGGGAGTCAATGAATTACAATGCTATTGTTTATCTTTAACTGTAACACCTTTTCCAGAGCAACAGTAACAAGTTTCAGAACCGCCTAAAACTAATTGTACATATCCGTTCCCTGAGCAATATGGACATACCGTTTGAATGGTTTCTTTCATGTTGATTCATCCTTTCATTAATTTTCTTAATTTTCTGATAATATATCAAAATTTTTGTTAAAAAGGAAAGAGGGAATTTCGGGCATTTAGACGAATGTAAACGGATACATCATGCATATGCTTCCATAATCTTTATTTTTCTTAATTTTTTAAATTTTAATCGTACAAAACAAAAAAGGCAAAAACAGAAGAATCATCTCTCTGTTCTTGCCTTTTCGTTTTATCGATAATTAAAAGAAATTGAATTTACCCTTTTTCATCACTAATGACGAACCACCGATTAAGTATAAAGCGCGGTTATCAATCATTTTCTTCATGAAGCTGGCTTTTGAACCCCAAATTTTCTTGCCGAATACAACACCAATCGCATCATCTTCACCGAGCGAGCAAACTGAACCTTTAAGATCTGGTTTAAACGCTTGCAACTCACCTTGCTGGCGGATAAGCACAGCGAGGTTTTTCGCACAAACTTCACCTTGCTGCATGGCAATTTGTGCAGTTGGCGGGTATGGGCGGTTCGTTTCTTCGTTGATAATTAACGAACAATCACCAACGATAAATACATTTTCATAACCTGGCGCACGTAAGAACGGGTCAACTTTTACGCGTCCGCGCATTGCTTCAAATCCTGACTCATCAATCACATAACTGCCGCGCACACCTGCTGCCCAAACAACAGTACTAGCTTTAATTTCTTCTACTTCATCGCCTTTGGCAACGATGATGCCTTCTGGCGTGCACTCTTTAATTGCTGTTCCAATTTTGAATTCGACACCTTTGCGCTCTAACAAGTTCACCGCATACTCAACTAGCTCTGGATCAAAACCAGGAAGAACGGTTGGAGCCGCTTCAACGCAAATAATGCGCACCTTATGCGGATCGACGTCGTATTCGCGGCAAAGCTCTGGGACACGATTCACTAACTCACCAAGAAACTCGATACCTGTGAAGCCTGCACCGCCAACAACAATCGTTAAACGCTCATCACGTTTTTCTGCTTCTGTGTTATAAGTCGCAAATTGATACTCAATGTGTTCGCGAATTTGACGGGCTGCGTTTACGTTCGCAATAGAGAAAGCATATTCTTTAATACCTTTAATACCGAATGTTTCTGACTCAAAACCTAACGCAACAACTAAGTAATCGTAAGATAATTCACCATTTTCGAGAATCACGCGGTTCTCCTCTGGCACAACCTTGACAACTGTATCTTTCACGAAATTAACTTTGCGGCTGTCAATGACATCGGCAATCGGATAGCGAACACGGTCATGATGCAGCGTACCAGCAGATGCTTCATGCAACCATGTTGATTCATAATGATAGTCGTTTTTGTTTACAAGCGTAATGTTCGCTTCATTGACACCTACCATTGTTTGCAGGCGCACTGTTGTCATTAAACCACCATAACCAGCACCTAAAATAACAACATTTGGCTTTTTCAACCGAATCACTTCCACCCTTTTTAATTTTTTCAGTTTGAATTGGCTATATTGTACCGCTTCAAAAATTTTTATCGAAAAAGTTTGTGAATTAATTCACGATATACTACACAAAAAAATACATACATTTGTAAAAATGTTGTCACAAAATCTTAACAATCTATTCACTAAATCATATTATTCGTTTTTCCGACAATTTTCAAGTCATTTTTATGTTTTTCGTCCTTATTTTTTATCGCTTCCCCGCTCGTTTTAAAAACCTCAAGTACAAGCCTGTTCAAAGCACCAACCGAATATGATAAAATGAATTATGTGCTAAAATTCTGAATTGAGTGATGAGAAAGCGAAAAATGATGATATAATCTTTTTTACAATGCTGGCTCATCAGACAATTGATATTTAGGGGGAATTGTTGTGAAAGAAGATCAAAAAGTATATGACATTACCATTATCGGCGGCGGTCCAACGGGATTATTTACTGCTTTTTATGGCGGTATGCGTCAAGCAAGCGTTAAAATCATTGAAAGTCTTCCACAGCTGGGCGGACAACTTTCTGCGCTTTATCCGGAAAAATACATATATGACGTTGCTGGATTTCCAAAAATCCGCGCCCAAGAATTAATTGATAACCTAAAAGAACAAATGTCCAAATTCAATCCTACTGTTTGCCTAGAGCAGTCTGTGGAAAAGCTTGAAAAACTCGAAGACGGCACATTCAAGCTTATTACAAACAAAGAAATCCACTATTCAAAAGCAGTGATTATTACCGCTGGAAACGGCGCTTTCCAACCGCGCCGCCTAGAGCTTGAAAGCGCGGCACAATACGAAGGAAAAAACCTTTATTACTTTATCGATGATTTAAATAAATTTGCCGGCAAAAAAGTGCTTGTCTGCGGCGGGGGGGACTCTGCGGTAGACTGGGCATTAATGCTTGAACCGATTGCAGAAAAAGTTACAATCGTCCATCGCCGCGATAAGTTCCGCGCTCATGAACACAGTGTTGAAAACTTAATGAAATCAAGAGTAGAAGTAAAAACTCCTTTCGTGCCAGTAGAGCTTATTGGCGATGAAAACAGCATTAAACAAGTCGTATTGGAAGAAGTAAAAACAGGAACGAAGGAAACAATTGATGTTGATGCAGTCATTGTCAACTACGGCTTTGTTTCTTCTCTCGGGCCAATTAAAGAATGGGGATTAGAAATTGAAAAGAACTCGATTAAAGTCAACTCGAAAATGGAAACGAACATTCCAGGCGTCTATGCCGCTGGAGACATTTGCACATATGAAGGAAAAGTTAAATTAATTGCTTGCGGTTTCGGAGAAGCACCAACAGCGGTTAACAATGCAAAAGCGTACATCGATCCAAACGCAAAAGTACAGCCGCTGCACTCAACATCCATGTTCTAACAAGAAAAGCGGAGGCGCCGCGGTTAGCTCTCGAAGCCAAATGTTCTTCACCCGCAGAAGTGCTTGTCACTTCGAGGGGGAAGGTTATTTGGCACAGAGAGCTAGGCGCTGAAACTAGACAACCAAGAAAAGCGGAGGCGGCTTGCTTATCCCCGACACGCGCTGGAGGATCCGCGAGGAGGCTGTTGCCGCCACAGCGGAGCCGAAGCGTCGGGAGGGGATAGCCGCCGGAGCTAGACAACCAAGAAAAGCGGAGGCGGCTTGCTTATCCCCGACACGCGCTGGAGGATCCGCGAGGAGGCTGTTGCCGCCACAGCGGAGCCGAAGCGTCGGGAGGGGATAGCCGCCGGAGCTAGACAACCAAGAAAAGCGGAGGCGCGGCGATCATATTAAAAAACGAGTTGGGGATTTGCCCAACTCGTTTTTTTTTATTCTTAGACATTCCATTTATCACAGGTATTCCCATCTTTACTTTCCTTCAAAAATATAAAAACTAAGGGTGTAAAAAAATAATACATTAGGAGGCGATACGATGATAAAGAAAATGATTGGCTTTCTCGCAGCTTCTGCCCTAGTAATGGGGCTTACAGCGTGTAACACAATGGATACAGATCGCAATGACAATGATGATAATAAAAACATGGATATTTCAGCTTCGTATACATCGATATCAAGCAACAACTATCCTCATACAAGAGCAGTATTGATCCAAGATGCAAAGTACAAATTTGTTGAGGTGGACCCTAAACAAGCAGCTGAGTGGCAAGCAAGACTTCAGCAACAATGGAATCAGCAGCAAAGACAATATACACTGCCACCAAATCAAATGCAAACGCCAACACAACAGCAACCAACTCAACCTAGACAGCAGACACCAACTCAGCAACAACCAACTCAGCCTTCTGCCGGGATCAGTCAATATGCTCAACAAGTCATTGAATTAACAAACAAAGAAAGAGCTCGAGCAGGTCTTCCTGTTTTAAAAGCGGATGCTCAGCTAAGTGCTGTGGCTCAGAAAAAATCCCAGGATATGCAACAAAACCATTATTTCTCACATACAAGTCCGACTTATGGTTCTCCTTTTGATATGATGAGGAACTTTGGTGTTACCTACAAAACAGCAGGTGAAAACATTGCTCAAGGTCAACGCACCCCACAAGAGGTTGTTACAGCCTAGATGAATAGCTCTGGTCATAGAGCAAACATTTTGAATAAACAGTTTACTCACATTGGAGTAGGCTTTGAGCAAGCTGGAAACCACTGGACACAAATGTTTATCGGTAAATAATAAAAAGGGGAGCCCAAATCTCGGGCGTCCCCTCTTTTTTTCTTATTTATCTCGCTTCTTTTAAGACCATCGGTAAGAAGATCGTTATTCACAATCCTATTTTGCTAATTTTAGGGTGTTAATATGAGGCTGTCTCATGGCTGATCTCACACTCATTTCACAATATATATCCAACATTATGTCCATTGTGTTGTGGGGCCTGACCCTGGGGCTTTTGGGACAGCCTCGGATTCTCACCCGCAGCGAGACAATCGATTGAACAGAATAATTCCCGCCTCTAAAAATGTTGATATATCGCGTTTAACCGCTTAACACTCCTCCGGCGTGCCCGCATTCGTCGCTGTTCTAAAGGAGGAGCCGCAGCCACACGTAGCAATGGCGTTCGGGTTATTGATCGTAAATCCTCCACCCATTAATGATTGCTTATAATCAATAACCGTCCCCTTTAAAATCGGTGCACTTTCTTTATCAATTAAAATTTTAATGCCATATTGCTCAAACTCATGATCATCTTCATGGCGCTCGTGGTCAAATCCCATTCCATATGATAAACCGCTGCAGCCGCCGCCTTTTACACCGATGCGGAGATATGCACCTTCTTCCTCATTTTCTTTCATCATATCTTTAATTTGGAAAGCAGCTGCTTCCGTAAGAGTAATAATATCATTCATTCTCTGTTCCCTCCTTACCTTTTAGTATATATGTTTTGTCATTAACTGCTCAAATAAGATGCTATCAATAATAATAGACACCTGTACAAATCGTTTCGGCCGGCCCGGTCATTAACACGTTTCCTTTATCTGTCCATGTAATATATAAGTCACCGCCGGCCAGATGAACAACCGTCTCTTTATTTCTCGCTGTCTTTCCGTTTAGCACGGATGCGACCACTGCCGCACAGGCTCCCGTTCCACACGCCTGCGTAACGCCAGAGCCGCGCTCCCAAACACGAAAATGAAGCTCATGATCATTAACGACCTCGACAAATTCGACATTAATCCCTTCCGGAAAGCGAGCATCTTTTTCGACAATTGGTCCAAGCGTCGTCACCGGAGCTTGTTCAATATCATCTACATAAAATACAGCGTGCGGATTTCCCATCGAAACACCTGTCATTTCATACCATTCTCCGCAAAATTGCACTGGTTCCGCGACAACCTGCTCAGCTTCTTCCCCAACCATCGGAATTTCGCTTCGCTTTAAACGCGGACGTCCCATATCAACGGTCACTTTTGTCACTACATCGTTTTCGACAAAAACTTCTGCTTTTACAAGACCTGATAATGTTTCAATCAAAAACGATGTTTCTTTCACTAATTGATGCTCATATGCATACTTCGCCACACAGCGCAATCCGTTGCCGCAGTTTTTCCCTTCTGAGCCATCACTGTTGAAAATACGCATTTTCACAGGTGCTACTTCTGATGGACAAATCAAAATCATTCCGTCAGCGCCAATTCCAGTGTTGACGTTAGAAACTTGAACCGCTAACTCTGACAACAGTTCCTCCGGGATATTCTCCTCAAATAAATTGACATATATATAGCTGTTGCCTAATCCGTGCATTTTTGTGAATGAAAAGCGTCGCATTTTTTCCTCCTAGATTATATAAATTTTTTAAGTTTAGTATAAAATGTAGAAGATTAGGAAACAATGAAAATATCCCCCAATCTAAAAAGAACTGACCCATAAGTGTCTGATCTCACACGAAATCCATCATACTATTATGTGCATTATTGTGGTTGTGGGGTCTGACACTTTGCTTTTGGTCAATCCTTTTTCAGGAAAATAGATCGAATTATACTAAAAAATCTATATAATATAGTGCTATAATCACGTATTTAGCGTTATAATTATGGTATATAATATAGGATTTTATTCTTAGTTGGCGAGAGGAAGGATTTATAATGGAACATTTAGAACCGCTCTATGACCGAAAGATGACATGTTTAGTATGTAAAAACGTTTATACAACGAAAAAAATTCGCTCTCGCTTTGTCCGGGCCATTCGTCATGATACCGACTTTTGTTCTTATTACGATCCTGAAGATCTGAACCCTTTGTTTTATTATGTTAGCGTCTGCCCTCATTGCGGATTTGCAGTAACAGAAGAATTTTCTACGTATTTTCCACCTTCGACTCTTGAAACGATTCAAAAGAAAATATGCGAACAGTGGTCCGGCTTCGATTACGGCGGTAAGCGAACATTTCAAGAAGCCGTTAACACTTATAAGCTCGGCATTTATTCTGCTACACTAAAACACGAAAAACATATTACAATTGCAGGATTATATATGCGCCTGGCTTGGTTATACCGCACATATAAAATCACAGACCAAGAACAGCGCTTTATGAGACTGGCATTACAGGAATATATCACTTCCTACAGCGAAGAGGACTTTATCTATACGCATATGTCAGAAGTTCGTCTTCTTTACTTAATTGGTGAACTGAACAGGAGACTTGGCAATAACAAAGAAGCTATTTTATACTTTTCTAAAGTAATTGCTAAAAAGAAAGAAACAATTGAAAAACGAATTGTTGAAATGGCATATGAACGTTGGCAGGAAATTCGCGAACAACAGAAGCTTGTACAAAACAAGAGCTGACCCATAAGTGCTGAACTCACTCCCAATCCATCATATATCGTGCTCTTATCAAGTGTTATGCACTATATACTTTTTTGCGAGGTTCGACACTTTTTTAGGGTCAGCCTCGTTTTTTAGCTAAAACATCGGATTTTCATCTAAATATTTATAAATATTTTTCACTAAATCTTCAGGAGTTTCCCCAGTGACAATTTCCCCATTCACCATCGCATATAATGTCTGCGCACATTTTCCGCAATACCCTAAACAGCCATATTCAAGGATATCTAAATTCGGGTCTTTTTCTAATATTTCCAAAGCCTTTTGGGCCCCATTGGCCAAATTGCTAATACAAAATTCGATCATCGGCTTAATCATTTTATTTACTCACCTCACTACTGTTTATCATCGTATCCATTTTTATTTGAAACGTCAATTTTTATTATTTTTTCAACATAATTAGAGAATGATGTTATCATTTTTCGAAAAATTGTTGTTATTTTGTCACAATTTAGCTATACTTTTAGTGTCATTTTGTACACGTTTTTTTGGATATACTGCTTGATGAAAAGAAGAAAAAAGGGGAAATTCTGCCATGAGAAACCTCGTTCTGCTCGGTGGAGGATACGGAAACATGAGAATTTTGCACCGTCTTCTGCCAAACAACGTACCTGAGAACGTTCACATCACGCTTGTTGACCGTGTGCCTTATCATTGTTTAAAAACGGAATATTATGCACTTGCAGCTGGAACAATTAGCGACCATCACATTCGCGTTCCATTTCCTGAACATCCTCAATTGACCTATCGTTTCGGTGAAGTGGTAAAAATTGATCTAGAAAACCAAACTGTTCTTTTAAGCGACGAATCGACAGTTTCTTATGATGATTTGGTTATCGGTTTAGGCTGTGAAGATAAGTATCATAATGTTCCAGGTGCAGAAGAGTTCACACACAGCATCCAGTCCATTGATAAATCTCGAGCTACTTATCAAAAGCTAAATAATTTACCGCCTGGATCGATTGTCGGTATTGTCGGTGCGGGTTTAAGTGGTGTAGAACTTGCAAGCGAATTAGTCGAAAGCCGGCCGGATTTACACATTAAACTATTCGACCGCGGACAACGAATTTTATCCATGTTTCCAGAGCGGCTCAGCAACTATGTAGAAAACTGGTTTCATTCTCACGGTGTTGAAATTGTTCGTCAATCGAACATTACAAAAGTGGAAGAAAATAAGCTGTATAACCATGACGAACCGATTCATTGTGACGCCATTGTTTGGACAGCAGGAATTCAGCCAAATAAAGTCGTGCGCGAACTTAATGTCGAAAAAGATGGCCAAGGTCGTGTTGTGTTAACAAACCAGCATAATATCCCAGGCTATGAAAACGTATATGTTGTTGGCGACTGTGCAAGCTTACCGCATGCTCCAAGCGCCCAGCTCGCCGAGGGGCAAGCGGAACAAATCGTTCAAGTATTGCAGAAGCGTTGGAGAGGCGAAGAACCGCCTAGTGAGTTTCCGCCAATTAAATTAAAAGGGATACTCGGCTCTCTTGGCAAAAAACACGGCTTCGGGCTTGTCGCTGATCGTCCTATAACCGGAAGAGTACCGCGCCTTCTTAAATCAGGTGTGCTTTGGATGTACAAATACCATAACGGTTATTAATTTTAAACGAAGCAAAACACCTATAAAACCGTTGATATATCAATATTTATATGAACCTCTCCCACCTACACTCCGCTTAGAGGTGGGAAACTTCTCGGTGAACATCATGTTAAAAAATATCCGTCAAAAATCAGGCGGGAAATAGGCGGGTTTTTATCTTTTTCTCACTACTATAAAAATACATCCGGTTTATCGCTTACTTCGTCTTCTTTCACAAAAAGAGAGGCTGTCTCATATCAGCCTCTCTTTTTTCGTCACTGAGCTTTATAACCGTATTTCTCCATTTCCGCATACACATCTTTTAACTTCGGGTTTCCTTCTCCGACAATAGTCCCTGCTACTAATACGACAGGGTAAAATAAATCTTCCTCAATCACCCTTTCTGCAAACGCTTTCTTTTCTTCATCATCCGGGGGATTAAAAATGTCAATATAGGAAATAGAAAACGGCTGGTTCGGATATTTACGCTTAATTGCCGCTTCTAACCATTCGTATGTCTCTTTCGAAGAGGGTAAATGGACGCAGGAAGGGCATACTACTTCTGCGCCATATACACATATTTCCACAGGTTTTAATACCATGTTTTGTCACCATTCCTCTCAGCGCTAAAAAATTACATCATATAAACCATGTCAATAGATTTTTTTCTTTATCCTGATTATAATAAAGTTACAGAAAGGAGTCGATAAGAATGTCTGATCAAGATATTAAACAACAAGTACAAGAAGTTTTAGATAAACTTCGTCCATTTTTGCTCCGCGATGGCGGTGACTGCGAATTAGTCGATGTAGAAGACGGCGTAGTAAAATTGCGCTTGCTTGGTGCATGCGGCAGCTGCCCAAGTTCAACAATTACATTAAAAGCAGGTATCGAACGCGCACTTTTAGAAGAAGTACCTGGCATCGTCGAAGTGGAACAAGTGTTTTAACAACAGTAAAATAGGAGCAGGCCCTTCATGAGCTGCTCCTATTTTACTAACGGCATTTTATACACTCTGCTGCCGTTTGGCTCCACTGATAATAATTCAACCGAACAATCTTGAAAATGATGAGAAAGATGTTTGTGCAGTTCTTTTCCTTTTCCTGATTCAGCAAAACAAAGCACCGTTGGCCCTGCACCGCTCAAGGCGACACCGAATGCCCCATACTTTTTAGCAACGTCTTGTACGGTTTGCAATTCCGGAATAATCGCTTTGCGATATGGTTGATGGAATACATCACAATCCATCATTCTCCCCGCTAAATTCCAGTTTCCTGTCAGCAATGCAGCCACCAATACATTGCTGACTGAGCTTGCTTCAACAGCTTCATGTCGGGAAAAAGAATCAGGAAGAACACTTCTTGCCTCTGCTGTTTTTAATTCATAACTCGGGATCACGGCAACGAGATCAAAATCAAGATTATTAACATGCACAATATTTGTCTCATCTTTCCTATGACTTCCAATGACGAGCCCACCGTATAAGGAAGCTCCTACATTATCGGGATGCCCTTCAAAACAGCTGGCAAACCGCATCTTTTCCTCCATTGTAAGCGAAAGATCAGCCAGTTCATTTGCCAATTCAATGCCGGCAATGATGGCAGCGGCACTGCTTCCCAATCCGCGTGTAAACGGAATATCACTATACACATTCACTAAGCAGCATGGAAGTGTTTTTCCATATTTTTTAGCTAAATGATCCGCCACTTGAAAAACGAGATTGTCTTCACCCGTTGGAATACTTTCTACTTCTGAAGTGCAGGGCACAAATATCCACTGATCGCTTAATGTAACTTCCAACGTTAAATAGCGGGACACGGCCAAGCCAATTGAATCAAAACCAGGACCAAGGTTGGCTGTACTGGCAGGAACAACAATTTTTAACATTTCACCTTCCTTCATTGATGAACAACTCCTTGAATATGCTGAAAGAGAATTTGTTCATCATTCGGAAGAACAAGCGGTTTTATCGCAGCTGCATCCATCGCTACATTCGGGTCTTTCAAACCGTTTCCTGTTAATACAGCAACAACCGTACTTCCTTTTACAATTTCACCTGATTTTAATTGTTTTAATACACCGGCAATGGAGGCGCATGAAGCCGGCTCGGCAAATACCCCTTCTTCTCTCGCAAGAAGCTTATATGCCTCTAATATTTCTTCATCTGACACCTCATCAATTTTTCCGTTTGACTCATTTGCTGCCTGTACGGCCTTATCCCAGCTTGCCGGATTTCCGATGCGAATCGCTGTAGCAATCGTTTCTGGATTCTCAATCACTTGATTGCGGACAATCGCCGCAGCCCCTTCCGCTTCGAAGCCGCGCATTTGCGGCAGTCCTGTCTGATGTTTTTCATTATATTCTTTAAAACCTTTCCAATAAGCCGTAATATTTCCGGCGTTGCCGACCGGAATTGCAAGAATATCCGGTGCTTTGCCAAGCTGGTCGCAAATTTCAAAAGCGGCGGTTTTTTGTCCTTCGATTCGATACGGATTCACTGAGTTGACTAATGTAATCGGGGCAACTTCACTTAGGCGGCGCACCATTTTTAATGCTTCATCAAAATTCCCTTGAATCGCAAAAATCTGCGCTCCGTACATCACTGCCTGAGCCAGCTTGCCCATCGCAATTTTCCCGTCAGGAATGACAACCATACAGCGCAAGCCGGCACGCGCTGCATACGCAGCAGCGGCCGCTGACGTATTGCCTGTCGACGCGCAAATAATGGTGCTGCTTCCTTCCTCTTTCGCTTTAGCGACCGCCATCACCATGCCTCGATCTTTAAAAGAGCCTGTCGGATTCGCTCCCTCTACTTTTACATATAAATCAATTCCCAATTTTTCCGACAAATTTTCTAAGCGAATCAGAGGGGTATTGCCTTCATTTAACGAAATCATCGGTGTTTTTTCCGTAACCGGCAAATAGTCACGATAATGATACAAAAGCCCTCTCCACATCATAACTGCCCGTCTCCTTCAACGCGATATGAACTTTTCACTTCATGAACAACTTCTAAATCGCGCAATTTTTGAAAAATTTCCTCATAATCTTGAAGTGATGCCTTGTGTGTAACAACAACAATCTCAGCAAGCTCGCTGTTTTTTAAAGGAAGCTGCAAAATCTTCTCAAAGCTGACTCCGTGCTCTGCAAAAATCGCTGTAATTTTCGCAAACGCTCCGACTTGATCTTTTACATGGATACGCAAGAAATATTTAGAAAAAATTTCACAAGGCGACTTCAATCGTTTAGGATACTGAGGAGTAACAGCGCTTCTGCCGTTAACCCCTAATCTCATGTTTTTCATCACCGCTACTAAATCGGACACAACCGCTGTCGCTGTCGGAAGGCTTCCTGCTCCCGGCCCGTAAAACATCGTTTCGCCGACCGCTTCTCCGTAGACATAAACCGCATTATATTCATCATTGACCGATGCAAGCGGATGCGAATCAGGCAGTAACGTCGGCTGGACGCTTACTTCGACTTTATCCCCATCGCGATGAGCAATACCAATCAGTTTCATTGTATAACCAAGACGTTTGCTATAATTGAGATCTTCCTCGGTAATTCCCGTAATCCCTTTTACTTGTACATCATCTAAATCGATGTTCATTGAAAACCCTAATCGCGCTAAAATCGCCATTTTTCTCGCTGCATCTAATCCTTCTACGTCAGATGTCGGATCCGCTTCCGCATAACCGAGCGCCTGCGCTTCAGCCAATACTTCTTCATAAGGCGCTCCGTATTTGCTCATTTTCGTTAAAATAAAATTCGTCGTTCCATTGACAATTCCCATCATTTTCGTAATCCGGTCTGAAGCTAACCCATCGACAAGGCTTCGCAAAATCGGAATACCGCCCGCTACGCTTGCCTCATAAAATAAATCACAGTGATTCTCCGAGGCAACCGCTAAAAGCTCTGAACCATATAATGCCATTAAATCTTTATTGGCTGTAACAACATGCTTGCCATTTCTTAACGCATTTAAAAGATAGCGTCTTGTTTCTTCAACGCCCCCCATCACTTCAATAACAACATCGATTTCCGGATCATGAATCACTTCATTCACATCTGTCGTCAATAAATGAGTATCGATTTTCACACTGCGTTCCTTATATAAATCTCTTACAAGAACTTTTTTTATTTTCACGGGACAGCCGACTTGATGTCTTAATTTGTCTTGATGATTCTCGATAATTTTTACAACTCCGCTGCCGACCGTTCCTAATCCTAACAGACCAACTGAAATCGGTTTTTCCACTTTCCTCACCCTTTGTGTGTTTTCTGTATAAACAATTGTATTTTTATAGTAGACATTATAATGGATGATTGTTTTCTTTACAATCATTATTTTTACTATCTTATATCCTGAAAACGCTTAACATCAAGTTAATTCTGAATTATTAAAATAAAAAATTTTTTTATTAAAATAAAAAGGTCTGACCAAAAAGAAAGTGTCAGACCCTGCAATCATGATAAAACCTAACAACAGATAATATACCGAGTCAAGTCGAGCCGTTAACAACGCTTCGTTTCGCATAGCCATTCTTTGTTTACCAATGTTTCCGGCTTTTCACCATTTAGCACTGACGTAATGTTTCGGCAGCATAATTCCATCATCGCAAAACGGGTCTCCATGCTTGCGCTTCCGATATGCGGCAAGGCGACCACATTTTTCAATGTTAATAGCGGATGGGTTGCATCAATTGGTTCTTTATAAAAGACATCTAAACCAGCTCCGGCAATTTCCCCGTTGACAAGCGCTTCATATAACGCATCTTCATCAACAACAGGGCCGCGTGAAACATTAACAAAAATCGCCGTTTTCTTCATTTTCTTAAATGCTTCTTTGTCAAACAAATGATGCGTTTCGTCCGTTAATGGGGTTAAACATACAACAAAATCGGATTGTTTTAATAACTCGTCAAATGAACAGTATGTAGCTCCAAGCATTTGTGCTGCTTCTTCATTTCTTGAACGGTTATGATAAAGAATGTTCATGTCAAAGCCTGTCGCCCGTTTTGCAACCGCCTGCCCAATTTTCCCCATGCCAACAATGCCGATTGTTTTATGATGCACATCATAGCCTGCTAAAAGAAGCGGACTCCAGCTTTTCCACTCTCCGGCTTTAACAAACTCAGCCGCTTCAACGAGACGGCGGGCCGTAGCTAGCAATAAAGCAAATGTTAAATCTGCGGTCGTATCCGTTAAGATGTCAGGTGTATTGCAAACAGCGATTCTCCGCTCAGTCGCAAACGGAATATCAATATTATCAAAGCCAACTGCTAAGTTGGCGATGATTTTCAGATTTTGTCCGGCTTCTATGACTTCTTTGTCAATGCAGTCCGACAGCATCGTCAATAGCGCATCCGCTTTTTTCGCTTCTTCTAACAACACTTCACGGGTAACGGGCACATCTTCGTACGGCCACATTTTTACTTCAGCAAATGACAGCAAGCGTTCAATGACGGTGTCCGGCAATTTTCTTGTAACGAAAATGTATGGCTTATTCATGAGTAGGACCCCTTTCAAAAGTTAAATTATTTCTATACTAGCATAGAAAAATTTCCATCTTTTTTCAAACAAAAATAAATCCGGATAGACTCCCTCTAATGCTATCCTCTTGAGGAAACCAATCACGAAAATGACAGCCATTTCATTTTTGGCAAGCTAAACCTATTTGCCGGAAGCTCTACTAAATCATAAAAATTTCCTAAAAACTGTTCATATTCTCCGGATTGATTTAATAGATGCGACAATTTTTCCTCATACATTTTTTTCTGCTCTTCCTCCCGCGCTAAATAGTATCCTTCAATACATTCAAAATAATGAAGCGGAAACAACAACCGGGAATAAATAAGCCGCCAAGAAAAAGTGGTAAGCGGTGTGATCCTTTGATATTCTGTGAAAAAGCTTTTCATTTTCTCCGCTGTCAGCAATCGATTCGTATGATAAAAATAGCGGACCCATTCGGCAAGGTCACGGGAGCAATGGTCATATACCCATTCCGTCGGCAGCTTTGCTCCCTGCCGCCACAACCGTTCTGTAAACCGCTGATGACAAATTGTCGCACAATCAACGGTATACGGCTCGTCATCCAATTCAGTATCAACTAAATATTGAATCGCATTTTCCGTCAATCCTAAATAGTAAGGAAAGGAGTCAACAAACATTCGTTCAAACTCATTTTCTGGATGCATTTGCACTTTGCTGCGCCAAAACATTTCCATCTGGTCTAACCTTTTTCCCCATAAATCTTTCCATTGACCGATTCGCTTACAATAATTTACATAATATGGATAAGTCCGGCCGCGCTGATGAAATTTTGCCAGTTCTTTTCCTATGTTGATTGTTCTTGTATATGGCTGAATATGGCTGCGTAAAATAACAATTGGCTGTTCATGAATGCGGGCAATGATCGTTCCTGCTCTCGTTGGAACAAAGGAAGCAACTGCGGCATCTCCTTTTGCTAACATATATGAACTCATCTGCTGTAATTCCATCATTTCTCCTTCTGTTATATTGATTGCCGGCACAATAAAATACAAATAATTTTGAATGATAAATGTGTCATAACCGTCAACGTTTTCAATTTTATCCGTTCTTAATCCGTATTTTTCATAAATTTGTTTTTGCATCTTTTCCGTCCCCCCTCTATGAAAAATATATGTAGATATTCAACAAAAAATCTGCATAAAGTTCTAAAGAGGGGCAATGATGAAAAAGAAAAATCATTAAAAAATCACATTTCTATCTTGACAAACATAAATATATATCTAAAAAGTTTTTACTTTAGAAGAAATAGGTGACGACGATGAGCGAAGAGAAAAGAATCATGAGCAAAATCGAGCAAGCAGCACGAAAACGGCTTGAGGAGCGCGGGGTTACCATTGAAGATATTGCGGAACTAGTGTACTATTTGCAGTCAAAATATCATCCTAACTTGCAAATAGAAGAATGTATTCATAATGTTAATCGCGTGATCGCTAAACGCGAAGTACAAAACGCCATTTTGACAGGAATTCAGCTTGACAAATTAGCGGAAAACGGAATGTTGGATGAGCCGCTGCAAACAACAATCAAAAGCGACGAAGGGCTATATGGAATAGATGAAATTTTAGCCTTATCGATTGTAAACATCTACGGTTCCATTGGTTTTACAAACTATGGTTATATTGATAAAGAAAAGCCGGGCATCTTAAAACACTTAAATGATAAATCAAGCGGCCAATGTCATACATTCTTAGATGATATTGTCGGAGCAATCGCCGCTGCTGCTTCAAGCCGGCTTGCTCACCGCGCCGCTAATACAGAATAATCAGGGGTAATGAATTTCATGATTTTAGGAGGCTGATGCATAAATGTCTAACCTTACGCACATTCGACAATATATAGTTTGTCCTATATATTGCGTTGTGGGGGGTGACAGTTTTCTGTTTTAGTCAGCCTCCTTTTGCGTTGCAGGATGTTGACTTAAATGCGATCCATCCACTCTTTTAATGAATCAACCGCATATGTCGGCTGTTTTTCATATTTCTTTAGCAATTCTTTTGTTGTTACTCCTGTATGAACGAGCAATGTATCCATCCCGGCGTTCATTCCGGCCATAATATCTGTATCATAATAATCGCCAATCATTAACGTATCTTCCCGGGGAACTCCTAAAACTTTCAAAGCTTGTTCCATAATGATTTTTTCCGGCTTGCCGATAAAGATTGGGTTTACTTGTGTCGATACGGCGACAACAGAAGTTAATGAGCCATTACCAGGCAGCAACCCTCTTTCTGTTGGAATGGCAATATCTCCGTTCGTCGAAATAAAAGTTGCCCCGTTGCGGACAGCCAAACAAGCAATCGCTAATTTCTCATAGTTAATGCTGCGGTCGATTCCCATGACGACAAATTCTGCGTTTTCTTCGGCAAACGTAAACCCTTTTTCCTCTAAAGCGGTACGAATGCCTTCTTCACCAATGACATAAACAGAAGCATTTGGTTTTCGTTCGAAAATATAATTAGCTGTTGCCTGACTTGTTGTAAATACTTGCTCTTTTGTTGCCGGAATCCCGAAGTTCTCCAGTTTTTTTGCGACTTGTTCTGGTGTGCGTGAGGAGTTATTGGTAACAAATAAATAAGGAATGTCTCGTTTATGCAATTCCTTAACAAAATCACGCGCTTCCGCAATACATTCCGTTCCGCGATACATCGTACCGTCTAAATCGATTAAATAGCCTTTGTACTTTTTCATTCCTATACACTCCTTTATGATGCCTACACGTGAAAAACTGTATCGTATGTTTTATTCATTGTCAAAAACAAAACGCTTCCTGCTCGGGAAAGCGTTTTGTTTATTCAGCATAATCGTGTTTCTTGATTTCGTAATAACAAACATTGTCGCCTTTTGCCATGCAAGCTTGTGACGTCACTTTTGGAGTTCCTAACAATTGCTGAAACAATTGCAACTCACAATCACAGGCAACTTGATAATCTTTAGCTACTTCGGCAATCGGACAATGATGTTCAATGAAATGATACGTGCCGTCTTCATCTTTTTTCAGCTCTGTCATATAGCCGTGTTTATTTTGAATATGGGCTAATTCAACCATTTTTTCATCAAATGATTTATTTGCAAACTGTTCCTCATACATTTGTTTCATGCGCTCTTTCCTGTTTTGAAACAATTTCTCTACTGTTTCTCGTCCTGCCACAGATTCAATATCCTTTAAAAAATCGAGAGCGATTTGCTTATAGTTTTGCGGAAATAGCTCTTCTCCCTTTTCTGATAATTCATAAACGTTCATCGGGCGCCCCATCGCTTGACGAACAAGTGTTGTCCGTACTAATTGATCGCGTTCTAGCGTATTTAAATGACGGCGCACCGCCATTTCTGTAATTCCCAGCTGCTTGGCCATCTCACTGACCGTTAAGCGTTTTTGAAATTTTAACATGTTTACAATTTCCTGTTTTGTTGAAGAGGACTTATGATTCATTTACCTTCACCATCCTCTTCTTATTTTATATGATCTACAGCAATGAAACAATTTTTAACATGTTCACCGAGAAGTCTCCCACCTCTAAACAATGTGTAGGTGGGAGAGGTTCATACAAAATGGTTTCATAAGTTAGTTACGGAAGGCTGAAACCGGACCGAGTTCATTTCGCAAATAGTCACGAATCGCCGTTGGATACACTTCTAATGCTGTAAAGTGTTTCGTTAACGTTTCCAATAATTCTTGGTGATTGATATTTGTATATTTTTGCACAAGCACTTTTCGATATTGAATAATGGCTTTTAAACCTTGTGCATGGTCCTCAGTAATTACTTTTTCATCCGTTAAAATATCAATAATATCTTCGTAACTTCCCGGGTCACGCATAATAAATCCATCAATCATCGCATTTCCAACATCGAGCACTGCTTCAATGAACAGGTGAGCAATACGCTCAAGAGCTAATTGTTCAAATTCGGATTCCCATGTTTGCCGTTGTTTAAAAATGTGCATTAATTTTTCCATGTACTGCAATGTTTCTTCAATTTTTTGCCGATCGACAAAATACATCCCCTTGTGCTCCTTTCTTATCTCCATTTGCAATATATATTTTATCACATATTGACAATAGTTCTGTTTCTTTGTTGCAGACATAGGCAAAAACGTTTGATATGATGGAGATATTGAAAATAATGGAGGTGTTTATGTATGGGAGAAAGATTTTTCCTTTATGATGATACAGTGGAAACAAAAACGCGGTTTGTCAGCTTTATGGGGGAAAATCAACGATTTGATTTGGCAATTATGCAAACAGACCGTTTTTACGGAAAATATTTAGTGTTAGACTTGCAAAGCAATCGATTTGCCATTATCGGGCAAGATGACTTAGATGAACCAGGATATTTAGAATATGCTTACAATTTAAGCGAAGAAGATGCCAATGATTTACGTTCATTTTTAAACGAATTTATTTAATATCCTCTCTTCCTTGCGGGGAAATTATAAGCGAGGAAGGTGATGAACCATGAAAGATGAAGAAAAATACAGTGACTTTTCCAATGTGGAAGCAATACGCAATTTTCTTATACCAGAATCACTGCCGGAAGGCGCATACGGCTCTCCACGCGGAAAAACAGAGCCTGTCGAAAATAAAAGCACTCCCTGGAAAAAAGGGCAGCGCTACCATAGTGCATTTAACTATGAATACAAAGCATTCCATCAAGACATTCCAAGACAAGACCCTGGGGCGCATCCGCCACACGATGAGTAAGGGGTCAGACCTCCACTCCATTAACGCTTTAAATTAGTGGGGGTCAGACCCCAAGTTTATTTTTTTACTTTGCGCAAAACAAAGTAAGCACAGCCGAAATTGCAGTATTCGTACAAATATTCTGATAATGTGCTTATTTTTGTGTCGTATGTCGCTTTTTGATTATGGTCGTCAAAAAAACCTCTCAGCCGTAACTGATTATATCCCCAATCGCCAACAATGTAATCATATTTGCTTAAAATATCGGCATAACGTGCGCGAAATGCCTCTTCATTAAACCCATTTTTCACATTTTCTATCAATTCATAACATATATTGTTAATGCAAATCATCCCACTCACCTCTTCTTCCTCTTTAATCATAAATGATGAAACATTCCCAATCAATTACTGTTATCAAATATTTTAAAGTTAGCCATTCTGAAAGTGAGGGGGTGTTAAAGTTGAAAAAGACGTTACTTGTGTTATCGATGAGTGCAACAATGTCATTGTTCGGCTGTGCACAGATGGCGGAAAATAATAATGATGAGCTGTTTGAACGCAGCGGCAATACGATTAATGTAACCGATCGCAATGAGTTATATAATGATGACGGCGTACGAAACGGCAATGATTCACGCATGACGAACTTTGGCTATGTGCGTCATCAAAAAAGCCCGATTCCTGGGGATAGGAACAACTACGCAAATATGCCTGCATTAAACCGTGAACGAACCGCTGATTTAATCAGCAAGTTATGTACACAATTGCCAAATGTCAATGATGTAGCAACGCTTGTCACAGATGAAGAAGTGTTAATTGCGTACGATACGGATACAAAAAACCGTTTTAAAACAGCAGACCAAGTAAAGAAAACCGCTCTTTCTGCTGTCCCGCGTTATTACCATGTGTATGTTGCCGATAATCCGCGCATGATCAAAGAAATTGAACGTTACGGCAACTTAGATTCAAATAGCAGAAACATTGATCAAATCATCGATACGACTATTAAAGAAATGCTAAAGTATCCGCAAGGCCGCAAACTAAATGATGGCGAAAACGCAAACGGAGAAATGATAAACGAAATGAATGACCGTATCGATCGTGACTTTAATGATGGTTCACCTAAACGCACTACTCCACAGCAAACAATGACAAGATAAAAAATGAAAAACAGAGAGCTGACCCATAAGTGTCCGACCTCACATACCTTTCGCAATATACAGTCCTATATATTGTGCTGTGGGGTTTGGCACTTTATTTTTAGGTCAGTCTCCTGTTTTATTTATGCTTTTTCATTCATCTGTTTTTGCTTCGCCGCAGCATTTACTTGCTCATCAGCATGATAAGAAGAGCGAACGAGAGGTCCTGCCTCACAATGGCTGAATCCTTTACTTAAAGCAATTTCTTTTAGCTCCATAAACTCATGCGGATGATAATATTTTTCTACTTTTAAATGTTTTTTTGTCGGTTGTAAATATTGTCCAATTGTTAAAATGTCAACATGATTCGCCCGCAAATCGTCCATCGTTTCTAAAATTTCTTCTTTCGTTTCTCCCAGTCCAATCATAATGCTTGATTTTGTCGGAATATCCGGTTGCAGTTCTTTAGCGCGGCGCAAAAATTCAAGTGAACGTTCGTATGTTGCACGGGCGCGAACTCTTGGAGTAAGACGGCGAACCGTCTCAATATTGTGATTTAAAATATCCGGTCTTGCATCCATTAAAATCTTTAAGTTTTCATAAACGCCGCCCATGTCGGAAGGAAGCACCTCAATCGTTGTAAACGGATTTTTGCGGCGAATCGCACGTACTGTTTCTGCAAAAACAGCCGCTCCCCCATCTTTTAAATCGTCGCGGGCAACTGCTGTCACGACAACATGCTTTAAGTTCATTAAGCGCACAGAATCGGCAACGCGCTCCGGCTCCTGCCAATCAAGCTCCGTCGGCAATCCTGTTTTTACCGCGCAAAAGCGGCACGCCCGCGTACAAACATCCCCTAGAATCATAAATGTCGCTGTTCTTCTGACCGCCCAGCATTCATGAATGTTCGGACATTTCGCTTCTTCACATACAGTATGCAGCTGTTTTTCGCGCATCATTTTCTTTAAACCGATATAATTTTCGTTTGTATTTAGTTTTATTTTCAACCATTCCGGCTTGCGAACATGTTCTTCTTTCGTTGCCATTTATCTCACTCCACTGTAATAGTTTCATATCAAGATGATTGTAACATAAACAACGATATCGTAAAAATTTTTTGCCGAAACAAACTCCTTTCACATAATTACCAACTATTATCAATTATGAAAAATGAACAATCTTCTTAAACTAAAAGCATGAAAATCGGCCGAAAGGAGTAAAAACCGTGCATAAATTGTTTGCTCTTATTACCAGCATAACAATGTTTTTCCCTGCTTTTGCGCAGGCAAAGGAAGAGCAAGATGTTATTTATGAAAAACGAATGGAGCTTTACAAAAAAGCGGAAACGGTTTCGCTTATTCCGTGGTACTACTTTGCAGCCATCGACCAATATGAGCGAAACATCCGCCAAGTGCGCCGCGATATCCCCAAAGCGGAAGGCGTACTTGGAATTTATATAAAGCCGCAAATATGGGCAGGACCGCTCAATAAGGACAAAAATGACACAAATCCCTTTACGATTTCACAATTCGGCGGGCTTGGAATAGATGGGAACGGTGACGGTATGGCTGATCGCAACGATGATGAAGATGTCATTTTTGCCATCGCCCGTTATCTTCAATCTTACGGCACCGACCATGAACATATAAAAATCGCATTATGGGACTATTATCAGCGAAGCAAAACGGTCGATTTAATATTAGGAAAAGGAAGAATTTATAAGAAATATGGAACATTGAAGTTAGATGAACACGCTTTTCCTCTCCCGCTTTATGCGAATTACAGTTATAAAAATACATGGGGGGATGCAAGAGGCTGGGGCGGAAGACGAATTCACGAAGGAACCGATATATTTGCTGGTTATGGAGTACCCGTCCGTTCGACTTGCTATGGCATTGTTGAGTTAAAAGGTTGGAATAAATATGGCGGTTGGCGTATTGGTATTCGTGATATTAACAATACGTATCATTATTTTGCTCATTTAAATGGCTTTGCGAGCTATTTGCGTGAAGGACAGATTGTTGAGCCGGGAATGATTATCGGCTCGGTTGGAAGCTCCGGTTATGGTCCACCAGGTACATCCGGAAAATTCCCGCCGCACCTTCATTATGGCATGTATAAAGATAACGGCTATACAGAATGGTCATTTGATCCATATCCTCATTTAAAGTATTGGGAACGGGAGGAAAAATGGAAAAAACGAAAATGAGGCTGACCGCAAGCCAGCCTCATTAAAGTTCCCTTTTATTCATAAAGAAAAAATGATTGTGCATAAGTAACCCTGTTAATCCACTGGAACTTCAAATGAAGGATTAACATTGCCGCCATTGTTATAAAAGTTTGGCACTTCGCCTGAAATAACCTGCATCCCTATAGGAATATTGCTTGATACGTTCGCTGTTTTCGTCGCAAATGGAATAACGACTTGAACATTTACTTCAATTTCTATAAACACTTTCACTAATGCATTATTAATTCCAAACGGCTCAATTTTCTCTTTTACATCTGAAGCAACATTGCCAATGATGTAAAACCGCACGGGAATGCGGGGACCAAGGTTTCCAAGCAGCGTGTTGTTTGTTGCTTGACCTAACGGAATATAATAAATAATTCCTCTTTCTTCCGGTTTCGTTTCTTTATCATAAAATTCTAATTCACTCAAATTCCCATCCATTGCGGCTTTTAAACTTCTTTCCACACTATCATTCGTTTTTGCAAGCACCTGTTGAACAACGGCAGCATCAAAATCAATAAACGAAATTTTTCCGTATTCATCCTTTTCCACCTTAATTAAGTTATTCATATTAATATCGCCATTGAGAATTTGTTGATCAACAGATCGGTTAATGATAAGGTTTGCAATCCGCTTTGTTTCTTTTTCAGCAATCTCCATCAATGTTGGCTCAATTCCTTTATTAATAATCCAAATGCTGATTGCTGTCGATAAAATAAAAAATACAAACGTCAACAAAAATACATAACGAAAAGGTAAAGGTCCTGCCCTCCTCATGCGACTGGGAAACTTAGCCAATAAAAATCCCCCCTTTACAAGCTATATGTATGCCGTAAAGAGAGGACATAGCGCAATTTATCGTATAATTTTCTTATATTTGCTGCTATTGTTGTTTCACAGTTCTTATTTTTAATTCCTCTAATTCGTTCGGAAGGAGCTGCAGCAAATAGATCTTTCAAATTATATCATTTTTAGTAATGCATCTTTCCCTTTTGTACCAACTGTAATGCCCAGTTCCTCAGCGGCAATCGTCACCGACTCAAGCGGAGCTTCCAGCAGCTGCTCAATGGTGCGAACTCCGACAGCTCTGCCGGCAATGATGCCCCGGCTTTTTAGCTTTTCATTTAACAGTCCTACATCCAAGGCTCCGCACATAATATAGCCTTTGTCACCAGCAACCGCTAACAAATTCGTTTTCGGCAGTTGAACAGAAATGGCGATAAATGGGTGATTTTCAATAAAGACCGGCGTTACGATAACCATTTCCCCACGCTCCTTTCCTCTCCTTCAATGTATGAAAAGGAAAGAAAATCGTGCCTAAGTTTTATATAAATTCGTTAATTTCCAAGCGAGCACATCGCGAAGGAACTCCGGCATATAATATTCCTTCCGCTCGGCGCGGCGGATCTCCGGATAAAGATTGCCAAATGTAAACATATCAATCGTTGCAACTGCATAGATTTTTTCTAAATCAATCGGCTCTCCGTTAATAAAAATGTGTTGAATATGTTCCAGTCCGTCGTTCATCATCTCTGTTTCAAATTGGACGCCTTCATCATACACCATCTGTCCCATGATTTTGCCGCGGAACCCGAGTCCTTTTATTTGTAATGTTTTCATCCGTTCTGTAGCAGCCTGCAAAATTACTTCCTTTAATTCGTCCCCACGTAAATACACTTTGCAAGGATTAATCGGATGCGGACAAATGCGATGTAAATCCTTTTTTGTCACAATTCCTTTATAAAGCGGCTCTAATAATACACCAGCGTTGACCATACCGATATCGCCATTGCACCACTCTTTTAACGCCTCGGCTAATAATTTTGGAAATCTCGAAGGAGCAAACCAGTGCAGCTCTAAATCCTCTGTTAATTCAACGACTGTTTCATCAAGCAGTTTTTCGCTTTGCCGGCAAAGATTTTCCAGCTTTTGTTTAGCTTCTTGACATTCTTGCAGCTCAGCCGTTTTTATTACCGATGCTTCTTTCTTAATCACTCTTTCCTGTTCATCTATTTGAAGCTTTACAACTCCAATATACTCACCGTACTTCCCTGCACCGCACAATAACGTGTTACGAATATATTGTCCTTTAGAAAGCAAATGATGCGTATGAGCACCAAGAATCAGATCAATGTCCGTAAACATTTCGGCAATTTGTTCATCTTCATGAATTCCTAAATGAGACAGCAAAATAATAAAATCCACTTGAGGCTTAAGTTCTGTTAACACCTTTTTTAATACATCAAACGGATTTTCAATGGTCCAGCCAAGCAATTCGTAAAACTTTGTAAAATGAATCGTTAAACCGATGACTCCGATTTTAAACGTGTTCGATAATTCAATAATACAGTATGGCTGTGCCCATTTTGGTCTTTCCCCGCTTCGTTTAAACAAATTCGCAACAAGAACAGGAAAAGCGGCTTTTTCATACAATTGATTTAAATGATCATGAGGCAGTGTAATCCCTTCATTATTGCCGATAGTCACTGCATCATAGCCTAAGTCATTTAACAACTCAACATTTGCTTTTCCATTCGTCGCTTCTGTAATTAGATGAAACCGATCAACAAAGTCACCAATATCGAATAAAAGCATGGTTTCGTTTCTTTGTTGATGAATCTTTCTTTGCTGCTTTAAAAACGAAACCATTTTCGGCCAATTTTCAAAATGACTGTGTATATCGTTTGTATGATAAATATAAATCGTTCTTTTCAAGCATCAGCATCCCCTTTTATCGCTGTTTTTAGGCAATGCCTTGATAAATAAGACGAATACCGAGAAGAATCAATACGATGCGCAAAATAATGACAATCGTTTTACTTTTTAGTCTTCGATTAATCAATGCCCCCGTCTTTGCGCCAAACCATACCCCTGGAATAAGCGCAAGAGAAAACAGCCATTGAACATTTCCTAAAATAATATGTGTAAATGAACTTACTAAGGAAGATAAAAAGATAATAAACATGGTCGTTGCCACCGCCACATGCGGCGGGAAGAAAAATAATAAAATCATGGCCGGCACCATTAAAGAGCCGCCGCCAATGCCAAACAAACCGCCAAAAAAGCCGACAATAAAGGAAATGACAATAGCCGGTACCGGATGATAGCCGTAGGTAATGGTTTCACCCTCGTTCGTTATATATGTACGCATAATCTTTACATTTTTCTTTTTTCTCTCATTAGCGGAGCGCCCTTGCAGCATAAGCAAGAACGAAGCAAAAATGAGAAACATTCCGAAATAAAGCGAAAAATGATCTACATTTAACAAATTGTTTACCCATGCCCCAATAATGGCTCCGGGTCCGCTTCCTAAAAAGAAAAGAAGGCCGCTTTTATAATCCACCGTCTTATGTTTCATATAGCTTAACGTTGAAGATAATCCGTTAAAAATAATAACAACAAGCGATGTTCCAACCGCAACTTGCGGCGATATATCCGGCAGAAAAGCGGTTGCTCCTAAAAACAACAAAGCAGGTACAATGATGACGCCGCCTCCCAATCCAACTAAGCTTCCAATCGTCCCTGCGGTAAAGCCGATTAAAATAAGCAATACGTATTCCATCTTTCCCTCTCCGTTCTAAAATAAGTCTAACTGCCGCGGTGCTAAATCCGTGTATTCAATACCCAGCATTTCAATAAGCTGTTTGGCATTATCCGCTGCATCGCCTCCAGAGTTATTGTTGAACAATACATAAATATTTTCCGTCTTCCTTTCTAATTGCTTTAAGTGTTCCACCCACTCCGCCAATTCCGCTTCATTATAACGATACAAATAACGGACCGCCCGCCAATTTTCGTCACTTGGCCGATTCCATCCATAAACGTTGCGTCCATGAAGACGCACAAGCGTTTTCTTTGAGTCAGTCGGATAAAGAACAGTCGGAACAGAGCCTTCTCCTGCCTGCGGTTCATCACAAATGCTATGAATCCATTTTTCCTCTTCCATAAATTTTAATGTTTTTTCATAAAAACGCGGTGTAAACCATGATTGATGCCGAAACTCAAGCGCCACCGGCACATCTCCCATTTGCGCGCGACACCAGCGCAAATACGTAACATGTTCCCGGCGGCAGTCAAACCAAGGAGGAAACTGAAATAATACCATCGCCAATTTTCCTGCTTCCATAAACGGTTCAATCGATGTTAAAAATGCCGAAAACATTTCCTCTTTGTTTTTATACGGGATTTCCCCGCGCTCATGTCCCGTCATTCCTTGATACGCTTTTACAATAAATTGGAATGATTTCGGCGTTTCGCGAATCCATTTTTCGACATTTTGCCTCGGCTGAATCGCATAAAAATAAGCATCAACCTCTACTGTTGGAAAATGGGCGGCATATTCCTGCAATTTATCTTTTGCTGATATTCCGGACGAATAAATGCTATCGTGATCTCCCCATCCGGTTAGTCCGACGTAAATCATATTCATCACCTGCAATTTCATCATACCATAAGTACCGAGCAGTGAGAAAAAGGATTGCACCTACACAATACAATATAGGCCTAAAAAAGAAAACCGATTATCCGCCTTGTTTGGCGAATAATCGGTTTGTTATTAACCGATGGAACCTTCCATTTCAAACTTGATCAGACGGTTCATTTCTACCGCATATTCCATTGGAAGCTCTCTTGTAAACGGCTCAATGAAGCCCATAACGATCATTTCTGTCGCTTCTTGCTCAGAAATGCCGCGGCTCATGAGATAGAACAATTGCTCTTCAGATACTTTCGATACTTTCGCTTCGTGCTCTAAAGAGATGTTGTCATTTAAAATTTCATTGTATGGAATTGTATCTGAAGTCGATTGGTTATCCATAATTAATGTGTCGCACTCAATGTTCGAACGTGAGCCTGCGGCTTTGCGGCCAAAATGAACGATACCCCGGTACGTTACTTTACCGCCTTGTTTAGAAATCGATTTTGAAACAATCGTTGAAGATGTATTTGGCGCAAGGTGAATCATTTTTGCACCGGCATCTTGATGCTGTCCTTTACCGGCAATCGCAATGGAAAGGGTTAAGCCGCGTGCGCCTTCTCCTTTTAAGATCACGGCTGGATATTTCATTGTTAATTTTGAACCGATGTTACCGTCGATCCATTCCATCGTCGCATTTTCTTCACAAACCGCGCGCTTCGTAACAAGGTTAAAGACGTTGTTCGCCCAGTTTTGAATCGTTGTATAACGGCAGTAAGCACCTTTCTTAACAATGATTTCAACAACCGCACTGTGCAGTGAGTTTGTCGTATACACCGGTGCTGTACAGCCTTCAACATAGTGAACATGCGCGCCTTCATCAACGATAATTAACGTGCGCTCAAATTGTCCCATGTTCTCAGAGTTAATACGGAAATACGCTTGCAGCGGCGTATCGACTTTCACTCCTTTTGGAACATAGATGAATGAGCCGCCTGACCATACCGCAGAGTTAAGTGCCGCAAACTTGTTGTCTGTTGGCGGTACTACTTTTGCCCAATACTCACGGAAAATGTCTTCGTTTTCTTTTAAAGCGGAATCTGTGTCTTTAAAAATAACACCCAGTTTCTCAAGATCTTCTTTCATATTATGGTAAACAACTTCTGATTCGTATTGAGCAGATACCCCTGCCAAATATTTTTGCTCCGCTTCCGGAATGCCAAGCTTATCGAATGTTGCCTTAATTTCCGCAGGCACTTCATCCCAAGAACGCCCAGATTTTTCTGATGGCTTTACATAATAAGTAATTTCATCGAAATCTAAGCTTGATAAGTCTCCGCCCCATTGCGGCATTGGCAAGCTGTAGAAAATATCTAATGCTTTTAAGCGGAATTCTAACATCCACTCCGGCTCATTTTTCATGCGGGAAATCTCTTCAACAATCTCTTTCGTTAAACCGCGTTTTGCACGGAAAACCGAAACATCCTTATCCACGAACCCATATTTATATTCGCCGATTTCTGGCATTTTTTTTGCCATCCGCATTCGCCCTCCTTTTTAAGCGTTACAGCTATTGCTTATTCGTATACAATCCTTTTTCCATCGCTTTCCACGCAAGTGTTGCACATTTAATGCGGGCAGGGAATTTTGAAACACCCTGAAGCGCTTCAATATCTCCTAAATCAATGGAATCATCATACTCTTTTCCTTGCATCATCTCAGAAAACACTTTTGAAAGTGTTAACGCTTCTTCCACCGTTTTCCCTTTAATCGCTTGTGTCATCATCGAAGCGGACGACATCGAAATGGAACAGCCTTCTCCTTCAAATTTCGCATCGACAATTTTTCCGTTTTCCACTTTCATTGTCAGGTGGATACGGTCACCGCACGTCGGGTTGTTCATATTAATATCGACGCTGTCGCCCTCAAGAACACCGCGATTTCTTGGGTTTTTATAATGGTCCATAATTACTTGGCGATAAAGAGTATCTAAATGATTGTTAAAAGACATGACCGAAATACTCCTTTGTTTTCTTTAATGCAGCAACAAGCTTGTCAATGTCTTCTTCTGTGTTATATAGATATAAGCTTGCACGTGCTGTCGCAGAAACGTTTAGCCATTTCATGAGCGGCTGGGCACAATGATGTCCGGCACGAACGGCGATTCCTTCCGCATCAAGCACAGTCGCCACATCATGCGGATGAACACCGTCAATATTAAATGTCACTAAACCGGCACGCTCTTTCGGACCATAAATCGTAAGTCCTTCAATCGCTGACATTTGTTCGAGCGCGTATTGTGCCAGCTTATGCTCATGAGCGGCAATGTTATTTAAGCCAATTTGCTCGAGGAAATCAATCGCTGCACCAAGGCCAATTGCTCCGGCAATAATTGGCGTACCGCCTTCAAATTTCCACGGAAGTTCCTTCCAAGTCGATTCGTATAAGCCGACAAAATCGATCATTTCCCCGCCAAACTCAACCGGCTCCATCTTCTCAAGCAATGCTTTTTTCCCGTACAACACGCCAATTCCTGTCGGTCCGCACATTTTATGCCCCGAGAATGCGAAAAAGTCGCAATCTAAATCTTGGACATCAATTTTCATATGCGGAGCACTTTGCGCACCGTCAACGACCATAATCGCTCCGTTTTTATGAGCAATTTTAGCAATCTCTTTGATTGGATTAATGGCTCCTAAAACGTTGGACACTTGTGCGACAGAAACAATTTTCGTATTTGACGTTACTGTTTTCTCCACTTCTTCAAGGCTGATGGAGCCGTCTTCTTGAAGCGGAATATACTTTAACGTTGCCCCAGTATGTTTGGCAACTTGCTGCCATGGAATAATATTGCTGTGGTGTTCCATATAAGTTATGACAATTTCGTCGCCTTCACGAAGGTTAGCGCGTCCATAGCTTGCCGCTACCGTATTAATCGCTGTCGTCGTTCCGCGCGTAAAAATGACTTCTTCGGTAGACTTCGCATTAATAAATTTGCGTACCTTTTCCCGCGCGCCTTCATACGCATCTGTTGCTTTTGTGCCAAGCGTATGCACGCCGCGGTGTACATTCGAGTTATATTCACGATAATATTTGTCAAGCGCTTCGATGACTGGAAGAGGTTTCTGAGAGGTTGCAGCGCTGTCCAAATAGACTAACGGCTTGCCATTTACTTCTTGATTCAAAATTGGAAATAGCTTACGAACCTCTTTTGCATCCATCATTTAACTTTCCTTTCGATAACCTCAATTAATTGTTTTTTCACGCTTTCAATTGGGATTTGGCTCACAACCGGTGCCAAGAAACCGTGAATAATGAGACGCTCTGCCTCCGCTTTTGGAATTCCGCGGCTCATCAAGTAGTAAAGCTGTGTCGGATCAACACGGCCAACAGAAGCAGCATGACCGGCTGTTACATCATCTTCGTCAATTAACAAAATCGGGTTCGCATCGCCGCGTGCTTTATCGCTCAACATAAGCACACGCGATTCTTGTTCAGCGTTCGATTTCGATGCGCCATGCTCAATTTTGCCGATGCCGTTGAAGATAGATGTTGCGCTGTCCTTCATCACGCCGTGTTTTAAAATATATCCTTCTGTATGTTTGCCATAATGAATGACACTTGTTGTGAAGTTTTGCGTTTGCTCACCGCGTCCGACTACCACGGTTTTTGTGTCACCAAATGAGCCGTCACCAATTAAACGAGTAATGTTTTCAGAAACCGTATCACCGTCGTTCATTAAACCTAACGCCCACTCAATGCGGCCATCACGACCTGCGATTCCGCGGCGGTTGACATATGTTGTTACTCCCTTTGCCAAATTATCAACAGCGCCAAAGAACACGCGCGCGTTTGTATTGGCAAATACTTCAGCAATAATGTTGACAACGGCATTCGCTGTTTCGTTTGTTGAAATATAGTTCTCCACATACGTTACTTTACTGTTATCATCAGCGACAACAATGACATGGTTAAACAATGCTGCTTCCGGATTTTCATGGATGTAAACAGCTTGGAGAGGTACATTTACTTCCACATTTTTTGGTACATATACGAATACACCGCCGTTGAACAGGGCCGCATGCAATGCCGTTAAGCGGTGTTCATCCACTTTAACGCCATCTTTCATGAAATATTTTGCCACAAGTTCACTATGTTCACTTACTGCTGTAAAAATATCTGTAAAAATAACACCTTTTGCCTTTAAATCTTCAGATAAGGAAATGTATGCTGCTGTATGATCACGCTGTACATATAAATTTTTATTTTCTTCGTTTAAATCAATAAGTGCTTTTACTGCCTCTGGAAGCTCTTCTAAAGAGGAAAGCGGCTTGCTTTCTACAACATGGTTTCTAAATTGCGTAAAATTCCAGTTATCAATTTTTGTTTTGTCTGGCTTTGGCAATGGCAACTCTTCTGCTTTCGCAAGAGCTTGTAAGCGAAGATTTAAAAGCCAGCTAGGTTCGCCGCGTTCTTCGGAAAACGAACGCACATAATCTTGAGTGAATGGTAATTTCGTCTCAACCGTCATAATAATCCTCCTAACGCTTACGCTTCTTGCTCAACAGCTTCGTCTTCGATACCTAGTTCTTTTTTAATCCAGTCGTAGCCTTCTGCTTCTAAACGTTGTGCTAACTCAGGACCGCCGGATTTTACAATGCGGCCTTGCATCATGACATGCACATAGTCAGGAGTAATGTAGTTCAACAAGCGTTGATAGTGCGTAATGATCAAACAGCCGAAGTCGCTGCCGCGCATTTCGTTAACGCCTTTTGAAACAATTTTTAATGCATCAATGTCAAGACCAGAGTCGATTTCGTCTAAAATAGCAATTTTTGGTTCTAGCATCATTAATTGAAGAATTTCGTTGCGCTTTTTCTCACCGCCGGAGAATCCTTCGTTTAAGTAACGATGAGCCATATCTGGATTCATTTCAAGAAACGCCATTTTTTCATCCAATTTGCGGATAAATTTCATTAACGAAATTTCGTTTCCTTCTCCAAGGCGGGCGTTAATCGCAGCGCGAAGGAAATCCGCGTTTGTGATTCCGCTGATTTCGCTTGGATATTGCATCGCTAAAAAAAGACCGGCACGAGCGCGCTCGTCTACTTCCATTTCAAGGACATCTTGACCATCAAGCGTGATGCTTCCTTGCGTTACCTCATATTTCGGATGCCCCATAATTGCCGAAGACAAAGTGGATTTTCCCGTTCCGTTCGGTCCCATGATGGCATGAATTTCTCCGCCTTTTACTTCAAGGTTAACTCCTTTTAAAATTTCTTTTCCTTCAACTGATACATGAAGATCCTTAATCGTCAACACTGCCATGACCAATACCTCCAATTTTCCACAAAAAAATTTGTGTATCTCATTGACTTTATCATATTCTCATTTTATTCTCATTACAATATTATAACAAATGAAATTTATTAGCAACCATTTAACAATATTGCTATACTTTTTAAACAAAAAAGTTTACTAAGTTTTTTATATGATATGTTCCAACATGATTGCCCGCGATCTTGCCGTTTATATTCGCGCTGAACAGGCGAAGGGCCTGACTTTCTCCAACAATAAATATGCCGTTGAGAGGCCAGACCCTTTTTTCATGTTTAATGTTTTCGGCTTAATTCAGTAACGCACTCTTGAACGAGAGTAACTGCTTGGCTCATTGCCGCTCCTCCGGCAAATGCCGCTGCAACACCGCATGCTTCTAAAATCTCCTGCTCCGATGCACCTTGATCTAGGCAGCCTTTTGTGTGATAAATCGTACAATATTCATCTTGCGTCGCTAAACTAATGCCAAGGGCGATTAGTTGCTTATCTTTTTGTGATAATGCTCCTTCTTTAAAGCATGCTTCAGTGAAAGCATTAAATGTTCCAGCTATTTCCGGCAATTTTTGCGTAAACGTTCCCAATCCTTCCTTATAATGACGCAACGCTGCTTCCGTCGATGTTTGAATTTGTTGATTCAACCCTAACACTCCTTTACTTCTAATAATCGTGTCGCTGTTAGTATGCATAAAGGAAAAGAGAATTAAACGACGAATAAATTAAACTAAATTCTAGAGCACACTTTGACGTTCCGGCAATTTGGATGGTTTGTTATGAAAGGTTGGAAGTGGAATGGGGAAATATATAGCATTATTTTTTACGATGATTGTCCTGTCTATCGGCTTATTTTATCTTGTCGTTTTCTTAATGGGTGGAGGAGAAGGAGCAACACTCGTCGATATCATCACTATTGTCGTTTCTATTCAATGCTCTGCGATAATCACCTTATTAATTGCCGTTCTTGAGCAACTGAGAAAAAATAAAAAATAACAACGGCAACATCTTTCGCTGCCGTTGTTATTAGTAGAGATACCTTTTTCTCTTCTTATTTTGAAGCAGGGATGACTGCTCCTTTATATTGTTCTTTAATGAAATCTTGAATTTCTTTTGATTGAAGCACTTCGACAAGCGTTTTAATTTCTTTACGGTTTTCATCGCCTTTACGCACGGCAATGATGTTTACGTATGGGTTATTTTCTGGAGATTCAACAGCAATCGGATCTTTTGCAGGATCTAAACCAGCATCGAGCGCATAGTTCGCATTAATTAATACAGCGTCTCCTTCATTGTTTTTGTACACTTGCGGTAATAGACCTGCTTCCACATCTGCTTCAAACACAAGTTTCTTTGGATTTTCGACAATATCGTCAACAGTTGCCTTTGTTTTGTCAACGCCTTCTTTTAATTTAATTAATCCTTTTTCTTCTAGCATTGATAAAATACGGCCATGGTCAGCAACAGAGTTGCTCATAATAATTTTTGCACCTTCTGGCAACTCTTCAAGACTTTTGTATTTTTTAGAATATACACCGATTGGCTCAATATGAATGCCGCCGGCGTTTACGAAATCATAGCCGTGTTCTTTTTTCTGAGACTCTAAATAAGGAATGTGTTGGAAATAGTTTGCATCAAGTTCTTTATCAGCAAGCGCTTTGTTTGGCAGTACATAATCCTGGAATGTAACTATTTCAAGTTCGATTCCTTTTTCCTTTAAAATTGGCTTTGCTTTTTCTAAAATTTCCGCGTGAGGCACGTTAGATGCTCCAACAACAAGCTTACTTGATTTTGTTTCTTCTTTGCCTCCATCAGCATTTTCTTTACTGCCGCATGCCGCAAGAGAGAACAATAACACAACGGCAAATAAAGCTGTTAACCACTTTTTCATCTCTAATATCCTCCTTTATCGTTTATCTATTTTAGAAGTGACAAAGTCACCAATAAACTGAATCACAAAGACAATGATTAAAATTAACACAGTTGCTACGAATGTGACATCATTATGATTGCGCTGAAAACCTTCTAAATAAGCAAGATTTCCTAAGCCGCCTGCTCCAACGACACCAGCCATTGCTGTATAGCCGACAAGCGCGATGGCTGTTACGGTTATTCCGGAAACAAGCGCCGGCATCGATTCAGGCAGCAATACTTTAAAAATAATCGTCGATGTTGTTGCTCCCATTGATTTCGCTGCTTCAATGACACCTTTATCAATTTCACGAAGAGCAATTTCCACCATGCGGGCATAGAAAGGTGCTGCACCAATAATTAATGCCGGCAATGCCGCCTCGGCACCGAGAATGGTGCCGACAATGAGTTTCGTAAACGGAATCAGCAAAATAATTAAGATAATAAATGGAATGGAACGAAAAATATTCACAAAAGCAGCGATCATTGTATTAGCTAGTTTATTTTCCCATATATTCCCTTTCGAAGTTAAAAACAACAACAAACCGAGAATGATGCCGAGAACGAACGTAGCCAATACAGAAATCCCTGTCATATAAAGTGTTTCAGCCGTAGCTGCCCAAATTTTTTCCCACTGTACATTCGGCAAGAGATTACTCCACATTCGTCATCACCTCCGCTTCTACTTGTTGTTGACGAATGTAATCAATCACCTTATCCATTTCTTCCTCAGTACCATCGATATGGATAAATAACACACCATATGCTCCCTGATGCGTTTGCGAGATTTTTCCCTGAACAATATTGACACTCACATTAAATTTCCGAATGATGTTTGTCATTAACGGCTGTTCTGCTGCATCACCAACAAATGTTAATTGAATCACTCTTCCTTGCGGATACTTTTCCAGCAAATGAGAAATCGTTTCTTTTGTTTCTTCCGGCTCTGTCACTTGCTGCACGAAACGCTTTGTAATTGGCTGCTCCGGTTTGCGGAACACACGGAGCACTTCCCCTTCTTCAACGATTTTTCCGCTTTCCATTACCGCTACTCTGTCGCAAATTTTTCGAATGACATGCATCTCATGAGTAATGAGCACGATCGTTAAACCGAGACGCTTATTAATATCAACAAGTAAATCAAGAATGGAATCCGTTGTCTGCGGATCTAAAGCAGAAGTCGCCTCATCGCACAGCAATACTTTCGGATTATTCGCCAAAGCACGGGCAATCCCGACACGCTGTTTTTGTCCTCCGCTTAATTGCGATGGATATGCATTTTCACGTCCTTCTAATCCGACTAGTTTAATAAGTTCATCTACCCGTTTGAGGCGCTCTTTTTTTGGTACCCCGGCAATTTCTAACGGAAAAGCTATATTTTCCCGTACCGTTCTTGACCATAATAAATTAAAATGCTGAAAAATCATGCCGATCTCTTGACGTGCCTTGCGCAGCTCTCTTCCTTTAATGTTGGCCATATCACGCCCAGCAACAATGACTTGACCGCTTGTTGCCTTTTCTAAACCGTTCAGCATGCGAATTAAAGAGCTTTTTCCCGCACCGCTGTAACCGATAATGCCAAAAATCTCACCTTCACGGATATGTAAACTGACATTGTCAACAGCTGTTACCGTTCCGCTTTTTGCTTTATAAATTTTCGTGACATTTGACAGTGTAATCATGCGTGCCTCACCTTCCTTCTTCTGCTGCTTATTTTCCGTAACAAAAAAGCCTTTCTGCTCAAGAGAACAGAAAGGCATTATTTCCCAATCTGTCTCTTATCTTCCAAAGCAAGCGCTTTGTGTGAATTGGCACCTTTTCAGCGAAAAAGCTGACGGTTGCCGGGCTTCATTGGGCACATCCCTCCGCCTCTCTTGATAAGAGCATCTATTGTGGCTTATTCAGTTAAAACTTAATCAATTCAAGCATTATCATAAATTACAAATGTGATTCTAGCACGCAGGATATACAGTGTCAACAAAAACTTTTCTCCTCTATTGCGACAAAGATAAATTCGAGCTAAGTCCGGTAGCTGCTGCAATCGCCTGTTCTAAATCTTCAATTAAATCATCGACATTTTCGATTCCAACAGACAGGCGAATTAAATCTTCTGTCACGCCAGATGCTTTTAGCTTTTCAGCGCTTAACTGCTGTTATACCAATCCAAGCAGCCACTCCACTTTGTCAATATCGGCACTGCGTTCAATCGAACGGCACAAATAAGATGTTGCAAATGTATTATCAATAATAAGCGGAATTCCAGCCTCATGAGCAATATTACAACGCCAACCAAGTACATGCAGGCTTGGATTGTCGTTGGCTCGAATTGTATCACTTATTCTTCCTCGCGTCAACAATTATCTGTATATTTCCAATTAACAGATAAATAGGTTTTCCCTAAATGAAAAATCGACTCTAAAAGAAGCATATGCCGAAAGCTTCCAACAACCGAAAGCTCTTTCAGGCGCATTTGCTGCTGCAGTTTTAATTCTCCGGTTAAGAGTGTGTGAATCGCTTCTGCTGAACCACGAATCGTTAAAAGTCTTTGTTCATCTTCCTCTTCTTTTTTCTTTTCTGTACCGTTCTTAGAAATCGCAAAAACAATATTCTCATTTTCCCATTCAAAGCGAATATAGATACGCTCCTCAGGCAAAAGTGGCGATAAATGACTCGATGTTTGAATTCTCTCAATAAATTGCTGAATTAACCCTTGAATTTTCACGATTCGCCCGCCCCCTTGTTTATTTCTCTGCAATGTACATTTCCATAGGAAAGCTTGCGAATCCTTTATGAACTTCTCGACAAATTCCTGGTCAAATAAGCTTTTCTAAACAATACTGCCTCTGTTTTTTAAAATTTCCCGAGAAATATGTCAAAAAAAGTAGTATTTTTGATTATTTTTTCAATAAAAAAGGCTGAACCATAAGCGTCTGACCTCACGTGCATTTCACCATATACGTTCATTTATCTGCTTCTATATATATTGTGTGACGGGGTCTGACACTTGTTTTTGGCCAGCTCTTTATAAAAAAGATTTGATTGTTTCATATAAATATGGCACAGAGTGAAAAGCATATATCTTTTTCGCTAATTTCCCATTACAAAATAGAAGCAAACACGGAACACTTTCAATGTTCCATTCGACAGCACGCTCTGGTATATAGTTAATATCTGTTTTACAAAATGTAATATGCGGAAACAGCTCTTTTACAATTTCAAGCATTCGGCCTGCTAATTGGCATGTTCCACATATCGGTGTATACAAATATACACATACAATGCTTTCCTGTTCAATGACTTGATCAATTTGTGCTAAAGTTAAAGAATCCATCGTTTCAGTCTTCACACCTTTTACAAATACTCAGTATGCACATCAATATTGGCGCTTAACAACACCGCGGCAATATGCTGTTTCGGTGCTGCGGCCACTTCGCGATACATTCGGTCAATGTATAAATGCTCGGCTTCCGGAAATTCTCTCATGAATTGTTTACGGAGCTTCTCCCCCGCTTCATCAGAGTCTACTAATATAAATACTTCCTTATTATATAGTTCGTCAATTAGTTCATCCAATTTTGCATAGCTAATCGTTCCGTTCGTGCAAATAATTTCAACGGGCTCTTTAATGATGCTCTCAAGCTTTTTTTTATCAGAGCGTCCTTCTACAATAATCACTTTTTCTACTTGTACAGTTGCCATCGTCATCACCTAATCAAAAAGATTACATATATTTTATTCGATATAATGATAAAAATCTCCTTTCAACTCCCATGGAAGAACGAATGAACTTCCATCATCAGTGGTGAAGCTCACTTCATGGACGGCTAACGAATAACAAAAAAAGGAGGCTGACCGGATAAGTGTCTGACCTCACGTAGTGTTGTTATTTATTGTTATGTCCTTATATTTATGATCGTTGTAGAGTCTAACGGCCGCTTCTAACACCATCCGCTTTCACTGCCGCAATCGACATATTTTTCGTCAGGTGATGTTGTTACCGTTACGTACTTGTAAATTTTATTTTGTTCCTGTGCATAACCATTTTTTAATTCAACTATATTTCCTGATTGATTGAGAAGAATACGTCCAATTTGCTCATTTTCATCAAATAATTGAACTTCTCCGTTTGCAAGTTTGCCGACAATACGGCCGGTTACTTCTAAACGTTTTTGCTCTAATACCATAAAAAAGACACCCTTTCTGCAATCATTTTGCTAATAGGGTGTCCAAAATTTGAACAATCAATCAGCTTTCCTTAATCATTTCCTCATATTGTTCCGCTGTCAAAAGGTTGTCCACTTCGCCTAAATCGGAAGGTTCAACGACGATCATCCATGCTTTTTCATATGGAGATTCGTTCACAAACTCCGGATTATCGTTTAACTGTTCATTTACTTCAACCACTTTTCCGCTGATTGGCGCATACAATTCGGAAACCGTTTTTACAGATTCAACACTGCCAAACGGTTCATTCGCTGTAATTTCTGTGCCCACTTCAGGAAGCTCTACGAATACAATATCGCCTAATTCAGACTGCGCGAAATCCGTAATGCCGATACGCACTTTGTCACCTTCAACGAGCACCCATTCATGCTCTTCTGAATAACGCAATTCTTTTGGTGTGTTCATGTCAAGTCCCTCCAACAACAAGTGTGTTCTTTTTAATAATAACCGATTTTTCAGAAAAACTCACCGACTCTGTGGCGTTTATTCAAAAAATTTTTGATACTCTTCTTCTTTAAAACCCACTGCTACTTTTTCGCCGTCAGTCAAAATCGGCCGTTTAATGAGCATTCCGTCTGATGCGAGAATGTCAAGCAGCTCTTCTTCAGTAGCTGTATTCACTTTATCTTTCATGCCCAATTCACGGTATTTCATTCCGCTTGTATTAAAAAATTTTTTCAGCGGCAACCCGCTTTTTCGATAAAGCTGTGCCAATTCTTCTCTTGAAGGAGGATTTTCTGCAATATGTACCTCATGAACGGAAATGCCATGGTCTTCTAACCATTTTTTCGCTTTTCGACATGTGCCGCATTTCGGATACCAATAAAATGTGAACGCCATCTCTCTATCACCCTTTACAAGCAAAGTGGCTGACCCAAAAGCCAAGTGTCAGACCCCGCAACACAATATATAGAACATAACATTGGATACTATATATTGTGAAAAACACGTGAGGTCAGACACTTATGGTCAGCCCCTTTCCATTATTACACAATATAGCGTTCTGCTTCAATTAATGCGGCAGCTGCTTCACGTTTTTTCGCAATGACATTGATTGGTGTATGGCGTGTCAATTTGCGCAATGCTGATAACATCATGCGCAATGTATCGCCTTGCTCAACGGCGACGAGCGTTTCTTTCGCATGCGCTTCAATTTCATTGAACGCTTCTTGGCAGAAAATTTGCGTATAAAGAACTTTTTGTTTGTTTTTCTCAAGACCTGATTTTTGAACCGCTTTTTCCGTACGGAGCAAAGCGGATTCCATTGCATATATGTTGCTTACGATATCAGCAATATTGACTAAAATCTCTTGCTCTTTTTCCAGCTTCTGACCAAATTTTTGTGCCGCTAATCCAGCAACCATCAGAGCGATTTTCTTCGCATTGCGGACAAGATATTTTTCCTGCTCTAACACGCCGTCGCCAACTTCTTCAGGCATTAACATCATTAGCTCTTCCTGAAGCTGCTGCGCTTTTTGTAAAAGTGGAAGTTCTCCTTTCATCGCCTTGCGTAAATACATGCCCGGCACTAGCAAACGGTTAATTTCGTTCGTGCCTTCGAAAATACGGTTAATGCGGGAGTCACGGTAAATCCGCTCGATTTCATATTCTTGCATAAAACCGTAACCGCCGTGAATTTGCACACCTTCATCCGCAATATAATCCAATGTTTCAGTCGCAAAAAATTTGTTTAGTGAACATTCAATCGCATATTCAGCAATCGATTTTGCCACTTCTTTACCATCTCTTACTTGTTCCTCTGTCAGTTGGC
Organism: Paranoxybacillus vitaminiphilus; assembly: GCF_003259935.1. GTDB lineage: Bacteria > Bacillota > Bacilli > Bacillales > Anoxybacillaceae > Paranoxybacillus > Paranoxybacillus vitaminiphilus. Next base: position 32,447 of record NZ_QLMH01000009.1, on the reverse strand, counting down.
TCATTCTCTCTTCAAACAGGCCTACTGTGCGATAAACGGAGCTTTCTGTTGCGTACAGCTTTGCCGCCATCGTCGCTAATTTTTCTTGCGTTAATGTAAATTGAGAAATCGGTGTTTTAAATTGCTGACGTTGGTTGGCATATTGAATCGTAATTTCCAACGCCCGTTTCGAAGCGCCGACCGCTCCGACACCGAGCTTATAGCGGCCGATATTTAAAATGTTAAAGGCAATCACATGTCCTTTGCCGACTTCGCCAAGCAGGTTTTCTTTTGGTACAAGGGCATCTTGTAAAATTAATGTGCGTGTCGAAGAGCTTTTAATTCCCATTTTCTTTTCTTCCGCACCTGTTGAAACGCCCGGAAAGTCACGCTCGACGATAAACGCGGAGAAATGCTCGCCATCTACTTTTGCATAGACAACAAACACATCAGCAAAGCCGGCATTTGTAATCCATTGTTTTTCTCCGTTTAAAATGTAGTGTGTGCCTTCTGCATTTAACTTTGCCGTTGTTTTTGCTCCTAATGCATCCGAACCGGAACCCGGCTCAGTCAGCGCATAAGCAGCAATCTTTTCACCTGTCGCTAATGCTGGAAGATATGTTTTCTTCTGCTCTTCTGTACCGAATAATACAATTGGCAGTGAACCGATACCGACATGGGCACCGTGGGTGATGGAGAAACCGCCGGCACGTGCCATTTTCTCAGCGATTAATGCCGAGCTTACTTTATCTAAGCCAAGCCCGCCATACTCCTCCGGAACGTCCGCTCCTAAAAGACCTAACTCCCCTGCCTCTTTTAATAGTATTACAGAGCGGTCAAACTCATGATTTTCCAGATGTTCCAGCTGCGGAACCACCTCGTTGACAACAAACTCTTCTGTTGTTTTGGCAATCATTTTATGCTCATCTGTGAAATCTTCCGGAGTAAACACCCGCTCGCATGGAACATCTTCAATTAAAAAGCTGCCGCCTTTAATCACATGATCAAGCGCTTTTGTCATTTGATAACTCCTCCTTCATTTTTTATCATTGCTCACAATTGAACAACAAGTCGTCATTTCTATAAAACTTTCATTCTTTTTCAATTAAGAAATCAGCTCAAATACTCCCGCTGCTCCCATGCCGCCGCCGATACACATCGTCACAATTCCAAATTGTTCATTACGGCGCCGCATTTCATAAAGCAAGGATAATGTCAGCTTTGTCCCTGTGCAGCCAAGCGGGTGACCAAGCGCAATCGCTCCGCCGTTGACGTTTACTTTTTCCTCATCTAATCCAAGTTCGCGAATGACTTGAATAGCTTGGGAAGCAAAGGCTTCATTTAGTTCAATCAAGCCGATATCGGAAAGCTCAAGTCCGGCAAGCTGCAACGCTTTCGGAATGGCTGCCACCGGGCCGATTCCCATTACTTCAGGCGGCACTCCGGCAACGGCAAACGAACGGAATTTGCCAAGCGGTTTTAAACCGAGAGACTCTGCCTTTTCACGGTCCATCACCATGACTGCCGCAGCACCGTCACTTGTTTGCGATGCGTTTCCAGCCGTTACCGTTCCGTTTACGGCAAATGCCGGACGCAGTTTTGCTAACGTTGCCATATTCGTATCTGGACGAACCCCTTCATCTTCAGAGAACAGCACTGTTTTTTCCACTAGCTTGTTATCTTCAGAAACAGTCCGCACCGTTACTTCAACCGGCACAATTTCATCGACGAACTTTCCTTCACGGATCGCTTTCGCGGCACGCTGATGACTGCGAACAGCAAATGCATCTTGATCTTCGCGGCTGATGCCATACTTTTTCGCCACCTGTTCCGCTGTATGTCCCATGGACATATAGTATTCCGGAGCATTTTCGGCGATTTTCACGTTTGGACGAACGACATGCCCCATCATTGGTACAAGGCTCATCGATTCAACACCGCCTGCGATAACCGTGTCGGATTGTCCGAGCATAATTCGCTCCGCTGCATAGGCAATCGCCTGTAATCCCGATGAGCAATAACGATTAATCGTAATCGCCGGCACGGTATAAGGCAATCCTGCCAATGCTCCGATGTTTCTTGCCACATTTAACCCTTGCTCCGCTTCCGGCATTGCGCAGCCAATAATTAAATCATCGATATTTCCTTCATAATTTCCGGCGCGTTTTAATGTTTCTTTGACAACGAGAGCCCCCAAATCGTCCGGCCTCACGTTTGCAAGCGTGCCTTTTTTCGCCTTTCCAACCGGTGTACGCGCTCCAGCAACAATGACCGCTTCTCTCACAATATTCCCCCCTGTTTCTTGTTTTCGTGATGCTGACCTATCAGTGTACATGACCGTATATAGTTTGATTGAGCCACTATATTGTGTTATCAGCTCTGATCAGCTGCGCAAATTAGTTGCGCAGCGGCTTACCTTTTACAAGCATATGCTGCATTCTTGCCTGCGATTTCGGCTCGCCAACTAAACTTAAAAATGCTTCACGCTCTAAATCTAGTAAATATTGCTCGTCAACTTCCGTACCGTACGGAACTTTTCCGCCGGCAATGACATACGCCAACTTTTTCGCAATTTTCAAATCATGTTCAGAAATATAACCTGAATGGTACATTCCTTGTGCAGCAAGCAGCAATGTCGCATAACCTGTTTCGCCGACAACCGGAATTTTCTTGCGAACAGGCGGGCGATAGCCGCTGTCGTATAGCGAGATAACGGCTTGTTTCGCATGATGAAGCAGTTGATCACTGTTCATCGTAATGCCGTCTTTTTCGTTTAAAAAGTTCAATTCGCGCGCTTCTGCGGCCGATGTGGATACTTTCGCCATCGCAATCGTTTCAAATACTTTATTGGCAACTTTTTGTAAGTCGAATTCAACCCCTTTTGGCATGCTGTTCAGATGTTTCATGTATAGTTCTTTATTTCCGCCGCCGCCAGGGATTAAGCCGACACCAACTTCAACAAGTCCCATATACGTTTCGCTTGCCGCTTGAATGCGCGCTGCCGGCAGGCAAATTTCCGCTCCTCCGCCGAGTGTCATCGCAAACGGTGCAACAACAACCGGCTTTGAACTGTATTTAATATTCATCATCGCCTGCTGGAACTGACGGACAACAAGGTCGATTTCGAAATAGTTATCATCTTGCGCTTCCATTAAAATCAGGGCAAGGTTGGCACCGACACAGAAGTTTTTTCCTTGGTTGCCAATCACCAGCCCTTTATAGTTGCGGCCTACTTCTTCAAGCGCATAGTTAATCATTTGCACAATATCTAAGCCGATTGCATTGTTTGGCGAATGGAATTCAAGCAATGCTACATCATCGCCTAAATCGATTAAACTTGCCCCGCTGTTTTTCTTGATCACGCCTTTTTCTTCTTTTAAGCGCTTAATATGAATGACTTTCGGATTTTCCTCAACCGCTTTATATTCACCTTTGTCATAAAATAAAACTTTTCCGTTTTCATTTTTATAGAAAGATGTATGGCCATTGGCGAGCATATCAGTGATCCAAGATGGAACTTGCCGGCCTTCTGCCATCATTTTTCTTACAGACTGTTCGACACCGATCGCATCCCACGTTTCAAACGGGCCGAGTTCCCAGCCAAATCCCCATTTCATCGCACGGTCAATCGCAACGATATCATCAGCAATCTCGCCTAAAAGCTCTGCTGAGTAGAGAAGCACAGGGCTTAAAAGGTTCCAAAGCAATGTACCCGCACGATCATCTGCATATACAAGCGCTTTCAATTTATTCGCAAGTCCTTTTTCCTGCTTGCTCATTTCCGTAGCTGCTGTTTTTAATTGTTTACGCGGTTCATACTCAAGCGTTTTATAATTTAGTTCTAAAATGTCTTTTCCCTGTTTTAAGAAAAATCCCTGTCCTGATTTGCTGCCAAGCCATCCTTTTTCAAGCATCGCTTTCATAAACTCCGGAACGCGGAACACTTCTTTTTCATCGCCTTCGACCTTTTCAAATACGTTATTGGCGACATGAACAAACGTGTCTAATCCAACAACATCAAGGGTGCGGAACGTTGCACTCTTCGGCCGGCCAATAAGCGGACCTGTAACCGAATCAACTTCACCGACGCTGTATCCGCCGTTCACCATTTCCCTTACTGTTACGAGTAAACCGTACGTACCAATTCGGTTGGCAATAAAGTTTGGTGTATCTTTGGCAACAACTACTCCTTTACCAAGAACATCTTCGCCAAATGTTTTCATAAACGCCAGCACTTCTGGATCCGTGTCTTTTGTTGGAATGATTTCAAGCAATTTTAAATAGCGGGGCGGGTTAAAAAAATGTGTGCCTAAAAAATGTTTTTTGAAATCTTCGGAGCGGCCTTCGCTCATCGCTTCAACAGAAATGCCAGATGTATTGGAGCTGACGATGCTTCCAGGCTTCCTTACTTCGTCCACCTTGGCAAATACATTCTTCTTTATTTCTAAATTTTCAACGACAACTTCAATAATCCAATCCGCTTCTGCTAAACGGTGGAAATCGTCCTCGAAGTTGCCTACTTCGATTAAAGCCAAATTTTCTTTCGAAGTAAGCGGTGCCGGTTTTTGTTTAAGCAGTTTCTGCAATGCTTGATTGACAAAACGATTGCGCACTTCTTTATGTTCAAGCGTAAGCCCTTTTGCTTCTTCTTCTTTTGTTAATTCACGCGGAACGATATCTAGCAGTAAAGTTGGAATTCCGACGTTTGCTAGATGAGCGGCAATCCCTGACCCCATGACCCCAGATCCGAGAACCGCTGCTCGCTTAATTCGTTTGACCATGCGATTTCCCCCTTTATATTTATTGAATGAATAATCATTCATTTTTTGTCCAAAAAAATTTGCATTTCATTATTTTTCTAACTTAAATATAGATTATTTTTTAAATTTTCGCAATATATAAACATAGAAAAATTTGGTCCATTTTTTCGACATTGCCTGCCACTTTTTTGGTCAATCTAATAGTGGAGGTGATCAAACTTGGCTAAACAAAAGAGAAACCCATCGAAAGCAGCAGTAAGTGCAGCAAGTGTGAAAGGAAATGCGGGACCAACCGTTGAAATGGACGGCAACGGCAAACAGACGAGTCAAAACCAGCAATATAAAAAAAATAATATGCAAGAGGAATAATTTTAGCGAGGCAGGTCCATATCATCGCTTACCGGAGATCAATGGGACTATTTATTCACAACATATAGCTATACAATATGAAAAATGGATGTCTCTCTAAGAAGACATCCATTTGTTTTATTTGCGCAATATCCCTTTTAATACAAACGCAACGTTTGCTGGACGCTCTGCAAGGCGGCGCATAAAGTAGCCGTACCAGTCTGTTCCGTACGGTACATATACGCGCATCGTATAGCCTTCTTTAACAAGCTGCTCCTGACGTTCCGGACGAATTCCGTATAACATTTGAAACTCAAATTGGTCATTTGGAATGTTATACTCTTTAACTAACTGCTTTGTATATTCAATGATCGCATCATCATGTGTCGCCACAGCTGTGTAGTTTCCATTCAGCAAATGCATCTTAATAATCTTTTTGAAGTTTTCATCCACATCTTTTTTATCCGGAAACGCCACTTCCGGTGACTCTTTGTACGCACCTTTTACAAGACGCAAATTTGGACGATAATCCTTCAAATCTTCAATATCGGACTCCGTACGATATAAATATGCTTGCAGTACGGTGCCGACATTGTCGTATTCTTTTTTCAGCTGCTTGAAAATATCAAGTGTTTTTTGACAGCGAGAATAATCTTCCATATCGATTGTGACAAAAACGCCATGTTCTTTCGCTGCATCTAAAATACGGCGCATATTACGCATAACAAGCTCATCAGAAATATCTAATCCCATTGAAGTCATTTTTAAAGATAGCTGAGAATTTAACTTTTCGCGTCCGATAGCGCGAATGGCTTCAATGGAGTTATCTGCCATTTCATTTGCTTCTCTTTCGTTATCGACAAACTCCCCTAAGTAGTCGATGGTTACAGCAAGACCTTTTCTGTTTAATTCCTTGATGACTTCGACAGCTTTATCGATTGTCTCCCCTGCCACAAAACGAGAAGCGCCAAAACGCAGTCCGTATTTTTTAGCCAAGCTTGTTAATGTTTTATTTTTTGATAAAAATAAGAAAAAGTCGCGCATGAGTTGTTCCATTGCTGTACCCCCTTTATTTCCGTAAACGCATACAACGACACGCATAACTTATTGTAACACTTTTTCATATCATTGAATATCTTTTTTGTCGAAAACATTCGTTTTTTGTCATACGCATATTTTTTCCATAAAGCGGACAATATACACACGAACAACGATACTTTGGAAGGAGCGTTTTATGATGCACCAACAAATGAATATGCAAAATCAACAAGCGGCAATGCAGCAGCCGCCGCAAGTCATTTCCACGAAAGATTCACTTTATCTTACAGACATGATGTCATGGAATTTATTAGCGATGAAAAAAGCTCATTTTTTCGCATCACAATGTCAAGATCGGGAAATTGTAGCAGCCATCGAAAGAGCAGGGCAAATGCATCAACGCCATTATCAAAAGATTTTAAGCCATTTGCAAAATCCTAATCAACCATCACTGCAATAATGAAGGAGGACGCTCAAATGAATCAAACCAAAATTCAAAATCCCGAAACGCAAACACCGAAAACACCGCAAATGAACGAACGCGATTTTCTGAATGACATCTTAACAACAGAAAAATATATGACCCATTCTTACTCGACATTTTTAAATGAGGCAAGCCACAACAGTCTTTATCAAGATGTGTTAAACATTTTTACAGAAACGCAAAACTGTCAACGCGAACTGTATAATTTAATGTTCAAAAAGGGCTGGTACACTCTTGAAGCAGCTGATCAGCAAAAACTGCAACAAACATATCAACAATTTCAAGGATATGCAAACCAATTCCCTTACAACAACATGGTTCAGTAACGCGAACAGAGGCGGCTGTCCCAAAAGCCGCAGGGTCAGACCCCACAACACAATATAATAGGACATAACATTGGATAAATGGCCGATATATTGTGAAGCTCGCGTGAGGTCTAAAGCAAAAAGAAGATGAGTTTATACACAGTAGGGCTCATCTTCTTTTTTCGATTTCGCCGTTACTTATAAATAAAAGTTGGAAAATTACACAAACTATAGTAAATGTTTTTACCTTAGAAGGTGAATGATAATGTTCAATTGGTTTAGCAAGAAGCAAAATAAACAGAAGCAGACGTCATCGTTCAATACAACATCGGAATTACTTCATGTATTGGCACAATCAATGGATTTCGAAAAACAAACTTTTACAAATTCCCATTCACAACAACGTTTTTGGGTGTCGTACATCGTCCCCTTAGTTGATTTCGAAATTGTCCAAAAAAACATTTTGCCTTATTTGCTCCATTCCCCTATTGAAACATTAGATGATATTAAACAGATGATTCCTGTTGAAGATATTATTATTACATCTGATGTTACCACTGCCGAAGAGAAGATGCATGAAGGTTATTTAATTGTACAGTTTCATGAGTTTGCTAGTGAAGGGGCTTTGATTAAGGCACAACGAAACGTTATTAGAAACGTTTCAATCCCTGAAGTAGAATTTAGCGTTGTTGGTCCAAAGGAAACATTTCTCGAATCGCTAGAAATCAATCTACATCTATTACGGAAGCGAATTCCTTGTAATAAATTAACAGTTAAAATCCTTAAAATCGGCAAATTATCAAAAACGAAAATCGCAATTATTTACCTCAAAGGCATTGCCGATGAAGAAAATGTTAACACGGTTACACAAAGAATTAGCGAAATTGATTTTGATCAAATCACAGACAGTTCTTATATTGTACAGTTAATTTCCGATAATCAAAAGTCTCCTTTTCCTCAGCTATTGGATACAGAACGGCCAGACCGGGTAGCTGCCATTCTAGCTGAAGGAAAAGTGGCGATTATTGTTGACGGCTCTCCCCATGCATTAATTGGTCCAACCACATTAGTGGAGTTCTTTTCATCATTTGAAGACTATTTTTTAAACTGGTATATCGCATCGTTTTTTCGTCTCATTCGTTTATTTTCCGTCGCATTTTCCGTATTGATTACGCCTATTTATGTTGCGACACTAAATTATCATTACGAACTAATTCCGAAAGACTTATTAGGCACACTTATTACATCGCGCCGCGAAATTCCCTTCCCTCCTATTTTAGAAGCATTATTTTTAGAGTTGACGATTGAGCTTTTAAGAGAGGCAGGGGCAAGGCTGCCGACAAAAGTCGGTCAGACAATCGGTATCGTGGGAGGTATCGTCATTGGAACAGCTTCAGTTGAAGCAGGTTTAACAAGTAATGTCTTGCTTATTCTTGTTGCTTTAGCAGCACTGGCATCATTTACGACCCCGGTTTATAAAATGGGCAATACCATTCGTTTAATGAGATTTCCGTTCTTATTGTTTGCGGAATTTTGGGGACTGTTAGGTGTCGTGTTCTGCTTTTGCTTTTTAATGGGGCATTTACTTCAGCTAACATCTTTAGGAAGACCGTTTTTGGAGCCGATTTATCCGCTACGAGTGACAGATTTAAAAGATGCGCTCATTCGTTTGCCATTTTCTCAACAATCAAAGCGCCCGCAGCACCTTCGCCCTGAACAGCCAATCCGCTTTTCAAAGAAAAAAGCGAAGCAGAAAAAGGATATTGATGAATGATTTGGGAGGAGCATAATGCAAGATGCAAGCCATTTCCGAACGATTTAAAATTTCTCCATTTCTTGTCTTTTTTGCCGTGTCCTCTATGCAAATCGGTATCGGCGTATTAGGATATCAACGTATTATTGCTAAGTCCGCAGGATACGATGCCTGGATTTCCGTTATATTAGCCGGCATCGCCGGACATATTACTCTATGGATGATGTATTCTATTTTACAAAAAACAAACGGCAGCATTGTCGAGACAAACCAACAAATCTTTGGGAAATTAATCGGCAACATTTTAAACCTTCTTTTAGCGCTGTATTATACAGCACTCGTTGTCGGTGTTCTCCGTACATATATTGAGGTCGTTCAAGTTTGGATGTTCCCGGATTTAAAGATAGAGGTTTTGGCCGCTGCTTTTATGCTGCTTACCATCTATATTGTTTTAGGCGGCTTTCGTGCAGTGGTCGGTGTCTGCTTTTTCAGCATTATTTTGCCGTCTTATTTAATCTTGACGTTCGTTTACACGTTTGAATATGCAAACTTCCGCATGTTATTGCCGATTTTTGACCATTCTATATTAGATATCTTAAAAGCAACAAAAGATATGACGTTAACAATTCTCGGATTTGAAACATTGTTCATTTATTATCCATTTATCAAAAATGCCGGGCAATCGAAAAAATGGGCACATTTAGCCATCCTTTCAACCACCCTTATATATGTTGTAATAACAGTCATTACTTTCGCTTTCTTTAGTGAAAAACAGTTGCAAAAACATATTTGGGCAACTTTATCAATGTGGAAAATCGTTGAAATGCCTTTTATCGAGCGTTTTGAATATCTTGGCATCGCCACCTGGACCATTGTTATATTGCCAAATATTTGTCTCGCTGCTTGGTGTGCATCGCGAATTGTAAAACAGGTTGTAAACATTCAGCAAAAATACGCGTTAATTGTTCTGTCCGTAATTTGTACGGTCGCTGTTTGTCTTATTAAAACACGGGAAAACGTTAACCTGTTGAATGATATGTTAGGATATGTCGGCTTTTATTTTTTATATGGATTTGTTCCGTTCATTTTTATTTTGCTTCACATTATTCATAAAGTGAGGAAAAAAGGATGAAAAAATGGCGTGTTCTTTTGCTGGCTAGCTTCATTATCATTGCTGGCGGCTGCATTCGCAAAAGCATTTTAGACGACATTAACATTCTAACGGTTATAGGATATGACTATATAGACAAAAACTCTATAAAAGGAACCGCTTTAATTCCTGTGTATGAAACAGAAAAGATCTTAAATGAAACATTCACGACAACATCAATCGCAAGCCAAGATATTTTTGAAGAACTGCAGCATGAATCCTCCGACCCAATCGCTCAGGGAAGTTTAGAAATGGTATTATACGGGGAAGAACTTGCAAAAAAAGGAGTTATTCCGATAATTGATACGTTACAGCGCGATTCACGAATTGGAACGAGACTGTATTTAGCAGTTGTGAATGGAACCGCCAACGAATTATTAAAAGGAAAATACGGAACGCGGGGAAATGGAATTTACTTATCAAATTTAATTCGGCAAAACATTGAGCAGCGTGATATTCCAAAAACAAATCTACATAAGTTTTTATATGCATATTACTCAGATGGAAGAGATCCTTTCCTTCCTTATATTCAAAAAGAAAAAGATAAAGTCAAAATCGTCGGTATCGCTTTATTTGACGGCGATCGCATGGTTCATTATATCAAGGAGAGCGATATGTTTTATTTCAAAATTTTAGTCGACCGTTATACAGAAGGAACGTATACGATTCAAATGGCAGACAATCAATACGCTGCTGTTAAAAGTATTGTTACAGATCGGAATTTTTTCTTTTCTGGTTCAAAAGAGCGGCCAAACATTACTGTTGACATCGAATTTAGAGGCATTTTACACGAATATTCGCAGAGAAAATATAACAAGAAAATAAAACAAAAAATTGAAACAACTTTCGAAAAAGAAATTGTAAAAGAAACTAGTAAGCTGATAAAACATTTACAGTCACATCAAATTGACCCAATTGGTTTTGGTGAAGAAGCGAAGAGCCGATATCGCAACTTTAGCTACAAAGCGTTTTATGAAAATTATCCAACTCTTGATATTAAAATAAACGCAAAAGTGACAATCATTGATTCAGGAATTGTGGATTGAACGACTCCCATTTCGAACAAGAACATCTTTGGAAAAATGAAAACCATTCTTTTGTTTGTTCGATGTGATGTGTGAACATGACACAATAGTAACTTTTGAAAAAGAGCTGTTACATGAGCCTCACCCACCTACACTTCGCTTAGAGGTGGGAGACTTCCCGGGGAACATGTTAAATATAAAAGCCTGCCATAGAACAGGCAGGCTCAAGCAATTTTTATTACCACCACATTCCTCCGTAAGGGACTCCGTATCCGTAGCCATAGAAAGGATAGCCACCATAACCATAACCGCCATAGAACGGGCTTAGTAGCGCGCCACCCAACAATCCTCCTAAAAGACCGCCGCTAAAACCGCCCAAGAATGGGCCGCCAAAGCCACCAAAGAATGGACGGCCAAAACCAAAGCCCCATGGACGCCAACCAAAGCCCCATGGACGGCCAAAACCCCATATTCTTGTATCTTGTACATTCACGTCACTCATCGCATTTATCCTCCTTAGTATTTTCTCGTTACATTTCTATACATATGTAGGACAAACGTGGAGGGCATGGGCGAATGCGCTGTATTTTTTGATTTTTTTGTTTGATTTTTGAAAAAAGCAAATCCAAGATGTTCAAAACGCAAACAAGCCGTCGAGATTCGCCCGACAGCTTGTAAATTTACATTAATTTCACTTTATTGGCTTGAACCGTTGCGTTAATCGCAGCAAAAATAATATCAACGGAGCTTTCCAGCTGTTCATCTGTCATCGCTAAAACCGGAATAAACGTCAAGACAGGTCCTAATGGTCTGATAATGAGCCCGCGCTTTCTTGCTTCCAAAATCATTTTATGCTCGATCTGCTCCGAGCGGTCAAAAATTTCTTTTGTTTTCTTATCCTTGACGATTTCGATCCCAATCATTAACCCTTTTTGACGCACATCACCGACGACTGGCAGTTCATAAAGCTTTTGCAGCTTGCCTGCCAACGCTTGAGCCTTGCGCTGTACATCGGAAACTAAGTGTCTCTTTTCAATGAGCTCTATATTTTTTAAAGCAACCGAACAAGATAATTGGTTTCCCGTATATGTATGTCCATGGAAGAAGGTTTTATTTTCATGAACTTCTCCTAAAAATGCAGAATAGATTTCTTCTGTTGTTAATGTTGCCGCAAGCGGTAAATAGCCGCCTGTGATCCCTTTTCCTAAGCATACAATATCCGGCTCGACCTCTTCTTGTTCACAGGCAAACAATGTTCCTGTTCTGCCGAATCCTACAGCCACTTCATCACAAATAAACAAAATATTGTATTTGCGGCAAAGCGTTTCAACCCCTTTTAAAAACCCTTCCGGATGCGTAATGATTCCTGCCGCTCCTTGAACGAGCGGTTCAACAATCATTCCGGCGACTTCCGAATGACGCTGTTCAAGAGTTTCCTCAAGTTGTTTTAAACAATAATTCACAATTTCCTCTTCATCGCCATATTCGTCCATCCGGTACACATAAGGAGAAGGAACTTCAATTCGTTCAAACAGCAGCGGTCTGAAGATTCGATGGAATAAATCCATTCCGCCTACACTTACCGCACCAATTGTATCTCCGTGATACGCTTCTTTTAGTGAAATAAATTTGTTTTTATGCTTGTAGCGGACAGGATCGATGTTTTGCCAATACTGATAGGCCATCTTCAAAGCAATTTCAACAGCAGCAGCCCCTGTATCGGAATAAAATACTTTTGATAATTTTCCGCCCCAAATTTCAACTAGTTTTTTCGCTAATAGAATGGAAGGAACATTGGCAGAGCCTAAAAGCGTTGAATGAGAAATTTTTTCGATTTGTTCATGCAGCGCTTCGTTTAATTCAGGGTCATTATGTCCATGTACATTTACCCATAGGGATGCATAACCATCCAAATATCGATTCCCGTCTACATCATAAAGATAACTTCCCTTTCCTCTTTCAATAATTAACGGCTTCTCTTCCAAGTAGGATTTCATTTGTGTAAATGGATGCCAAACATATTGTTTATCAAATTGTTCTAATTGTTCGTAACTATACTTCAATTGCTAATCCCCCTAACAATACATTCTTAATTTCTTTATTCGATAAAAATATTTTTGCCAATTGAATGAGACTGTCTTTTGATAAAGAATCCATTGTTGGTAATTTAGCGAGTACTGGAAGATTCAACATTTTTTGTATTGTGCGCACATTATCTAAATGAACAATATTTTTGGAGTCGAAATAATTGAAGATGAGACCAATCATATCGATATGATGCTTCTCTGCGTAAGAAACAGTGCTAACGGTATGGTGTATCGCCCCTAATCCTGCCAAAGACACAATAATCACCGGCAATTCACATTCTTTAATTAAATCTTTCGTCATATAGAACCCATTTGAATTTTCAATCAGCGGAACAGCGAGGCCACCCGCTCCCTCAACAAGAACAACATCGTACTGATTTTTTAATTCGAAAATTTTATTTTTAATTAAATCGGGACTAATCGTTGTGTTGGTTAACACCGATGCTAAGTGCGGGGAAACGGCTGGTTCCATATAATACATCCCCGTAGAGCCTTTTTCTTCTCCGAGCACTTCTTCATACCAATATTGATCGGCAAAAGAAGAAGCGTTTTCTTCGGCTAATCCTGTTTGAATCGGTTTAAAAATTTTTGTTTTCACTCCCATTTCCTGCAATGCTAGATATAGAAAGGAAGTGACAACCGTTTTGCCAATTTCCGTTCCTGTGCCTGTGATAAAAATCGCTTTTCCCATCAGGATGCAACTCCTTGTTTATTAATAATGAGACTCGTTCTTGGAAGAGCTTTTGCTGCGATAATAGAACAGATGATGCATAATAAAATATCACCTGGAATTGGAAGCACAAAACCAAATAATAATGTTTGAGCCACGGTGAACGGCTTCTCGACAATAAACTTCATCGCTGCATACAACCAAAGACAACCAAGAAGATACACAACAAGAAGGCACGCAAAATTAGCGAGAAAAATCGAAGATGTTTTTACTAATTGAAATCTCTTAACGAACCAACCATTGACATAAGCTCCTAACACAAAACCTATTAAATAGCCAAATGTAGGTTTAAAAATGTAGCTTGGTCCTCCCCCCTCCGCAAAAACAGGTGCACCTGCCAGTCCAATCAGCACATAAACAAGCTGGCTTAACATCCCGAGCTTCGGTCCTAATAAACAACCGGCTAAATAAACAGATACAATTTGCAGCGTAAATGGAACATAGGGAATCGGGACTTTAATAAATCCTCCGATTGCCGTTAACGCCGCAAAAAGAGCAACTAACACCATCGACTTCGTTTTCATTATTTACCTCCCAATCCAATATTTTGTTTCTATTCTGCATGAAAAATTATATATTTGTCAACCTTTTATTTTATTGGGTTAACATATAAGAGGGGGGTAAGGGAAGAGAGATGAACGAAGGCAGCTATGCTCTGCTTTAAAATAATTTTATTGATAAGGGAATGACAAAGTTACTTCCTAATATGTTAGTAAAAACTACATTTCTAACAGGACAGAGCTGTATATCCTTACAATTGTCATTATTATCGTGCTCTTAGATTCAATTACAGATTGATTTTTTCGGCATTTTCGATGCTTAATAATCGATTCCGTTCGCTTTTAATAGTATAATGAAAGCAATATTCATATTATTTAGAAAGGGGATGGAAAATTATGTACGATGTAGCGATTATCGGCGCTGGTCCTGCCGGAGCAAGCGCTGCGATTTTTACAGCAAAAGCAGGCAAAAAAACATTATTGATTGACAACGATAAAAGCATTACAAAACGAGCTTGGATTGAAAACCACTATGGAGTCATGGAAGCGACAGGTCCTGATCTAGTGGAAACCGGGAAAAAGCAAGCGGTTAAATTTGGAGCAGAATTGGTAGATGGCCAAGTTGTCAATATCCAAAAATCAGAAACAGGCTTTCAAGTCGAAACCGAAAACCAAACATTTGAAGCTAAACATGTTATTTTAGCAACTGGTATAGCAACTGACCTTGCTGAAAAAATTGGCGTGAAAACAAAACCAGGTACAGAGCCGCGTATTAAGACGATCATCGACGTTGATGACGCCGGCCGCACCAATATCGAAGGAATTTGGGCAGCCGGAACCGCAGCAGGAGTAAGCGTTCATACGATTATCACTGCCGGCGATGGAGCCAAGGTAGCCATTAACATTATCAGCGAGCTCAACGGCGAACGATATGTTGACCATGATGTATTAAAATCGTAAATAATATGAAAGATGTTGCCCTATGAAGTGTCTGGCCTCACACGCAATCCATATTCTCGTGTGATGTACCATATAGATAATTGTGGGGTCTGACACTTTGTTTTATCCCCTATCAATCTTCTTCCCTGTTTCTCGTACATAGTACAAATTCTTATAGAAAACTGCTTTAATTTGCGTTTTAAATATGTAATTCCCGCATAAAAACACTTTCTCCGATTTGTTTCATATAATAATGTTCCCATCTTTCAGCATCTTGGAATTCAAATGCCACATTTTCCGCGCTTTTCTTTCTCTTTTTTTGATACGTGTGGGAAGTTGAAAATCTTAAATGAAACTTATTCATTTTTTGATTGTACCAATCTGCGCTGAACGAAAAATGCTGTTCGCTTGGCTATACTTTTCATACATTTCTCATCATCTCCTTTACGATTTTCAATTTTTATATAAATTTTTTATTTATTATTTTTATCTAATTATAATTATTATAAAAAAGTATTGACTTTTGTTTGATAAGTGTTATCATTTAAAGTAACGAATCCAATAAAACATAAAAAATGCCACGAGGTGATGTTGGTATGACAAAGAAACTGACTACTAGCTGGGGTGCTCCAGTTGGAGACAACCAAAACTCAATCACAGCCGGTTCCCCTGGTCCGACATTAATTCAAGATGTCCACCTTCTTGAAAAATTAGCACACTTCAACAGAGAGCGTATTCCTGAACGCGTCGTACACGCAAAAGGAGCAGGCGCACATGGATATTTTGAAGTAACAAATGACATGTCCAAATATACGAAAGCAAAAGTTTTCAATGGAGTTGGCAAACGTACACCGGTATTTGTCCGCTTCTCGACTGTAGCCGGCGAGTTGGGATCTGCCGATACGGTTCGTGACCCGCGTGGATTTGCGGTAAAATTCTATACAGAAGAAGGAAACTACGACATTGTCGGTAACAACACGCCAATTTTCTTCATTCGCGATGCGATTAAATTCCCTGACTTTATTCATACACAAAAACGAGATCCAAGAACTCATTTAAAAAATCCAACTGCCGTTTGGGATTTCTGGTCTCTATCTCCTGAATCATTACATCAAGTCACCTATTTATTCGGCGACCGTGGCATCCCTGCTACTTACCGTCATATGAACGGTTACGGAAGCCATACATTTAAATGGGTCAATGCTGAAGGCGAAGCTGTATGGGTAAAATATCACTTTAAAACAGACCAAGGCGTTAAAAACATGGATCCAGAGCTTGCGGCAAAAATTGCCGGTGAAAATCCAGATTATCATACAGAAGATTTATTTAATGCGATTGAAAACGGAGATTATCCGTCTTGGACGCTATATGTTCAAATCATGCCGCTAGAGGATGCAAAAACATACCGTTTTAATCCGTTTGATGTGACAAAAGTATGGTCACATAAAGATTATCCATTAATTGAAGTAGGTCGCATGGTATTGAATCGAAATCCAGAGAACTATTTTGCTGAAGTAGAACAAGCAACATTCTCTCCTGGAAACTTAGTGCCTGGTGTTGAGCCGTCTCCAGATAAAATGTTGCAAGCGCGTCTATTTGCCTATGCAGATGCCCATCGTTATCGGGTCGGCGTAAACCATAACTTACTGCCAATCAACCGTCCAAGAGTAGAAGTGAACAACTATCAACGCGACGGCTTTATGCGCTTTGATAATAATGGCGGCGGTTCTGTATACTACGAACCAAACAGCTTTGGCGGGCCAACAGAAGTACCTGAACATAAAACAACACCATTCCCGGTATCCGGTTTGGCTGAAAGCGTTCCATATGATGATAACGATCACTATACACAAGCCGGCGACTTATATCGCCTCATGAGTGAGGAAGAACGAGCTCGTTTGGTTAAAAATATTGTCGAATCCTTAAAGCAAGTAGCAAAAGAAGAAATTAAACTTCGCCAAATCCGTCATTTCTATAAAGCAGATCCGGAGTATGGAAGACGTGTAGCGGAAGGACTCGGATTAAGCATTCCAGACGATGTCATTACAAATGCATAGTAGTAATAAGTAAACAAGGGATAGACGCTTATGGCTTCTATCCCTTGTTTTCAGCAAAGTTTTTATTGATATTTGTAAACCATAAACTTTTTCTGCACAATGACTATTGACTAAACCAATAATCATAAGAAACGAAAGAACCGGTTTAAACGTTGGGAAAACAATAATAAATCTTTAAGCTCCTCCCAATTCAAATTTTAGCATTAATCTATATTATGGAGTTAATTTTAAATCCGCCCAATGTGGATATGCCTCAAGTCTACGTTCCATATCACGGAACGCTTTGAGTGAACGGCTTAGCTTACTGTAAGCGTCGCCGCCTTCACTCCAGCCTTGGTAGCCAATCATTCCATTGTAACCTATCTTTTTTAACTGCCCAAGTAATGCAAAATTATCTAACTCCCCGGCGTCCAAAGGCTCGATTGTTGCCACTCCTCCAAAACCGTGCGGATTGCGACGGCTGCCAGAAATGTTCACTTGTTTCAAGTAAGGAGATACCGCTTGAAGCGTAGCTGATAGATTGGTTCCATCAACTGCGTACCAATGATAGCCGCAAAATACAATGCCGAGATTCGGATGATTGAGACGCTTACAAAGTCTCACTGCATCTTCATGACGTTCAACCCAGAATGATAGGTGTGTGTAAAGTAAGATGTTAATGTTTCTTCGCTCTGCAATCTTCAGCGCTTTTTCCAGCCACTTCACTGCGATGTCGTCCCCTTTAGGGTCTGAAGGGCGGATATGATGTCCGACAGATTGAATCGCCAGCTCTACCGTAGAGCACCCCTCCATGATCTCCAGCATTTTTAAAATGCCCGCATTTCTTGGATGATCCTCACCTAATGAAAGGTCTAACACAACGTACACGCCAGCGACATCCAGACCATATTTCTCCTTAACGTTTTTAAGCTTCTCTACATCTCTCCACCGTTCTCCGTGCCAGACGGATAAATGGGTCGCGTCATACCCGATTTCTTTTAACATTTCACATCGAGCTTCAAAGCTATAAATGCCCATTGAGTTATAAAAGGCAAAATCCATTGCGTAAAATGGGTAAGTCATATTTCCAGATTCTCCTTTTCAATGAATGCTTCATTACAGTGATTTCAACGCTTCAGCAATCTCTGTATCCCCTGACGTTAAATCGAATGCTTTTTTATACGTATTTGGTTCATCAAGAGATTGAACGATTGTTTCTTGCTACATCTTCACGTGGAATGCTCCCCCCATTTAAGTTCTCTGCTGCAGTCACCAGCCCCGTGCCTTTTTCATTACTAAGATAACCCGGACGAATAATCGTATAATTTAAACCGCTATTCATTAGCATACGGTCAGCATAATGATTGTTTCTCATTATGATAAAGCCGGAAAATGCGGAAGCACAAATTCACCTAATTCTTCGATCACTTCTTCTACTGGGCGTTGGCCATATTTTAAGTTGATGATGACATGGTTCACACCTGCATCTTGTAAAGCGGCAAGAAATTCAATCACGAAATTTCGCCCTGTACGGAATCCAAGATGAATCGGGATCGGTACATGATTTGGATCTTCTGTTAAATCAATATAAAGCGATTGAGTAAATGGCTTAAATTCCTCTGTTAACGAACGCCAATGGTCGATTAATGCTTTTTGAAATTTGAGTCCGCGTGGATAGTAAATCCAGCCATCACTATGTTCAGCAATCCATTCAGGAGACTGTCCGCTGTGACCTGTCACCATTAATGGGATGTCTGCCAATTTCGGTTTTGGCAAAAGATCTCCGTTTGTCATATGCACTCGTGCAGAGTCAATGACAGGAAAATGCTCGTTCCATGCTTTTCTCATCACAGCTACTGATTCGCGGAATAGCTCGCTCCGATCTTCTGGATTCACAGCGAACGCAGGAAATTCGATTGGACGGTCCCCTGTTGCGACACCGAGAATGAGTCTTTCACCAGATAGCCTGTCTACAGAAGCTGCCGCTTTTGCGACATGAAGAGGATGGCGCAACGTTAAAATAATACTTCCCGTTCCTAAGGCAATTTTTTCTGTGTGGGCCGCAACAAACCCTAAATACGTAAACGGATCATACATTTGCCCGACATCACCGAAATTCGGATCGCGTAATGGTACATCTCTCACAAATAATGAAGCGAAATTGAGTTCTTCTGCTCGTTTTGCTAACTTCATTTGCTTTTCTATATTCATCTCAGGGACGTCCCCCATATACGATTCAATTGGAAAGAACAACCCTAAAGTCAGTTTGTTTTCTTGATACATGCGTGAATACCCTTTATGGTTTTTAAATTTTTCCATTGTTACCACTCCTTAAGAAAAGTTGAGCCATACATAATTAAAATCATTACGTTATGCCACACCTGAAAGCTTCAAACCTCTTTTAGATCTAGTCGATACATACAGCGCTGTTAAACACAGATATAAACAATATTTATCTTTTGTAAAAAACAAATATATATAGAAAAAATCTTGAATTTCCATAACGATCTTTTTACGATGCGACAGCGGCAATAGCTGCATCATCTTTGATCACTTTGTCAATAACGGCACTGCCAAGACAAACCTCATTGTCATAAAATACCGCTACTTGTCCCGGAGTCACGGCTTTAATCGGTTTTTCGAATTCTACAAAGACCGTTCTATCCGGACGAACATGGACACGTACTTTTTGATCTTCTTGACGGTAGCGGAATTTAGCTGTACATACAAACGTACCCGGACGAACATCCCCGTTTATCAAGTTAAAGTTAGATGCAATAAGACCGGTAGAGAACAATGCCGGATGATTTTTTCCTTGAGCAACGAATAAAACATTGTTTTCTAAATCTTTATCGACGACATACCAAGGTTCGCCTGTTCCTTTGCCGCCGATGCCAAGTCCTTTTCGTTGGCCAATTGTGTAGTACATTAACCCATCATGAGTGCCCAGCACTTCCCCATCGAGTGAACGAATTTCTCCGGGCTGTGCCAGTAGAAAATTTTTTAAAAAGCTTTTGAAATTTCTTTCCCCAATAAAACAGATTCCAGTACTATCTTTTTTATTGGCGGTAGTAAGGTTCAATTCTTGAGCGATTTTTCGCACCTCATCCTTCGTTAATTCTCCTAGTGGAAACAGAACTTTAGACAAATGTTCTGCCGTTAATTGGCTGAGAAAATATGTTTGATCTTTATTGGAGTCTTTTCCGCGCAGTAAGGTAATTTGTCCGTTTTCTCTTTTGATTCTTGCGTAATGACCAGTCGCGATATAATCAGCATCCAGTGAGAGAGCGTAATCAACGAACGCTTTAAATTTAATTTCGGTATTACATAATACATCTGGATTAGGTGTTCGGCCTCGCTTCAGCTCATCGATGAAGTACGTAAATACATGATCCCAATATTCTTTTTCAAAGTTTACGCTATAGTAAGGAATACCGAGTTGATTGGCCACTCTCT
Organism: Paranoxybacillus vitaminiphilus; assembly: GCF_003259935.1. GTDB lineage: Bacteria > Bacillota > Bacilli > Bacillales > Anoxybacillaceae > Paranoxybacillus > Paranoxybacillus vitaminiphilus. The sequence continues at coordinate 11,857 of NZ_QLMH01000009.1, read as the reverse complement.
TAACATCTTCATAATCTTCCGCTGCCGTACATACGCCATCATCATTCGTATCATCCCAGTTTTTCATAAATACACCGATGACGTCGTACCCTTCTTTTTTAAGAAGGTAAGCAGCCACAGAGGAATCGACCCCACCAGACATTCCGACGACAACTCGTTTTTTCTTCAACCTTATTCACCTCTCTTAAACTGAAATGTTTTTTGTTACAGTTATGTTTAAAAAAATTTATGGTGAAGCTGTCCCAAAAGCCCCAGGGTCAGATCCCACAACACAATATATAGGACATCAAATTGGATAAATCAGCTATATATTGTGAAACTCGCGTGAGGTCAGACCCTTATGAGAAATCCTCCTTTAAAACTAACTATTATTGATTTCATCAATGATATCTTTGATCGTCACACCTTTTAAATAGTTTAAAAAGTGTTCTTCCGCATTGTGAAAAATGCGAATGAGTATATCTGATAGGTTTTTACCTATTGGGCAATTCTCATTGGAATCAGGGCATTTCGGTACAAGTGTTTCCTCACTAGTAATTTTAAATATTTTGTCTAACGTAATATGTTCAGGTGGATCGTTTAAAGAGAATCCGCCTTTTGCCCCTTCTTTGGAAGTAATAATATTTTCTTTCCTTAAGGTGCTCAAAATTTTCCTTAACCTTACTGGATGGACCGAAACACTTTGAGCGATGTCTTCACTAGTCACTCGTTGGTTTTGCTTTTTGGCTAAATAAGTGACGCAGTGAACGGCAATCGAAAAATCGCTATTCATAATGAACCTTCCTCCTAAATGTAATAATAATGATTACAGTTTATCCTGTCAACTCGTAAATAACTTCTTTTGGTCTACCGTGAATAAAAGTACTGTCGGTATTAGCCATGTATGTAAGCGGACATATACCTATCGATTAGGAAATACATTGTGAAAATCACAATTGAATGATAAATATATGAATTATAAAAAAAAAAAAAAGGGATCCCAAAAACAAAAAATGGAATACCCTCTTTATTCACTATTGCCGCAAGTTCATCTTTTTTCCGTGTCATTACATTTATGTATGTTAAAATTTTCTTTAATAAACTCTTTCTCGATTTTTCCTGTGTGATAACCTGATTTTAACTAAACTTCAATCCCTATTTTTTTTAATAAACACTACCACAAATAAAATAAAGAGTAATACTAATGCTGCATAAACTACATTTGAATAAATATCCATGTAACCTACAATACTTTCCCATGATTCCCCAACAACAGTACCTATTTTTATAAGAGTAACATTCCAAATGAGGGTGCCAAGAGTTGTCAACAATAAAAAAACACTAAAGTTCATACGTGACATTCCAGCCGGTATAGAGATTAAGCTTCTTATTAAAGGGATAAAACGGCAGAAAAATACAGCCCACACACCATATTTTAAAAACCAAGCATTGGCATTATAGATGTCTTTCTTAGTTAGTCGAAGAATATGGCCCCATTTATCAACAATTTTTTCCATTCTATTCACATCGATGAGTAAGCCAATACTATAAAGAATAATAGCTCCGATCACTGAACCAATCGTTGAAAACGTTATGACCCCTATGACACTTAAATTTGTGGTGGTAGTCATAAAACCTCCAAACGTTAGTATTACCTCTGATGGAATTGGCGGGAATATATTTTCCAGTGCAATTAATAAAAGAATCCCCATATATCCGAATTTTTCTATTATCTCTATTATCCAATTTTCCATGACTTTACTCCTTTTCAAACCGCTAAGTTCTATTGAGGAATTATGATAAATTCTCTTTTTCTTTGTAAACCCCTCACTTTGAGTCAATTCGCTGAATGATTTCAAATTCTGGTTTATTATTACTTGAGCCTGAGCCGTCCAAATGAAGGGCGGCTCAAGCTATGTTTCTAAAAGGGAAAATCTTTGAAACTACCCATTTCCATTGGATTCTTCTGAGGAAGGCAGTTCTTTTTTCTCCTTTGATAAAAACCAGCCACCTAATGCGATCAGAACGAGTACAGCATAGAATGTTATTTTCCATTCAGGTGATTTTGCAAACCCTTCAGGTAATATTGCCAGCTGAGGGTGTGATAACGTATAAACAGATAGCTTTACCCCAACCCAGCCAACAATGAGAAACGCAGCGATTTCCAAACCAGGTTTCGAATGAAGCAATTTTACAAAGAAATTAGCAGCAAAGCGCATAATAATTAAGCCTATTACTCCTCCAGCAAAGATAACGAGAAACTTACCTCCATCCAGTCCGCCGATTTGCGGAAGATTTGTATTCGGAAGCGTAACTGCTAATGCTACTGCTGCAAGAATGGAGTCGACTGCAAATGCGATATCGGCCAATTCTACTTTGAAAACAGTTCCCCAAAATCCGGATTGTTTCTTTTCCTGTATTTCTTTATTTTTTTCTTTTTCTTTATTTACAGCAACTTTTCTAAAAATATGATTGATTGCGATGAATAAAAGATAAAGAGCACCTATCGCCTGAATCTGCCATACATTGACAAGGAATGAAATCACAAATAGTGAAGCAAAACGGAAAACGAATGCACCTGCAAGCCCATAAAACAACGCTTTCTTTCTTTGTTCTTCCGGAAGATGCTTGACCATAATAGCTAAAACAAGTGCATTATCAGCTGCCAAAAGCCCTTCAAGTGCAATTAGAAGTAGTAATACCCAGCTGTATTCTAATAAAATTGAAAGTTCCATGTAACCTGAATCCTCCTTTAGTATTTTACTGTAGTTTGATATTTCATTTTCTAAATAAGACCGTATTTTCCTTTAGGAGAGCCAACATTCATTTTTACCAATCATTATGAATTTTATCCTTTTTATACACTCACAAGTAAATAAATCATCGTTTTTACAACGAGTAAATGCTGTCTTTTTTTCATACACTTACCTCCAAGATTATCAAATAAAAAACCTTTACCATATTTGGTAAAGGTTTTTACATACAAATAAAGACCTTTACCAACGGGTAAAGGTCTTGCTAACAACATTACGTTGCCAACAAAGCCGGGAGCGGCAAAACTCCGAAATGACGACTTTGTTGTAAAAGCTACTCCCCTTTAGGAGAACTATTCAACTGTCTAGTTTAATCATAAAATACCTCTACGAATCTGTCAATTATTATTTGAATCATTTTTTAGCCACTATATATATGATTTCCAGAATGAATGCATTCTTTGCGTCCTTTTATGCATCTTATTTGTTTTGCAACACATTCAACTTTTTGTAATTCAAAAATGGAATTTAGAGGATTTTTTATTTCAAAATTTCAAAAGACTACACTACATTAAGAAGCATAACTTTACATTGTATGCAAAATTATGCTTCTTGTAATATATATGAATAACGTTGGTATTTCTTATGTATGGTGGAGACGGTGGGAGTCGAACCCACGTCCAGAGATATCGCCACTTAAGCATCTACGAGCGTAGTCGGTATATTTATTCTTCGCTGCATCTTCCGCCTACCGACAGGCCTCCGAGCAGCTAGTCTGATTCGTCTCTTCCCGCATCCTCAGACGGCGGACTTGGGCGTATCCCACTCACTATGAACCCCTGACCCTACCACATGGGCGATGGAGGGAGGAGTTAGCCGCAATGATTAAGCAGCTAAAGCGTAATTTTCTTTGCCAGTTATCTTTAGGTGACGTTTTTACGAGGACGATCCCCTCGGCTCGCAGCTTAAGCTCGATCTATCCCTGTCGAATCCGTAACGTCCCCATGTTTAAACAAGAGGCGTTAACGTTTGAAGCTTAAGCGCAACAATGAACTGGCATTGACAATTATTATTATAGCATATGAACTTCATTTTTCAATTGTAAAGTCTTGGTTTTACATTTTCTGACGTTCGCGGAAAGCACGTTCAATTTCCCGCTTTGCTTCTCTCTTTTTCAAGTCTTCGCGCTTATCGTATTTTTTCTTACCTTTACCAACGCCTAACAATAATTTGGCAAATCCATTTTTTATATAGAGCTTTAACGGAACAAGCGTATAACCTTGTTCTTTCGTATAGCCAATCAGTTTATTAATTTCGCGGCGGTGAAGAAGCAATTTTCTTGTGCGCAACGGATCATGATTATAGCGGTTTCCTTGTTCATAAGGGCTGATATGCATATTATGAAGGAATACTTCGCCCTTTTCCACTTTCGCAAATGAATCTTTTAAATTCACTTTTCCAGCGCGAATCGATTTAATTTCTGTTCCCTGCAAAACAAGACCGGCTTCATATGTTTCTTCAATGAAATAATCATGGTGCGCTTTTTTATTTTGTGCAATCAGTTTTCCCTCACCTTTTGGCATCCGCTTTTCCTCCCCATATAAAGACAGATTACATTTTAACAAAAACTCTCTGAAATCTCAAGAAAATAAAGCGGTTCGTAAGGGGCTGCTCCTTCGACATTGACAATATTTTCATTTCATCCAAGAAGCTAGCCCGCTTATCTTTCTTTTTTACCGTTTTTTCTTTTTCTTCTTCTTTTTCACTTTTAAGTTTGGAATATCTTCATAAAATTTCTTTTTCTTCTTTGGCTTTTTCGTTGACCATTCATCATCAACCAATTCGTTGCTGCGCTTTTTTCGTTTTTTCCGCTCTTTTTTTCCTTCAATGACAAGAGGAGCATCTTTCGCCTTTTTTCTGCGGCTTCCCTTCATGCCAACGATTTCAAAATCAACAATACGTTCCTCTTTATCTACGTTGATGACACGAACCGTAATCTCATCGCCGATGCGATATACTTTTCCGGTCCGCTCGCCAATCATCGCATAATGGTGCTCATCGTAGCGATAATAGTCATCTGTTAAGTAGCTGACATGAACAAGACCTTCAATCGTATTTGGCAGCTCAACAAATAAGCCGAAACTCGTCACAGAACTTATAATGCCGTCAAACTCCATACCGATTTTATCTTCCATAAACTCGGCTTTCTTCAAATCATCTGTTTCACGTTCCGCTTCAACCGCACGGCGCTCCATATTCGAAGCGTGCTCCGCAATATCAGGCAGCTTTTCCGCCCACTTTTCCTGCGTTTCAGCATCCAGCTGTCCGTTAATTAAATACGTACGAATGAGCCTGTGGACAATTAAATCCGGATAACGGCGAATCGGTGAAGTAAAGTGCGTATAAAATTCGGTCGATAAGCCATAGTGGCCAAGACTTTCGGCATCGTAACGCGCCTGCTTCATCGAACGAAGCATGACCGTGGAAATGACCATTTCTTCCGGCTCGCCGCGCACCGCTTCTAAAACTTCCTGTAATGCGCGCGGATGGATTTGATTCCCTGTTCCTTTGACAACGTAGCCGAAGTTTGTAATAAACTCAAGAAAACGCTGCAGTTTCTCAGGTTTTGGATCTTCATGGACACGGTAAATAAACGGTACGTTCAGCCAATGGAAATGTTCGGCGACGGTTTCGTTCGCCAGCAGCATAAATTCCTCAATGAGGCGTTCAGCAACGGAACGCTCCCGTAAGACAACATCATATGGTTTGCCGTCTTCATTAACCAATACTTTTGCTTCTTTAAAATCAAAGTCGATCGCACCGCGCTCCATCCGCTTATTGCGTAAAATTTCCGCAAGCTCCGCCATTAACTCAAACATCGGCACAAGCGGTTCGTATTTTTTTCGCAGCTCTTCGTCTTTATCAACGAGAATTTTATTGACATCCGAATAAGTCATGCGCTCTGTCGTTCTAATCACACTTTGGAAAATTTCATGGCTGACGACCTCACCGTGCTCATTCACTTCCATTTCACATGAAAGCGTCAGGCGGTCGACTTTCGGATTTAACGAGCAAATTCCGTTCGATAGACGATGCGGAATCATCGGAATGACGCGATCCACTAAATAGACGCTCGTTCCGCGCTCATATGCTTCGCGGTCAATCGGTGAGCCTTCTGTTACATAATGGCTCACGTCGGCAATGTGAACACCTAATTTGTAATTGCCGTTTTCGAGCTTCGTGACAGTAACGGCGTCATCCAAATCTTTCGCGTCCTCTCCATCAATCGTGACGATCATTTGATCGCGCAAGTCGCGGCGCCCTTTTAAATCTTCTTCCGAGATAGTATCTGGAATACTGTTAGCATGCTCAATGACATCCTCAGGAAACTGCAGCGGCAAACCATGCTTATGAATAATCGATAAAATATCAACGCCCGGGTCATTTTTATGGCCAAGAATTTTAACGACTTCCCCCTCAGCGCTGATTCGTCCTTCTGGATAAGTCGTCAGTCTCACGACAACTTTATGTCCCTCTACGGCGCCGTTTTTCGCATGTTTTGGAATAAAAATGTCATTGACAATTTTTTTATCATCAGGAATCACAAAACCGAAATTTTTACTTTCTGTGTATGTGCCGACGATTTCCGTAACGCCGCGTTCGATAATGCGAACAATCGTACCTTCTTTTCGCGCCCCTGATGTTTGCGAACTGATGCGCACTAATACGGTGTCACCATGCATCGCGTTTTTCAATTCCGAAGGCGGGATAAAAATATCATCCAATGCCGGGTCTTCAGGAACGACAAAAGCAAATCCTTTCGCATGTCCTGCTACTTTTCCGCGAACAAGATTCATTTTTTCCGGCACGCCGTAGCGGTTACTTCTTGTTCGCACAATGAGTCCCTCTTCTTCCATAGCGACAAGCGCCTTCACAAATTCCTTAAATTGTGCTGCATCTTCAATTTGAAACGCTTCCTCAAGCTCCTGCACCGTTAACGGCTTGTAAGCTTCATCTCTCATAAACGTTAACAGCTGCTCTTTTAACTCATCCATCTTTCTTCCTTCCTTTCAAGGATTTACCAATCTAATGACTCTAAAAACTCGTAAATATCCTCATGAAGTTGATCACGTTCTTTATCTAGCGTTATGACATGCCCTGATTCTTCATACCATTTAATTTTTTTCACTGGAGATTCCACTCCGTCATAAATAATATTTGCGCTATCGGTATTAATCATTTCATCGTGGCGTGCTTGAACGACGAATGTCGGCGCATAAATAAGGTCGATATTGTCGCGAACTTCAGCGATTAATTGCTGCAGCGCTTTTAACGTTTTCATCGGCGTTTTTTTGAACTCTTCCATTTCTTTTTCAATTTGTTCAGGCGTTTTTCCTTCACGTTTTTTATATTCGCGCGCATATTGTAAAACTCCTTCGTACATCGTTTCCTCGCTTTTGATGTACATTGGCGCGCACATCGGTACAATACCTGTTATAGGTACAGTGTAACCTAATTTAAGCGAAAATACGCCACCAAGCGATAAACCAACAACGGCGATTTTTTCATAACCTTTCTCTTTTAAAAACTGATAGGCATTCATCACGTCTTGCCACCAATCATCCGGACCTGTATGTACAAGCTCTTCCGGCGGCACACCATGTCCTTTATAAATCGGTGCATGACATGTATATCCTTTTGACTCAAGAAAGCGCCCTAACATACGCACATCCGATGAATTTCCTGTAAATCCGTGGAGCAGCAATACCGCACGCTCCCCAGCCTCAAACAAAAATGGTTTAGGTGAAACTAGTTTCATGATGCAAAACTCCTTTCTTTTGGGGTCTGACCCCCATCACATTAAAGTACTAAAGTAAAAATAATGTGATTGTAAGCAGTTGTAAAGAGAAAAGGCAGTCCACCATATACGGACCGCCCCCCCAAAACTATTATAGCTGAAAATACGTTACCGCAATCGTTAACACGAAGAATAATACAGATAACACAACCGTTACGCGGTGCAATACAGCATCAATACCGCGCGCTTTTTGCTTGCCAAACAATTGCTCCGCACCGCCTGTAATCGCTCCGGAAAGCCCTGCGCTTCTTCCGGATTGCAACAATACGACGGCAATCAGTGCAAGCGATACAATCACTAATAATGTCACAAGCAGAGCATGCATGTCTACTCCTCCTTCTAAAGAACGCACGTTGCAATGATTTTAATGTATCATAAATTGGCTCATTACACAATAGCGTTTCCCTTTTGGAAATACGAAAGCGGATGTCTTGAAAGCAAGACACCCAACGCTGTATTACCTTCCACGATGTTTGGCTTTCGCCTTTAAGCGCTTTAACTCTCTTTTTCGCTTGATGAGAGCTTCACGCTGTTCCTTCCGCCAAACCTTTCTCTCTTTTTTACGATGCTCCAATTCTAGCTGAAGGGCTGTTTGCGCATATGTGGAAAGTGGCCTTGTTTTCATTTCTTTTGCAGCTTCACGTTGCATTCGCTTCGGATTTTTGCGCCTTTGCATTTCAAGCGGCACGGTGGTTGTTGTGCGACACTTGTGCAACAACGATAGCATCGGACCATTAACAAATGCCAAAACTTCTTCATCTTTTGGCTCTGAACCAAATACGTAGCGAACCGCTTTTAAGGCTTCACCTTCCTTTTGCTCAACCACACCGAGCCAGAATTGTCCATCGTAAAAAACCGTCAATTTCATGAAAGGTCCCTCCTTTAAAAATTACCGACAGCGATGGACATCCCAAGGAGGGGAAGGTTACTGACACTCTTCGCGGAGTGCGCCCGGACTACCAACCGGGACTGTGTTTTTACGCTGTCTATGTTTATTATACGTACTGCATCCTCTCATATGGAAGCCGTTCTTTGCTATTTTCCTATCGAAAAAAGACCTAACCGCTCATCGGTTAGGTCTTGCCTCATCGTTGACAAGTGCCTGGCGCCGAAAAATCATATCCACTGCACTTTATCTTTGTTATTGAAAGTCACAATAACATGTTTCAAATTGTGTACTAAAATTCAGATGATATTATTTGCTGGAGAATCCATAATTCCTGGTATTCGACAAGTGACAGGCACCCATTCCCCATGGAAATGTTACATCGACATCCATTACGGCTGGTACAACGACTGATACGATTGGATACAGCTATAATCCATTGGACCAGTTAGTCGTCTTGTCAAGAAACAGCGCGAATTTAGCGAGATTTACGTACGATGAGCGCGGAAATATTTCGGCCATCATCCATGCCAATGGAACTTATACCGCTTATGAATATAACGATGCCAATCAGCTAAAATCATTGAAAAATTTCGATGCCAACGGAAATGTTTTAAACTACTTCCTCTACAGTTACGATGCGAATGGCAATATTACAGCTGTAGAAACAAAAGATGGAACGATTACGTATGAGTATGATGCATTGAATCAGCTGACAAAGGAAACACTAGCGGATGGAACAGCGATTACGTACGAATACGACGCGGTTGGCAACCGGACGAAGAAAATCGTCAACAATGGAACAACTACAACGACTACGTACACGTATGACGCCGCCGACCAACTAACAGCCGTTAACGGACAGGCATACACATATGATGTGAACGGGAATTTAACGAACAACGGCAACAAAACGTTTGTGTATGATGACGAAAACCGTCTCATTCAAGTAAAAAACGCATCGGGCACTACGATCGCAACCTATACGTATGACCATCAAGGAAGACGCATCAGCAAAACAACATCAAGCGGTACGACTTACTATCACTACGATGGCGACTCGATTCGTCTGTTGTATGAAACAGACGCCAACAACAACATCACAGCGGAATATACGTGGGACGCATTGGGCCGCCCGGTCACGATGACGAAAGCCGGAGCCACTTACTACTATCATGTGAACGGTCATGGAGATGTCGTCGCATTGACGGACGCAAGCGGAAATGTCGTCGCCCAATACGAGTATGACGCATGGGGTAACATTCTGTCCAAAACCGGTGCGATGGCAACAGCGAACCCATACCGTTATGCCGGGTATTATTACGATGAGGAAACCGGGCTATACTACCTAATGGCGCGGTATTATGATGCGAATATGGGACGGTTTATTACAAGAGATACGTTCCATGGGTTTGAAAATGAGCCGCTTAGTATAAATCAATATGTTTACACTAAAAATAATCCTGTTATATATGTGGATATAAATGGTCACTTCGCTTTTCTTTTAGTTCCATTAGCAGGTGTATCAATTTCATGGCTAACAGCAGCCGCTGTTGAGGCAACCGCAATAGTGATTGCATATGTTGCAGCAAATGAGATAGTCAGTGTTTTAGAACGTAAATTTAATAGGAAAAACCCAACAGTTATTTATCGTACTGGAAGTGGAAACGGCACTAATTTAACTCCAAGACCAAAAGATGTTAGTGGGCTATCCTATACTACAGTAAAGCCTTTATCTGGACCATATACAGCAACTACTATTGAGGCCATTAATGCAACAGGAAAACTAGTAGCAATAAAAGATGGTAAAACTCATGTGTCAGTGAGACCAGTAAATATGAAGAAAATGCAGGGATGGATAAACTCAAGGGAAAATGCTAATACTAGACCACATGAATATACAAAATTATTGCAGGCCCTTTCTGTGAAAGTTAAATAGTAGGAGATGAATTTTAATGGAACTTAGTGAAGTTAAAAGATTGATGAAAAACTTGAGTTGGAATATGCCCCAAGAAGTTCAACTATCTGCAATAAGGGAGTTAACAACAATTGATGATGAATACACTCCTTTGTTAATACAAGATACCGAGAAGCATTGTTGGGAGAATGCGGTTAAAGTTTTAAATAAAATTGGATACCCACGAAATAGGCTGGCGATACCCTGCTTAATAGAGTTAATGCAAGATATGAATTGGCCTGGTGTCCCTACAGCGATAGAGATATTGAAGAGTATAGATAAAAGTGTGATAGTTCCACATATAGAGGCTTCGCTAATAAAAGCAGCTGAGGATGACGATCGCATGTGGATAGGGGGAATTCAGAGACTTATAGATATATTACAAATTTCTGAATCAGACTTTCATGATAAGGAAGTATATAAGTTATTAAAATTATCGGATTGGTAAACCAAGAAATTAGGAGCGGGCACTTGTCTTTTATGAAATAATATTGTATAGAATCCCCCAACTGCGTAAAATGCAGCTGGGGGTGTTTTATAGGATGAGTATCTGTCACTTGGTTTATGTGACGAAGCGGGTGCCAATAAAAAATGGTAGTGCAATATATATGGGCCGCCTAGTGATGATGACGAAAGGCGGAGTCATTTACTATTTCGGTCTTCCATACTTTTTGCCAGCCTGCCTCTGTTTTTTCAATGCAATCGCTCCGAATTTGGAGCGGGAAGGCGGTTCGCCCGCTTGAAGTTGGAATGTCGCCACGATTTGGTTGCGCCCGTCTTGATCAAAATCATACAGCTCGATCGATTCGGGATCTGCAAGAACAGTGTTGGGTGGTATAAACTTTTTCGCTATTTCCATCCACTCATCGCGGGCCAAAGCATGAATGGACTGCAAGGAGAAGAGCCCTGCGAAAAGCAAAAAGCGAGCCGTTTTTTCATCTTGTTCCTCCGTTATCCGGTTTTTGAAGTTATGATTCCGGATTAGCGGCGGCATTTATACATGAAAACAGCGGCTCATCCCGGCAACATGCCGGACTTATGCAGCGCGGTGGAAAGCAGAAGAGCAGCGATCAAAGCGGGAATCGATATTGGCGAACAGTGCCTGGCACTGTTCGATAATATTTTGTGTCTAGATCATCAACAATCAATGCAACATGTTGTTTAAATCAAAAAGGCGTCCCCATAGGAGAACGCCTTAACAAACGATTTTACTTGTTTAATAACTTAATAAATTCGCGCATGAGCGCTGGTAAATCTGGCCATGCATGAGCAGATACGAAATTGTTGTCAACATGAGTTGGCTCAGATACATAGTTGGCGCCAATCGCTTCTACACCTGGCTTGCAGGCAATATATGCAGTCATGCTGCGCCCTTTCATAATATCAGGAAGGGTTTCTAATACAAGTGAAGCATGGCAAATCGC
>NZ_QLMH01000008.1 GCF_003259935.1 Paranoxybacillus vitaminiphilus | reverse complement strand
TTACACCCTGTTAAGCTGAATGTAGCTTAATGAAGAATAATGTTTAATAAAAAAATTTTAGTATGTTTGAATAAATTAAACATTATTCATAACCTTCTTGGCGCTGGCGAGGTATTTAAAGGATTTGCCTTAGCGGTTGTTTCGTTTGCAGGCGTTGCCATTTATGCAGCCAGAACGAAAGAAGATTTTTCGTTCTTAGGCGGATTTTTAACAATGGGCTTGTTTGCTTTATTAGGGTTATTGCTCATTCAATTGTTTATTCCGTTTTCAAGCGCAGGACAAGTGGGAATTTCTGCTTTAGGCATTCTGCTTTTTCTTGGATTTACGATTTTTGATATCAATCGTTTAGCGCGCTACGGCTTTACGGAAGAAGAAATTCCAATGATTGTTGTCAATATTTACCTTGACTTTATTAATTTATTTACGTACGTTTTACGCTTCTTCGCCAGCGATGAAGATTGATAGAAATTTTATACAGAAGGACTGTCCTCGACTTTTAGAGGACAGTCCTTCTTCCTTATAAACAAACGATTTTTTAATACTTTAACGTTTTAATGTGATGGGGGGCAGACCCCTTTTCCCTTTTAAAAAAATAAAATCATGGTATATTTATGCTATGGAGAGAATATGGAGTAAAGGGCGTTTTTACAATGAATATTATGGTCATTGATGATCATCAAAGCACTACGGAACTTATAAAAAAAATGCTTGAGATGAAAGGACACGGGAATGTAACAACGTTTGTTGAGATCGAGGATGCCTTGCATTATTTAGGATTTGACAAAGAAGGAAAGCGGCAATCTGTTCCTAACAAAGTGGATATTATTTTGACAGATATTCTTATGCCGAAAATGACGGGGATTGAGTTTTGCCGTTTAATCAAACAGCACCCTGCTCTTCAGCATGTTCCAATTTTAATGATTACGGCGTATGATAATGAACAATTTTTACAGGAAGCGTTTCAAGCAGGTGCGTTTGATTATATCCGCAAGCCGTTTACGTTGACAGAGTTGGATGTACGGTTACAGCAAGCAATAAAACATAAAAAAATCATCGATAAGTTAAGTTTAACCGCAGACATTTTAGAGGAACAGAAGCAATTTTATCAATCATTATTTTATAATAACTCAGATGCTTGTTTTCTATTAGATGTAAACGGCGATGTTGTTGAAGTAAATGAAGCTGCGGTAAAAATGACTGGATACGAGAAAAATGAATGGAAAACCATATCTATTCAACAACTTATTCATGCTGATGATATGCCGTTTATGTCCAAAAGGTTTGCAGACATATTAAAAGGACAAACGATGGCTGTTAAGATGAAGGTATATGTAAAAAGCGGACAATATAAGGAGTTTGTCGTCTCGTTTATTCCTGTTAAGGTAAGCAATCATGTAGCAGGGATGATTGCGATTGCTAAGGCGAAAGATGCTATACAGCAAAACAGTATACAACGAAGGCTGGAAACCGATTTGGCTCTTGCTAAAAAAATACAAGAAGAGGTATTGTCGGCGCCAATCGAAAACGCGGATATTTCGATTATCGGGCAATACTTTCCGTCGATGAAACTATCAGGAGATATGTACTGTTGGCAGCGAATTGATGAACATCGTTATAGTATTATTCTCATTGATGTTATGGGACATGGAGTGGCTGCTTCATTGATAGGGATGTCGATTCGTTCCTTGCTGCCCGGTTTAATGAAGCGCGTGACTGATCCGATAAGAGTAACGAAGGAATTAAATCGCCACGTTTTTAATTTGTTTAAAGGGAAAAGTTATTTTACTTCCATTTACTTAGTAATTGATACAAAGAAACGGACGATTGAATATTTAAATGCAGGACATCCACCCGGAATATTCATTGCCAGCGATGGAACAATCAAGGAATTAGTAGACGGCAGTGTTCCGATCGGCTTAATGAAAAAGATGATTTGTCAAAAAGGGAAACTTTCATACGAAGGTCCGACACAAATATTTTTATATACAGATGGTTTGCTCGCTGCTTTTGGGAAAAATTTAAAAAATTGTCATGAAGCTTTAAAATCTTTGCATAGTGCGTATAGAGATGAAGAACATTATCGAACGATCGAAGCTGTTCAACAACAAGTCGCTCAAATCGAACAGACGGATGATATTTCTCTTATTTCCATTCGGATTAATTCATAAATTTGTGAAAAAGCCATGAAAATATTCAGTGAACTTGTTTTCATGGCTTTTTTATTATTATGACTTCTGAGTTTAGTTATTCGTCTCTCTGCTTTTTGAGTCCATTTTCATTGCAAAACAAAGAGAAGAATAGAAACTGTCGAGCTGTATCCTTATATTCGTATTGTTTCGCTAAAGTTTTGTAACGCTTCTCCCATTCGTCTAATCCTGTAAAAGCATTGCAAACTATTCTTTACATTTACTGTTCAATTCATTATTTAGTTGGTTTAGTTGTTCCGCCATTTCAGCAATTTGATAAGAAGCGTGGGAAATTTCGGCAAATGTTTGCTGAAAATCACGAATAAACGAAGCAAATGAATGAATTCTTAAGCTGCTTGATTTGACAGTTTCAACAGAGCTGTCCAAAATATTTATAATGTTATTGTTTGTTTCCCGAAAGGAGCTCGTCTGCGTTGCAATATTTTGAAAAGTGGATTCAAATTTTTGAATCGTGTCTTGTACCACGTTAATATGATTTTGAATATAGTGTAATGATTGTTCTGTTTGTGCTGCTAGCTTTCGCACTTCGTTGGCAACGACAGCAAATCCTTTTCCATGATTGCCGGCGCGTGCAGCTTCAATATTGGCATTTAGTGATAAAATGTTTGTTTGCTTGGAGATATTTCGAATAGTGTCAACAATTTCACCGATTTGCCGCGAACTATCTGATAGTTCTTGAGTCAATGATTTTGTGTTCTCGATTAAATCAATCAGATTATCTAGCTTTGTCAATGCTTTTGTAACAGTATGTTTTCCCTGCTCTACCTTTGTTACCATTACGTCTGATTCCTCTTGAAGATGATTAATTTCTTCAAGCATCATTTGTAAACTGTTTTGATGATCTGAAATAGAAGCAGTCGTTTCTTCTGCGCTAGCTGCTAGAACGGCAGAAGACTCATTTAGCCGATATTGTAATTCTTTAATTTCATTTAGTTTCATCATCTTTGAGGTATACGAGTCAATATAAGTCGTTACAGCGATTTGCATATCAAATGAACAAAGCTTTAAAAATGAATGATAAACAGATGCAGCCTCTATAGGAGGTAATTCTTTCATTAACATGTTTAACACATCAGTTTGGATAATAGTATATGCTCCAATATAACAATCAGGCAACAAATTAATTTTGTTATGGACATCGCCGATTACTTTTCGTCTAGCAATGTAGTCTGCGCCAATTTCACCGCTCACCATATCGAGCAGATACGTTTTTAACGTTTGTTTCAATCGCTCAAATGATGAGTGCTTTTCAATGATGCTTGTTAAGAGAGGCTCTTCTCCCAATTTTTTATAGAAATTGTCAACAATTTGGTTTACATATTTTTCAAAAATAGGTTTTGCCTTTTTGAGCTTTGCGATATCTTCTGCTGTCAAGCCAATAAGTGAAATATTTTTCGCTTCATGACTATTTAGTAATTCTTTGTACCGTTCTATTATTTTTGATAGCTGTGTTGCATTGTTGTCAGCCTGCTCTTTATCTTTCTTTTCATTAGCAAATAGTTGAAAAAACCCTTTCTCATTATCGAGAAGCATATGAAGTGGATATTTTGACATTGTTTTACCTCCCAGTCACCCCAATCTAATTAGCATTTTAACACGTATATAGAATGCGTATGTAACGGCTCTGTTAAAAAACTGTGAAACATAGTACTTAATTACTAGGATGGATCGCTCATATACACAAACTAGTATTTTTTTAATAAAATTTAAAAGCAGCAGTAGTCGCTAGACTGCTGTATTTCTTTTGCGCTATTTTCATCACCAACGATTATGTTTATGCTGAGTGATACAGCTACATGTGAGGAAGCAGACAAGGGATTTAAGTATTAAGCTTTAAAAACGAACGCGTATTCACTAAAATAAAAAAGAATGGGGTGAATACAGTGAAAGTGCGGAAAACGATTCAAGAAGTCATTGAAGAGATTAAACAAAATCCTGAATACCGAGAGCAAATTGTACATTGGCATACTATTCCAGAAAAAGAAGCGAAATATGTACCGTTTCCTTTCGAGCTTGACGAGCGCTTAAAAAAAGCTCTTCAAGAGAGAGGTATTCAAGCGCTTTATACACATCAGCATTCGGCGTTTGAAACGATTCGGAGAGGAGAACATTTTGTTGCTGTCACTCCGACAGCATCAGGAAAGACGTTATGTTATAACTTGCCTGTATTGCAGACCATTTTGGAAAATCCTGAAGCAAGGGCACTTTATATTTTCCCGACGAAAGCACTGGCTCAGGACCAAAAAAGTGAATTAAATGAGCTCATTGAGAAAGCGGGAGCGACCATTAATTGTTATACATATGACGGGGATACTGCCGCGAATATACGGCAAAAGGTAAGAAAAGCGGGACATATAGTCATAACGAATCCTGATATGCTGCATTCTGCGATACTGCCACACCATACAAAGTGGGTTTCTCTTTTTGAAAATTTAAAATATGTTGTCATTGATGAGCTGCATATTTACCGTGGTGTTTTTGGAAGCCATGTTGCTAATGTTCTTCGCAGACTAAAGAGGATTTGTCAGTTTTACGGAAGCAATCCGCAGTTTATCTGTACATCAGCTACGATTGCTAATCCGAAGGAACTAGCAGAAACGTTAACAGGGGAGCCGATGGTGTTAATTGATAATAATGGTGCTCCATCTGGGAAAAAACATTTTGTTTTTTACAATCCGCCGATTGTCAATAAACCGCTTAATATACGAAGAAGTGCAACATTAGAAGTAAGAAAGCTGGCAAGTGAATTTTTAAAACATAAAATTCAAACGATTGTGTTTGCGAGAAGCCGAGTGCGCGTTGAGATATTGCTCACATATTTGCAGGAATTAGTGAAAAATGAGCTTGGACCAAAGTCAATAAGAGGGTATCGAGGCGGATATTTGCCAACACAGCGGCGCGAAATTGAGAAAGGACTACGAAATGGTGAAATTTATGGTGTCGTAAGTACAAATGCCTTAGAGCTCGGTGTTGATATCGGACAGCTGCAAGTGTGCATTATGACTGGATATCCCGGAACGATTGCAAGCGCTTGGCAGCAAGCTGGGAGAGCAGGGAGAAGACATGGCGAAGCCGTCATTTTTATGGTAGCTAGCTCTAGCCCGCTTGATCAATATATCATTCAGCATCCGGATTACTTTTTAGAACGGAATCCGGAAACGGCGCGAATTAATCCAGACAATCTCGTTATTTTAGTTGATCATCTGAAATGTGCTGTCTTTGAGCTCCCGTTTCGCAAGGGGGAGACATTCGGCGGCCTTGAAGTCGATGAAATTATGGAGTTTCTCGCTGCTGAACGGGTTATCCATCAGAGCGGAGATAAATGGTATTGGATGTATGATTCCTTTCCGGCGCATAACATTAGTTTGCGTTCAGCATCGCAGGAAAATGTCGTCATTATCGATATTTCCAATGTAGCGAAGCATAAAGTAATCGGTGAAATGGACCGTTTCAGTGCGATGACGCTCCTACATGAAGAAGCGATATATTTACACCAAGGGGTCCAATACCAAGTAGAAAAGCTGGATTGGGAAGAGAAAAAAGCATATGTCCGTGAAGTGGATGTTGACTACTTTACTGATGCTAATCTGGCTGTTCAGCTGAAGGTGTTGGAAGAAGATAAAAAGCGCAGCAGAGGTACCGGGATTATCGGCTTTGGGGATGTGATGGTACAAGCAAAAGCGACGATATTTAAAAAAATTAAATTTGAAACGCATGAAAATATTGGCTCAGGTCCTATTCATTTGCCTGAAGAGGAATTGCACACAAACGCGGTATGGATCAGTTTTAACCGGGATGTTGTTAATGATTTCACGGAAGAACGAATTGAGCAAGGACTGATTGGTGCGGCATATGCAATCCAGCATGTTGCACCGCTTTTAGTCATGTGTGATCCGTCCGATTTACACGTTGTTCCGCAAGTGAAGGCGGTTCATAATGAACAGCCGACGATTTTTATGTATGACCGCTATCCAGGGGGAATCGGGTTGAGCGAAAAGCTGTTTGATGCGATGGAAGATATGCTTGTCACAGCAAAAGATATGATTATCCATTGTCCGTGTGAGAGCGGATGTCCTTCATGCATTGGTACCGATACAACAAATCCGCATGCAAAAAAAGACGCATTACGTCTTATTCAACTCTTTTTAAGGTGAGAGGTAGTTATGTCCATTCAGAAGAAATTATCGAGATTAAAAGGCTATATGTCCATCTCATCTCAATCAGACGACCAAAAACAGCCATTATTACAACAACCGGATGAAAAAGTGTCTATTCCCTATTTGGAGCAGTGGGAGTCTTTCGGAGCAAAGCCGTTTTTCTTTGACGGTCAATATTGTTTCGTTCGCGAAGTGAGCTATCCATTACATTATCAACACGGTCATTACCAGCTTGGCGAACTTTATGATGTTCATCGTCAATGGAAACATTCACGTTTGGAGCATCCGCTTTCAAGCAAACGTCATGAAGTCTCTGATTTGTTTTTCTTTGATACAGAAACAACGGGCTTAGGCAGCGGAGCAGGCAATACGATTTTTTTGCTTGGCCATGCCCAGGTGCTTGATGATCGGGTTGTAGTCCGCCAACATTTTTTGCCGAACCCGGGAGCAGAAGTAGCTCTTTATCAAAGTTTCTTATCAGAAGTAGACTATACAACCCTTGTTACATATAATGGTAAAGCGTTTGATTGGCCTGTATTGAAAACACGTCATACCTTTATCCGCGATGTTGTTCCGAAGCTTCCGGCATTTGGGCATTACGATTTGTATCATGCTTCAAGGAGAATTTGGAAACATAAGTTGGAATCGGTACGTTTAGGAAATGTGGAAAAAGAAATACTTGGCATTGAGCGTCACGAAGATATCCCGGGCTTTTTAGCGCCGATGTTGTATTTCGATTTCCTTTCAACGCAAAATCCGGAAGGAATTTTCGGTGTGTTAAAACATAACGAAATCGATGTATTGTCATTAATTGTGTTGTATATTCATCTTTCCAAACAAATTTTAGGCGCCAATGAGATGAAGAGTGCTGTTGAACAATTCGAAATGGCACGTTGGTTTGATTCTTTAGGGGAAGTAAGCGCAGCGCGAGAAGCGTATGAGCGGGTAGCAGAAAGGAATGAACAAGAAGCGGCAAAAGCAAAATGGAATTTGTCCCTTATTTATAAAAAAGAAAAACGATATGAAGAAGCCATTGCCATTTGGCAGGAGTTGTTGCAAGATAAGAGTGATTTATTAAAAATCAAGGCTGCCACTGAGTTGGCTAAAGTATATGAGCATCATTTCAAGCGAGTGGAAGAAGCGTACTCGTATGCGCTGCATGCTTATGATATATGGAAGTCGCTTGTCCGTACCTTTAAACAAAAAGATGAAACGAAAGAGCAGGAATTGTTAAAACGTCTCTGTCGATTAGCTCGGAAATTAAAAAAATGATTATTTCCTCGGCAAGCGCAAAAGCCGACATGAGGTAATCAATATTCTGTGAATTTTCTAAAAACTTGTAGAAATATCAAAAAATATGTAGAATAATTATTTGTGGGCAAATCGTGAATTTTGTATATTTCGATGGAGAGAAAGGCTTTGATGGGCATGTATAAGAAAATATTATATTTATTTTTTGTTGTTGTTTGTTTAATTGCCGTTGTTTTTTCTAATTTAAAACATAGTTTCTACACGTTTATGTAAAAATAGGTGTTTGTCTTAGTACATGTTTACTCCTTTCATCATAGGCTGATATTGTAATAAAGCTTAAAACGAAAGGAGTCATGTTCATGTATTGCGGACCAAGACCAAATGTAACGGCGCCAATCGTTCATCCGGCAAAATGCTGTACACAACATCATTTCCAAGCGACGATTGTGCCGCATATTCATCCGTCTCATACGACACATGTCAATCACCATCTTTTTCAACATCAACACTATTTCCCGCATACGGAGTCTGTCGTAGGCGAAGTATCCAACCAGCACTTTAGCTGCGGTGGCCCTGCTCCATTTCCACGATTTCCATGGGGCTATTAAAAGGGGAAACAGGAACTGAATGTTCAGTTCCTGTTTTTTATACGAGGGGGAAGGCGATGATCAAAGTTCTTGCCATCACTGGTTATAAACCGTATGAACTTGGTATTTTTCATCATCAGCATCAAGCGATTCCGTTTATTAAAAAGGCGATTGCCAAACGACTGCTCCCTTTGGCTGAAGATGGATTAGAGTGGGTGATTATTAGCGGACAGCTCGGGGTCGAACTTTGGGCAGCAGAAGTTGTTTTTGACTTGCAGACGGTTTATCCACAGCTGCAGCTAGCGGTGCTTACTCCTTTTTTGGATCAAGAAGAAAATTGGAATGAGGAAAATAAAGAGTATTATGAATTTATCCTTTCTCAAGCTGATTTTGTCGACAGTATTACGAAACGCAAATATGAACATCCAGGTCAATTTCGTTTGAAAAATCAATTTATTGTGGAAAAAAGTGACGGGTTATTAATTGTATATGATGATGAAAAAGAAGGTTCTCCGAAATTTATGTTAGACGTTGCGAAGAAAAAAGCAGAAACAGGGAAGTATGACATTTTTCCCGTTACTTTTTACGATTTACAGGCTATTATTGAAGAGGAGCAAATGAGCGATTGGTAAATTGACAATACCCTTGATTTTTGAAAAAATAAAAAGAAAGTGGAAGGAATTGAGGTGATCAGGAATGCTATCAGACCGCATAAAGTTAACGCCAAAAGACATTCTTGAAAAAGAATTTAAAATAAGCATGAGAGGTTATAATCAAGATGAAGTGGATAAATTTTTAGATTTGATCATTAAAGATTACGAAACATTTCAGCAGCAAATCGAAGAGCTGCAACAAGAGAATATGCGCCTGAAACGGCAGCTGGAAGAAGCGCAGAAACGCCAGCCTGCTCAAGCTGGAACAACGAATTTTGATATTTTACAAAGACTGTCTAATTTGGAAAAGCATGTGTTTGGCAGTAAACTATATGACTGATACATAATACAAAATTTTCTATTGAAAAACGAGAAAAATTTGACTATAATACAACATGCCAACCACATTAATAATGTTCGGGTAATCGCTGCGGCAATTTTTTGTCGTAGAGGAAAGTCCATGCTCGCACGGTGCTGAGATGCCCGTAGTGTTCGTGCCTAGCGAAACCATAAGCTAGGGCAGTCCGGCTACGGCTGGGCTGACGGCAGGGAAAGAACCTAAGTCCGCCTGAGGATATGGTTCGATTACCTTTAAAGTGCCACAGTGACGCAGCTCTAAGGGAAACCTTAGAGGTGGAACGCGGTAAACCCCACGAGCGAGAAACCCAAATGATGGTAGGGGCACCTTCCCGAAGGAAATGAACGGAGGGAAGGACAGATGAGTTTTTCTCATCTGTAGATAGATGATTACCGCCGGAGTACGAGGCGAGAAGCCGCTTGCAGTACGAAGGTACAGAACATGGCTTACAGAACATTATTAATGGGATTAAAAAATAAGAAAAGCTCTCCTGCAATTGTCGGAGAGCTTTTCTTATTGTAAGTAAATAAGCGATAAACAGAAAAATACCATTTATTTTTAGAAACAGAAAATTTATTTCTAAGGGCAGAGAATTTTTTACGAAAATGTTAAAATGTAATACATAAGCTCTACACTTTATTTTAGTCCGTTTTTAAATAATAAATCGATCATGTTTTTTCGAAAAGGGCGAGGGAAGAAAGATGCATAGTGATAATGCAAAAGAGTTAGTGCAAACGACATTTGCCGAAATTGCAAAAAAAGTCATTGAATATACAAGTGAGGGGATTATTGTCACCGATTCAAAAGGCAATATATTATTAGCGAATCCCGCTTTTGAAGTGGCAACTGGCTATAGTGTCGATGAAGTCGTCGGGAAAAACCCGCGCATTTTACAGTCTGGATTGCATGATAAGAAGTTTTATGAAAAAATGTGGGAAGAAATTGAAAAAAATGGTTTTTGGAAAGGTGAGATTTGGAATAAGCGGAAAGACGGCGAGCTGTTTGTCGAGTGGCTGACGATAAGTTCCATAAAAGATAAAGAAGGGAACGTTGTGAATTATGTCGCGATTTTTTCCGATATTACGGAGCATAAACGAAATGTAGAGCAGTTAAAGCGCTTAGCGCATTATGATATATTGACAGGTGTTCCGAATCGCTATTTGTTTACAAAACGATTGGAAAGTCTTATTCAAACATCGCGCAAATATGATCAGCAATTTGCGTTATTATTTTTAGATTTAGATCGGTTTAAAAATATTAATGATACATTAGGTCATCATATGGGAGATTTATTATTGCAAAAAACGGCTCAACGCTTAAAAGGAATTTTGCGAAAACAAGATACAATCGCCAGAATTGGCGGCGATGAGTTTGTCATTATCCTTCCGAATTTAAAACATATCCGCGAAGCCGTTCACATCGCAGAGCGGATTATTGAATCGTTAAAAGCTTCGTTTTGGTTGAACGGTCAAGAAGTTTACATATCAACAAGCATAGGGATTAGCTTTTATCCTTATGATGGGGAGGATATTGAAACATTAGTGCGCAAGGCAGATCGTGCGATGTATCAGGCAAAAAAGAGCGGAAGAAATCAGTTTGAACTGTATCATAATGAGCTGCACATTAATGATAAACAAACGCTTTTGCTTGAAAACGCGCTACGGAAAGCGATTGACTGCAATGAACTTCAGCTGCATTATCAGCCGCAAATGAATACGCAAACAAAACAAATTTGTGGTGTAGAGGCGCTGATAAGATGGAAGCATCCAGAAATGGGATATGTCTCTCCTGGGAAGTTTATCCCAATTGCCGAAGAGTCGGGATTGATTATCCCGATCAGTGACTGGGTGCTGAGGCAGGCTTGTGAAGATTTAAAAAAGCTTCATTTAGACTATCCGCATTTAAAGATGAGTGTTAATATTTCATCGATTTATTTCCAGCAAGCCGATTTTATGAAAAGATTACAAAGCACGATCGAAGCAGCAAATATTCATCCGCGGCTGTTTGAGTTGGAACTTACCGAAAGTACCATTATGCCGAATGCGGAACAATCGATCGCACGGCTTGTTAAGTTAAAGAAGTTCGGATTGAAAATAGCTATTGATGATTTCGGGACAGGATTTTCATCATTAAGTTATTTGCATCGCTTTCCGATTGATATTTTAAAAATCGATCAAAGCTTTATTAAGCATTTATCTTCCTATGAGGATGATGCGTCGATTGTAACGGCCATCATTAAGATGGCGCACAATTTACGTCTTCAAGTGATCGCAGAGGGAGTAGAAACAGAGAAACAATGTAAATTTTTACAAAAACAAGGATGCGACTATGTGCAAGGATACTATGTTTCAAAACCGCTTCCGCTTGCGGAACTGTATGAGTTTTTAGAAACTTGGAATCAATGCTGAACAGGGTGAGTGAAATGGGAACAATTACATTAATCGCAACAGCGGCAATGGGAGTGGAATCGATTGTCGCTGATGAAGTGCGAAATCTTGGTTATGATTGTATTGTAGAAAATGGAAAAGTCACGTTCGAGGCGGATGAACTGGCGGTTTGCCGTGCCAATCTATGGCTGAGAACGGCCGACCGCGTGAAATTAAAAGTAGGTGAATTTAAGGCAACTTCTTTTGAAGATTTATTTGAAAAGACGAAAGCGTTAAATTGGGCTGATTTTATCCCGGCTAATGCCGAATTCCCCGTCATCGGCAAATCAGTAAAGTCGAAATTATTCAGCGTGTCTGATTGTCAGGCGATTGTGAAAAAAGCGGTGGTAGAAAGTTTAAAACAGCATTACCGCGTTTCTTGGTTTGAAGAAACCGGGCCGCTTTACCGGATTGAAGTTGCTTTACATAAAGACATTGCAACATTGACAATTGATACGAGCGGAGTTGGTCTTCATAAGCGGGGATATCGTGTCGGACAAGGTGAGGCGCCATTAAAAGAAACATTGGCGGCGGCGCTTATTCAACTAACCAATTGGACTCCAGATCGTCCGTTTGTTGATCCATTTTGCGGTTCAGGAACGATTCCAATTGAAGCTGCTTTAATTGGTCAAAATATTGCCCCTGGTTTTAACCGGGATTTCGTTTCTGAACAGTGGGATTGGATTGGCAAACGGAAATGGGAACAAGCGCGTCAAGAAGTTGAAGACTTAGCCAATTACGACCAGCCGCTTGAAATATACGGCTTTGATATTGACCATCGCATGGTGAACATTGCAAAAGAAAACGCGCTTGAAGCTGGATTAGCCGATTTAATTACGTTTAAACAAATGCAGGTCAAAGACTTTTCATTAAAACAGCCATACGGCGTGATTGTTGGCAACCCGCCTTATGGTGAGCGTTTAGGAGAACGCGAAGAAGTAGAAAAAATGTACGAAGAAATGGGCAAAACATTTGCTAAGCTTGATACATGGTCCATTTACATTTTAACGTCTCATAAGGAATTCGAGAAATATTACGGCAAGCCGGCGACGAAGCGGCGCAAACTCTTTAACGGTTTTATTGAAACCCAGTATTATCAGTATTGGGGTCCGCGGCCGCCGAAAAAAGTTGATATATCAAAGATTTGAGCGGTTTTTAGCAATGTGGATTAGCCTATATTTTTAGAAGCCTAGGTATATGAAACTGCAAAAATACAATTGACATATGTTTGTATAAAGTTGTCGCTTATTTGTTGAAACTCGTTTTTTCTGCATTTGTAAATGTAATCGTTTTGTGCAATAAACTTCTGATATAATAGACATAAACTATAAAAGCAAAATAAAGGAAAGATGTACGATGCATAAGACAGCGGCAGATGAAACGGTTTTACTTAAGAATTTTCAAGAATTAGAACAATGGAGCAGTGACGATGTTGTTGAGCAGTTGGACACATTAAAGGAATATCAGGAGAAAATTCGTACGAATAAAGATGTATATTATAACGAACGTGATGACAAAAGAGCGATGGAACGGTATTATCGCCATGTGTCCATAAACGAAAGTGACGGGCTGAAATTGTTTTTTCAATATCATGAACTTGTTAAAAAAACTCATAAACGCCGTCTCCCTTATTTTTTCAGCAAAGATGAATATTTGTATACATGGGTTGACCTTCAGCCTGATGGTTCGGTCAAAAGCATTTATTCAGGTGAACATAAAGATCCGGAAATGCTGATTGTTCAAGATTATGAAACGATTCGTAAAAGGTATGAACAGTTTTTGCAGCTGCTGCGAATGACAAGAAAAGCAAAATTCGATGTAGGGAAAAAGATGATAAGCATCGAAAAACAGTTTAAATTTAATACTGAACATGTTGTTCCGCAGTCTTGGTTTGGTGCAAGAGAACCGATGAAAGGTGATTTGCATCATCTGTTTGTTTGTCAGCCTGAATGCAATACGACACGCTCTAATTTTCCTTATGCAGATTTTCCTTTTTATGAGCCGGAATCGCCGGCAGAACCGATTCGGAATCATTGCGGGGTGGCAAACAATGAGTATTTTGAACCGGAATACGGAAAAGGTACGGTCGCTAGGGCGATGATGTATTTTTTGCTGCGCTATCCAAATGAAATTCGGAAGCCGTTTCGCAAAAAAATTGATATTTCTCTGTTAGTTCAATGGCATCAACAATTTCCGGTAACGATTTATGAAAAACATCGAAATTGGGCGATTTACCGCATTCAGGGCAATCGCAATCCGTTTATCGACTTTCCAACACTTGCAGAGCGAATTCATTTTCCGATGTTGTAGCTTTTGAAGGTGATACCATTTTTATCTTCTGCTAAGTTTTTAAGAACATTTATATGGCCTTTGATAAGAGCAGTCGGATTGTTCGTGACTGTTCTTTTTTCTATATGTTTCTTGAGATTCGATGCATTCGTTGGCTATGTGTAAAGCGAATGATAAAAAATAGAGGTGAATGTCGATGTGGCAGCTGTTTCTCTCGATGTTTGAGCGGCTTGGCATCATTGTGATGGTTGCCTTTTTGCTGACCCGCCTTCCTTATTTCCGCCGCCTTATTTACCAACAAGATGTCGGAAAAACACAGCGTTTTACGATTATGCTCATCTTTGGTCTTTTTGGTATTGTCGGCACATATACAGGATTAACGGTACATGTCGGCACATCAGAGATATCGAAATGGGCATGGGCGCTTAAAAAGGATGAAGCATTGGCAAATTCACGTGTTATCGGAGTTGTGATTGCCGGTTTGCTTTGTGGTTGGCGGGTTGGATTAGGTGCAGGATTGATTGCCGGAATTCATCGCCTGTTTCTTGGGGGATTTACTGCTGTTGCTTGTGGCGTCTCGACGATGATTGCCGGAGCGATTGCCGGATTTGTTCATCATCGCAAAAAAGGGGTTGCCGCGTTTTCACCATTGATGGCGCTTGTGGTCGGCATGGGAGCAGAAGCTTTGCAAATGTGTGTGATTCTTTTGATGGCTAAACCGTTTGAACATGCATGGATGCTAGTAGAAGCGATTGGAATTCCCATGGTTGTTGCCAACGGTCTTGGCTGTGCAATTTTTATTTTAGTCATTCGTAATGTCTTTCAAGAAGAAGAAAAAGCGGGAGCGCTGCAGGCTGAAAAAGCAATGCGGCTTGCCGAAGCGACCGTCAGTTATCTTCGCAATGGATTAACGCCGCAATCAGCAAAAGCGATTTGTGAACTTTTTATAAAAGAAGTTTCGTCGATTGCGGTGGCGGTGACAGACAAAACACGTATTCTTGCTCATGTCGGAGCTGGCAGTGATCATCATGTTGCAGGTGAGCCGATTCAAACGGAAACGACGCGAAAGGTAATTGAAACAGGCGAAATGCTCATTGTTCATAATCGAGTCATTTGCCGCCATGTTGATTGTCCATTACATAAGGAGATTATTGCTCCGCTAAAGAAAAAAGATGAAACAGTGGGTACATTGAAATTTTATTTTCGCTCAGAAGCAGATTTATCGTCGATTACTTTTGAATTTGTGAAAGGTTTATCTTCGCTTTTAAGTTTACAGCTGGAAATTGCAGAGGCGGAAAAGTATTATCAGCTGATGAAGGAGGCGCAAATTAAAGCGCTCCATGCCCAAGTGCACCCCCATTTTTTATTTAATGCCTTAAATACCATTGTGTCATACATTCGAATTGATCCGAATCGGGCAAGACAACTTCTTTTGTCGTTAGCTCATTATTTTCGCAAAAATTTAGTCGGTGCCACAGAGATGTTGTCCACTCTGGAAGAAGAACTAAAGCATGTTCGCGCTTATTTAACGATCGAAGAAGCAAGGTTTCAAGATAAATTGCGCGTCTTTTATGAAATTGAGGAAGGATATGAGCAGTTAACATTGCCGACAATGACGCTTCAGCCGCTTGTGGAAAATGCGGTGAAACACGGACTGCGCCATATGAAAAAAGGAAGTGAAATTGTGATCTCTGTTAAATCGCGCGGTTCGTTCGTAGAAATTGCCGTTTCAGATAATGGAAAAGGGATGGGAAAGGAACAAGTGGCCCGTTTATTGCAAAAGCCCGTCGCTTCACAATCTGGAGCGGGAATTGGATTATATAATGTCAATGAACGGCTAAAATCGCTGCTTGGAGAGCATGCGAAACTATTGATTATATCTCAAGAGGGGAAAGGCACAACTGTTCAGCTTGTTATTCCATACAAGCAGGAAGAAAGGGGGATATGTGCTGTTGCGCATTCGAGTGATGGTTGTTGATGATGAACCGCTGAGCCGCGAGGAACTCAAACATCTTTTAAATGCTTATCAGCAAATCGACATCGTTGCTGAAGCGGATTGTGGGGAAAGCGCTTTAGAGAAGCTGTTGAGATTTCAGCCTGATGTGGTTTTTCTCGATATTGAAATCGGAGAAATGTCAGGGTTAAGCCTGGCGGAAATGTTGCAGCAGTTGAAGCAGCCGCCAAGAATTGTCTTTGCTACAGCGTACCCTAACTATGCGGTGGAAGCATTTCGGTATGAGGCGGTCGATTATTTGTTAAAACCGTTCGATGAAGCCCAAGTGAATGAAACGGTTATGCGCCTCATTCGCCAATTTCAAAAAGAACGTGAACCATTTTCTGAAATTCCGATTCGCAAGTTAGCGATTGAGGAAGATGAACGTATTGTCTATGTCTCGCCGCATGATATTTTGTATTGCTACCGCGAAACAAAAGAAACAGTGATTGTGACAAAGCAAAAAACGTATCATACGAAAGTTCCTTTAAAGGAACTGGAACAAAAATTAAAGGATAACCTGTTTTTCCGTACTCATAAAAGTTATCTCGTTAATATTGAGAAAGTCGAACAATTAACACCATGGTTTAATGGGGCATACCAGCTAACATTGACCGGGGTTTCAGATAAAATTCCAGTCAGCCGCAATTATGTTAAATTATTGCGGAAAAAATTAGAATTATAGCTTTTGCATAGAAACAAGCACATCTGCATCTTTGCTGGAGGTTTAGAAAACGAATAAGGGGGCAACGCTATTATGCGCTGTCCCCTGAACGACTCGCTAGCAAAAGAAGCTGTTAAAATCTATCGTCGTACTTATTAAGCATCATGTACAATAATTGTGGTGTCTGATACTTTGCTTTTGAGACATCTACTTTTTGGTACAAAGATTAACCTTTATTTTCATTTGCTTCCATTTCCCGCTTTAGACGAATAAAGGCGATAAATTGATTGAGTTCGTCTTGTGAAAGAGATTTTCCGTCTATTGTCAAACCGATTTGGCTCAAGATATCTTTGCCTGTTAGCTCAAGAGTATCACGCTCACCTGTATAGGTTTCTGTCATACCTAGCAAATAATCGACAGATGTTTCGAACAAGATGGCTAGTTCTTTTAATGCTTCTAAAGAAGGTTGACGATATCCCGATTCATAGCCGGCATATGTGCTTTTTGCGATGCCAAGCTGATTTGCTGTATATTGCAATGACCAATTTTTTTCTTTTCTTAGCTTGGATAATCGTTTTGAAATCATTGAACTGCTCTCCTGTTCTGTCTATCATGATAAAAATGAAGCGTTCGCGAAATGAAGAAATAATACTTGTTATTGAAGTTGGAAATAGAATATAATTTAATCATTAAGTCGCATAGCGCGTACGAATATTATATCCTAATACATGCTATTTATTAATAAAGTATAACACATTTCGAAAAATATGATGAACTTTTTCTGCGAAAAAATGAATCATAGAAAGGTAGATTAAGATGTCAATACCAAGTGGTGCAAGCATGCATATTACAATTCGTCTTCAATTTCAAAAAGAACTTGTTTCGTTTGGTGAGATTGCGACTGCCATTGGAAAGGCTGGTGGAGATATCGTCGGGATTGACGTAATTTCTTCCAGCAAAACGCATACGGTCCGCGACATCACTGTCAGCGCATTTGATACAAAACATTGTGACTTAATTACGGACACATTAAAAAAAATTAATGGTGTCAAAGTCATTCATGTATCCGACCGAACGTTTTTAATGCATATTGGCGGGAAAATTGAAGTGAAATCGAAAATCCCCATTAAGACCCGCGATGATTTATCACGTGTTTATACTCCGGGAGTTGCCCGCGTTTGTACAGCGATTGCTGAAGACCCGACAAAGGCTTATTCGCTGACGATTAAGCGCAATACTGTCGCTGTTGTTTCAGATGGCACAGCGGTGCTAGGACTTGGCGATATCGGACCGCATGCAGCTATGCCGGTCATGGAAGGAAAAGCGATGCTGTTTAAGCAGCTTGCCGGTGTTGATGCGTTTCCAATTTGTTTAGATACGAAAGATACGGAAGAAATTATTCAAATTGTGAAAGCGATTGCTCCTGCTTTTGGCGGAATTAATTTAGAAGATATTTCTGCTCCGCGTTGCTTTGAAATTGAAGAAAGATTAAAGAAAGAATTGGATATTCCTGTTTTCCATGATGATCAGCACGGTACGGCTGTCGTCTTGTTAGCAGGACTGTTGAATGCGTTAAAAATTGTCGGCAAAAAACTAGAGGATATTAAAGTTGTTTTAACGGGAATTGGTGCAGCTGGAATTGCCTGCACGAAAATTTTACTCGCTGCCGGTGTGCGCAACATTATCGGTGTTGACCGTTTAGGCGCCATCCATCGAGGGGAAAATTATGAGAATCTGTATTGGATGGAATATGCTCAAATGACAAATCCAGATAATT
Organism: Paranoxybacillus vitaminiphilus; assembly: GCF_003259935.1. GTDB lineage: Bacteria > Bacillota > Bacilli > Bacillales > Anoxybacillaceae > Paranoxybacillus > Paranoxybacillus vitaminiphilus. The sequence goes on along the minus strand of NZ_QLMH01000008.1, from coordinate 121,646 downwards.
TAAGTGGAACATTATCCGAGGTGATTAAAGGAGCCGATGTATTTATTGGTGTTTCTGCTCCAGGTATTTTAACAGTGGAAGATATTAAGAAAATGGCAAAAGATCCAATTGTCTTTGCAATGGCGAATCCTGTTCCGGAAATTGATCCGGAACTTGCTGAACCATATGTTCGTGTTATGGCGACTGGAAGATCGGATTATCCAAACCAAATTAATAACGTTCTTTGCTTCCCAGGCATTTTCCGCGGGGCGTTGGACTGCCGGGCAAAAGAAATTAATGAAGAAATGAAATTAGCTGCAGCGCAGGCGATTGCTTCTGTCGTAACAGATGAGGAATTAAATGAAACGTACATCATTCCAAGCGTTTTTAACAGTAAAGTAGCAGAGCGGGTACGTGAAGCTGTTATGAAAGCGGCATATCGTACAGGAGTTGCCCGTAAAGAAGCGATCGCTCCTACGGAATAATGGTATTAGGATTTTTGTACAAAAGACATGAAAGAACAAAGGAAAGGGCTGACCAGTTGGTGTCCTGCCTCACAACATGATTGTGAGGTCTGATACTTTGCTTTACGGTCAGCCCTTATGCTTAATGACAAATCATACTCAACAGTTGTGTATTTGAAGATGGTGGGAGTTGCGGAGATGTTTCTGTCAGGATTGAATCCCCGCCAGCTGGTACTTCGCTTTCAAGGGAGCCAACACCATTTTCGCCCTCCTCGTTTTTACACTCTGCAAACTAGCATATGCCTTATCCGATGCATATGATTTGTCATTTATGAACAGATAAAAGATCGCATCACAATATTGCTGCCATCATTTATTAAAAAGTGATTGTTGACGCATCTACCATTTATATACTTCATCATCATGATGATAAGTATAAAACATATAAAACAGGAAAAAAGTTCTATTTACAATAAACTTTTTTATATTAAAGTTTATATTAGAAAAAATTCAATATTTTTTGAATTTTTTATATACAGATGTTGTCATGTACATAGAGATGAATCGCAATGATTTACATGGGGATGGGTTTGCTGTTTTTATGCCGAATATGGTAAGAAAAGAGGCGTTTTCTTTTTTTTTTGACAAGTTGCGCAAAAGTATCAATGATATTTATTTTTTAGGAGTCGAAGCTTCTCCTTACAACAGCTTTTTTATATTATTCGGAATTATCAGGTTATTTTAAAATTCTATATCGAAATTATAGCCCTTTTATAATATGATCTTAATAGTAAATAACAAAGATTATACTGGCTTTACCTGGGGGGATTTTTATGGGAAAGGGCGGTTCATTGATTCATAAAATTTCATTTCAACTTATTGCTTTAGCAGCATTATTAATGGTTACTGTTACGGCTGTTTTAGGGGAAGTGAGTTATTCTTTTGCCAAACGCGAGCTGATTGAGAGCGGGAAATTGGACTTGCAGCATATTGTTGGAAATGCGGTGACAATGCTTGAACATTTGGACAGCCAAGTAAAAAGCGGTGAACTGACATTGGAAGAAGCTCAGGAAAAGGCGCGAACGCTATTAAACGGACCGAAACTGGATGAACATAAAAATATGTTTTATGACTATAAGCAAACGTCTTTTGTTTATAAAGAAAACGGTTATGTCTTTGCCTTTGATTCTAATTATAAAGTACAACTTCATCCTCTGCAGCCGTTAGGAGCAGACTTTTCAAAAATGAAAAACAGCCAAGATCAGTTTGTTATTCGTGACTTAGTGAAAATTTCTAAGTCATCTTCCCCATCTGAACGCTTTTATGAATATTTATGGAAAAATAAAGGGGAGAGCAAAGAAAGGGAAAAAATTGCTTACGTCGTTTATTTTGACGCGTGGGACTGGATGGTGGGTGTCGGTGCATATAAAGATGAATTTTATGAATCGCTGAAAATCTTGAAATATGTAACGATTGCGATTACAGCTGTTGTGTCGATACTTGGGTTATCCGTTTTTTACTTTTTGATACGAAGAAAAATAAAGGTGTTAGAAAAGCTGCAACATGTATCGGCAGTAGTCGCAGCAGGAAATTTAGCTGTAGAGCCTATTTCTTATAAAACGAAAAATGAAATTGGGAAGTTGACAGACGCATTCAATACGATGATCCAAAATTTGCAAATGTTAGTTGGCAACATTAAAGAAATGGGAATGAAAGTTTCTAAGGCTTCTGCTGAATTATCCGCCTTGAGTGAAGAAACGGCTGCTACTAGTGATGAAATTAACAGAGCTGTTCAAGAAATCGTAAATGTAAACAGCTCACAGGCTGCAGAAATTGAAAAGCTAAGCAATCAGACAGATTCGCTCGCATCATCGGTCGATAATTTATCGAAACAAAATAAATTAATTTTAGATTTAACCGAGCACGCTGCGACTGCAGTGGAAAACGGCAAAGAACAAGTATCTGTTCTCCAGCGGGCTAATCAGGCTTCCATCAAATCTTCCAATGAAATTAGCATCGGGATTACAAATTTATATACGAAGGTAAAAGAGATTTCAAATATAGTTACTACAATCGAGCAAATTGCGACACAAACGAATTTACTAGCACTTAATGCAAGCATAGAGGCCGCAAGAGCGGGTGAACATGGAAAGGGATTTGCGGTCGTTGCTGAAGAAGTACGAAAACTTGCTGAAGCAACCAATCTATCAACTGGAGAAATCCAACAAATGATTGAAGGAATTGAACGGGAAACAGAAGCGACTGTTACGACAATGTCACAAACGATTTCCATTTCCGATGAGTTAAATAAAGCTGTTCAGGATACGGAAAAGGAATTTGCGCAAATTTCTTCAGCTATTGCCAATATCATTAATGCTATCCGAACAAGCAGTAAAGATATTGATGTTATCCACCAAGGAATGCGAAACTTTATTGAGGCAACAGCGACGATTTCCTCAGTTGCCCAACAAACATCCGCATCATCTGAAGAAATAATGGCATCAGTCGATGAACAGGGGAATGCTGTTCAAACAATTACCCATTCTGCCGTTCAGCTTAACGAATTAAGCGAGCAGCTCAATCAATTAGTAAGTAAATTTCAACTAAAAGACTAATAACTCGTTTAATAAGGGAAGGTGCTGATTCAACGCACCTTCCTTTTGTTTTTTCGTTTTGATAGTTTTTAAGATAATAGTCTGTGTTATTGAACATTTTGCATAGAAGTGTTTCATTTCTATGGGAATGGATTTTTTTATTGCCAATGGTATTCGATTTATATTGAGTGTTTTTGATTGTTTTTAAATAAAAAATCGAAAGAATTTGATTGAATTTTGATGTTTTTGATTGATTTTTTAAACCGCTTCCATTATGATAAAAATACAGACAAAAAATAAGCATCATGGAGGTGAAAATTTGCTTACAGCAGAACGTCATCGCATTATTTTAGAATTGCTGGCAAAAAAAGAAGTCGTGAAACTCCAAGAGCTGGTCGAGGCAACGTCTTCATCTGAATCAACGATTCGCCGCGATTTAAGCCAATTGGAGAAGGAGAAAAAATTAAAGCGTGTTCATGGCGGAGCAGCTTTATTACAGCAAAAAAGAGAAGAGCTAAGCGTTTTCGAAAAATCAACAAAAAACATAAAAGAAAAACAGATCATTGCGAAATATGCCGCAAGTCTTGTAAGAGACGGCGATTGCATTTATTTAGATGCAGGAACGACAACATTACAGATGATTCCCTTTCTTGAAGCAAAAGATATTGTTGTTGTTACGAATGGGGTTATGCATTTAGAAGCTTTAATGGAAAAAGAAATTCCTACGTACTTGCTCGGCGGGATGGTGAAACAGAAAACAAAAGCTTTAATTGGCCGTGGTGCCATTCGCGCTCTTGAAAGCTACAGCTTCGATAAATGTTTTATAGGAGCGAATGGCGTTCATATTGACTACGGTTATACAACACCAGATCCGGAAGAAGCGTTAGTAAAGAGCATGGCGATGAAATTATCGCGGCAGGCATATGTTTTAGCCGATCATTCAAAAATAAATGAAAGTACATTTGCAAAAATTGCTAATTTAGATGAAGCAACGTTGATTACTGACGCACTTGACGAGGAATTACTGGCACAATACGAAGCAAAAACAGCAATCGAGGTAGTGACAAAATGATTTATACATGTACATTAAACCCTTCTGTTGATTACATTGTAGAAGTTGAACATTTTCGAGTCGGAGAATTAAATCGGGCAACGAAAACAGCCATATTTCCCGGTGGAAAAGGGATTAATGTGTCCCGTGTTTTGAAACGGCTTGGTGTCGATAATACCGCTTTCGGGTTTATCGGGGGATTTACTGGGCAGTTTATTGAAAGTGAATTAAAGAAGGAAGAAATTCACGCCGATTTTGTCAAAGTAAACGGGGATACACGAATTAACATTAAACTAAAATCCGGGGAAGAAACGGAGATTAACGGACAAGGTCCAGCTATTCTTTCTGAACATCAAGATGAATTAATGAACAAAATTCAAGCATTAAGTCAAGAGGATATTCTTGTTTTAGCAGGGAGTATCCCGCCATCTATTCCAGCGGATTTTTATAATCAAATGGTTGCAACATCGAAACGCAATGGTATCAAAGTAGTCGTTGACACAAGCGGACCGGCTTTAAAGCAATTCATTCAACATCATCCATTTTTAATGAAACCGAATCATCATGAACTTGGAGAGTTATTTGATACAGAAATTTCGTCTAAAAATGACATTATTTCTTACGGATATAAACTGGTAGAACTAGGTGTCGAAAATGTCATTGTGTCGATGGCTGGTGATGGTGCGTTTTTCTTTAATAAAGGAAAAATACTTTTCGCCACTGCTCCAAAAGGAATCGTGAAAAACTCGGTCGGAGCAGGGGATTCAATGGTGGCAGGATTTTTGGCAGCATATTTCAACGAACAAGATATAGAAAAAGCGTTTCAATACAGCGTGGCAGCAGGAAGCGCAACTGCTTTTTCGGAAGATTTATGCACGAAAGACAAAGTGGAACAATTGCTTTCTGAAGTGAAAGTGACGCAAGTATAGCGAGGGGGAGAGAAAATGAGAATTACGGATTTATTAACGAAAGATACAATGATTCTTGAATTGAAAGCGAAAACAAAAGAAGCGGTCATTGAGGAGCTTGCCAACAAGTTAGATGAAACAGGAAAGTTATATGATAAAGAGGCTTTTAAAAAGGCAATATTTGCCCGTGAAGCGCAAAGCACAACCGGTATCGGGGAAGGAATCGCCATTCCTCACGCAAAAACAACAGCAGTAAAAATTCCGGCAGTGGCGCTCGGGCGCTCTAAAGAAGGGATTGATTACGAATCCTTAGATGGCAAACCGAGTCACTTGTTCTTTATGATTGCGGCTCCAGAAGGGGCGAACAATACCCACTTAGAGGTGTTATCTCGCTTATCCACTCTTTTGATGAACGCCTCTTTTCGTTCAAAAATTGAAAGCGCTTCAACCAAGGAGGAAATATTAGATGTAATTCGTGAAAAAGAAGCCGAATTACTCAATGAAAACGAAGAAACTGCTTCTTCCGCGAAAAAAGTGTTAGCCGTCACTGCGTGTCCTACTGGAATTGCCCACACATACATGGCGGCCGATGCGTTGAAAGCAAAAGCAAGAGAAATGAATGTCGATATCAAAGTGGAAACAAACGGCTCAAGCGGCGTGAAAAACGAATTAACGGCAAAAGAAATTGAAGAAGCGGTTGCGATTATTGTCGCTGCGGATAAACAAGTGGAAATGGAGCGATTTAAAGGAAAACATGTCATTCAAGTGCCTGTTGCTCAAGCGATTCGAAACCCACAGCAGCTCATTGAGCAGGCGCTAAAGCAGGATGCGCCGATTTACCAAGGTGACGGAAACGAACGCAGTTCACATATACAAAGCTCTCCTAACCAGCGCACCGGTTTTTATAAACACTTAATGAACGGTGTATCGAATATGCTTCCATTTGTTGTGGGAGGCGGTATTTTAATTGCGATTTCGTTTATTTTCGGAATTAAGGCGTTTGATCCAAACGATCCTTCCTATCATCCGATTGCCAAAGCGTTAATGGACATTGGCGGAGGCAGTGCGTTTGCGCTCATGATTCCTGTTCTTGCCGGATTTATTGCGATGAGTATTGCCGATCGTCCTGGTTTTGCTCCGGGGATGGTGGGCGGCTTTTTAGCGGCAAACGGCGGCGCGGGCTTTTTAGGCGGTTTAATTGCTGGCTTTCTAGCAGGCTATTTAGTCGTAGGATTAAAGAAAGTATTTAGTCGTTTGCCACAATCGCTCGAAGGAATTAAACCTGTGTTATTATACCCGTTGTTTGGGGTATTGATTACTGGCCTTGTCATGATGTATGTCGTTATTGATCCTGTCAAAGCCTTAAACGATAGCATGAAGGTTTGGCTTGAAAATATGGGAACAGGAAATCTTGTGTTATTAGGCCTCATTTTAGGCGGAATGATGGCAGTCGATATGGGAGGACCGATAAACAAAGCAGCGTTTACATTCGGAATCGCAATGATTGATGCAGGAAATTATGCGCCGCACGCAGCGATTATGGCAGGGGGAATGGTGCCGCCGTTAGGGTTGGCGCTTGCGACTACTTTCTTTAAACATAAATTTACAAAAGCGGAACGTGAAGCAGGGAAGACGTGCTATATTATGGGCGCATCGTTTATTACAGAAGGAGCAATTCCGTTTGCAGCAGCTGACCCGGTGCGCGTGATTCCTTCGATTATTGTCGGATCTGCCATTGCAGGTGCCTTGACCATGATGTTTGGAATAGGATTGCCGGCACCGCATGGGGGAGCATTTGTCATTCCTATCGTCAAAGGCAATCCGCTATTATACATTTTAGCTATTTTCATCGGTTCAGTTGTAACAGCGGTAATGGTTGGCTTGTGGAAAAAAGAAGTAAAAGAATAATAGAAGAAAAGGCGCGATAAGAAATACTTCGCGCCTTATTTTTAGGCGAAACATTTATAAGCGGTAGAAGGGATGAAACAGTTTTGTTATCATCCCTTAATATTTTAACGAGTGAAACGGTGTTTTTTGAAAATACCCTTTTGTTTCCTGAACAAGTATAATTTCCTAAAAGGCTGATAATATTCCCATTAATTTTTCATCGGCTTAGTGCTAGAATAATAAGGTTGTAGTTTGTATGAATGGAATGTTTAAAGGAGCATGAGAACCATGATAAAGTCATTTCTCCAGTTAAATACGATTTTTATTAGTATTTTAATAGAGTCATTGCCATTTGTGTTAATTGGCGTATTTATTGCCGGAATTATTCAAATGTTTGCGACTGAAGAGATGATTGAAAAATAGGTGCCGAAAAACAAAGTATTAGCGGTGTTGTATGCGACGTTGATTGGCGCTCTGTTTCCTGCGTGCGAGTGCGGGATTGTCCCGATTGCGCGGCGCTTAGTTGCCAAAGGGGTACCGCTTTATGCCGCGATTCCGTTTATGCTAACGGGGCCAATCATTAACCCGGTTGTCTTATTTTCTACTTTTATCGCTTTCGGAAGCAGTTTAAAAATGGTGCTTTACCGTTCCGGTTTTGCGCTTGCTGTGGCGATATTAATCGGATGGGTGCTGGCGGTACAATATAAAGATGACCAATTGCGGAAAAAAGAAGTCATTTCATCTTCCATGTCTAAAACATTGAAGGAGAAATGGATGGGAACGCTTGAGCATAGCATTGATGAGTTTTTCTCGTCAGGAAAATATTTAATCATCGGTGCGTTTGTCGCTTCAGCGATGCAAACTTTTGTCAAAACGTCGACCTTAATGCAGCTGGGACAAGGGAAAGTGTCTTCTTCATTGATCATGATGGCGCTTGCGTTCGTATTATCGCTTTGTTCAGAAGCTGATGCTTTTATTGCTTCTTCCTTCCAATCTACGTTTTCATTTAGCGCTTTGACGGCTTTTTTAGTTTACGGTCCGATGATTGACATTAAAAATACATTGATGCTTTTACAGTCGTTCAAAACGCGTTTTGTTGTACTGTTAATTGCTTATATCACTGTTTTTGTATTTGTCGGTTCATTACTGATTTAGGAGGTGAAATGGATGCTTCGGACATATATTTTACTTGGTTTTACTTTTTTGTTTTTCCATTTACATGCAACAGGAAATATAAGCAAGTACATTAATATGCGGTATTGGTATTTATCGTTTAGCGCCATTTTTATTTTTGCTTTCCTTACTGTTGTACAATTCAAAATTGCGAACCGAAAAGAACTCACTCATCCATGTTATGATGAAACATGCTGCCACCATGATGCTCATGTACCTAAATGGAAAAAGGCGTTTAATTATTGTGTTTTTATTTTTCCAATTGCTTCAGCGCTTTTATTGCCGATTGCAACATTGGATTCGGAACTTGTGAAAGCGAAAGGGTTTCGTATTCCCGGATTTGAAACGAAAAGTGAAGATCCGTTTGTTCAGCGGCAAATTCTTCGGCCTGATACAAGCATCTATTATGGAAAAGAAGGTTATCATGACATCATGCAAAAAGAATTAGAAATGTTTTCTAATCAAGATCCGCTAATCCTTAAGGATCATAACTATTTAAAAGCGTTGGAAACGATTTATCAATTTCCGGGACAATTCAGCGATAAACAAATTGAATTGGATGGATTTGTTTATCATGACGGAACAGCGGCGGATAAGCAGCTGTTTGTATTGCGTTTTGGGATTATTCACTGTGTAGCTGATTCAGGAGTGTTTGGGCTATTGACAGAATTTCCAAAAAAACCGCACTTGCAAAATGATGAATGGATTCATGTAAAGGGGAAACTATCGACTGTTTACTACCAGCCTTTTAACATCACAATTCCATATGTCAAAGTCGAAGAATGGAAGAAGATAAAGGAGCCAAAAGAACCATATGTGTTTCGTGGTTATGACTAATTATTTTTTGTTCATATGCCGTCATGTACAGCATACGAAATATGATTTCTGTCAACCAGCAACTTGTCGAAGCTTTGCATAATAAGGCGCAAATTTGTTCCGAGCGGTTGAACAATTTAGTCTAATCCCAAAAGAAGTCTCCCACTTTAAATTTGTGTCAGTCAACGAAGTGGAGGTAGTTCACGCTATAAGGAAGCTTGAACAGATTTTGGCCGTTCAGATTTTTTTCTTGCTGGATAGCCGAAACTTATTTCCCATTATAAACGTAATAGGAGTACGTCGATGTTGATTTTTTCATAAGGAAGGTGAAGACAGTGGCAAGATTGGAGTATCGGCTCTTATTGGATCATGAAAAATATGAGCTGCTTTATTTTTACGGGAATATTGACTTGGAACAAATCATTGCTCGGCGCGAATGCGAATTTTTTGTGAAAGAAGGGGTAACGTATAAGCAGCTTTCGTCTGCTTTGGAAAAAGGAACATTTATCATTTATGTAGAAAAATATGGTGATGGCATAAAAGAAGATGAAGTTGATGATAACGGGCTTTTGCTTGAAGTTCGCGAGCTAAACGCTAACGAGAACTACCCGCTTATTACAACGTTAAAGCTTTATACTCATCTTGAGGTCATGAGCTATATCGGCAGTTCCTTTACTTATTTTCATGGAAAGGAATGGCTTCGCGACTCTGCGGAAATCAATGAAGACAGAAGATTGTACGTTCTGTATGTGACACCGACCGGTTTAATATTGGAGCAAGAGGGGAACGGAATATGAATAAGACAAAAAGAATGATGATGGGGGTTTTAACGACATTAATGGCTGGTTCGTTAGTTGCTTGTAATAATACCGACGAAAGTTTGCCGCCTCCAAATGATCAAGATTGCGATGATTGGGAATGGGATCCGTCTACAAGTACATATGTGTGCGATGATGACGACAGCGCGTATTACCGCCATTATTATTATGGCGGAAGATATTATCCTTCCAAACGCAGTTTAGAGAAATCATCGTCATACAAAAGCTATCAAACGACTCAAGAATTTCAAAACCGGGCGAAATCGGGAATCGGTTCAGGGACAAAAGGCGGTTCATTTGGAGGATAATGATGTACTCTTTAAAGGAACATAGGGAGCGCAGGGAGCAATTTTATAAACGGATGGAAGGATTTTGGCCGGATTTATACAATGCGGAATATGCGTTGTTTGATTATTATGCTTTAACGAAAAATGAAGTGGAAGCAATCATGAACGCGACAAACCGAATTGGGCACATTTATCGAAAAACAGCACGGCTGCTTCGGAGACTGCCGGAAGAAACATTACAGCTACTGGGCTTTCGTGCTGAAGTCATTCCATATTTGCGCATATCGGTGCTTCCGGAAGAAACGGTTATTGCCAGAGCAGATTTAGCCTATGTCGATCAAGAGTTTAAGTTAATTGAACTGAATGCCGATACTCCGACATTTATTCGCGAAACTTTTGATATTAATGAGCACATTGCTAGTGAGTTTCATTCACAATCTCCTAATGCCGGTGCAGCGGACAGATTAGCGCTCGCTTTAAAAAGTGCGATTGAACGGTCATTTTATGCTATACGCGGAAATGGGAACCCATATGTCGTCTTTACCTCACATGAGGACCATATAGAGGATAAAGAAACAGTGCGCTACCTCCAACGTTTAAGCGGGGTTACAGCAGCCTATGTTCCCCTTCATGAACTGCGCGTGATTGCAGAAGATGTTCGTTTAAATGATGGAAGCATTTTAAAACGCGGTCTATATGACAGCAAAGGAAACCGAATTGATGTATTGTATCGGCAAACATATCCGCTTGAGCATTTGCTTGAAGACCGCTCTCCCGATGGTGAAGAAGTAGGAAAATTATTGCTGCAGCTATGGAACGAAGGAGAAGTGGCCCTGATCAACCCGCCATCTGCGTTTTTGTTGCAATCGAAAGCGGTTCAAGCATTAATATGGGGGTTGCATGAAGAAGGAAACCGGTTTTTTACAGAAGAAGAACATGGCTGGATTTCACAACACTTTTTGCCTACTTATTTAGATGAAGAATATTTCTTGTCGAAAAAACAGACATATGTACAAAAACCTGCGTTTGGGCGTGAAGGGGATACGGTCGTCATTAAGAATGAAGAAGGAAATCCGATTTTTGCAGACCTTCAGCAAACGTATGTCGATGAAATTCCTGTTTATCAGCAATATGTTTCCTTGCCGGAAGCGATAGTAAAGACGGTAAAAGGATATGAAACTGTAAGACTTTTGCCTACTTGTTTTTTAATTAACGGAGAAGCGATGGGAATCGGCTTGCGCGCAGGCGGAATGATTACAAATAATTTATCTTATTATTTGCCGGTGATGATAGAAGAGAAAGGATGAAAGTGATGTCGTATATAATCAACTTTTTTATTTATACATTGTTGGGTTTCGTGTTGATGGGAGTTGGGATTGGTTTATTCAGCCTGACAACGAAGTTTTCCGAACGGAAATTAATTCGTGAAGGAAATATGGCAGTAGCGTTAAAGTTATGGGGGAAAGGGATTGGATTAGCGATTGTCATTTATGCCGCTTGGAGCAACAGTGTCAGCCTGTTCGATGCAGTCATGTGGGGAACGATCGGGATTATTACGCAAATTCTTGCCTACCTGGCTCTTGAGTATATTTTTACGCCAAAGACGAACTTGGCAAAAAAGGTCGAGGAAGGTAATCTCGCTGTCGGTTTCAGTTTATTTGCGATTTCCATTATTGTCGGTTTGATTGTGGCTGGAAGTATGTCCTATTAACGATTCTAAATCATTCACTATGTGGCTACACTGCATAGTGGATGATTTTTTATTAAAAGACTGAGTAGTCATTCACGATATGGCAGTTTATTGCATTAAATAGTAAATGAAGATATAAGCAAATGAGGGATGATTATATGCGTTTACAAGGTAAAACAGCCGTTATTACAGGTGGAGCAAACGGAATTGGTTTAGAAGCTGCAGCTCTTTTTGCAAGGGAAGGAGCTAAGGTAGCGATCGTGGACTTTGATGCTGCAACAGGTGAAAAAAGAGCAGAGGAGTTAAAAAAACAAGGTTTGCAAGCGGCGTTTTTTCAAGTAGATGTGGCTGAGCGCATAAGCGTGGACAAAATGGTTGAAGATGTTGTGAATCACTTTGAAACCATTGATATATTAGTGAATAATGCTGGTATTACAAGAGATGCGCTGTTAACGAAAATGTCTGAAGAACAATTTCAACAAGTACTCGATGTGAACTTAAAGGGGGTGTTTAATTGCACTCAGGCGGTTGTTCCATATATGATTGCCAAAGGAAAAGGAAAAATTATTAACACTTCTTCCGTTTCCGGTGTTTATGGGAATGTAGGACAAACAAACTATGCCGCGGCCAAGGCAGCGGTCATCGGAGTGACGAAAACATGGGCGAAAGAGCTGGGACGCAAAGGAATTAACGTCAATGCAGTCGCACCTGGCTTTACGGAAACGACCATGACAGCGAAAGTCCCGGAAAAAATTTTGAATCAGATTGTGACAATGATACCGTTACAGAGGCTCGGTAAACCTTCAGATATTGCTTATGCTTATTTATATTTAGCGTCTGATGAATCCAACTATGTAAACGGTACCGTATTACATGTCGATGGCGGAATTATGATGTGATGAACATGAAAAAGCCCAATGAATCAGTGCAGTTGCGCCAATTTCATTAATGCAGCAGTGAACTCAATGATTTTTCCGAATGGTTTCCGGTGTTTGTCATTATCGTCATGATTCCTTTTACTTACAGTATTGCTGACGGAATGGCATTTCATTCTTTATCCGTTATTAAAAATAGCAACGGGGAAGACAAAGGAAGTATCCTACCGCTGGTGACCGTTTCGATTTTATTGCGTTATATAATAGATGAAAAAAGCTGACAAGGTGATTGAACTTGAAAATTTATACCTTAAGTCAGCTTTTTTTATTCATTAATAAGCTAGTATTTTTTCTTTCCGCGTTGAAGAAGAAGTGCGCGGCAAAGATTGAATGAGCGGAAGATAGACACATACTTGTGTTCCTTTGTTTACTTCGCTTGTAATCTTAATGGTTCCGTTCATCGATTCGATAATGCGGTAGACAACCATCATGCCGAGCCCGGTTCCTTTTGTGCCTTTTGTTGTGAAATAAGGCTCACCGAGGCGTTCAATTTGTTCTCCTGTCATTCCAACGCCGGTATCAGAAATTCGAATCAGCACGTTATTTTTATCGAGCGATACATAAATATCTAATAATCCCCCGTTTGGCATCGCTTCAATTGCGTTTTTTATGATATTAAGCAAACACTGTTGGAACTTGTCCCGCTCACCTTTCACGTGAAGAGGGATGAGAGACGTTTGAATTTCCACACTGCTCATGTTGGCTAATGGTCGTAAAATATCAATCACTCGTTCAATTTCCGTCTTTATGTTGAGTTTTTCCACACATTCAGGAGCCGGCTTGGCAAACGTCAGGTAGTCTGTAATAATCGCTTCTGCTCTATCAAGTTCTTCAACGGCGATTCTAATATATTCCTTTCGTTTTTCTAAAGGGAGATGATGTTGCTCTAGTAATTGCATAAATCCGCGTGATGCGGTTAATGGATTGCGCACTTCATGAGAAATCGAGGCAGCTAGATGGCTGACTACTTCCATCTTTTCTGCGCGAATAATTCGTTTGCGAACTTCAATATTTGCTTGCAAAGCCTCTCTTAAATAACAAGTTAGCAGCATGCTGAGCGGTTGAATCGGCAAATAAACGAGCCACATCGTCCAGAAGAAATCGGAAACGTCGTATAAAAGCCGAACCATGATAATCATTAGCATTCCTGAAAAGGCAGATAACACAAAGCTAAGTAAAATTTTTTGCTTTGAGGATAAGGTTATAAACTTTTTGGATAATAATAGACAAATCAATGTTTGAAAAACGGCGGAAATGATAGTGACAATCAATCCCTTTCCACCAAAAAGGGAACGATAGCCAATTGTAATCATACATAAGAATATGCTCGCAAGCGGTCCGCCATATAGTCCGCCTAACCAAAAAGGAATTTGTCGTAAATCGAACATATATTCTTTATCAAAACTGACAGGAAAGGTAATACAGAAGATGATGGCAATCGCTGCAGAAGCAGTTAAAATATGACGTTTTATTTTTTCTGAGACATTCTTTTCTTCTATCCACAACGTAATAACAAAAATCGGTAATAAAATAAAAAATAAGTTTAATAGAAAATCTTTAATAATCTCAAGCATTGGTGTCCGTCCTTTAACATATATGAAATTTGTTATTATTTACAATTTAGTCACTTTTTCAACAAAAATGACTTACGTTTTACATTGTAAATGAAATTTAGCTAAGATGTTAAGACTGAATCTTTCGAGTTTTTATAACACAAATCTTCATGATTCAACATTTGCAGCAATCATAGATTGTGAAAATAAGTTCATAATGGGGATGATTCAAATTCCGGCTGTTCAATGGTAACGGTTCTTAATTGAACAAGTGCGAAACCAGTCCGCGCACTTTCTTTTTGTCGTTTAATGTTTGTTTTTGTAATCATTTCATACTCTTTAGTACACAATTTGCTGATTTTTTTCTATTTATTATTCATGGAATAATTTTTTATAATTTTTAATATAAGTGAGTAATGAGCAAAATGATGGGGGAGTGATGTTCAATGATGAAAGTTTCCTGCAAACAATTGACGCGCTGGATTCAGCAAAAACAACCGGTCACGATTAAAACAACGCAAGGGGAAACAACTTTTCTCATCGTAAAATTATATGAGGATGCTAAAAAATTATTTGCCTATGATCGGCAGGCGAAGTTAACAAAAATCGCATTAGATGATATTATTTCTATCCAGCCAGTTCGAATTTACGGTTCGTTTTATGTGCAAAATCGTCTCGTAAAAGCAATCTGGTAACTCTCTCATTTTTTAAGAGGGAGTTTTTTTTATTGATGAATTATTGTATAGTTAAGTTTAATCAATACCATTTCAGGGGGAGAGACAATTGGAAGGTAAACGCATTGTTTTATGTGCATCGAGGAAATTGGAGGAAATGAGTACATTAATAAAAAAGCAGGGAGGAATACCGCTGTTAAGGCCTGCACAAGGCACTGTATTTGCCAGAGAGGAAGAGTTGAAGGACGATCTTCGTACACTTATTGAAACAGAAGCAGATTGGTTTGTATTTACAACGGGGATCGGTGCGGAAGCGATTTTTTCAGCGGCTGAGAAGTTTGGATTAAAAGAGGAGCTTGTCGGGCGAATTCAGGGGGCACATGTAGCGATTCGCGGCTATAAAACATTAGCGGCCTTAAAAAAGATAGGAATTACGCCGCATGTTTATAGTGATGATGGGACGACGAAGGGATTAATCAATGCGCTGAAAGAGTTTGAGTTTAATGGAAAAAGCGTTGTTATTCAATTATACGGAGATACTGCACCGGCATTAAAGCAGTTTTTTGCCCAAAGAGGAGCAAAATATTCAGAACTATTGCCGTATCGGCATGTTGCTCCGGATCGTGAAATTCTTGAACAGCTTTATAACGAGATTACAAGCGGCGAAGTCGATGCGGTTTGCTTTACCGCAGCGATGCAAGTGAGATTTTTATTTGAGTTTGCAAAAGAATATAAGGATGTTGCATCGCTTCAGCGGGCATTTGGTCATCATGTCGTCGCCGTAGCGGTTGGAAAAGTAACTGCTGAATCTCTCTATGAAGAAGGGGTTGAGCGCGTCATTGCACCGCAATTGGAACGAATGGGAGCGATGATTATTGAGCTGTCTAACTTTTTTAAAAAGGAGCTAAAAGAAGGATATAATGTCTAAAGTCTTCTTTTTCTAGAAACATGTTTCAGCGAGTTTGTTTGTTCTGAAAAGAACCGAACAGCTCGCTTTTTTTATGCGAACAAATTTTCTTGTTTTGTGTTATAATAAAGGCTACATGATTGTTTAGTTTAGAAAGAGTCAGGTGGTTTTCTTGCGTTATCATACTCATGTTGTAACATCATTGGCGATTGGTGCAGGCATTGCCTCGCAAACTTCCTTATCGTTTACGATTAGCTATGCTGCGGGAATTATCATCGGCAGCTTGCTTCCGGATATTGATGAGCCGAATTCTTATGTAGGCAGGCGGTCACTGGGAATGTCCAATAAAGTAAAGCAGGCATTTGGCCATCGCGGAATGACTCATTCCCTTATTATTTGGGCCATTATGGCTGCTGTGCTGCTTTCAGAGTCCCATTCTTTATTTTCTTTTGGCTTCATCATCGGTTATTTACTTCATATTATCGAAGACTTTTTTTCGGTTCAGGGCATTCCGCTTTTTTGGCCGTTTCAGACAAAGCGTTATAAATTTTTTATTACGTATCGGACTGCCGGTTTTTTAGAAATGGTCATTTTTTATCTTTCGTTTGCGCTGTTTATCTATATAGGTGTGAATCATCATCTATTTTCTGAATTATTTCAGTCGCTTATTACCTTTTTGCGACGATTATTGTAAAATGAAGTTCTGAGAAGCATTTGTGTTTATTTTTTAGTTTTCCATAGTAGAAGGATTAATGCAGGATAATAGAAGAATGAAACTTTTCCGAGTCGTTTATCGTATATACGGCATGTAGACGCAAACGGTTTCGTTTTGCAAAAGAGGTGGTCATATGGAAGCACCGTTGGAATTACTTATATATGTATTTCTTTTTAGCGCGTTTTTTACGACGATGAAGTATTATTTTATTTACCAAAAAGGAAATAAATGGTTTATTCATCATATTCGTCTAGATGATATGGAGAGTGAAAAAATTTGTCGATATTGTTTAACCATCTATCCTTTTCGAAATTTTTTTGTGTTGCAGCAGAGAAAAATTCCTCACAGTGATCCATCGCGAACTGATGATGAAGGAAGCAGGCTCCTTGTTTTTCCATAACGCCATGAAAAACAAGGAGGAAACCATATGAAAGGAAAATTATTTCTTCTTTTTTTGTTAGTAGTAACCGTTTTAAGCGGCTGCGGTACAAATGCACCGATTACCGAAAACAGCCAAGGAATTTGGAATCATTATTTTGTCTATCCGATGTCGAAAATTCTTTTGACGTTAGGTGCTTTTTTTGGCGATAATTATGGACTAGCCATCATTACATTGACGTTGATTGTCCGTTTCTTGTTATTGCCGCTCATGTTAAAGCAATTTCAAACGACTTTAGCGATGCAAAAGCTTCGTCCGGAAATTCAACGCCTTCAAGAAAAATATAAAGGCGCTGATTTACAAAAACAGCAACAAATGCAGCAAGAAATGATGCAGCTGTATCAAAAGCACGGCGTGAATCCGATGAGCGGCTGTCTCCCAGCGCTCATTCAAATGCCGATTTTTATGGCGCTTTATTACGCGATTTCGCGGACGCAAGAAATTAAGCTTCATTCATTTTTATGGGTGCAGCTTGGACACCAAGATCCATATTTCATTTTACCGATTCTTGCTGGTTTAACGACGTTTATTTCCATGCGTCTTTCACCATCTGTTACCGAAGAAACATCAAAGCAGCTGGTGATGATGTCATACATCATGCCGGTAATGATTTTCGTTGGCGCAAGCTCTGTTCCATCTGCTTTGTCGCTTTATTGGGTCGTTAGCGGATGTTTTTCCATCATTCAATCGCTCATTTTCCGAATGCAGCTAAAATCGTCAACAGTGAAACAAGATAGCCAGACGTCATAAAAATCATAAAGCGAACTCCATAATAAAAAGGGGCTGACATTTTGCTTGAGGGTCAGCCCTTTATGAATTCGCTTCTTTACTTTATTTTTCCTTGTTTTCGTAAAATTTGCTCCATTTCTTCAACAAGGGAGCCAAAATAATGTAAAAGATTTGTAATCGGCTCTGGGGAAGTCATGTCCACTCCTGCTTTTTTTAATAATGAAAGCGGCTCAGCGGACGTGCCGGCACTCAAAAACTGAAGATAACGTTTTGTTGCCCCTCCTGTCTCATCTTCATTCATCTGTTTTACAAGTTCATATGCTGCAGCGATGGCGGTTGCGTATTTATATACATAAAACTGGTCATAAAAGTGTGGGATGCGAAGCCAGCCCAGTGCCGCTTCCTCATCGGTTTGATAAGCATTTCCATGATATTTTCCCAGCAGTTTGAGCCATAAATCGTTTAATTCCTCTGCTGTTAAGCTTTCTCCACGGCGCACTTTGTCGTGTATCGCTTTTTCAAACTCCGAGTACATGACTTGTGTGTAAACCGTTCCCTTTATTTGATCAATTTGTTTGTTCAATAAGTAAAGCTTTTCTTCATCTGTTTTTGCTTTGCCGAGAAGATAGTTCATCATCAGTAATTCGTTCGCTGTCGAGGCCACTTCCGCCGTAAAAATCGATTGGCCAGAGTGATAATAAGGCTGCTTTTTGTTTGTATAAAGAGAGTTCATGGCGTGGCCGATTTCATGAGCGATCGTCAGCATTTCATCAAGCGAGTTGTCATAATTAAGCAAAATAAAAGGGTGAGTATCATATGCTGACGTATTATAACCGCCTGTATATTTTTTATCGCGCGGAAAAACGTCGAGCCAGCGATGTTCAAACGCATATTTGACGTTTGTCACATATTCTTTTCCAAGCGGTTTTAGTCCTTCAAGAATAACTGTTTGCGCCTGTTCAATTGGGAATTTCATTTTTTTCGCAACCGCCTCGTTGACAAGCGGGACGTACATATCATATCCGTGCACTTTGTCTATATGAAGGACATTTTTGCGCAGCTCGATATAACGATGCAAATAATGAAGATTGTCATTGACGGACGATAAAAGGTTCGTAAAAACGTGCTCCGGTACATCATCAGCTGATAAAGCGGCATGGAGGCTGGATTTGTACCGCCGCGCTTTCGCATACAGTTCGTCTGCTTTAACAGAAGCATACAATGTCGCAGCGGATGTGTTTTTGATGACTTGATAACTCGTAAAAAACGCTTTAAAGACGCGTTTTCTATACTCCCGGTTCGTATGTTCTAGCTCGGCCAGATAGTTTCCGCCTGTTAATTTGATGCTTTTACCGTTTGCCTTCTTTATAACTGCCGGAGTGTAGTCGCCGCGTGAGGCGTTGTTATAAATGTTTTCTGGGTCATTCATCATCGGGGCGAGTTTGGCAAGCAAGGCTTCTTCCTTTTTCGATAGAGTATGCCGTTTTCTTTTCACGATGCTTTCAATGTAACGGGCATATTGACTTTTTTTTAGGGCATTTAATTTGTTTTTTGGCATGGCTAAAATTTCCGGTTCCATAAAAGCAGCGGCTGCAGCGTATTCCGAAACGAGCTTTTCTGTTCTTGCCTTAAGGTGTGCAGCTTTTTTGTCTTCAATGTTCAAATCTTGCTTTAAGTGAGCGTACAAAGATAATTTTTCAATTTTACGGGAAATGGTTTCGTTTAGCTGCAAAAACTCTACAAATTTTGTTTTTTTACTCAATTTACCTTGATAAGCGGAGATTTTCGCAAGCATTTTCGAGACCGCTTCAAAATCTTTATCAAAATCTGTTTGTGACGGGTAAATGTCGGCTAAATTCCACGTATATTTTTCGATGTTTTGTTCCGTCGATTGCTGTTCTTCGGCGCTTATTTTTGTAGGAAGTGCTATGCCGGCTGATAACGAAATCACCAGCAACATGGTGCACAGCTTTCTTATTTTTAACGAAAATAACCTTTTGTTCAACGTCCTCCATCTCCTTCCTTTATTTTCCCGCGTGTATGTAGTATGTGTCAGAAAAAGAGACTTAATCGATGATAGGCTAGAAAAATTTTTACTACGAAAGAAGGTATGTGTGTTCGTGCAGTCTAATTAAATACATACACAATGCTAAAGGAGAAGGTGCGTATCGATTGTAAATGCAGCCGTGAGTTTTAAGGTGTTGACTTGGAGCGGTCATAGCGTTATTTCAGCTAATTGCTTGGAACAGAATACATAACGGCAATGTCGAGTTATGTCAAAGAAGCAGCTTAATAATAACGCTAAAAGACTGCAATGATTTACGTAATTTACAATTTGTAAATTTTGTTACATAATAAAAACTTGTCTATACATAAAAACAACATACGGAGGAATAAAAATGGAACGAATCCGCTTGGCTGAAGATTTGACGTTTTCTCGTATTATTCATGGGTTATGGCGTTTAGCAGAATGGAATTATTCAAAAGAAGAAATATTAAACCTCATTGAGTTTTGTTTAGAAAATGGGATTACGACATTTGATCATGCCGATATTTATGGCAGTTATACATGCGAAAAATTATTTGGCGATGCCCTTAAGCTTAAGCCGGAACTACGAGATAAGATGGAAATTGTGACAAAGTGCGGCATAAAGTTAGTCTCTAACAATCGTCCTGAACACCGAATCAAACATTATGATACAAGCAAGAAACATATTATCGAATCGGTCAACCGTTCGTTACAAAATTTTCAAACGGATTATATTGATGTCTTACTGATTCACCGTCCGGATCCATTCATGAATCCAGAGGAAGTGGCGGAGGCGTTTGCGAGATTAAGAGAAGAAGGAAAAGTCCGTTATTTCGGGGTTTCCAACTTCAAACGTTCGCAATTTAATATGCTGCAATCGTATTTGGATTTTCCGCTAGTAACAAACCAAATCGAGATTTCTGCCTATCATCTTGAAAATATCGAAGACGGAACGCTGGATTTATGCCAAGAAAAGAGAATTCCACCAATGGCGTGGTCACCGCTTGCCGGCGGAAGAATTTTTACGTCTAACGATGAAAAAGCCATTCGTCTCCGTCAAACATTGGAAAAAATCAAAGGTGAAGTAGGTACAACAAGTATTGATGAAGTATTATATGCATGGCTATTGGTTCATCCAGCGCGCATTATGCCGATTGTCGGTTCAGGCAAAAAAGAACGGATCGAAAGTGCCATCCGCGCTCTGAACGTAACGATGGGCCGTGAGCAATGGTTTGAAATTTTACAAAGCTCCATGGGGCATCAAGTGCCGTAAGTTTGATGAGGGAAGCATGAAGTGTAAGAGGCTGTCTCATATAAGGGTCTGACCTTACATGTGTTTCACAATATATTGTTCATTTATGCCATATTATGGTCCTATATATTGTGTTGTAGGGCTGACCCTTAGCTCTAAGGTGAAACAATATTTGTATAAAACGAATTGACAAACGGTAAAAATGACATGTAGTATAAACACACAAATTAAACGTTTAAACTTTTAAACATTCAAACATTCGGGAGAGGGGATGAGCGAATGGGGAAAAAAGCTATCGAAATTTTCCGCTCATGCATTCCTTTATTTCAAACATTAAGTGACCCACACCGCCAAGATATTATTTTGTTATTGGCTGAACATGAAGCATTGACGGTCAATGAAATTACAGAGCATTCACGGCTATCCCGTCCGGCCATTTCACATCATCTGAAAATTTTGCGCGATGCCGGTTTAGTGAAAGTCGAACAAAAGGGGACTCAGCGTTACTATATCCTTTCAATCGAATCAGCGGTTCAATTATTAAAGGAGTTAATTCACTCTGTTGAAGACGAATGCCTTTAGGTATATCTAAAGGTCTTTCATTTGAACAGAATGTTTAAACATATAAAATTTTTAGGGAGGATTAAGAGATGGAAAGAGAAACGGTATTCATTACAGGAGCATCAAGTGGAATTGGTTATGAGTTCGCAAAGCGATTTGCGAAGGAGCGATATAATATCGTTGCCGTTGCGAGAAGTGAAAATAAATTACAGGAGTTAAAGCAAGAATTAGAAGCGAAGTATGGAATCCAAGTGTGGATATACACAAAGGATTTATCCAATCAAGATGAAGTTTCCGCATTATATAAAGAGATCAAAAAAGAAAACATTACTATTGATATATTAATTAACAACGCGGGATTCGGATTGTTCGGAGAGTTTATAGAAACGAATTTAGACGAAGAATTAAAAATGATTGATTTAAATATAAAAACGCTCACTCATTTGACGAAACTTGCCGTCGTTGACATGGTAAAAAGAAATAAAGGAAAAATTTTAAATGTTGCTTCTACCGCGGCGTTTCAGCCGGGGCCGCTAATGGCTGTCTACTATGCGACAAAAGCATATGTGTTATCATTTACCGAAGCGTTACAGAACGAATTAAAAGGAACGAACGTGACGGTTTCCGCTCTTTGTCCGGGACCGACAGAAACAGGGTTTTCCGATCGTGCCAATTTAGGTCAATCGAAATTGTTTAAAAGCGTTGGTGTTATGAACGTTCATCAAGTAGTAGAAGTTGGTTAT
Source organism: Paranoxybacillus vitaminiphilus (assembly GCF_003259935.1). GTDB lineage: Bacteria > Bacillota > Bacilli > Bacillales > Anoxybacillaceae > Paranoxybacillus > Paranoxybacillus vitaminiphilus. Next base: position 99,442 of record NZ_QLMH01000008.1, on the reverse strand, counting down.
GATGGTCTATTCAAAGGCGGGACGATTATTATACCGGGATTGAAGAACCGTTTACTGGCAATAGGTGTACGATTTTTACCGCGAAAAGTGGTTACCTCCATTGTGAGAAAGGTGCAAGAGCGTGAAGGAAAGTAGACGGAAAGATGTGTTTTTCTCGGAAGTGTGTTATGTTTAAGATAAATGATTTATAAAGCTGAGGAGAAAGAAAAAGTATGAAAGTCATTATCGCTGAAAAACCGGACCAAGGGATCACGCTCGCCTCGCCATTTCAAACAAAAAAACATGAAGGCTACCTTGAAATTTTGCCGAATGAATTGTTTCCGAGAGGGGCGTATATGACATGGGCGGTTGGCCATCTTTTTCAGCTTGCTCCGCCCGAGCATTACCGCCCGGAATGGAAACAATGGACGCTCGAAACATTGCCGATTATTCCTGAACAGTTTCAATATGAAATCGAAAAATCGAAAGCGAAACAATTTAAGATTATAAAAGAGTTGCTAAGAAAACCGGAAGTGACGGAAATGATTCATGCGGGAGACGCCGGGCGTGAAGGAGAATTAATTATCCGAAACATTATTAAAATGAGCGGCGTGAAAAAGCCGATGAAGCGGCTCTGGATTTCCTCGTTGACACCGAAAGCGATTTATGAAGGTTTTAAGAGCTTGTTAGATGAAAGTGAAACAAGAAATTTATATTATGAAGCATATGCAAGAGCATGCGCCGATTGGTTAGTCGGCATGAATGCTTCAAGAATTTACAGCATTTTATTGAAAAAGAAAGGGATGAACGACGTCTTTTCCGCGGGACGTGTCCAAACACCGACACTGGCGTTAATCGTGAAGCGTGAAAAAGAGATTGAAAATTTTAAGTCAGAACCATTTTGGGAAGTGCTGGCGACATTTCATATAGACGGGAAGCAATATGAGGGAAAGTGGATAAAAGATCATGAGTCCCGCTTGAAAGACAAAGAATTAGCAAAGAAGATTGCAGAGTTTTGTCGGAATAAAGCGGCCGAAGTGAAAGAAGTGAAAACGGAGCGAAAAGAGTTTCAGCCGCCGCTTTTATTTAACTTGTCATCGTTACAAGCAACGGCAAACAAGCTGTATCAGTTTTCTCCGAAAAAAACACTCGATGTTCTGCAAAGCTTATATCAAAAAGGAATTGTTTCGTACCCTCGCTCTGATTCGAACTATGTGACGAGAGGGGAGGCGGAAACATTTCCGGACATTTTGCAGAAAGTATGCAGATTACCAGAATATAAAGAGCTTTTTCCGCTTCCGAATCCTTCGATTATTCATAACAAACGGTATGTCAATGAAAAAAAGGTGACGGATCACTATGCGATTATTCCAACGGAACAAGTGACCGATCCGAATAAGCTATCCAACGACGAACGGAAAATTTACGATTTAGTCGTGCGCCGTCTTATCGCTGCCCATTACGAACAGGCCATTTTTGACTATACAACGATGATCACTCTCGTCGATAAGAGAGCGGAATTTGTTTCCAAAGGAAAACAGCAAATACAAGAAGGCTGGCGGAAAGTCATTTTTCATCGTGACGATGAGGAAGATGCGGTGCTGCTTCCAGAAGTTCAAGAGGGGGAAAAGGGTCGCGTAGTACACGTCAAAGTGAAAGAAGGAAAAACGCAGCCGCCAAAACGATATACAGAAGGTCAACTCATTACCCTTATGAAAACAGCGGGGAAGTTTCTTGACAATGAAGAGCTGGAAAAAGTGTTAATGAAAACAGAAGGTCTCGGGACGGAAGCGACACGTGCCGGCATTATTACGATGCTGAAGGAACGAAAATATATTGAGGTAAAGAAAAATCAAGTGTATGCGACAGACAAAGGAAAAGTGTTGATCGAGGCGATAGGGGATAAAATTTTAGCCTCGCCGGAAATGACGGCAAAATGGGAGCAGCGCTTAAGCGAAATCGGTGAAGGAAAAGCATCAGCGGCAAACTTTATGGAACAAGTGAAGAAACTGTCAGCGAAAATTATTCAAGATGCGATTGAAATGTCGGAAACATGGAACTTCGCCGGCCTTGATACCGATTCTATTCAACGAACAAAATCGAAAGCGACGCTTGGAAAAACGGTCGGCAAATGTAAACTATGTGATGGATCGGTGATCGACAAAGGAGATTTTTACGGCTGTTCTAATTATGCGAAAACGAAATGTTCTTTCACGATTTCGAAGATGATACTTGGAAAAAAGATTTCGCAAACAAACGCTAAAAAATTGCTGCAAAACGGAAAAACCGATCTCATTAAAGGATTCAAAAAAGGTGAAAAAACGTTTGATGCGTTTTTAGTATGGGACGAAAAGCAGAAGAAACTCTCTTTCTCTTTCAAAAATGAATAGGAGAATGGTAAAGTGTAAATCCTGCTTCTTTGTTTGAAGGAAGCAGGATTTATGTATTTTAGAGGAATTATTTTTTAACAGGAGGATAAATTCTATCTTAAAATCTTGAACGGAGGCTACTTTTTCATGGATATTCAAATGGTTATGAAACCACCTTTGAGATTGATTGGAATAAAGGACTCTATCTATTTGTATTTTTCGTATATCTAATAACCAAAAAGGTCATAATAAGATACGAGATAAAGCCAATCACACTTAAACTTTTGAGTAGAGTCGTTGAATTTGTTGTGAATTCAGAAATCATAGCTATGAAAAAAATGATACCAAGACCGGTATAGAGAAGATATATTTTCAAATAGGTGAACATTTTTGTCCGTTTATTCATTATTCATTTTCTCCATATATTTCTCCGGTTCTTGAAGTGAGGTAAATCCGAACGGCTTATAAAACGCATGCGCATCTTTTGTCACTAAACAGAAACGGCGAACTCCAGCGACATCAGGATGCTCTAATATACATTGTAATAACCATGTGCCAAGTTTTTTTCCACGATCATTTTCATCGATAAACACATCGCATAAATAGGCAAATGTAGCCCCATCGGTGATGACGCGGGCAAAGCCAATTTGTTCATTCCCATCAAACAGAGAAAAACAAAGAGAATGTTCAATCGATTTCATAATCGTTTCCCGCTTTCGCTTGTTTGCCCAGTATGAACGGGCTAAAAAATCACAAACCTTGTTCAAATCGATTTTGCTGCGATCGGTTGAAACAGTAAACGTTTCTTTTGTATATTCTTTCATTTGAAACAAAAGAATCACTCTTTCTCTTTTTTTGAAAATTATATCCAATTCATCAAAAGATAGGCAATAAAAAATTTTGGATATGAAGATTTTATATTACACTATAAACCGTATTAAAAATGATTTTCAAAATACTATTTTTAACAAAAATATACGATAAAAATATTATGTTAACTTATCTTAACAAAATCGGTTATGTATGGATTATATGTTTTGCAATACATTATAAAATGAAAAAAGTTTTTCTTCGTTTATGGAAAATGGATAATAGAAATCTGTGAGGTGAGCTAATCGATTAAGCACAATAGTCAGCTATTTTACCAATCGTTGAAAAACACCTGGCTTATCAATAATGCGTATATTTATGTCGTCGAAATCAGCCCCCACTGAAGTTTAACATGTTCACCGAGAAGTCTCCCACCTCTAAGAGAAGTGTAGGTGGGAGAGGTTCATCACGTTTGATACATAAATGAGCGATGGTAACTGTCTGTCGGTAGCTTAAAGGTTCCTTCACGCTGGTCAGCTCCTAATCTCTCTTCGTTCAAAATGTTGTGGGAAATTTCCTTAAACCGACGCCAAAGATTCCATATCAAAATGATGATTCAAATAAGAAACAGTAGCAGAAATTAAAATTTTTGCCGCGTAAAGCATGGCCCGCTCGTCAATATCAAATTTCGGATGATGATGCGGATAATGGGCACCGACTTCAGGGTTGCCAGCTCCAGTAAAGAAGAATACACCGGGAACTTTTTGTAAATAATAAGCGAAATCTTCACCGCCCATCACTGGCTCCATTTCCAACACATTTTCTTCACCAACTACTTGTTTAGCGCATTGAACGAGAAATTCGGTTTCTTTTTCATGGTTGTAAACGACTGGATATCCCTTTTCATAATCGAATCGATAGGAAGCGCCGACACTTTGACAGAGAGCTTTTAAATAATTTTCCATTTCGTGAATGATAAAATCTTGTGTTGAGCTATCAAACGTTCTTACTGTCCCGACGATTGAGGCTTGATCGGCAATGACATTAAAGGCCCCGCCGGCATGAAACGAGCCGACAGTCACAACAGCCGGTGTTAAAGGATTCAATCTTCGGCTAACAATGTGTTGCAGCCATTGAACATACGTTGTTCCTATCACAATCGAGTCGATTGTTTCATGCGGGGCCGCACCATGACCGCCTTTTCCGTGAATGGTAACAGTAAATTTATCGGCGGCAGCCATGATCGCCCCTTTTCGATAGCCGACCGTTCCAATTGGAAGAGTAGACCATAAGTGAGTACCAAAAATAACATCCACATCGTCTAAACAACCGTCTTCAATCATCGCGATCGCTCCGCCGGGCGCTACTTCTTCAGCAAATTGATGAATGAGTACGACCTTTCCTTTTAATAAGTGGCGATGTTCTTGTAATACTTTGGCAACCGCCAGTAAAGTGGCTGTGTGCGCATCATGTCCGCAAGCATGCATAACACCCGGAATTTTTGAACGGTATTCTACCGTTTTTTCATCTTGAATAGGCAGTGCATCAAAATCAGCCCGCAGCGCAACCGTTTTTCCTCGTTTTTCACCGTAAATGATGCCGACGACCCCTCTGCCTCCGACACCCGTTTTTACCTCAATTCCCATATTTTTTAAATATTCAGCGATTTTTTTCGGTGTCTGTTCCTCTTGGAATGATAGTTCAGGATATTGGTGAAAATATCGACGTAAGTCCACCATTTCTGGAAACAATTTTTCAAGACGCTTCCATAATTGCTTCATGATGAATCCACTCCTTATCCAGTTAATCGTTATGTTGAGAGCACACTTTCTTCTTCAGCGTAAAAATTATAGAACTGTATATAAAGTACGTGAACTCAACATGAATGTTAAAAAAGTTATTTTAGTGAGTATTATAATAATTCTAAATTTTAATATCTATATAAAAAACAACAAAAAAATATATGGATAGAGAATAATCCTCCGAAGCTTTGCTTTTTTTATTTTTTTAAAGGAATTTGCTTCACGGTTGTCTAAATATACTTATGTATAAATCATAGTGGGGAAGGGGAATGCATCGTGAAAACAGCTGATTTATGCGATCAATTTTTGGAGCAGCTGCAAGTTTGTAAATTATCGTTCCATTCTTATGGGGGGAAAAAAGAATTTTCAGGACCGATTGCGACAGTAGAGGTATTTGAGGATAACGTGCTTGTTCGTGAAGCACTCGAAACGGTTCCGAAGGGCTCTGTTCTTGTCGTTGATGGAAAAGGTTCACGAAATTGCGCGCTTTTAGGAGATCGTCTTGCACAAATTGCCTGCGAGCGTGAATTAGCTGGAGTGATTATCAACGGATGTATTCGTGATTCGGCGGAAATAGCAACGATGCCGCTCGGTGTGATGGCGGTTGGAACTTGTCCGGTAAAAAGCAAAAAAGAAGGAACAGGGAAACGGGATATTGTTCTTGAATTTGGGGAAGTCCGCTGGAAGCCTGGTGCTTATGTTTATGCGGACAGTGACGGGATTGTCGTTTCTGATTCCAAGTTATAACGAATACATGAGATAAAGCGAATGATCACATCCTATCCATGAAGGAGGGATAGGGTTATATGGAAAAACAAAAGGACAAAAGCATCGAAAAAAACGAAGTTACAGAAGCTGAAACAGCAATGGCGGAATTTAGTATAAACGCAGTATTCTATGCGAATGACACACATTCAGATGCACTGCCAACCTATATAAACAACAACACTCCAGCCATTAAGATTTCAAAATAAAGACAAAAAGTCGACATTCGTATAGAGTGTCGACTTTTCACCCTTTAATCATGTAAGTCGCTTTTATCTTTTTGCGATTTATTCCGCTTATTGCCTTTACTGTTGTCACCGCTCATCGCTTCTTGTGAAAAGATGGTTGGATCTTGTTGCGGTGAATTTTGGTTCATGCTGCCTTTATTATACTTTTTTGTCATAATGAACACACTCCTTTTCATCTTTTTATCATGTCCAAGAAGGAAACCTTTATACAAAAATGAGGTGCTAAACTTGTGAAGACGTTTAATTGGCATAAAGAAGCAGAAAAGAGTTGGGATGAACGTGCGCACTTTTGGAATCAGAGCAGTGAGGAAATGTGGGAGCATGGCAGCCGTAAAACCATTGTTCCGCTTATTTCAAAGCACATACCAAAAGGAAGTTATATCGTTGATTTAGGATGTGGAGACGGTTACGGTTCTTGGAAATTATCACAAGCCGGCTATCATGTTGTTGGCATTGATTTGTCGAGCGAGATGATTGAAAAGGCAAAGTCGCGAGGCGAGAGTGAGCAGCTTCAATTTCTCCAAGGAGATTTAACGAAATTACCGTTTCCTGATGAAACGTTTTCTGGGGCGATGGCGATTAACTCGATTGAGTGGACAGAAAGGCCGCTTGAAGCTCTTAATGAAATGAGAAGGGTGTTAAAAAGCGGACATCTCCTTTGTGTCGGGCTGCTTGGTCCAACTGCTGCCCCAAGAATGAACAGCTATCGGCGGCTTTATGGGGAGCCGGTTATTTGCAACACGATGATGCCGTGGGAGTTTGAAAAATTGGCGCAAGAAAACGGCTGGGAGCTTGTTGACGGCCAAGGTGTTTACAAAAGAGGGGTTACTCAGGAAATGGTCGCACAGCTTCCGGATGAACTGAAACAAGCGTTGACGTTTATGTGGTTGTTTATGTTGCGCAAAGTGTAGAAAAAAGACAGTGTGCCCTTTATAAAAGGGGATGACATGCACAATAGACAATCATTAATGAACAAAATGGTTTCCGGAATCACTCATCAAATATTCACCTCTATATAATTCATCGTATAAACATCTTGAATGAACCTCTCCCACCTACACTTCGCTTAGAGGTGGGAGACTTCTCGGTGAACATGTTAAATAAGTGATTGAAAGGGAATGGACAAAGGTAATTTCAAAAAATAGAGAACGAACCTCAGAAAATAAGGAGAGGCTGTCACATTTTGAGCCAGCCTCTCTACATGTTAGCTGGCGGCATATTTTTCTTCCCATTTATGCCGCCATTTATTTCTTCTCTCCATTCGCGGCCCTTTATAAAGATGCTTATATTTTTTCCAATGAGTTTTCCATTGTTTTCGTCTTTCTGCGCGCACAATAAATCATCCTTTCTATGTTGTGAGTTGTCTATTTTATCACACAATAACTATACTATTCGTGAATTTGTTTGCCGAACCCTTTGACTATTATTGTCGATCTGTATGAAGTTTTTGGGGAATATGACGAGAGTTCTTCGTCTGTGAAAGCAAAAATCCATCAGTTAACGATGGACTTTTTTGATGATTATGATATAAAAAGAGTTAGTTATGTCATAAAATAAGGAGACTCAATGATGTGGCGCAGGAGAGCAGGATGGATATTGATCATTGTTTCAACGTTATTATGGATTGTTCCTTTTATATCCCCTTTTTTGCCGGTTTCAACAGCAATAAAAGCCGCTGTTGGCGGTGCTGCTGTTGTCTCAGCGGAAGTGCTGTTTTGGCTTGGTGCGGTCATTATCGGGAAAGACGTTGTGGAAAAATACCGCAAATCTCTGTTCAGATGGAGGAAAAGAGAGAAAGAAAGCGACCAGCCATAAAAAATGAGGTTGTCTCATAAAGGGTCTGAGACAACCTCATTTTTAGTGTTTAGTTAGTATAGACAGAAACGGACTACTCCCATTCATAAGGAGTTTCCTGATATACATAATAATTCAGCCAGTTCACAAACAACAAGTTGGCATGTGAACGCCAAGTATTGAGCGGCTCTTTCGACGGGTCATCGTCAGGAAAATAGGATTCTGGAATTTGAATCGGCAACCCTTTGGCGAGATCGCGTTCATATTCTTCCTTTAAAGTTGTCGCATCATATTCTGGATGACCCGTTAAGAAAATTTGTTTGCCGTCGTTTGATGCAACAAGACAAACACCTGCTTTTTCCGATGAAGATAAAATCATTAAATCAGGCACTTTTTCAATATCTTCGCGCAACACATCCGTGTGACGGGAATGAGGGACGCGATATACATCATCGAAGCCGCGCAACAGCTTGACATTTTTCTTTTCAAGATAGTGTTCAAAGATACCGAAACATTTTTGCGGCAGCATATATTTTGGAATGCCGTAGTGATAGTAAAGACCTGCTTGTGCCCCCCAGCAAATGTGCAATGTCGATGTCACGTTTGTTGTTGTCCACTTCATAATTTCTTTCAGTTCTTCCCAATATGTAACTTTTTCGAACGGCAAATGTTCAACAGGTGCGCCTGTAATAATCATGCCGTCATATTTGCGGTGGCGGATTTTCGGAAACGTCGTATAAAATTGGTCAAGGTGATGTTTTTTTGTCGTTTTCGCTTCGTGCGTTTCCGGCCGCAAAAATGTAATATTGACTTGCAGCGGCGAATTTCCTAAAAGGCGGAGAAGCTGTGTTTCCGCTTTTTCTTTTTGCGGCATTAAGTTGAGAATGATAATATTTAATGGACGAATATCTTGAGAGTACGCCCGGTCTTCATCCATGACGAAAATATTTTCCTGTTCTAATATTTCTTTTGCCGGTAGATTCCGTGGAATGTTAATTGGCAAAGATCATCAACCTCCTGCTCTTTATTTAAATAAGTTAATTATAAAAATATTTAAACATTTCTTCAATTCATTTTTTTTCGAATCAACTTATTTTTTCATTGGGTGAGAAAGAACTGGTTATGATAAAATAAATCGTGGCTTGCGAAATTTTGAATTTTTTGACGCTGGAGGAAGAAAAAATGACCTTGACAACAAAGATGAAATCGGATATTGAAATCGCTCAAGAGGCGGAGTTAAAACGCATTCAAGAAATCGCAAAAACACTCAATATTTTAGAAGAAGAATTAGAGCCATATGGTCATTATAAGGCAAAACTTTCTCTTAATATCATGAAACGCCTTGCCGCAAAACCTGACGGAAAAGTCATTTTAGTAACAGCGATTAATCCAACTCCTGCCGGAGAAGGAAAATCAACGGTAACGGTTGGGCTTGGGCAAGCATTAAATAAATTGGGAAAGAAAGCGATTATTGCGATGCGGGAACCGTCTTTGGGACCTACAATGGGGATAAAAGGCGGAGCGACAGGCGGCGGGTATTCACAAGTGCTGCCGATGGAGGATATAAATCTTCATTTTACCGGGGATTTACACGCAATCACAGCAGCAAATAACGCATTAGCGGCGTTAATCGATAATCACATTCATCACGGCAATGAGCTACGGATTGATACGCGGCGAATTGTTTGGAAACGGGTTGTTGACTTAAACGACCGCGCTTTAAGAAAAGTTGTTGTCGGCTTAGGCGGACCGGTTCAAGGGGTGCCGCGCGAGGACGGTTTTGACATTACCGTTGCTTCTGAAATGATGGCGATTTTCTGCTTGGCGACGGATTTGCAAGATTTAAAGAAGCGCCTTGCGAAAATTGTTGTTGCGTATAACGTTGATAAGCAGCCGGTTACTGTGGCTGATCTTGGCGTTGAAGGAGCGTTAACGCTTCTGTTGAAAGATGCGTTAAAACCGAATTTAGTACAAACGATTGAGCATACTCCAGCACTCATTCATGGCGGTCCGTTTGCGAATATTGCCCACGGCTGCAATAGCGTCATTGCGACAAAAATGGCGCAAAAGCTTGGTGATTACGTCGTGACAGAAGCAGGATTTGGCGCTGATTTAGGAGCGGAAAAGTTTTTGAATATGAAAGCCCGCATTGCCGGAATTAAGCCAGAGGCCGTTGTCATCGTTGCAACAATTCGCGCGTTAAAAATGCACGGCGGTGTTTCGGAGCAAGAATTACATATGGAAAATGTCGCGGCGCTGCGTGCAGGTTTGAGTAATTTACAGAAGCACGTTGAAACGATTCAAGCATTTGGCTTGCCGTTTGTTGTGGCGATTAACCGCTTTATAACAGATACAGAAAAGGAAATCGATACATTCAAAGCGTTTTGTGAAGAGCACGGTTATCCGGTTGCGTTAGCAGAAGTATGGGAAAAAGGCGGAGAAGGCGGAATTGACTTAGCCCGCAAAGTATTGGATGCGATTGAAAGCGGCCATAACTCGTATGCTCCTTTGTATGACGTAAATGAATCTATTCCCGATAAAATTCGTAAAATCGCTCAAGTAGTATATGGAGCGAAAGATGTAGAGTTTTCAGTAAAAGCAAAGAAACAAATCGAGCAATTTGAGACGTTTGGTTGGAGTAACTTGCCGATTTGTATGGCGAAAACGCCATACTCATTGTCCGATGATCCGAACAAGCTTGGCAGGCCGACAGACTTTACAATTACCGTGCGCGAATTTAAACCATCGCTTGGTGCCGGGTTCCTTGTCGCGTTAACCGGCGATATCATGACAATGCCGGGCTTGCCGAAAAAGCCGGCGGCGTTAAATATGGACGTTGATGAAAACGGAAACGCGGTCGGACTTTTCTAAAAGGAGCATGCGAAAATGTTTGACCCAACGGTTTTTGATAATTTAAAAACGGTGCTGGAAGGAGCTGTTTATGACCTTGATTTAGAGGGAGTCATCCTCGTCATAAACCGTAACGATCTGGTTGATCTTGCCCACTTTTCTCGAACGTATAAAATTACATTTCAACTGCGGGAATATCACGCGGCCGGCGTAACATGTACAATTGCATTACAAACAAAACTCGAGCATATCGCTGGGGAATTGCTCGGGCAAAACTATCTTAAGCCGGGATGCATCCTGGAAATTGCCTTTCACATGCCGGTTAAGCAAAGCGAAACAACATGTTTCCATATTAAAGAAGCTTTGGCCAACATTTGGGGCAGCAACCGTATCATTCGTCAAACGTTGACACACGAATATCAAGGAGAAAGAAAAGAATACGACAATCAGATTACCATCGAATTTGATCGGTTAATTGATGAAGGAAATGTTGATGATTTACAAGCGATGATTCCGTATGTTATCGAATCGCTGCGGCAATTACAACCATTTTACGGGATGTAGCTATACATCCCGTTTTTTGCTGTAACAAAAGCTTAGCTTTATATTCTGTACTTCTAATTCTTGCAGGGGTACCTCAAATCCTTTGTGTGCTATTAATTCCGCCTGAATTTTTTGATATGAATTCCTTACTCTTAACAAGTTCTTTTATTTTGTGAATATTTTGCAGTTTTATAGATTGTTTAATCCAAATTATGTTAAGATGTTACAAATAGTTTTAATGGAACGATTTTATTGAGTATTGCTTCTATGTTTATTTTGCATCTCGGGATTTTATCCTAATCCATTTTCAAAACTATGGATTTGTGATTTTCATAGCTCACCAAGCAAGAGAATTTTTAAATGACGGAGATATATAAGCATTTATTGACTCGAGAGCTAAAGAAGTTATGAATTTGGATAATGACTGTTGTTACTGAGGGGGATTGAAGACGATGATTTCAGAACAATTTGATGTTTTCTTATTTGATTTGGACGGAGTTGTTTATATAGGAGATGAACCGTTATCTGGTGCTGTTGAGAGTTTGGCCCGGCTTCGTGAAAAAAAGAAAATAATACGGTTTCTAACAAATGATCCTTGTACAACACGGTCTAAAATAGTCAATCGTTTAAATCGTATGAATATAGAAGCACATGAAGAAGAAGTCATTACTTCGGGATGGGCAACCGCACAATATTTGAAAAGCACAAACTTGAAAATGGCTTTCGTTTTAGGAAATAACGATTTAAAATGGGAATTACGGCAAGCTGGTATAGAAATAACAAACGGCTCTTCCTGTGATGCGGTTGTTGTAGGATGGGATAACACGGTAACTTTTTATGACATTCAAAGAGCTGCAAAATATATTGCTCAAGGTGCTGTGTTTGCCGCGACAAACGCGGATAAAACCTTTCCTGCTCCAGAAGGACCTTTACCTGCAGTCGGTGCGATAGTAGAAGCGATTCGGGTTTCTACAGGAAAAAGACCGGTGATTGTAGGTAAACCTTTTCCTTCTATGTTTCACGAAGCAATAAAAAATTTAGATCCTTCATCCCGCATCGTCATGATAGGAGATAATCCTATGACTGATATATTGGGTGCTCATCAAGCCGGTCTGCAAGCTGTTTTAGTTGGAGAATCAAATACATATCCTGCAAAAAACGATTTTCGAAATGCTGATGCAAATATTCGCGATTTATTAGGCCTTTTTGATCCGGACATCCAGATTAAAAAATGGGTTCGTCCAAATTACCCATGGCCTGAATCAATAAAGCCCGGAGTTGCTGGTATTGTCTTCGATGAATATGGCCGTGTACTTCTTATGAAACGGGCTGACAATGGATTATGGGGAATACCTTCCGGACATGTAGAACCTGCTGAAACGGTAGAGCAGGCGATTATTCGTGAAATAAGGGAAGAAACCGGGCTTGAGGTACAAGTTAAACGGCTTATCGGGGTATATTCTGATCCTGTTTCGCAAATTTTTTCTTATCCTAATGGAGAAATCGCCCATTTTATAACCAACTGCTTCGAGTGTCAAGTGATTGGCGGGAGTCTTAATAAAAACCATTGGGAAACATTAGATATTCAGTTTTTTGATATTCATCAATTGCCTGAAAACCTTTTACCTATGCATCCAAAATGGCTTGCAGATGCTTTGGAACAACAAACATCATCTTATATTCGTTAATGGGGCTGTAGTTAAGAAATCATTTGATACTACATGATCAATGGATACATCCTGAATTCTTATTCTTTGCTGAATTTGATATACTAGGAGAAAAAAGCAAGGTGAGGTATGTTGAGCTTCACCAAGGAGGTATAACCATGAGCGTCTATGATTTTACGGTAAAGACGATTCGCGGCGAAGAAAAGTCGATGGCTGATTATAAAGGAAAAGTACTGTTAATTGTCAACACAGCAAGCAAGTGCGGCTTTACTCCGCAATATAAAGAGCTGCAAGAGCTTTACGACGAGTATAAAGACAAAGGATTTGAAGTGTTAGCGTTTCCCTGCAATCAATTCGGCCAGCAGGAGCCAGGATCAGAAAGCGAAATTGAACGCTTTTGTCAATTAAACTACGGTGTGACGTTTCCGCTGTTTGCGAAAGTGGATGTAAACGGTGCGAATGCCCATCCGCTCTTTGTGTACTTAACGGAAAAAGCGCCGGGAATTTTAGGGACAAAGGCGATTAAATGGAATTTCACCAAATTTTTAGTTGATAAAAACGGAAACGTTGTCGGCCGCTTTGCCCCGCAAACAAAACCAAGCGAGTTAAAGCAGGAGATTGAAAAGCTATTAAATGTGTAAATGCAAAAGCTGTCTTTCCGATGGGAGAGACAGTTTTTTGTTAGGCAAACAAAACGTCCCTTTGCTACAATAGTTAACGACAAAACCATCGAATGTTGAGGGCTGATATGGATAAACGGGAAACCATTCAAAAAACAGAACAATATGTGCGTTCATTGCTAGAGAATGATGCAAGCGGACATGACTGGTGGCACATCGACCGTGTTCGGCGTATGGGCATAACTCTTGCGAAGAAGGAAGGCGCTGACGAATTTATTGTCGAAATGGCTGCGCTTCTTCATGACGTAGCCGATGAAAAAATCGCAGGAAACGAAGAGAAGGGCTTATCTGCTGTAACCTCTTGGCTCGAACAAATGCCGCTGTCCAATGACGATAAAGAGCATATCATTGACATTATCTCTTCGGTCTCGTTTAAAGGAGGACACGGGAAAAAGCCACACACCATTGAGGGGATGGTTGTACAAGATGCGGACCGCCTCGATGCCATCGGTGCGATCGGCATTGCCCGCACGTTTATGTATGCGGGAAGCCGCGGGCATCTTATGCATGATCCGTTCCTTCCTTACCGGGAGAAGATAACGAAGGAAGAATACCGTCATGGTCGCAGTACGGCGATTAATCATTTTTATGAAAAATTATTAAAACTAAAAGAATGGATGAATACAGAAAGCGCGAAACAAATCGCGCTCAAACGCCATCAATTTATGGAGCGTTTTTTACATCAATTTTATCAAGAGTGGGATGAGCAATATGAAAATGTTAACGGTTGAACATTTATCTAAAAGCTATGCGGAAAAAACGTTATTTCGCGATATTTCGTTTACGATTAAAGAACAGGAACGAATCGGCATCATTGGCGTGAATGGGACAGGCAAGTCAACGTTACTGAAAATCATTGCCGGTGTTGAGCTTGCGGACGCGGGACAAATTACGCATTCGAAAGACTATTCAATCGGTTATTTGCCGCAACAGCCCGATTTTCAAGAAAACTTAACAGTATTGGAACAAGTGTTTCACGGGGATACACCGCTGATTCGTTTATTGCGTGACTATGAAACAGTTTTAGCCGAGCTTGAGAAAAATCCCCTTGATGATAAGCTGCAGGAACGTCTTTTCCGCTGCCAGCAGCAAATGGACGCAATGAACGCATGGGAAGCAAGCTCCAACGCAAAAGCGATTCTTACGAAATTAGGCATTGATGACATGACAAAAACAATGGGAGAGCTTTCCGGTGGTCAAAAGCGCCGCGTCGCTTTGGCGCAGGCGCTTATTGAAACACCTGATTTGTTGATTTTAGACGAGCCGACGAACCATCTTGACTACGAAACGATCCGCTGGTTGGAAGAGTATTTGGCGCGTTACAGCGGGGCCGTTTTGCTTGTGACGCACGATCGTTACTTTTTAGATCGTGTGACCAACCGCATTTTAGAGTTGGATAATGGAAAACTATACAGTTATACAGGAAATTACGCAGCATTTTTAGAAGGAAAAGCGCTGAGAGAGGAGCAGGAGCTTGCCGCTGAAGCGAAACGGCAAAACTTATATCGCCGCGAATTGGCTTGGATCAGAAGAGGAGCAAAAGCGCGGACAACGAAACAAAAGGCGCGCATCCAGCGATTCGAACAGCTGGAGCAATCACTTGGAATGGAACAAAAGAGCAGTCTCGATATTTCGTTAAGCGGCAGCCGTCTTGGCAAAAAAGTGCTAGAGTTAAAACGTGTGAGCAAAGCGTTCGGCAGCCAAGTGATTTTAGATAAGTTTAGCTTCCTAGTCAAACCGGGAGACCGCATCGGCATTGTCGGGGCGAACGGAAGCGGTAAATCGACGCTGTTGAATTTGCTTGCCGGCCGAGTCCAGCCTGATGAGGGAGAAATCGAAATCGGGCAAACGGTGAAAATCGCGTATTACACGCAAGAAAATGTTGATATGGATGAAAATAAACGAATGATTGAATACATTCGCGAAGCAGGGGAAGTCATTCATACAACCGATGGAAAAACAATTTCCGCCGCGCAAATGCTGGAGCGTTTCTTATTTCCAATGAATACGCACGGAACACCCATTCACAAATTGTCAGGCGGAGAGAAACGGCGGCTGTATTTGTTGCGCATTTTAATGACAGAACCGAACGTGATCCTTCTTGACGAGCCGACGAACGATTTGGATACGCAGACATTGACGGTACTTGAAGATTATTTAGAAACCTTCCCGGGGGTTGTGATTACGGTTTCACATGACCGTTATTTTTTAGACAAAGTGGCAGAACAATTACTTATTTTTGAAGGAAATGGGAAAATTGCGCATTATTTTGGTGATTACTCCGATTATTTAGAGGAGCAGCTAAAGAAAAAAGGAGAGCAGGCAGAACTTAAGCAGCCAATAATGAAAGAACAAGTTCAGCCTGCAAAGCCGGCCAAGCGCAGATTAAGTTATAAAGAACAGAAAGAATGGGAAGAAATCGAGGACAAAATCGCGGCATTGGAGACGAAATTGCAAGAAATTACGCTGGAAATGGAACAAGCGGCGAGCGACTATGAAAAAGTGCAAAGATTAGCATCCGAACATGAACAATTAAGTGCAGAGCTCGATGCGCTGCTTGAGCGCTGGGCGGAATTGTCTGAACTTGTGGAAGCATTACAATCGAAGTGAAAGGGGAATAAACAGGAATGAACATTAAATCGATTGAACCAACACCAAGCCCAAATACAATGAAAGTGCTGTTAGATGAAGAGCTTCCATTTGGCACAAGCCATAATTATAAGCCGGATAATGTCGGGAATGCACCAGTTATTATTCAAGAATTAATGAAAATTGAAGGAGTTAAAGGCATTTACCATGTTGCCGATTTTTTAGCGATTGAACGAAATCCGAAGTATGATTGGAAAGAGATTTTAACAAAAGTGCGTGAAGTATTTGGTGAAGAGATTGAAAGCACACAAGACGATAAACAAGTACGTAACGAGCATTTTGGCGAAGTGAAAGTCTATGTGCAAATGCTTTATGGATTGCCAATGCAGGTGAAGTTAACCGACGGTCAGGAAGAAAGACGATTCGGTTTGCCGCAGCCGTTTATGGATGCGGTTTTAGAAGCGCAGAAACATGCCGGAAATATTGTCCTTGAACGAAAGTGGGTCGAAAAAGGCGTGCGCTACGGCACGTTCGAGGAAATCGGTGCAGAAGTAGTTGAAGAACTGTCCGCTGCCTATCCGCCGGAACGGTTAGAGCGGATGGTACAAATGTTTAAAAGCGGCGAGCAAGCGAAAACGCAAAAACGAGTAAGCTACAAAGTAACGGAAGAAATGCTTGACGACCCAGATTGGACAAAACGCTATGCGGCTTTAGAACAAATGGCAGAGCCAACCGAAGAAGATTTGCCGGTATTGGCAAAGGCATTAAAAGACGAAAAAGTGGCGATTCGCCGCCTTGCCACCGCATATTTAGGAATGATTGGCGGCAAAAAAGTGCTCCCGTATCTTTATGAAGCGCTGAAGGATAAAGCCGTCTCCGTGCGCCGCACAGCGGGAGACTGCCTATCTGATATTGGCGATCCTGAAGCGATGCCAGTCATGATGGAGGCGTTAAAAGATCCAAGCAAATTAGTCCGCTGGCGCGCGGCGATGTTTTTATACGAAGTAGGCGATGAATCAGCTCTTCCTGCTTTAAAAGCGGCAGAAAATGATCCGGAGTTTGAAGTAAGCATGCAAATAAAAATGGCGATTGAACGCATTGAAGGCGGCGACGAAGCAAAAGGATCCGTGTGGAAGCAGATGACAGAAAGCAGAAGAAAAGGAAACAGCAGTGAATGATAAAGAAAAAATAGTTATTGCGGTATCACCAAAAAACGGCAGCGAAATTGCTGCCGTTTTAACATTTTTTCTGATTCATCTCTTGCCTCTAAACGAAATGCAGGCGGAAGATGTTCATCAGTGGTATCGCTTTTCGTGTTTAGTTCTCATGGTGGAAGCAAAATCTGTAGTGCTCATTTTTTGGATGGATGGCTAATAAACCATCTCAATAAAAGCGTGCAAAAAAATTGTTAAACGAATTGGGCGTTTTCGCGCTCAATTTTTTTATTTTTTGTCTCCTTTCATCATTTGTTGTGACGTAGCAACGAATTTTTGTTATCATTAAAAAAACAATGAGAATGATAATAGTTTTCATTAAAAAAGAGGTGTTTCGTTAAAATATGGAGAAAATTTATTTTTGTCGCGAAAATGGGTTTGAGACGAAAAAGCTATATAAGTTTTTAAAATCAATTTATAAAGAGATAAAAATCAAACGGAAAGATTGTCTCGGTAAGTGCAAAATTTGTAAAAACTGTCCTTTTGTATTAATAGATGGTGAAGTTGTCAAAGGTACAACAGTCGATGAACTTTATTATGAAGTGAATCATCGTATATCAGAAGAATGGTGGAAATTTCGAGGCAACAGATGCAGCAGGAAATAAGATAACAATAGGAAGTGTTTGTATTTTTAACATATTCACCGGGAAAGTCTCCCGCCTCTAAAAAATAACGTGCAGGCGGGAGAGGTTCATGGGAATTTGATAGCTATTATGTTGTAACGGTTGTTGTCGAAGATGGAGCAAATTGAACAATTTCTAACACGATAGGTGTATCAGCAGGTATTGGATCACCGCCGGCAGGTACAGCAATAGCAAGCGAGCCGACAGTTGTGGCACCTGGTGTATATGTCGAGATATCGTCCATTTGTAAAACACCGTTAATATAAACATTATAGTAACTATTATTGGCTGCTAAAGTTGGTAGAGTTGTAGCTGCTGTTCCATCATCTTGAAAAAAATCTGCTGCATCGATTGTTAATGTCGAGCCCGCAGCTGTTTCTGCTGTTGTAACATAGAAAAATCTTGTGTCGGTTGGTACTGCATTCGTTGTAGTGGAAGCAGAAACGAAAAGTTTCATGAGTTGAAGAGCCATATGTGTATCCCCTTTCTTTGAAAAATTGATTGATTTGAATGTTTAAGATAATAAAAATCAAATGTAAGATGACATCTGATATAGCAGAAAAATCGATTAGTTGTTTGACGTGTATAGATGTTGTCTACATTTGTTTATTATCAAAAACATTTTCAATTTATAATATGACTTATTTACATGAATTGCTTTAGCCGTTTGTCATATATAAATCCAACTTAAACTTTGAACATATGAATTAAACATGAAAATCAACCAGGGTTCGGCTCGCTTTTTAAATATGTTGGAAAATTATATATAGTTCGTAAAAAGTAAAAATAAAATGCAAAAAATGATGAATCTGTGCCAGTGATTGAAAAATATGAAATGAACCGTTTATTATATTTAATCTAGCTTCATGTTCACTTTATTTATTCATTTTGCATATAATGTATAAATTCATTTGCACAATTCCATTCTTAAAAAGATGTCGCATATGGGGAAAGTGTGTTTTGAAATCTTTTATTGCGGGAAGAAACGAGTGTTTCACCCTAATTTATCGCCTTTTATTTCAAATAGGGTGTATTTACTAAATTTTCAATTTGGGTGGTATCAATGAAACGAGATAATAAATATCAGAAACATATCATTGCTGTTCCAAAAGTTTATGATTGGATAAACACCACATCAACCGTTCAAATTTGCTTTACTATTAAAATTCCCCCTCAAGTTTTAAAAGTGGATACTTACCAATATAATGCTATATCAGACGGAATAAAAACAGTTTATACGAATGCGGATGAATTGATTGAATATGGAAATCGAGGAATATTAGACCCGACGAAGGTATCGTTTATTAATTTATTTATCAATGGAGTGTTACAACCTAAAAACCTATATGAAGTTCAAGAAGGAATGCTGACTTTAAAGTCTGTTGACACTCCAATAGCGGGTGCTCCGATCATTCTTCAATTTATTACGATAAAGGCAGGCATTTAAATGATATATTCTCTTTTCATACTTTCCTTTCTAGCAGATAGACAAATTTTTGTCATATACCTAGAAAGGATTTATTTATTTTTGTAGAATGCAAATCTTGCTTTATATTTGCTGTAAAGCTTCATTTTGAAGAAAAATTTTATAATTAATTATCAAAATTTTATAAACTTATTGAAAAATAGTGTGAAACGTACTATATTTGTTAGAAAATAGATTGCTAGGAGGAATAAAAATGGAAAAAGATTTACGACATCGAAGTAAAGTAATCAGCGATGATGTAAAGAGAGCGCCAAACCGAGCGATGCTTCGTGCGGTCGGCTTTACAGATGAAGATTTTAAAAAGCCGATGATTGGCGTTGCCAGTACATGGAGCGAAGTGACGCCGTGCAATATACATATTGATCAACTTGCCCTCAAAGCGAAACAAGGGATTAAAGACGCCGGGGGAGCGCCATTAGTGTTTAATACGATTACCGTTTCCGACGGTATTTCCATGGGTACAGAAGGAATGCGCTATTCACTTCCGAGCCGTGACGTTATTGCCGACTCGATTGAAACCGTTGTTGGTGCGGAACGTTTGGATGCATTTGTCGCGATTGGCGGCTGTGATAAAAACATGCCTGGCTGTATGATTGCCATTGGCCGTTCCGAAGTGCCTGCTGTGTTTGTTTACGGCGGTACGATTAAACCGGGAAAACTTCATGGAAAAGATATTGACATTGTTTCTGCATTTGAAGGAGTTGGCCAATATAATAAAGGTGATATTAGCCGTGATGAATTGCATCAGATCGAATGTAATGCTTGTCCGGGAGCCGGTTCCTGCGGCGGAATGTACACAGCAAACACGATGGCATCAGCGATTGAAGCGCTCGGAATGAGCCTTCCAGGAAGCTCTTCTAACCCGGCGGAAACAGAATTGAAATTAGAAGATTGCTATAAGGCAGGGCAGGCGGTTTACAACTTGCTGGAAAAGGGCATTTATCCAAAGGATATTATGACGAAAAAAGCGTTTGAAAACGCGATTACGGTTGTCATGGCGCTTGGGGGTTCAACAAATGCGATTCTTCACTTGTTGGCGATCGCCCATGCGGTAGATGTCGATTTGACAATCGATGATTTTGATCGCATTCAAAAGAGGGTTCCGCATATTGCTGACTTAAAGCCGAGCGGCCGCTATGTTATGCA
The DNA here is from genome assembly GCF_003259935.1 of Paranoxybacillus vitaminiphilus. Lineage (GTDB taxonomy): Bacteria > Bacillota > Bacilli > Bacillales > Anoxybacillaceae > Paranoxybacillus > Paranoxybacillus vitaminiphilus. The sequence goes on along the minus strand of NZ_QLMH01000008.1, from coordinate 78,877 downwards.
GGATTTGCATGAAGCAGGAGGTGTTCCTGCTGTGATGAAGCTGTTGTTAAAAGAAGGATTGCTTCATGGTGACTGCCTAACAGTAACCGGTAAGACAGTTGCGGAAAACTTAGCGGAATGGCCGGATTTAAAAGAGGGACAAAAGGTGATTTATCCGCTTGACCGACCGCTCAGACAAACAGGTCCGCTTGTCATTTTAAAAGGAAATCTCGCACCAAATGGAGCAGTCGCAAAAGTTTCCGGTTTAAAAGTGAAACGTTTAACAGGACCGGCAAAAGTATTTGACTCGGAAGAAGAGGCAACAGCCGCTGTTTTAAACAATGAAATACAGCCGGGCGATGTTCTTGTGATTCGCTATGAGGGTCCTAAAGGCGGTCCGGGAATGCCGGAAATGCTTTCCATTTCTGCAATTTTAGTCGGAAAAGGATTAGGAGAAAGCGTCGCCCTCTTAACCGACGGTCGTTTCTCAGGCGGAACGCACGGTTTAGTCGTCGGTCATATCGCACCGGAAGCGCAGGTTGGCGGACCAATCGCATTATTAAAAACAGGAGATTTAGTTACGGTTGACAGCGAGACACAGCAATTGACCGTTCATGTATCCGATGAAGAACTCGAACGCCGCCGCGCCGAGTGGACAGCACCGCCGCTGAAGGCAAAAGGAGTTCTCGCGAAATATGCGCGGCTAGTGTCTTGTGCATCTAAAGGAGCGGTTACGGATCTGTTCGAGGAAGAGAAACAGGCTGAAAAAGTAAAATAATAATAAGCAGGAGGCTGTCTCAAAGGCTAAGGATCAGACCCCAAAACACAATATATAGGACATCATGCTGGATAAATGAGCTATATATTGTGAAATACGCGTGAGGTCAGACCCTTATGAGACAGCTTCTTTCATTTTCGTTGATTTTTTGTATGTAAATATAGTATCCTTTTAGCATTGAGAACAGTTTGGAGGGATACGTCTATGTCAATGGCATACGAAGAATATATGCGCCAGCTTGTTCAGCCGATGCGTGATGAGCTAGTTCGCGCCGGATTTAAAGAGCTGCGAACAAGCGAGGAAGTAGAAGAATTTATGGAAAATGTTGAAGGAACAACTTTTGTTGTCGTAAATTCTGTATGCGGATGCGCAGCGGGATTGGCACGGCCGGCAGCGACGCAAGCAGTGCTTCGCAGCGGCAAAAAACCGGATCATTTAGTAACGGTGTTCGCAGGACAGGATAAAGAAGCAACAGCGAAAATGCGTGAATATTTCGTCGGCATTGAACCATCGTCCCCGTCGATGGCACTTTTAAAAGGAAAAGAAGTTGTTCATTTTATTCCGCGTCATGATATTGAGGCAAATTCAATAGAAAATATTATGGATAACATTATCGCCGCATTTGAAAAACATTGCTAAGGCTAAGAGGATGCTTTTTTGGCATCCTTTTTCTATGCAGACGAAAAGGAACGTGAAAAGATGATTGTTACAACAGCAGGGCGAACAAATAAAGAAATGATTGAAAAAGCGAAACAAATTGCTAATGAATTACGTATACGATATGTAACAAGGCACAAATCATCCGTTGAGGCCATTCAGCGGCAATGGCATGATGATGTTCTTGTTGTCGGAAAAAACCGTTTAGAAATTCGGCCGATGAATGGAGATGAACCGCTATTCTTTCACCCGAATTCAGCGATGTTTCGTGTGAAGCGGATTTTACGGGGAGAGAGCGAACCGTTTTTGCAAGCGACAAAACTAACAAAGGGAATGTCCTTTCTTGATTGCACGCTCGGACTTGCCTCCGACAGTATCGTAGCCAGTATCGTTGTTGGCGAAAGCGGGAAGGTGACAGGAATTGAAGGAAATTGCTACATTGCTTATTTAGTAAAGAATGGGCTTCAACATTGGGATTCCGGACTAGAAAAAATGAATGAAGCGATGCGTCGGATTGAAGTCATACAGAACGATTATCGCCTCTTTTTAGCATCGTTGCCTGACCGCTCTTTTGATGTCGTTTATTTTGACCCGATGTTTGAAGAATCGATTTTAGAGTCAGACGGAATTAAAGGAATAAAACCATTTGCCTTATATACAGAACTGAACGAAGAGGTCATTGTCGAAGCAAAGCGGGTGGCAAGAAAGCGGGTCGTCTTAAAAGATCATTGGAAAAGTGAACGATTTGCGCGATTTGGTTTTTCCGTTTATGTACGCAAAACAGCGAAATTTCATTTTGCAACGATCGAGCTGGGGAGAGAGAAGGATGAATAAAGATGACAAGAAGCGGAACAGCCGAAGCATGATTCATGATTTGTTCGTTGAATTCGTCGGTAATATCGTTGCTGAGCTATTTCCTTCCTTAATACGGTTTACATTGAAAATATGGAAGGCGCTCGCTGACTAGTATGAAGAGAAAATTTTAGGGGAATTTAAGGTGTGGAGGTGATGAAGATGCCAAAACACCGTAAAGACCCATCGAAGACGGGATTGAGTTCACCAGAAGTTCAAGGGCAAGGAACGACAACAACCGAAACAGGGACGTATAAGCAGGATTCAGCCCGGAAAAAAACAAAACAAAGTTAAAAGCGGAGGATGACCGATAAAGTGTTTGACCATGCACAAAGAGGCTGTCTCATAAGGGGCTGACCCTGGGATTTTGAGACAGCTTCTACTCGCTAAACAGCGGTATATTGCGGGGCTGACACTTTGCTTTAGGTCATCCTCTTTTTTATGAGTCAATGAAACAGTTTGCAATATTGTACACGAGCGTAATAAAGCTGAGGAATATAAAAATAGTATTCATCTTTTTCCCCTTTTCTTCACATGAAATTTACAGAAAATATGGTAAACTGAAAATATTAGGGTAATGAAACTTTCTGTTGCTTATAATCGTAGTATGTGTCAAATCGAAGAATGATACATAGTAAAATTCAGAGTCAGTTTATATCAGGGGGAGAAATGATGAGAATTACACTTTCTGAGCGAATGAAAGCATTTGGTACGTCCATTTTCAGCGAATTAGCCGCATATAAACAATCAAAAATTTCTCAAGGCTGTGAAATGATTGATTTAAGCATCGGCAGTCCGGATTTACCGCCACCGGCATTTGTAATGGATACATTGGCAACGCTTGTAAAAGAAGGAAAACAGTATGGTTATCCTCTTTCCGGTACGGAGGAATTTCATGAAGCCGTTGCCGATTATTACAATACTACCTACAATGTAAAACTAAACAAAGAAACAGAAGTGCTATGTTTAATGGGATCACAGGATGGTCTTGTTCATTTTCCAATGGTTTTTGCCGATCCAGGCGATATCATTCTTGTGCCTGATCCGGGATATACGGCTTATGCAACAGGAATTGCGATGGCAGGAGCTGTTCCGTATTTTATGCCGCTTCGAAAAGAAAATAAGTTTTTGCCGGATCTTTCGAGCATACCGGCTCATGTAGCGGAGCGGGCAAAAATCATGATTTTAAACTTTCCGGGAAATCCTGTTCCAGCCTTGGCAACGGAAGCATTTTTTAAAGAAGTGGTTGCGTTTGCGCAAAAATATAATATTATCGTTCTTCATGATTTTGCCTATTCCGAATTGTATTACGATGGTCATAAACCGATTAGCTTTTTGTCGATTGATGGAGCCAAAGAAGTCGGTGTAGAAATGAACTCGCTTTCGAAAAGCTTCAATATGGCAGGATGCCGCATCGGATACTTATGCGGCAATAAGCAAATCGTTCAAGCGCTAGCCAATTTCAAATCGAATCTTGATTACGGCGTATTTTGGCCAATTCAAAACGCAGCAGCGGCCGCTTTAAGAAAGGGGGCTGCTTTTTGCGAACAAAACCGACAAATTTATCAATCCCGTAGAGATAGATTAGTAGAAGGGCTTGCATCCATCGGCTGGAAAATCGACAGCCCAAAAGCAAGCATGTTTGTTTGGGCGGAAATTCCAAAGGGATGGACATCTACTGATTTTACATACGCACTTATAGATAAGGCCAATGTTGTTGTTACACCTGGACAAGCCTTTGGCCCGCATGGAGAAGGGTTTGTGCGCATTGCCCTTGTACAAGATGAAGAAAAAATTCGCCAAGCCATTGCCAATTTAGCAAAGAGCGGCATTTTTGAACGCTAAATAAATAAGAAAGGAGTGAATTTATATGCATCTTCCAAGATGGCTCCGTAAATCGCTTGTTGTCTTAATTACGACGTTAACGTTTGGATTAGTAACACCGCCTGCTTCATTATTAGTGGATGAAGCAAAAGCAGATGATTCTTCAGTCGATGCAACGGTTGTGTCAAACAGGAACGAAAAAGCAGAAGAGGTCCGTGTACTTACACGGGAGGAGTTTGTTCAGCAAACGATGGAAAAAGCGGTTGAACAATCTTACGAAAAATTCGGCGAAAAAATTTTGCCTGTCATTGAAGACGAATTTCATGAAGTCATTTTGCCGCGCATTGAAGAAGTGTTAATATCTTTGGCAGAGCAATATCCAGAAGAAAAGTTAGTGAATTTAGTGATTACAGAAAAGCCTTCTGGCGGCATCGGGGAAAAAATTTTCCATATATATGATAAAACGAGCGGGAAGGATATTGTAAGATTTCATGTAAGACGTGACCATCCACCGCAAGACGGTTATTGGTTTAATTTCCATTACCATACTTATCATGATTCGTTCCAAACACATTATGAATTAGGGCGGATTTATTGGGCAAAAAATACACCGCCGAAATGGATGAGTTAAGGAGCGGTTGGCTAAAAAAGGGGAAAAGTTTTATAGAGTTATATTTTTGGAAAAAATCTATTTTTCAAAAAACTTTCTTAAAAAAATACTTTTCATGATATATTTTTATCATGAAAAGTGTTTTTTATTTTAAAAATAAAACGAATAAATTTTCATAATATTAATAACAAACTTTATTTTAAGTAAAATTATAAGGATTAATTATAAAAGTAATCGCTTTCTTTACTTTTTTCGACATATTTCAACGATTTTTTAAAAAAGTTTATTTACAATTTTCTAAAGTTTTATTAACATATTTATTGATTTATCTTAAACGATAATCTTTAATCTTTGCAAAGTCTATCAACATATTATTTTTAATAGGCGATCGACTGAATTATTAACGAGAACTTAAATTTTTATGGGGCTGACCGATAAGTGTCTGACCTCACGTATATTTACCATATATCCAATGTTATGTCCTGTATATTGTGTTGTGCTGACACTTTACTTTTTGGTCAGCCTCTCATCAATATAATCTATCATTGTTTAGACTAAAGGGGGTAAATCAATGAAAAGAATTGGTTTAGCATGGCAAATTTTTATTGGCTTAATGGCTGGTATCATTGTTGGGGCAATTTTTTACGGAAATCCAGCTGTTCAAACTTATTTGCAGCCAATTGGAGACATTTTTCTTCGTCTCATTAAGATGATTGTCATTCCGATTGTTATTTCCAGCCTAGTTGTTGGTGTCGCCGGTGTTGGAGATATAAAGAAACTAGGAAAACTGGGTGGCAAAACGATTATTTATTTTGAAATTATTACGACCATTGCGATTATAGTTGGTTTGTTAGCGGCCAACATTTTTCAGCCTGGTGCAGGCGTCAATATGAAAACATTAGAAAAAACCGATATTCAAAGCTATGTAGATACAACAAACGAAGTGCAAAGCCACTCCATGATGGACACTTTTGTCAATATTGTTCCAAAAAATATTTTTGAAGCATTAACAAATGGCAACATGCTGGCGATTATTTTCTTCTCTGTCATTTTTGGTTTAGGAATCGCGGCGATTGGTGAAAAAGGAAAACCGGTGTTACAGTTTTTCCAAGGAACTGCAGAAGCGATGTTTTATGTGACAAATCAAATTATGAAATTTGCTCCGTTTGGTGTTTTCGCGTTAATCGGTGTAACGGTTTCTAAATTCGGTGTACAATCGCTTATTCCGTTAAGCAAATTAGTGATTCTTGTATATGCAACGATGATTTTCTTCGTGTTTGTTGTACTTGGAATCGTTGCCAAATTCGTTGGAGTAAATTTGATGCACCTTATTAAAATTTTAAAGGATGAACTAGTGCTAGCTTACAGTACAGCAAGTTCAGAAACGGTATTGCCAAAGGTTATGGAGAAAATGGAGAAATTAGGATGTCCAAAGGCAATTACTTCTTTTGTCATTCCGACAGGATACTCGTTTAACTTAGATGGTTCTACATTGTATCAAGCATTGGCAGCGATTTTTATTGCCCAATTATATGGCATTGATTTGTCTCTTTCTGAGCAAATTTCTCTTGTATTAGTATTGATGGTAACGTCAAAAGGAATTGCTGGCGTACCTGGGGTGTCTTTCGTTGTACTGCTTGCGACATTAGGTACGGTAGGTATTCCTGTAGAAGGATTGGCGTTTATTGCTGGAATTGACCGAATTTTAGACATGGCGCGTACGGCTGTTAACGTAGTCGGTAACGCTTTAGCTTAGCGGCGATTGTTATGTCTAAGTGGGAAGGTCAATTTAATGGTGGAAAAGCTAAAGAGTATATTGAAGAAACACTAAAAAGTGCATAAACGAAACAAAAAAATATCACGAGAAAAATCTCGTGATATTTTTGTTTATAAAAGATTTATTATTTATTATCACGTTATCATCATTCAGGCGGGAAAAGTTGAATCATGTATACAGATCCATTATTTACTTTTATTTTTTGCCGATTCTCTGATTTCTTTATTATGTTATAATTCTAGTAAAGTATCGAAATCGTTCTCTTTTTAAACTTTATATTTTCCAATCCAGTATACGCCGACAACATAAGACAGGGGATATTCATCATGCGCTATATCAATCTGCTTCTTTGTATATTGCTTATCATTCCGTTAACTTCTTTTTCTCATCCTTTTCCATCACAGGGAATCTTATTAGAAGATAGTGAGCTTCGTTCTTTTTTTCCTTCCGATGCTCCAATCCAAAAGATAATTGTTTTACCAGAACAAAAATTTCAGCAAACCGAGGCATTAAAAATCATTCAGACGATCGAGCAGGTTCATCCGTCTATTTTACGTAAAATAGCTGCTAAACGTATATATGTTAAGCTTTTTACAGGAAAAATAACCGATGAAAGAACAGCCTCGCATTTGCATGGCGAACAGCCACGCGGTTACTTGCTGGCTGATGTTACTTGGAATGACGTTCCTGGTATGGGCGGTACCCACGTTGTTTTAGTGAAAATCGGCCATAGCGAGCGGGGCAAAGGCCACGGGTCGATTAATCTTGAGCTTCATGAATTGGCTCATTCGGTTGACCGCATTGTCTTTAACGGCATTCGCTTTCAACCGCGCTTTTTAACGATATGGAGAAAGGAAGCCTATCAGCTGTTTCCGGGAAATTCCTATTTTCTTAACTATCCGGAAGAATATTTTGCGGAAAGTTTCGCGATGTATTACTATAGTGAAAAAACGAGGCAGCAGTTAAAAAAGACAGCCCCTTTGACGTATCAATATATAAAAAATCTCGAAAAGTAGGACTCGCCATCGACAATCGAGTCCTTTTTCGTTTATCATGAAAAAGAATGAAGTTTAGAACGTACATAGAGGTGATCATATGAAACAGTACTTAGATTTGCTCAATGATATTTTAGAAAACGGAGTAAAAAAAGATGACAGAACAGGAACAGGTACTCTTTCCGTTTTCGGAAGACAACTTCGCTTTGATCTTCAAAAAGGGTTTCCATTATTAACAACAAAAAAATTACATATTCGCTCGATTATTTATGAATTATTGTGGTTTTTAAACGGTGATACAAATGTTAAATATTTACAAGAAAACGGTGTGACGATTTGGGATGAATGGGCAGATGAAAACGGTGATTTAGGCCCTATTTATGGTGCGCAATGGCGTTCTTGGAAAGGGGCAGACGGCCAAACGATTGACCAAATTAGTGAAGTGATTGAGCAAATTAAAACCAATCCGAATTCGCGGCGCTTGCTCGTTAGCGCGTGGAACGTCGCGGAAATTGATAAAATGAAACTGCCGCCTTGCCATTACGCCTTTCAATTTTATGTCGCTGGCGGAAAGCTTTCATGCATGTGGCAGCAGCGTTCAGTTGACACGTTTTTAGGCTTGCCGTTTAATATTGCCAGCTATGCTCTTTTAACGCATATGATTGCGCAGCAATGCGACTTGGAAGTGGGAGAACTCATTTTTACTGGCGGAGATGTACACTTATACCTTAACCATATTGAACAGGCAAAACTTCAATTAACAAGAGAGCCGCGACCGTTGCCAAAACTTGTTATCAAACGGAAGCCGGATTCGATTTTTGACTACAAATTTGAGGATTTTGAGATTGTCGGTTATGATCCGCATCCGCATATTAAAGCCCCTGTAGCAGTATAAAATCCATGATTGTTTTTATAACTATTTTCTTGGTAATTCACGCTTTTCTACTGTGACACCCGAACAGAGAACACTGGCGGACAAAGAACATACGTTGTCCGCAAAGCGTTCTCTGTTCTTCGGCAGAAAAGCTATTTAAATAAACTTCCTTTATCCGGATTTTATTGGTTCATCAACACACTTAGTATCAAATCATCCGTTAAGGGGGTGAAAAAATGATTTCACTATTAGTGGCGATGGACCGCAACCGCGTCATCGGCAAAAACAATCAGCTTCCGTGGCATCTTCCTGCCGATCTTGCTTATTTTAAAAAGGTGACGATGGGGCACACGATCATCATGGGGCGCAAAACGTTTGAATCGATCGGCCGGGTGCTTCCTGGACGGGAAAATGTCATTGTAACACGCAATCCATCATTTACGAAGGAAAATTGCATCATCATCCATTCGGTAGAAGAAATAAAGCAGTTTGCCGCAGAGAAGAATAAAGAAGTTTTTATTATCGGCGGAGCGGAAATTTTTAAAGAAGCTCTTCCGTTTGCTGACCGGCTTTATATAACGAAAATTGAAGCAGAGTTTCCAGGAGATACGTTTTTCCCGCCTTTCGATGAAAGCCAGTGGCAGCTTATTTCATGTGAAAAAGGTCCGAAAAATGAGAAAAATCCATATGATTACTACTTTCTCGTATATGAAAGAAAATGATAAGGAGGCTTTCCTTTTTAGGATAGACTCGTTTTGTCATTTATTAATTTGGAGGCAGGTACGAGTGCAATGGACTGCCTGTTACTTTATTTGCTTGGGATACTTCTTATGTAAGGACGTTAAAAATAAAATTTTAATAAAATTTTTAGAAAATTCCCTTTTCTTTTTTGTAATTTGTGATATAATCTACAAATCATTACAGTACTTTTTATCATACAAATTCTACATAGAAAGGAAAAGGGAAGATGGAACAACAGCTTAAACGACAACGTGGAACGGTTTATGTTGAAGACATTTTAATTGCTCACCATACGTTAAAAGATGTTGTATACCATACGCCACTGCAAAAAAACCCGCTGTTATCGGAACGATATCAATGCAATATTTATTTAAAGCGCGAAGATTTACAAGTCGTCCGCTCGTTTAAAATACGCGGTGCCTATAACCGAATGAAGCATTTGACAAAAGAGGAGCGAAAAAACGGCATTGTGTGTGCCAGTGCGGGAAATCATGCGCAAGGAGTGGCGTATTCGTGCCGCGTATTAGGTGTTCACGGCAAGATTTATATGCCAGCAACGACACCTCGGCAAAAAGTGTCGCAAGTACAGTTTTTTGGAAAAGATATGATCGAAATCATTTTAGTCGGTGATACGTTTGATGACTCGTTTAATCAAGCGGTTCAATGTGCCGAGCGAGAAGGGAGAACGTTTATTCATCCGTTTGATGATGAATATGTGATTGCCGGACAAGGAACGGTTGGCGTTGAAATACTTAACGATTGTGAAGAAACGATTGATTTTGTTTTTGCCAGCATCGGCGGCGGCGGACTCATTTCCGGCTTAGGGACATATATAAAGAGCATTTCCGCATCGACAAAGCTGATTGGTGTGGAGCCTGAAGGAGCACCGTCCATGAAGGCATCGCTGGAGAACGGAAAAGTCGTTACTTTGGATGAGATTGATAAATTCGTCGATGGAGCTGCAGTAAAAACGGTGGGGGAAAAAACGTTTGCTTTGACAAAAGACATCATTGATGACATTGTCGTGGTGCCTGAAGGGAAAGTGTGTACAACGATTTTAGAGTTGTACAATGAAAATGCCATTGTCGTTGAACCGGCAGGAGCGTTGCCGATTGCCGCTTTGGATTTTTACAAAGAACAAATCCGCGGAAAAACCGTCGTCTGCGTGATTAGCGGCGGCAATAATGACATCGGACGGATGCAGGAAATTAAAGAACGTTCGATGATCTACGAAGGCTTGCAGCATTACTTTATCGTCAATTTCCCACAGCGTGCCGGAGCGCTGCGCGAATTTTTAGATGAGGTGCTTGGACCGACAGATGATATTACCCGATTTGAATATACGAAGAAGAACAATAAAGAAAACGGTCCTGCGCTCGTTGGTATTGAATTAAAACGGCGGGAAGACTATGCACCGCTTATTGAGCGAATGAAGAAAAAAGGCTTCCCGTTTCAAGAAGTGAATAAAGACAGCAATTTGTTTAATTTACTTATATAAATGAAAAAGAGGCTGCTCTATTAAGTGTCTAACCTCATGCTGTGAGGTTTGGCACTTTAGGGTCAGCCTCTTTGTTTTATAAACGATTTATTTCCGTTTTTCATTCGTTCAATCAATGATTCACCGTTAAAATGAGCGTTGATGAACGTTTGAAAGGCAGTGGCTTGATGAATCAGTTCATGATTTTGTTCGTTTGCTTGATAAAGTTTATATGTTTCCTTCACAATGATTTTAACGAGTAGGAGAAGACAGCATTCTTCCGCATTGAATCTTCTTCGATGGAGTTGGTAAGAAACTCCCGCCTTTAAACAGAGTGTAGATGGGAGAGGTTCATCTCTTTACAACATCAAAGTAATTTTGTAAAAAATTTTTTAAAAAATTTGTTCATCCTTCACACGATTTGACATACTTCAACAAAGATTTAGTGTATAATAAAAGTAAATCGGTGAAAAAAGAGGATTGATATTTTGTTATTCAAAAGCCTGGAGTTCAAAAATGTGTATGGACAGAAGGTTAAAATTATCGAAATTCCTGTATTGGAGGAAGATAGCACATATCGATTTATGATTCAGCTGCGTCTTGAAGCGTTTATCAATAAGGTGTATTATTCGTACAACACAAAAACCGTTTTTTCGTTTCGTGATTATTTAAAAAAAGTGTTAAAATGGCCTGTATATGAACAAATATTTAAAGAAGATATACTTAAAAATAATGCATAGAAGCTAACCAAACGTGAAGTGTCAGATCCCGCATGTCATACACGATTTTTAGATGATGCGTGAGATCAGACACTTTATTTTGTTGGTCAGCTTTTTTGTTTATAAAATTGTCAATCTCTTTATGAATTTTTTATATAAATTCATTTCGATTAATTGTATAATAGACATCAAGGCTTAATTTTAGGAAGTGAAAGTATGAAGAAAGTAAGAGTAGTGACAGATTCAACCGTTGATTTATCGAATGACATCATTGAGAAGCTGCAAATTGAAGTTGTTCCGCTGACATTTACAATCGACGACAAGATGTATGTCGATCGCGTCGATATTACTCCGGATGAGTTTATGGAAAAAATGAAGCAGTCAAGTGAGCTTCCGAAAAGTTCTCAGCCTGCTGTTGGACAATTTGTTGAAGTATATAACCGCCTTAGTAAAGAAGGTTTCGATGTTATTTCGATCCATATGACAGGAGAAATGAGCGGGACCGTACGCTCGGCTGAAAGTGCCGCCATGTTGGCTGAAGCCAATGTGACGGTTATCGACTCCCGCTTTATTTCTGTGGCCCTTGGCTTTCAAGTCATTGAAGCGGCAAAGATGGCACAGGAAGGAAAAAGTATTGCCGAAATTACGAGGCGGCTTGATGAAATTCAGGCGAATACGTATTTATATGTAACGGTAGATACGCTCGAAAACTTGGTAAAAGGCGGAAGGATCGGACGCGGAAAAGCGTTAATTGGCTCGCTGTTAAACATTAAGCCGATTGCTTCGCTTGCTGATGGTGTATATACTCCAATAACGAAGGTGCGAAGCCATGCACAGATTGTGAAGTATTTGACAAAGCAATTTATCGAAGACACTAAGGGAAAAACAGTGAAAGCGGCAGGGATTGCGCACGCCGATTCGTTCGATTTGGCGAATCGCCTTAAAGAATCGATTGCCAAAGAGACAGGGATTACCGATATCGAGGTGATTTATACAACTCCCATTATCGCTACGCATACCGGTCCGGGAGCGATTGGTTTTATGTATTATGCAGAATGATATGTGATAAAAATCTCCCTTCACGCCGAAGGGGATTTTTATTGAAAGTTTTTTGAACATAAGCAAGATGCATTAAAAGAGTTTTTAAATTTTGTTAAAATAAAACAGTAATGATCTTTAAGAGGTGGACGGAGTATGAAAAAATGGGGAATTATGTTATTGATCTTCTCGTTTCTTTTGTTATCCGCATGCGGCAACAAAATTCCTGATGCAAAAAATTGGCCGATTGCTGATTTTACATTTACGGACCAAAATGGTCAGCCGTTTGGCTTGTCAGATTTAAAAGGAAAGGTGTGGGTCGCTGATTTTATTTTTACGAACTGTGAAACGGTTTGTCCGCCGATGACAGCGCATATGGCAAAGCTGCAGGACATGGCGGAAGAGGAAGGACTTGATGTCGAATTTGTGTCTTTTAGTGTTGATCCGGAAAATGATAAACCGGAAATATTAAAACAATATGTCAAGAAATTTGATGCGGACCTATCAAACTGGCATTTGCTGACTGGTTACAGCCAGGAAGAAATCGAAACATTTGCGCAGGAAAACTTTAAAACGATTGTAAAAAAACCGCAGCAAGACGACCAAGTCATTCATGGGACAGATTTTTATCTCGTCGATAAAGAGGGGAAAATTGTGAAATATTATAGCGGTGTAAAAGACACTCCTTATGAGGAGATCCTTAAGCATATAAAAGCTTTACAATGAAGAGGCTGATAAAGCAAAGTGTCAGACCCGGCAATCACAATGTAATATATAGTACATAACATTAGATGAGAATGCTATATATTATGGATTTTTCGTGAGGTCAGACACTTATGGCTCAGCCTCTTTTCGCTTTTCAGCATTAGGTTCATCTTTCTATCGTTCATACAAATGTGTTAAGATGACAATAGTTTCAATGATTTGTCTTAATAGGTGTGATGGTAAGTGAAAAAATGGGGTATATCTTTTATTGTATTATTGATGATGGCCAGTTGTTCAGCACGCTCGGCAAGCGTTCAAGAGGAAATACCAATGAGAGAGTTTGGTTTAACGGAGCCGTTAACGATTGCAGAAGACTTTTTTCCAAGGGATATGAACATTGTAGCGCTCGGTGACTCCTTGACGGAAGGAGTGGGAGATCGCACGAAAAGCGGAGGGTACCTTGCTTATTTAGAGCAAAAATTACTTGTACATAAGGCGATTAAAAGCGTTGCTGTAACAAACTTAGGGAAAAGAGGATTAAGAATTTCTCAATTAGATAAAGTGGTTAACAAAAACAAAGATGTTTTACAGCAAGCGGATATGATTATGATTACGATCGGCGGAAACGATATGATGAAAGTTGTCCGTTCTCATTTTTTCGATCTTTCTTACTCTTTGTTTGCAAAAGAGCAAAAGCAATTTGCGGTAAAATTGGAGAAGCTGCTTAAAACGCTCCGTTCGATTAATGAAGATGCACCTATCGTTTTATTTGGTTTGTATAATCCGTTTGGCTCTCTACAGGCGATCCCGGAAATTGAACAAGTGATCCAGCTTTGGAATGAAGGAAGCAAAGAAATTATGGATAAATATGAAAATACGGTGTTTGTAGAAGTGGCTGATTTATTTGCTAACCGTGATGATGTTCTTTACAGTGATCAGTTTCATCCGAATGATGTAGGTTACCAATTAATGGCCGAGAGAGTTTATGAAAGATTGGAAACAGAGGAGACGCTTGTTTTATGGATAAGAGAACAATGAAATGGAAGATGCTCTTTTTTGCGTTATTAGGAGGAAATATTGTTATTATTAGTATTATGCTGTTTTTCATGCTTCAACCGGCTGATGAAATAAAGAAGATGAAAGCATTGCCGAATGCGAATGCCGCAGAGCTGACCGTGCATTCGTCTAAAGAGCAGTTAAATTTAATCATTAACGATTATATTAAGAAAAAAACGAAAGACCATCCGTTGCAATATGATGTTCAATTAACGGATCGTGTACATTTAAAAAGTAAAATTCCTCTATTCGGAAGAGAAGTTGATTTTCTTGTGACATTTGAGCCGCAAGTGGTAGATAACGGCGATCTTAAGTTAGTCCATCCGGAGATGATGCTTGGTGAGCTGCGCTTGCCTGTTCATTATATACTGAAGTACTTGCAAAAAAATGCATCATTGCCAGAAGAAGTCGTTATTCATCCAGACGAAAGCTTCATTTACATTCACTTAAACGAAATCAACTTAAACAACGGGTACCGCATTCAAGCCAAAAAGTTCGATTTAGCGAACGACGAGATTGTATTAACATTGCTTGTTCCAATTCAGTCTAAGTAAAAAAGAGGCTGTCTTATACTTATAAGGGTCTGACCTCACGTGCATTTAACAATATACAGCTCATTGATCCAATATTATGTACTATATATTGTGTTATGGGGTCTGACCTTTAGCTTTTAAGGCAGCCTCTTTTTTGTTTATCATAAACAAACGGGAAGACTTTTGCTTCTAACAAAAGTAAAAAGCGGAAGCAGTTCAAAAAAGGAAATGCTATGAAAGAATACGCAATCCTTTTGGGTAATAGTTTTTCAACGTTCCTTTCACTTCTTTTCCCCATCCAAGCGAATATCCGTCAACAGTGACAAGAACCCATCCGTTATCATTGCCTGTTGGCAATGTTTCGCCCCGTAAATATTTTATATAGTCAGGCTCGTTTACATGAAGGCCGATCGATGCTTTGACATCGTTTCGTGTTAAAGAAAGCGCTAAAGCATGGTTCGGTTCGAAGCGGTTTTTCTTTACTTCGCCTAAATGGAGACCGGGACGAACGACCTTTAATCCGTCAAAATTTGGACATTCATCAGGCAGGGCAAACAAATGCTGCTCGAACGCATAAATTGTTTTATCGCATTTCCAATGGAGAAACTCCTTTTCAAACGTTTGATATTCACGTAATTGCTGCTTCGTTACATTGGATGCTGCGATTTTCCCTTTCCATTCATGCGCCGGACCTATTTTTTTCATTTTGGCAACAAAATGTCCTTCACCTTTTACATAATGCGGCCACAGGCGGGCAGTATAAGAAATTTCTTGAAGATTTGTTTTTGTCCATTCCGCTTTTCCGGGCTGAATACCGTGATGCTTTTCAATTGGAAGCAATACCATATCCGGATGGTTTTGCAGAAACTGCTCGACGGTTTGTTCGTTTTCTTCCGGTGAAAACGTGCAAGTAGAATAAACAAGAATACCGCCTTCTTTCAGCATCGCATACGCTGCTTCCAATATGTGCTGCTGCCCGTTAGCACATTTTTGCACATGGTCACAACTCCAATACTGCATAGCTTCAGGGTCTTTCCGGAACATTCCTTCCCCGGAGCACGGGGCATCGACAAGAATTTTATCAAAATATCCTTGAAAACGTTCTGCAAGTCTTTCTGGAGTTTCGTTCGTAACAAGCGTATTGGTGATACCTAGACGTTCAATGTTTTCTGATAATGCCTTTACACGTTTCGGATGAATTTCATTCGCTAACAAAAATCCAGTATTGTTCATCATGCCGGCGATTTGCGTTGATTTTCCACCCGGTGCAGCACATAAGTCCAATACTTTTTCACCCGGCTCGGGGTTTAATACTTCGGCTACAAACATGGCGCTCGGTTCTTGAATATAATAAAGTCCGGCCATATGGTATGGGTGTTTTCCCGGCTGACTTTCGGCAGGATAGTAAAATCCGTTAGAACAAAATGGCACGCGTTCTAACGGAATGGGAAAAACAGAAAGAAACCGTTCTTCACTGGTTTTCAAAGGATTAAGACGCAGCCCGTTTGCTTTTTCTTCGTTATATGTAGCAAAAAACGGCTCAGCTTCATCTTGTAAAAGAGTTTTCATTTTCGCGACAAAATCGCCTGGTAAATTCAACATCCAAAACTCCTCTCTGTCACTTTTGTATAGTGAAATTTTGCATTAGAGCCATTTCACCTTTGGTTCGGTTTTATTTATGATTCTCCGAATATTGGCGCGATGGCGGTAAAAGATAAAGGCTGCCTGCAAGGAAACGATCACCATTAATGGGATATCGTCAGTAAAGAAAACTGTATAAATAATGGCATATACTCCCGCTAACATCGAGGATAATGAAACATATTTCGAAATATAAAGAACGATAAAAAATACGGCGACGAGCGTTACAAATAGAAACGGAGAATAAAAGAGCAACACCCCGGCTGATGTCGCCACCGCTTTTCCTCCACGAAAACCGGCAAAGATAGGGTACATATGCCCAATAACGGCAAACAATCCCGCCAACAACGGATGGACATCAACGGAAAATAAAACAGGAAGACTTGCAGCGAGCGTCCCTTTTAAAATATCGGCAATAGTTACGATAAGTCCTGCTTTTACACCAAGAACGCGAAACGTATTCGTTCCCCCTAAATTTCCGCTTCCATGTTCGCGAATGTCGATTCCGTATCCAACTTTCCCGACAACAAGCGCAAACGGAATCGATCCGAGAAGGTAAGCTAATATAAGTATCAATGCTTTTGTCATCAATCTACATACACCCTTTACTCCATCGAATTCTCACATGATTTTATTTTACCATGCATAATAAAAAACGCTAGATAAGAAATATAACATGGATTTGTGCAACGAGTAAACGTATCTTCTTGAATAAAATAAACAAAAAGTGATAGATGCCTAGTTACAATTCTTTTACTTGCATTATTTTTTCAGAATAAGTAAACTTTGTATTAAATAAATTTTGTATGAAAATGAATAATGGTATCGGAAACATTAGGTGTTGACCACAATTCTGTATGAAAGACAGAGTTAAGCACGCAATTTTATGATAACGGAAAATAACAAATGGAAGGTGAAGTCAATGAAAACAACGGTAACATGGACAGGGCAAATGGCTTTCTCTGGTATCACTCCATCAGGACATGAAATCAAAATGGATGCAGCAGAAGAAGTAGGCGGACAAAATCATGGAGCAAGACCTACGGAATTGCTTTTACATGCAGTTGCAGGCTGTACAGGAATTGACATTATTTCGATTTTGCGAAAAATGCGTTTAAATCCTGTCGCTTTTCATATGGAAGTCGAAGGCACACGCGCTGAAGACCATCCGAGACGATTTACACATATTCACATTCATTATGCATTAGAAGGAGAGCTGCCTGAAGATAAAGTAATTCGCGCCATTCGGTTGTCGAAAGAGAAGTATTGTTCTGTTGCTCATTCACTAAATGCTGAGATTACAGCGAGCTATTCCATCAACGGTGTTGCCGGAAAGGAAAATATATAAACAGGCAGCACGATATTGACAATTCAAGGAATTTTAGCTTTATACAGTCATGTTTCCATACATAACTGTGTTAATCCAAAAATAAAAACGAGTGAATCACAGGAATGAAAGGAAGAACTGCGATTTCCGCTACCTAAGGCGGCTGGGATAAAACGGAAATCGAATTAGACAAAGATAACGTACAGAGGCTGATCCAAAAGTAAAATGTCAGACCCCACAGAAAATACACGTGAGGTTAGACTTTATGGATCAGCCTCTAAAACTGTGGGGCATGATAAACATGCGGACAAGTGGAACGTTTTTTATCCTTGAGCTTTTACTTAAAGGACAAAATTTTCTATCGTGATACGAAAACTCTGGTTATTGCTTTGTTTTAAAATTCTCCAAAATCAAAATTTGCATCAGCGAAGCGCTCCTCTTTGAAAGGATTCGCTGTCATTGAATAACCTCTTTTCTCCCAGTATCCCGCTTCATCCTCTTTCATAAAGCGAATTCCCGATGCCCATTTTGCTCCTTTCCATAAATAAAAGGAAGCCGGAGGGATAAATCGAAGAGGATAGCCGTGTTTAGGAGAAATGTCCTGCCAGTCGTGGTTTTTGTCTTTCCATCGGTACACAAACAAGGCGTCATCTCCCAGCAAAGCTTCAAGAGGCAAATTAGCCGAATATCCGAAGCGATCACCGTTTAAATATCCATAAATTTTAACGTATTTTACGTCTCGTTCGATTTCTACTAAGTTTAAAAATTCACGAAAGGCAATGCCTTCAAATGTCGTATCAAATTTGGACCATGTCGTCACACAATGCATATCAATGGTTGCGATTGTTTTTGGTAAATCCATGACTTCTTTATAGGATAAAGTAATTTCTTTTTTGACGTCGCCAAACAGTCGAAAATTCCATGTGTCTTCTTGAAATTCGTATACATCCCCTTCGTGGAGAACAGGCCACTTTTCTGTTTCAAATTGGCCAGGAGGCAGTTGTTTTTCCATCTCTTTTCATCCTTTCTTGCGGCAATTATTTTAAAAATAATGATACTGCTTTGCTCATCGTTATGCAAGGATAGAAAAGAGGGGCCCATATGTAATGGATATGACGGGCATTTTTGGTGTTCGCTGAAGTTCAGTTCAATTTTGTTGCATCGTTGTGGAGGAACGTTATATTCTAACAGATAAAGGATTGTTATCCTCCGGAGCAAATTTTGTCTACAGCAATTGAAATGTCTAAGTTTTATTACAAGAGAAAGAGGATGAAAGAATATGTCCAAAGAAAAGAGTACGAATCAGAAAATAAAACAGCTTCGTGATATTCCGTTGTCGGTTCTCGATCTCGTACCGATTGTCGAGGGAGGTACAGCGGCCGACTCTTTCCGAAATAGTCTCGAGCTTGCTCAGCATGTAGAAAAATGGGGATTTCACCGTTACTGGCTGGCCGAACATCACGGAATGCCTGGTGTCGCCAGTTCAGCAACATCAGTTGTAATAGGTTATATAGCATCCGGGACTTCCAACATTCGTGTAGGCTCCGGCGGCATTATGCTTCCGAATCATGCTCCTTTGGTGATTGCTGAGCAGTTCGGTACTCTAGAGTCGATGTATCCCGGCCGGATCGATCTTGGGGTAGGTCGTGCTCCGGGTACAGATCAGCTCACAGCCCGAGCATTAAGGCGCGATTTTCAAAGAACTGGCGATGATTTTCCGGAACTGTTGGCCGAATTGCGCTCTTATTTTAACCCGGATTCATCTAGCAGTCTGCGCGTGCGGGCGATTCCTGGCGAAGGTCTCAATATCCCGATTTGGTTATTAGGTTCGAGCGGGTTTAGCGCCCGATTGGCCGGTGAACTCGGATTACCTTTTGCTTTTGCCAGTCATTTTTCTCCGGATTATACTCTTCCAGCTCTAGAAATATACCGCAGCAGTTTCCGGCCTTCAGAAGCGCTTGATCAGCCATATGTGATGGTCGGCATTAATGTGATTGCTGCCGATACGGATGAAAAAGCACGATGGTTGGCAACCTCGCAGGAGCTGCAATTTTTAAATTTAATACGCGGTCAGCCAACTCCGTTGCAACCGCCGGTAGAGAATATCGATGAAATATGGAATGATCACGAAAAGGCAGCTGTCAGACAGCAGCTGCGCTACATGATCACCGGCAGCCCAGAAACCGTCAAGGAGAAATTGCAGGCATTTTTAGATGTTACTCAGGCTGATGAGTTCATCATCCATACGCAAATTTTTGACCATGAGGCGCGTTTACGCTCCTACGAGATTCTCGCCGAAGTTGTCTTGGGGAAATAAACGGTCTCCAGCTGTTTTGCTGGGGATGCATAGAGTCCATCGAGGAATGAGGCTGCTTCACAAACGAAGGAAACAGGCGGCTCGTGCTTTAGTGCGGAGCGGAATGTATTTTTGTTGATTGTTTTATTCAATAGAATTTCCAATCGAATCAACCGAAAGTCGTTTTCTGTCCGGTTGATTTTATCGAAGCGACTTTCCTTATTTCCGTCGAAACGACTCAGATAAGGGGAGTCGCCGTTTTATTCTTCTTTTATCCTTTCTTTTTGTAACAGTCTGTTATGCAGTTTAGAAAAAATAAGCAATGCAACAATCGAACCGACCAAGCTACATAACATATCCCATTGTGTATCCCAAATATCGCCTTGGGTTCCTAAAAAGTCTTTAATGGCTTTTCCATCCTTTGCTATTTTAGAAGCTAACCATTCGATAATCTCGTACAATGCAGCGATGGCCAGCGACATACTTAAAACAATGGTAAATAACCAAGCTCCTTTTGTTAATGGAGTTTTCCGCAGTAACATTTCTCTCAGAACAATCGCAAATAATCCTTTAAGCAAATGCCCAAATCGATCGTAATGATTTCTCTCTAAGTTCCAAATATCCTTTATCCAATTAAAAAGAGGGACTTTTGAATAAATATAATGCCCGCCGACGAACATAATGATGGCTAGAATCGAAATAATGACATAAGAGAGAGTCGTGAAACGGAATTGATTGTATGCGGCGATGACGATGATCAAACCGACAACGGCAGGGCTGACCTCCAACAGCCAAGTCAGGTAACTGGCTGGTTTGATCGCTGACCAAATAAAAACGGCAGTAACGACCAATAGTAGAAGTAGATGAATTCTTTTCATTTTATTCGCTCCTTTGGAAGAACGGTTTTATTTACAGTATTTGAAAAAAATCTGTTTTCATACAGGGGATTGAATAATGGTCGTGTTGAAAAGTTGGTGTTAAAGAAACATAATGAATATTATGTAAACTTATTAAAATAATGACTCGGAAAAGGTATTCCCGAAAAGAGAGAAAGACTATTTTTTAACCATCAAATGCCCTCTGTAACAAAAAAGCGGAACAATATGTGTTTGAATTTATTTTGTTAATCAATTATTTATTATTCCGTCTATCATTTTTTGATTTTGAACTACGCACCCCGTTATCTTAAGGATTGTAAAAATTTTCAGTTTATTTACCCCTCATCATAAAATACACTTTATTTTTCGCCAAAATATGCCGACTAAGAATTCGGACGGCGAAAATATAGGATTTTTTGTGTAGACACTCCTCAAAAATATGTTAATTCGACGCTCTCTTCTCTAAAACATTGATCATTTCAACATTGGCTGTAATTATCATTTCTGTCCTCCGTCCATTCACATGGAGTGTCAGGGGGGAGTGAATGTGTTTTTGAACAGCTGAGATTTGACCGAGAAGGTGAAGCCTTTCTCATGAGAGTATAAACAAAAGTACGATAAATCCGATACATAAATATATAGCTACAATTATCATCAAGAAAGGTGGGAGACAATAGGAAATGTTACTTCGAAATTTAAAAATTGGGAAAAAATTGGTGATATTAGTTGTGATTTCGGTATTATTTATAGGAGGGGTTGGGATTACAGGTTATCATTATATGAACGAAATGTCGAACAATTCCGAGAAAATGTACACGGATCGGCTATTGCCCATTAAATGGCTCGGTCAATTTCGTATTAATAATAGGGCCATCGATTCTTTTATGTTGGAGTTAATGATCACAGAAGACCTTGCAACAATAAATGATTTAGAAACGCAAATGAAGGAGAGGTTGAATCAAAATGTACAATTAATCAGTGAATACGAGAGAACCAGATTAAATCAATTTGAAAGCGAAAAACTTGCCCAGCTTAAAGAAATATATCAAAAATATGAAAGTCAAGTTCAGCAAGTATTGAGTTTAGTGAAGGAAAATAAACAAAAGGATGCTTACAATCTATTGTCTCAAATAAAAAGCCTGCGGAGTCAGGTAAACAAGTTAGCTCAAGAACTCGGCGATTATAACGAAGAAATAGCGGACAATCTATATCACCTAAATCATAACAGCAAGAAAAAAGCTTCTGTTATTATGATTGGTATTACGCTATTCGCCGTAGGCTTGAGTTCCTTGTTCGGCTTCTTGATCACCCGAATGATTACAAATCCTCTTAAAGACATACAAACCTTAATGGCTCAGGCTGAGACAGGTAATTTTGCGATAAAAGCGGCGTATCAATCCAAAGATGAGCTTGGAATATTATCAAATTCCTTCAATAAAATGGTTAACGGTTTGCGTGAGTTGGTTCAACAAGTCACAGAAACATCAGAACATGTAGCAGCTTCGTCTGAAGAGCTTACCGCAAGTGCGGAACAAATGAATAAAGCAACGGAACAAATTGCTTTAACGATTCAGGAAGTAGCTGCAGGAGCAGAAAAACAAGCTCAAAGTGTAGAGGAGACTTCGAAAATCATTAACGAAATGTCCATAAGAGCCCAGCAGATTGCCGACAATGCACAAAAAGTGTCAACGATGGCTGTTTTAACTTCGGAAAAAGCAGTTGAAGGGAAACAAACGATTAAAACTTCCATTCAACAAATGAACTCAATTAATCAAACCGTTTCTGGATTAGCAAAATTGATAAAAGGCTTAGGAGACCGTTCCGAAGAAATTGGGAAAATCATTGAAGTTATTACTGATATTGCTGCCCAAACAAACCTTTTAGCATTAAATGCGGCAATTGAAGCAGCAAGAGCAGGAGAAAATGGACGAGGCTTTGCGGTTGTTGCTGACGAGGTACGCAGGCTGGCGGAACAATCAGCTGAATCGGCCCAGCAAATTTCACAATTAATCAACTCGATTCAAGATGAAACGCAAAAAGCAGTTCAATCAATGGATAGGGCTACTCTTGAAGTGGAAGAAGGTATTGTCATCGTTAACACTGCTGGAGATCAATTTGAACAAATTCAGCACTCTGTGAGCGAAGTGGCAGGCGAAATACAAGGAGTTTCATCTGCTGTTCAACAAATGGCCGCAAGTACAGAGCAGATTCTTCATTCCATTAATGTGATTACAGAAGCTGCCGAAGTTGCGGCATCAGGAACACAAAATATTTCTGCCGCAACCGAAGAGCAATTGGCCACTATGGAGGAAATTACTGCTTCAGCCACTACTCTGGCCAGAATGGCGGAAGAATTACAAAGTCTTGTTGGAAAGTTTAAAGTATAACGATCGAACCACAAACGTGTTACATCTATGGGGCGGAATGTATACTTCCGCCTCTTTTTGTTTCCTGTTTTGTCCGAACTGCTTGATAATCCAATGCTTTTCATTGATCTTTCCAGTCTTGCAATAGGTCCAAGAATTTGAGGATCATTTTTTGATCCTTGATGCTCATTGTTTGCAAACGTGTGACGATTTGGGACAATGTGTACTCGTGAGAATTGGCATGCGGATTGATCGACCGGAAGAGGTCTTCTAATGAAATCTCCAGAGCGTTAGCCACCTTTTCTACGCTTTCCAAAGTGGCGTTTTTCTCTCCACGCTCCAATTGTCCTATGTATGTAGTGTGGAGATTGGCTTTATGAGCTAATTCCTCTTGGCTCAATCCCTTCTCTTTGCGGAAATTTCGAATCCGCTCCCCAATAAGTTTTGGCAAATTACTCATATTATCACCTCATAGGTAACTGTAGCTTCAATCTTTAAAGTTATCGAAGAGACTATAGATATTAAAAATTTATTTTGATATACTATAGATATAATTAGGTATCTTTTTTATCTAAGGATTGATTAGATATCCGTTTTTAATAAACTATGTCGAAGAAATCGAACATGGATTAGTATAGGTATACATACCTATGCTGTTTATTCTCTAACTGTCTCAAATGATTTAGATAGGGAGTTTTTACTGTGTCAGTCGCAAATGAAATGCTTTTAGATGATATCATACGAAAGAAATTGTTCCATCATGTTTACCAACCGATATATGCTTTGGAAGATTGGAAAGTATTCGGTTATGAAGCTTTGTTACGTTGTAAGTTCTTCCAAAATCCCGAAAGTCTTTTTCAATTTGCAATGAAAAAAAACAGGCTGTATGACTTGGATACTTGTTCTGTTCAGCTTGCTTTGTCTTCTGTAAAAGAAATTCACACAAAATTCGTGAATGTATATCCTTCTACTGTGCTTCACTCGTTTTTTCCTAACTTTCTGAATAGCGTACAGTCTTCCAATCGAAACATTGTGTTTGAAATCAACGAAGCAGAAAAAATTTCAGACATGGGAGCACTCAGAAGAGAAATCATTTTTTTGAAGGACAAGGGGTATACCGTTGCACTTGATGATTTTGGCAAAGGAGAATTATCATTGCGAACCGTCATCGAACTGGAGCCAGACTTTGTGAAGTTAGATCGATATTTTGCCATTGATTTAGCTGTTTCAAAAAAAAAACAAGAAGTGATTCAAATGCTTTTGGACATTTGTCATGATAAAAATATGAAATTGATTTTGGAAGGGATTGAAGAGCCAGCGGATTTAGCGGTTGCGAAAGCATTGGGTGTTCATTTTGGACAAGGATACTTATTAGGGGAACCAATTCCAATAACAGAGTAATTCTACTTCAAGTCTGCATTTGTTGACTAGTTCTGTTAAAAAACTTTGTTGATTTTTTATGTTGAACACATGGTATAATAAAAGAAATTACTTGGGGGAATTGGAGATGGAAGATACACTAAAACAAATTCTTAGCGAGTTACAGAGAGTAAACAATCGGTTAGGCGGTTTAGAAAATGGCCAGAAGCAATTAAGTGAACGATTAGATGGTTTAGAAAATGGCCAGAAGCAATTAAGTGAACGATTAGATGGTTTAGAAAATGGCCAGAAGCAATTAAGCGAACGATTAGATGGTTTAGAAAACGGCCAGAAGCAATTAAGCGAACGATTAGATGGTTTAGAAAATGGCCAGAAGCAATTAAGCGAACGATTAGATGGTTTAGAAAATGGCCAGAAGCAATTAAGCGAACGATTAGATGGTTTAGAAAATGGCCAGAAGCAATTAAGCGAACGATTAGATGGTTTAGAAAATGGCCAGAAGCAATTAAGTGAACGGTTAAATAGCTTGGAACAAGGGCAAAAAGAAATACGTTTTGAACTTGTTGAGCTGAAAAAAGGGCAAGAGCAGCTGCAAAAAAATTTAATTGACAGTCTTGGTGCATATACTGAGAAAATTGTTGAATATGTCGATGACAAAACATCAGCACTTAACAAACGTGTATATGCGGTGGAGACAGACATTCAACGTATACTAAGACTTTGAATAATAGGAGCGGAAAGCTCTTTTTTTGTTTTGTTCATTATCAACAATGTGTTGAAAAACACATTTCTACGAATGGAAGTATTACTTCAAAAAGCAGGAGTAAAGCTTTTTTGCTAAAGTAAAGAGCAGGGATGTTTAGTAAATTTAATTAGCTCAATTGGATTTGCTTTTAGGGAAGAGAACTTTGATGGTTAGTTTTCCACATATGTAAATATATGAGATGAAGAAGACACTAATGAAAGGAAGTGGGTGTCTTTTTTCTTTTTAGGATAATATGAATAGTGATAATATTTTTTTAAAAAGAGGGAGTGGTCAATATTTTTTATACAATATTATTATTCTTATTTGCAGGTTTAGCTGAAATAGGTGGAGGATATCTTATATGGCAATGGTTGAGGGAAGGTAAACCCTTCTACTTAGGTTTAATTGGGGGAATAGCTTTAGCATTGTATGGAGTTATAGCTACATTTCAATCATTCCCTTCATTTGTCAGAGTCTATGCTGCATATGGAGGGGTTTTTATTATTCTTTCTGTACTGTGGGGCTGGGGGATAGATAAACAAACCCCTGATTTATATGATTGGTTAGGGGTGGTAATATGTTTGGTTGGTGTTTCTGTAATGCTCTGGGCACCGAGACATTAAACAAAAAATGGCAGTCTGAGGACAGCAATTAAGAAAGAATAAATCTAATTTGCATACTATCATCCAACATGATTGTCATTCTGTTAATTGGTATGCTAATTTAGTTGCGATTTTATACGATAAAACAATAAAAATGCTGATATATCAATAAAAATAAATCGACTAGCGAAAAAAAAGAGGAAAGGTTAAAGTATCAACTTACTCTAACCTCTCCTCTAGTCCAGCTTTACGAATGGAATAAACGACTGAACCTGTAGCTACAATGTTTGTAAACGTTCCTAATGCTCTTCATGAAAAAGGAGTATTTATTTTTATTGGCATAAATTTAATCTTCCTCATCATCTTCTTCATCCGCAAATTCAAAATCTGCTTCTGTTCCATCCATATATTCCGCAACAATTTTTACCTCTGCAGTCTTCCCTTTTTTTACTGCATCTAAAATTGTCTGTAAAGCTTCTTCTGTCGAAGTATCGGGGGAGAGAGAAAAACCATTCGTGAATTCACATTTAATTTTCGCTTTTCTAATTTCGTGTGTCATGATTTTGTTCCTCCATCATTTTTTTAAAGTGTTCACTTATACAAATATGCTTATTAGCCCTTACTTGTGATTATTTTCTCTATAAGTAGATGGAGTAAAAAGAGGCTGTCCAAGGTCAGACTCCACGACACAATATATAGGACATCATGTTAAATAAATGATATGGTGACCTTATGATACCAAAAAAGGAACGGTTTTCTTCTTTTTTGCCAAAAAAATTCCCCAAAAGTGAACAATATACGAACACTTTTGAGACATCCTTGTTTTTATATAGTTGAAAAAATTTTCGAAAACTAAAAGCTAAATTATAACTCTTTACGTCTAATAATTGATAAAGCAATTATTGGAGGTGTTTTCAATTATAAGATTGATTAAAAGAGCCCAGAAAGGCGATGGAGAAGCATTTTTGAAAATATTTCAGCCGTATGAAGGAGAAATTTATAGAATTGCATTTATTTATCTAAAAAACAAAGATGATGCACTGGATGTAGTTCAAGAAACTGCATATCGAGCATTCAAATATAATAAACGGGATAGTAATTATACAATGATTAACAAACAAATTTATGGAACAGATCGGCTAATGAACGATAACGACTAGGACAGATGTCTCTTATATAGGGATATCTGTTTTTTTATTCTGTTTATCAAGGTATTTAAAAATTATTTTTGACAAATATATTATGAAATATCTATATTGTATAATTCTCCAATTTGAGATTGTTTTTATTGTATTTTCATGGGAAATACTTGGTAAAATATACACAAACGTATCTTCCAAGCAAATACTTTTATACGGTCTGATGGACAACCGTTCAAGCAAAGGTGGAAGAAGTGTTCTAATATTTAATAAAGGGAAGTGTTACATATGAAAGAATATCTTGAACGTGATCGTTATAACGAAAAATACAATTGGCTAGTATTGTCAAAAAGTCCTTACTTGAAGCAACATGAAACAAATCCTGTGAATTGGTTGGAATGGTCGCCGGAAGCGTTTCAAAAAGCAAAAAGGGAAGGCAAGCCAGTGTTTTTGTCCATCGGTTATTCCTAGCCCTCGAATAGGGGGCTTGGAATAGAAATACGCAGAAGAATTGGAGTATTAGTCTACATGTCACTGGTGTCATGTCATGGCGCACGAAAGTTTTGAGGACGAAGAAGTCGCCAAGATACTAAATGAAAAATATATATCTATTAAAGTCGATCGGGAAGAGCGGCCGGATATTGACTCGATTTATATGCGTGTTTGTCAAATGCTCACAGGGCATGGCGGCTGGCCGCTTAGCGTGTTTTTAACTCCTGAGCAAAAGCCGTTTTATGCAGGAACGTATTTTCCAAAACGAAGCCGGTACGGACGTCCGGGCTTTATTGAAGTTATTACACAGTTATATGAAAAATTTAAGGAAAATCCACAAGAAATTATCAGCATTTCCGAACAAATTACGAAAGGCCTAACGCAAGCTGCTCAAGCTCACGGTAACGACCGACTCTCATCAGCTGCGCTGGAAAAAACATATCGGCAGTTGGCGAACAGTTTTGACGGCGTTTACGGCGGCTTTGGCGGTGCTCCGAAGTTTCCAATTCCGCATATGCTGATGTTTCTCATGCGTTATTACAAATGGAAAGGTGAAGAACAGGCGCTGTTCATGACAGAAAAAACATTGAACAGCATGGCGAACGGCGGCATTTACGATCATATTGGCTACGGTTTTGCCCGCTATTCAACCGATGCGATGTGGCTTGTGCCGCATTTTGAGAAAATGCTTTATGATAATGCCTTGCTGTTAATGACCTATACGGAAGCTTATCAGCTTACAAAAAATGAGTGCTACAAAGAAATAAGCGGGCAAATCATCGAGTTTGTGAAACGGGAAATGACCTCAAAAGAAGGAGCGTTTTACTCGGCGATTGACGCAGATTCAGAGGGAATCGAAGGAAAATATTATGTATGGAATCAAGATGAAGTGTTGAACGTGCTCGGAACCGAATTGGGTGAATGGTATTGCGAAGTGTATGATATCACAGAAGAAGGGAATTTTGAAGGACATAATGTACCTAATTTAATTCATACGAACTTAGCAGGGGTTGCGAAACGATATGGACTGACGAATGAAGAGCTAAAAGAAAAGCTCGAGACGGCGCGGAAAAAGTTGTTTGCCGCACGTGCTCTACGTGTTTATCCACATGTTGATGATAAAATTTTAACCGCTTGGAATGCGTTAATGATTGCTGGTTTAGCAAAAGCGGCGAAAGTATATGAAAATGATGCCTACCTTGAGATGGCAAAGCAGGCGCTCGCATTTATTGAAACACATCTTGTTCAAGACGGCAGAGTGATGGTGCGCTACCGTGAAGGGGAAGTGAAAAACAGAGGATTTATTGACGATTACGCTTATTTGATTTGGGCCTATATCGAGATGTATGAAGCGACATTTGAACGTTCTTATTTAGAAAGAGCGATAAAGCGTACGAAAGAGATGCTTGAGCTCTTTTGGGATGAGGAAAACGCCGGTTTTTATTTTACAGGAAAGGATGCAGAACAGTTAATTGTTCGCGAAAAAGAAATTTACGATGGGGCTGTGCCGTCGGGAAACAGCGTTGCCGCCGTGCAAATGATTCGCCTTGCCCGGCTTACCGGCGACTTGCAGCTATTAGACAAGGCGGAAAAGATGTACTCGACTTTCAAGCGTCAAGTGGAAGCGTATGAAAGCGGTCATACGTTTTTCCTTCAAGGTTTGTTGCTTTTTGCGATGCCGGCAAAGGAAATTGTGATTTTTGGAAAAAAGGGCGACGAAAAAAGAGAAAGACTGTTAAAGCAATTGCAAAAAGCATTTGTTCCGAACTATTCCGTATTGGCCGCTGAACATCCCGCTGATTTTTCGGCGATTGCCCCGTTTGCAGCGGAATATAAACAAATTGGAGACGAAACAACGGTCTATATATGTGAAAATTTTGCTTGTTTACAGCCGACGACTGATGTGGAAGCAGTGATGAAGCAGCTGCTCGATGAAAAGTAATTTTACTATATCGATTGCATGTTTTTGGAACATTAATGAAAGAGAATGTTTTTAACGGGAAATAGCAGGATTCTGCTTCTTTTATGAAGAAATATTAGAAAAAATAACAAAAGGAGAGAAACAAGATGGCGATCACGAATCCAAGCCGCGAAGAAATCGCTGAAATTTTACAAAAAGCAAAACGCATTGCGGTCGTTGGCTTATCCAATAATCCTGAGCGCACGTCTTATATGATAGCGAAAGCGATGAAAGACGCAGGATATGAAATTATTCCGGTGAACCCGACGATTGATGAATGGGAAGGGATTAAAGCGGTAAAAACGTTAAAAGACATTGACGGTCATGTCGATATTGTCAACGTTTTCCGCCGTCCGGAGCATCTGCCGGAAATCGCCCGTGAATTTGTCCAAATCGACGCGGATGTATTTTGGGCCCAATTAGGAGTTGTCAATGAGGAAGCCTACGAGTTTCTAAAAGAAAAAGGGTATACCGTTGTGATGGATCGCTGTATTAAAGTCGAACATGCCTTAACGAAAAAGAACTAAAACGGATTCGGGGCTGACCGAAAAGTGTCTGATCTCACACGCCATTCATCATATATCGTGTTCTTATTTAACGCTATATATGGTGGTTGCGGGATCTGATACTTTGCTTTAGGGTCAGTCTTTTTCCATTTTTAGTAAGGAAATTTGCTTATTTTGCTGGAATCGTTAAAATAGGCATAGACGTTTCAAAAATTTATGTTAAAATAAACAAACAGAAACAAATGTTCTTGTTTTGCGTTGAAAGGGGTATGTGCGTGACGAATAAACAAGTATATGAATATAATGAAGATGCAATTCAAGTACTCGAAGGACTTGAGGCGGTACGAAAGCGCCCGGGAATGTATATCGGGAGCACGGACAGCCGCGGATTGCATCATCTCGTTTATGAAATTGTTGATAACTCTGTTGATGAGGCATTAGCCGGTTATGGAAGTTATATCCTTGTAAAAATACATAAAGATAACAGCATCTCTGTCCAAGACGAGGGACGCGGGATGCCGACGGGAATGCATAAACTCGGAAAACCGACGCCTGAAGTGATTTTGACGGTGCTGCATGCCGGCGGCAAGTTTGGCCAAGGCGGATATAAAACGAGCGGCGGCCTGCATGGCGTCGGTGCTTCTGTCGTGAACGCGCTGTCTGAATGGCTGACGGTGACGATTCATCGCGACGGTTTTATTTATCAGCAACGATTTGAAAACGGAGGAAAACCTGTTACGACTCTAGAAAAAATCGGAACAACGAAAAGGACAGGAACAACGATTCATTTTAAGCCTGACCCGACGATTTTTAGCACCACAACGTTTAGTTATGAAACGTTAAGCGAACGTTTGCGCGAGTCAGCGTTTTTATTAAAAGGGCTGAAAATTGAACTCATTGATGAACGCACGGATATGCGCGATGTATTTCATTACGAAAACGGAATTGAAGCTTTTGTAGAGTATTTAAACGAAGAAAAAGATGTCCTTCATCCGGTCGTTTTTTTTGAAGGAGAGCAAAACGGGATTGAAGTGGAATTTGCCTTTCAATTTAATGACGGATACTCTGAAAATGTCCTTTCTTTTGTCAATAATGTGCGCACAAAGGATGGCGGCACACATGAAGCCGGTGCGAAAACAGCGATGACGCGCGTATTCAATGAATATGCGCGCAGAGTTGGACTATTGAAGGAAAAAGATAAAAACTTGGAAGGTTCCGACATCCGTGAAGGTTTATCAGCGATTGTATCTGTGCGTATTCCGGAAGGGTTGCTGCAATTTGAAGGGCAAACGAAAGGCAAGCTTGGAACGAGTGAAGCGCGTTCGGCTGTAGATGCGGTCGTTTCCGAACATCTTATTTACTTTTTACAGGAGAATCCAGACATCAGCGCGATGTTGATTAAAAAAGCGATTAAAGCGTTCCAGGCGCGTGAAGCGGCTCGTAAAGCAAGAGAAGAAGCGCGCAGCGGCAAAAAACGCAAAGGAAAAGAAGCGATGTTAAGCGGCAAGTTGACACCGGCACAATCGCGGAATCCGAAAAAAAATGAGCTGTATTTAGTGGAGGGGGATTCTGCGGGCGGTTCAGCGAAACAAGGGCGTGATCGCCGCTTCCAGGCTGTTCTTCCGTTGCGCGGTAAAGTGATTAATACGGAAAAGGCAAAACTGGCTGATATTTTTAAAAACGAAGAAATTAACACGATTATTCACGCGATTGGCGGCGGTGTCGGTCCGGAATTTTCGCTTGAAGATGTTAACTACGATAAAATCGTGATTATGACGGACGCTGATACAGATGGGGCTCATATCCAAGTTTTGCTGCTGACGTTCTTCTATCGCTACATGAGACCTCTGATTGAGGCAGGCAAAGTATTCATTGCGCTTCCGCCGCTTTATAAAGTAAGTAAAGGAACAGGCAAAAAAGAAATTGTCGAGTATGCCTGGACCGATGAGCAGTTAAAAGAAGCCATCAAAAAAGTGGGCAAAGGATATACGATTCAACGTTACAAAGGTCTTGGTGAAATGAACGCGGATCAATTGTGGGAAACGACGATGAATCCAGAGACGCGCACGTTAATCCGGGTGCGGATTGATGATGCGGCAAGAGCGGAGCGCCGGGTGACAACGCTTATGGGCGATAAAGTAGAGCCGCGCCGCAAATGGATTGAAGCGAACGTCGCTTTCGGTTTGGAAGATGATGTGAATATTTTAGAAAATGAACATTTATCGGTCGCAGAGGAGGTATAATGTATGGCACAGACAGAGAGAATTTTAGATTTACCATTGGAAGATGTATTGGGCGACCGTTTTGGGCGTTATAGTAAATATATTATTCAAGAGCGCGCGCTTCCTGATGTGCGCGACGGTTTAAAACCGGTGCAGCGCCGCATATTGTATGCGATGTATATGGACGGAAATACATTTGATAAAGGGTTTCGCAAAGCGGCAAAAACAGTCGGAAATGTGATTGGCAACTACCATCCGCACGGAGACTCTTCCGTCTATGAAGCGATGGTGCGGATGAGCCAGGATTGGAAGCTGCGCAACATTTTAATTGAAATGCACGGAAATAACGGAAGCATTGATGGCGACCCGCCGGCAGCAATGCGTTATACGGAAGCCCGTCTTTCCGCCATCGCCTCGGAATTATTACGGGACATTGACAAACAAACCGTTGAATTTGTTCCGAACTTTGATGATACGAGCAAAGAGCCTGTCGTGCTGCCAGCGATGTTTCCGAACTTGCTTGTAAACGGTTCAACAGGGATTTCTGCGGGATATGCGACAGAAATTCCGCCGCATCATTTAGGCGAAGTGATTGATGCGGTGATTATGCGAATTGATCGACCGAATTGTACGGTGGATGACCTAATGACCGTTCTTCATGGCCCTGATTTTCCAACAGGCGGCATTATTCAAGGAAAAGACGGCATCAAAAAAGCCTATGAGAGCGGAAAAGGAAAAATTATTATCCGCGGCAGAGCTACGATTGAAACAGGAAAAGGCGGAAAACAGCAAATTGTCATTACGGAAATTCCGTACGAGGTCAATAAAGCGAACCTTGTCAAGAAAATCGATGAACTTCGTCTTGAACGGAAGCTGGAAGGAATTGCTGAAGTTCGCGATGAAACGGACCGCACCGGTTTGCGAATTGTCATCGAATTAAAGAAAGACGTAGACGCAGAAGGAATTTTAAACTACTTATATAAGAATACAGATTTGCAAGTACCTTATAATTTTAATATGGTGGCGATTCATAAGCGGCGTCCAAAACTGTTAAGCCTTCCGGAATTGTTAGACGCTTATATTGAACATCAGAAAGAGGTTGTCACGAATCGTTCGCAATTTGAACTTAAAAAAGCGCGCGAACGCGAACATATCGTCGAAGGCTTAATGAAAGCTTTATCGATTCTTGATGAAGTGATCGCGACGATTCGCGCTTCGAAAGATAAACGCGATGCGAAAGACAATTTAATCGCCAAATTCCAGTTTACCGAAGCGCAGGCAGAAGCGATTGTATCGTTACAGCTGTATCGTTTAACGAATACAGATATTACTGCCTTAAAACAGGAAGCGGAGGAGCTGGCGAAAAAAATTGCTGAACTAACAGCGATTTTAGCGAGTGAAAAGAAACTGCTTTCGGTCATTAAAGCAGATTTGAAAAAAATGAAAAAAACGTATGCCGATGAACGCCGGACAACGATTGAAGAGGAAATTGAAGAAATTAAAATTAATTTAGAGATTATGATTCCGCAAGAAGAGGTGATGGTGACCGTAACGAAAGAAGGATACGTAAAACGAACAAGCCTTCGATCTTACTCCGCTTCCAACGGACAAGATTTAGGAATGAAGGAATCTGATCGTTTGCTTGCGCAGCTGGAGATGAGCACAACCGATGTATTGCTGTTGTTTACAAGCCATGGAAATTATATTTATTGCCCTGTTCATGAATTGCCTGACATTCGTTGGAAAGATTTAGGGCAGCATATTTCGAACATCGTCCCATTAGAACGCGAAGATGAGATTATCGCCGCGGTTCCGGTAAAGGATTTTGCACAGCCTCTTGATCTTGTCTTTGTGACAAAAGGCGGTTTAGTGAAACGAACCGAGCTAAGCCAATACAAAGTGCAACGTTACACAAAACCGCTCGCAGCTATCAATTTAAAAGAAGACGATCAAGTCGTGGCGGTTTATACAACGGATGGAAAGCAAGATATTTTCCTTGTCACTCATCAAGGATACGGGCTATGGTTCAGTGAAGAAGAAATTAGTGTGGTTGGTGTGCGCGCTGCCGGAGTAAAAGGAATTAATCTGAAAGAAAACGACTTTGTTGTTTCTGCTCATCAAATTAAAAATCAAGATTTACAATATTTAATTATCGCTACTCAACGCGGTGCGGTGAAGAAAATGCCGCTCATTGAATTTGAGAAAACGTCACGGGCAAAACGCGGCGTTGTGATGTTACGAGAGTTAAAGACGAAACCACATCGCATTGTTGCCTCATTGTTAACAGAAAATGAGAACGAGACCGTTTGTTTACAAACAGAAAACGGACACATCGAGGTCATCCAGTCTGCACAGCTGCGATTAGTTGATCGATATAACAACGGCGATTTTCTCGTTGACACCGAGGAAGCAGGCGAAGTAAAAGAGATGTGGATTCTTCTTAACAATCTTGGAGAATAAACGTATAATTAACAATAAGGAAAGCGGCTTGTCACGAAGTCGCTTTTTTCTTGCAATGTTCTCAACTTCCCGATATATTGAGAGTTGTAAATTCTTAAAAGAGGGGATTTATGTGAGGTTTAAAAGACAAGAAGCATTTCGCTACGAATTTGGTCAGCCGCTTCCTTGTACTTTTCGAATTGTACAAGTTGGTGAAAAGAAGGTTGAAACCGATAAAGGCAAAGCAGAAATTCATGACATCAGCCCAAAAGGCATGAAAATTGGAACGCCGTTAAATATCCCCCTTGATAAGAAAATCATTATCATCGAAATCACGTTTACTTTAAGCGAGTTGGAGTTAACGGTTCTAGGAAAATTAGTATGGCAAAGAAAATTTGCCAATGACTATTTTTACGGAGTCAATCTAATCCTTTCACATAAGGAAGAACGACAACTAATCGATGAGTTGAAAAAATATGCAGCAAATTATTATAAGCGTTCTAGCTCTAATCAATAAAAATTCAACTCAGATGGAATAGAGACAGCGTTTTCTTACTCTGCATCATAGCCAGCAAAGCGGTTGGTTGACCGAGGGGGTATGAGATCATTTGCTGCAGTCTTTTTTATTGAATTCAGCTGTTATTTTGCCGTATGAGGCTGAAGAGTTAGAGAAAATGTTAGACAAAAGGAAAAACGCAAGCGCTGGTCATCATAGTAGACCGTTGCTTGCGTTTTTTATTTACTCATCGTCCAAAATTTCCACCATTTTTTTGGTTTTTTCATTTCGGCTGCTGCCGCTCCTCTAAAAGATAAAACAAGCTCGCGGAATGCACGCTCACGTTCCATAATTTTTTGTTCATGTTCTAGCGTTGAAAGAGAATGTTCTCTTTCTTCCTGTAAAATCTCTTCTGACATTTCTATCTTTGTGTTTTGGAAAGGATCTTGAATAGCCTGTGCATGGTGTTCCGCTTCCATTAAATGAACGAAGGTATGAGTTGCTGCTTCATGCTGATCGGAAATTTTCTGCGTACAACTTTTGAGGTCTGACACAGGCGATGAAATAGATGAAATAATGGAATGAGTTTGATTTATCTTTTCTTTTTTCATGATGTTTGATACATATACTTCTTCTCGAAGTTCTTCTTTCAAATGCAGCGAAGTTTCTTGGAAATCTTTGTTCACTAAATGAACCTCCATCATTTCTCCATTCACAGCCATTTGCTCGCCTGCATTTTCCTCTTGAGAAAAACATGTTGACTCGGTCTGGATGCCCTGCGATTGTAAATAGTTCATAATCTCATATTTTTTTAACTTTTTTTCATACAAAGCTTTAATGTTTTGAAAAAAATCCGCTTCTGCTTCTGTATAAATGCGTGCGCCTTGTTTTGTCCGCGGTATCGAGATGTACGTTTTAAAATTTTTTTCCCATTGTTTTATTATTTTTGGCGATACGCCCATCGTTTTTGCGAATTCTGCTAACGTATATGTCTCCATCCAAATCCCTTCCTTTTTCTATGTTTTAAAAATGATTACACTTTTATTCCACTACTCCCTGTCTGTTTTCCTGCTAGGCGACAAAACATTACAAATTCATACAAACAAATACAGTCAGGCATTTAAGCGAATATGACGAAAATAAAAAATATTATTTTTTTGTTGACTAACTTGTATATACAGGTTAAAATGAAAACAACTTGTATATACAAGTTTTTGAAAGCGGTTAAAAGGAGTGCTAGTTATGTTTACAAAATTATTTGCAAAAAAAGAGCTGAAAAAAGAAGAGACGTTGTTCGCTCCTTTAAATGGAAAAGCTGTTGATATTGAACAAGTTCCCGATCCTACTTTTTCTCAAAAGCTAATGGGAGAAGGGATTGCCATTGAACCGGTCGATGGAGAGGTTGTTTCACCTGTAAATGGAGAAATTATTCAGTTTTTCCATACGAAACATGCGATCGGTATCCGTTCCGAAACAGGGCTGGAAATATTAATTCACATCGGACTTGAAACAGTCATGTTAAACGGGGAAGGATTTACAGGGTATGTTCAAGTGGGCGATAAAGTTAAAGTCGGAGATCGCTTAATTACATTCGATCTTGAGTTCATTAAGGAAAAAGCAGCAAGTTCCATTACACCAATTGTCATTACGAATATGGACACAGTTCAGTCCATAGAGAAATATCCGGTTGCTCACGCAAAGGCAGGAACGGATCCATTGATGCACATAATAACAAAATGACAATATTTTTGTAAACGATTACGGGGGGGTTCATAATGAGTGTCAACAAACAATCAGTCGAAAACATTGTGGAAGCGATTGGAGGAAAAGAGAATATCGTTGCCGCAACGCACTGCGTAACGCGTTTAAGATTTGCTTTAAAAGACGAAGGAAAAGTGAATAAAGAAGCTCTTGAAAGCATCGATATTGTAAAAGGTTCGTTTTCGGCAAACGGTCAATTCCAAGTTGTCATCGGCCAAGGGCTTGTCGATAAAGTGTACAATGAAATGGTGGAAATGACAGGGATTGGCCGGGCGACAAAACAAGAAATAAAAGATGCAGCTGAAGCAAAATTAAATCCGCTGCAGCGTGCGATTAAAGCGTTGGCAGACATCTTTATTCCGATTTTGCCAGCGATTGTAACAGCCGGTTTATTAATGGGAATTAACAATGTGTTAACAGGGCCGGGAATTTTTTATGATGACAAATCGTTCGTTGAAGTGCATAAAGAATGGGCTGATTTAGCAAGCATTATTAACTTAATTGCTAATACAGCATTCGTCTTCTTGCCTGGTTTAATTGGTTGGTCTGCGGTGAATAAATTTGGCGGCAGTCCATTGTTAGGTATTGTTCTCGGATTAATGCTTGTACACCCTGATCTTTTAAATGCATGGGGATGGGGTGCCGCAAAGCAAGAAGGAAATATTCCAGTTTGGAATTTATTTGGCTTGGAAATCCAAAAAGTAGGTTATCAAGGTCAAGTATTACCCGTATTAGTCGCATCTTATGTTTTAGCGAAAATTGAAGTTTTCTTGCGTAAGCGAATTCCGGATGCGTTCCAATTATTGTTAGTTGCACCGCTTGCACTATTAATTACAGGATTTTTAGCATTTATCGCGATTGGACCGGTTACGTTCGCGATCGGTAATGCGATTACAAACGTATTTGTTGGCATTTTTGATAATGTTCCAGCGATTGGCGGCCTTATTTACGGTGCATTGTACGCTCCATTAGTTGTTACAGGAATGCACCATACATTCCTGCCGGTGGACTTACAGTTAATTTCAAGCACAGGCGGTACATTCTTATGGCCGATTCTTGTTATGTCAAATATTGCACAAGGTTCTGCAGCATTAGCCATGATGTTCGTAGCGAAAGATGAAAAATTAAAAGGATTATCACTCACTTCCGCTGTTTCAGCCTATCTAGGCATTACGGAGCCAGCGATGTTTGGTGTAAACTTGCGTTTTAGATATCCGTTCATTGCCGCGATGACAGGAGCGGCGATTGCCGGTATGTTTATTACGCTTAATAAAGTAATCGCTCCATCCATTGGCGTGGGCGGTCTGCCGGGATTTTTATCGATCGTGCCGCAAAAATGGATTCCATTCTTTATCGGTATGGCGATTGCGATTGCTGTACCAATTGTATTGACTTGGATCTTTGCAAAACTAAAGAAAGATAAATAAGCAAACATCATTTCTTGCGACGATGCCATTGGTATATAAGCCATTTGCCAATGGTATCGTTTTGTTTCATGTGCTTCAACAAGAATAACAGGTGGTGGTTATCAATGGAAAAACAACCTTGGTGGAAAAAGGCAGTGGTTTATCAAATTTATCCAAAAAGTTTTAAAGATACAACTGGAAACGGAGTCGGTGATTTACAAGGGATTATCGAAAAGTTGGATTATTTAAAAACATTAGGAATCGACGTCATTTGGTTAACACCGATTTATCAATCGCCGCAGCGAGACAACGGCTATGATATTAGCGATTACTTCAGCATTCATGAAGAGTATGGAACAATGGAAGATTTTGAGCGTTTGCTTGATGAAGCTCATCAGCGCGGAATCAAGATTATTATGGATATGGTCGTTAACCATACCTCTACCGAGCATGAATGGTTTAAACAAGCGCGTTCATCAAAAGATAATCCATATCGCCATTTTTACATTTGGAAAGACGCGAAGCCGGATGGAAGCGCACCGACGAACTGGGAGTCAAAGTTTGGCGGCTCAGCTTGGGAGTACGATGAACAAACCGGTCAATATTACTTGCATTTATTCGATGTCACACAGGCAGACTTAAATTGGGAGAACGAAGAACTGCGTAAAAAAATCTATGACATGATGCACTTTTGGTTTCAAAAAGGTGTCGATGGTTTTCGCTTAGATGTCATTAATTTAATTTCTAAAGATCAGCGTTTTCTCGATGATGACGGCTCTGTGCCGCCGGGGGACGGCCGCAAATTTTACACAGACGGTCCGCGCATTCACGAGTTTTTACAAGAGATGAATCGCGAAGTATTTTCGAAATATGACATTATGACCGTTGGCGAAATGTCATCGACAACGATTGATCATTGCATTAAATATACAAATCCGGAGCGGAAAGAATTAAATATGACGTTTAATTTCCATCATTTAAAAGTCGATTATCCGAACGGAGAAAAGTGGGAGATTGCCGATTTCGATTTCTTGGCATTAAAACGAATTTTATCGACATGGCAAGTAGAAATGAATAAAGGCGGCGGCTGGAATGCTTTATTCTGGTGCAACCACGACCAGCCTCGTGTCGTTTCCCGCTATGGGGATGATGGAAAATATCATAAAGAATCGGCAAAAATGCTTGCGACGGTCATTCATATGATGCAAGGCACTCCATATATTTATCAAGGCGAAGAAATCGGGATGACTGACCCGAAATTTGATCGAATTGAAGATTATCGTGATGTGGAAACATTAAATATGTACAAAATTTTACAAGAAAAAGGAAAAACAAAGGAAGAAGTTCTTGAAATTTTAAAACGTAAATCGCGTGACAATTCGCGCACGCCAATGCAGTGGGATGGAAGTGAGCATGCCGGTTTTACAACGGGAACGCCGTGGATTCGCGTGGCGGATAACTATAAAGAGATTAATGTGGAGAACGCGTTGAACGACCCAACATCCATTTTTTATCATTATCAGCGGCTCATTCAATTACGGAAAGAGTATGACATTATCACAACCGGTGATTACCAGCTCATTTTAGAAGAGCATCCAGCCATTTTTGCTTATGTGCGCAATGGAGAAAACGAGAAACTTCTTGTTGTCAACAATTTTTATGGCAAAGAAACAACATTCGAACTGCCAAATACCGTTGACATCGAAGGCTATACAAGCGCCATTTTGCTTTCGAATTATGAAAACTCACCAGAAAATTTCAAAAAAATGACATTGCGGCCTTACGAATCGATCGTTTATCACTTGAAAAAATAATGATACAATATTTTCGGTGATAAACATGAAAGAAAACAAATATTTAACCATTTATAATGATTTGTTATCGAAAATTCGGCACGGAATATTCAAAGCAAATGAAAAACTGCCATCAGAAAATGAATTGGTTCAGCAATATAAAACTTCACGGGAGACGATTCGCAAAGCATTAAATCTTTTATCAGAACATGGATACATTCAAAAAATGAAAGGAAAAGGTTCCATTGTTCTCGATGTGAGCAAATATGATTTTCCTGTTTCCGGATTGGTCAGTTTTAAAGAGCTGGCGCAGAAAATGAAAAAGCCGTCAAAAACCATTGTTTGTGAATTGGAGCTTGTGAAGCCTGATGATGATTTGAAAAAACATTTAAACGTCACAAATAAAGATGAAGTATGGAAAGTCATTCGCGCGCGGGAAATCGAAGGGGAAAAAATTATTTTAGATAAGGATTTTTTTAATAAAAAATTTGTACCTTCTTTAACGCGAGAAATATGTGAAGATTCCATTTACGAATATATTGAAAATGTGCTAAAACTAAAAATCAGTTTTGCGAAAAAAGAAATATTTGTCGATAAAGCAACCGATGAGGATTACAAATATTTAGACTTGGATGGATACGAACATATCGTTGTCGTTAAAAATTTCGTATATTTGGACGATGCCAGCTTGTTTCAGTACACGGAATCAAGACACCGGCTTGACAAGTTTCGTTTTGTTGATTTTGCCCGGAGAAGTCATCAGTAATGTATTGAAGTGAAGCACCTGTACATTCGTACGGGTGTTTTTTTATTTGCTTATCAGAAGCGGGGAAACAACCTTATTACGCAATACTCTTAAGCAAGAACAAGAGAAAAAGTAATGAATAAAGTTTGTGTTTTTATTAAACTATGTTCTAAATAATCAATGTTAAAATGAAAATAACATACCTCATTATTAAGAAAAATGATTGTAATATCACGAAAAATTTATGGCTATCCTTGTAACATACAGAGGAGATGAGGATGATGCAAGCTTCATGGTTATCGCTATTACCATTTTTAATTGTCATTCCAATGGCAATTTGGCTTCGCGAAATATTATTGGGACTTATATTAGGATTGTTAGTAGGTTCGTTTTGTTTAGAGCCGCATTTGTTCGGCGGATTCAAAAAGGCAATCGAATACATTATTCAAAGTTTGATAGATGTCGAACATGTAAAAGTCGTTTTTTTCTTGTACCTTTTTGGTGCGTTAATTGGAATGATGCAAATAACTGGAGGCGTAAAAGGGTTTGTGCAATGGATGAGTGAAAAAATTCATTCGCAAAGAAGAATGTTATTATTCGTATGGTTTACCGTTCCATTTACGTTCTTTACGCCGATGTTTCGCATCATGTTAATTGGTCCGGTGATGAAATCGATGATTGGAAAGCTTCATATCGATAAAAGAAGAATGGCATACATTATTGATGTATCAACAGAACCAATTATTGTATTATTGCCGGCTGCTACCGCTTTTATCGGCTTTATGACTTCGGTTGTGGAAGGGGCTTTAAAACAAAACGGTCTGGAAGAATCAGCCTATCAAATGTTTATGGCCAGCTTGCCTTTTAATTTTTTTGCCATTATTGCATTGATCATTGGCTTGTTCACGACATTTATGAACATCGGCAACCGCGCGAAAAGCGAAAAAAATGAACGGGAACAACAGGAGACGAATTATTTTCACCGTTTAGGAATAAAGAAAGAGCTGGAGTTAGTTGTAGGGGAGCCGCTACATCTTATTTTCCCGCTTTCCCTCATTTGGTTGTTCACGCTGCTATTATTTTGGTATGACGGAAAAGCGAAAGGTGCAAAAACAGTAATAGAGGCCTTTTCGATGGCAG
The DNA here is from genome assembly GCF_003259935.1 of Paranoxybacillus vitaminiphilus. Lineage (GTDB taxonomy): Bacteria > Bacillota > Bacilli > Bacillales > Anoxybacillaceae > Paranoxybacillus > Paranoxybacillus vitaminiphilus. The sequence goes on along the minus strand of NZ_QLMH01000008.1, from coordinate 36,928 downwards.
ATGCGACTTTTGTTATGTTACTTGCTCTTTTCTTTACGCTAATCATCACCATTCTTTTTTATTTATTTCGTCACCAGTCGTTAAATGAACTGATTTATCATTTTTTTGATGGTGGGAATCAACTAATGATTCCTATTGGTATGCTTATTTTAGTGTGGGCGGTTTCACTAACAGCTGAAGATTTAGGTTTTTCTGAATACATATCATCCACATTTGGAACATTTCTGCCAAAGCAGATTGTCCCTGCCGCCATTTTTCTATTTGGTTCATTTATTTCTTATTTTATAGGAACATCTTGGGGGACATGGGGGTTATTTATACCGTTAGGGGTGACGTTAGCTGCGGCAACAGATGCGTCATTGCCAATGACAATAGGCGCTGTTTTTGCAAGCGGGACATTTGGAGCATTTGCCTCTCCATTGGGAGATACAACGATAACGACTGCCGCGATCATGGACTTAGATGTAATGGAATACGCTAAGTATAAATTGAAAATTTCTTTACTTTGCGGTGGATTATCTTTTATTGGTTATTTAATTGCTCCTATCGTTTTTTAACGATAATGACAGCTTAGAAATTTTGCGAAACTTAGCAAATCCATGTAAGCGAAAAAAACTTGGGATTCTTATTATATTTAGTAATACAGCATATTTATTTTAAAATAAACAATGTTCTAAATGAACAAAATGACAAAATAACAAAATAAATAAATCATTAGAGATATTAATAATTATACTCATTGAAAACCGTAATCTTCTATAGGGATTGCGGTTTTTTATTTAACGTTTTCGGGTACATAACATAATTTATGAATAAAAGACTAGATGAAAGGATGTTCATATGGACGTCAGAATACACATTGGCCAAGCCGCTTTTACATTTTGCGGAGAATTAGAGTCTTATTTTCAACGATTCAGAGAACAAACAATCGGGGTTCATCATTATTTTGATTCACCGTTCGGAAAACAACGAATCATCTATGCGGATTGGACAGCGAGCGGGCGTCTATACGCACCGATTGAGAAAAAATTAAGCGAGGAAATTGGGCCATTTGTGGCGAATACACATACAGAGTCGAATGTAACAGGAACAAAGATGACATTGGCTTACAAGAAAGCAAAGGAAATCATTAAGCATCATGTAAACGCCGATACCGATGACGTTATTATTATGACCGGCTCAGGGACAACGGGGGCCATCAATAAGCTTCAGCGCATTTTAGGAATACGAATCCCTGAACAACTAAAAAATAGGCTATCTCTTGCTGATGAAGAGCGTCCGATTATCTTTATTACTCATATGGAGCATCACTCGAACATTCTTTCTTGGATGGAAACGATTGGCGATGTCGTAACGATTCGACCAACGAGCAACGGAGATGTAGATATCAAACATTTAAAACAACTATTAGGGCAATATCGTCACCGGAAAATGAAAATCGGTGCATTTACTTCATGCTCCAATGTAACCGGAATTCAAACGCCGTATCATCAATTGGCCAAAATTATGCATGAACACGGGGGAGTTTGCTTTGTTGATTTTGCCGCATCGGCTCCATACACAACCATTAATATGCACCCGGATGACCCGCTTGAAAAATTAGACGGAATCTTTTTTTCGCCGCATAAATTTTTAGGGGGACCAGGAAGTTCCGGTGTTTTAATATTTGATTCACGATTATATCAGAACAACGTCCCCGATCATCCAGGAGGAGGCACTGTTCTTTGGAGCAACCCTTGGGGGGAATATCAGTATATTTCCGATATTGAAGCCCGTGAGGACGGAGGGACGCCACCGTTTTTGCAAACTATCAAAGCCGCGTTAGCTATTAAATTAAAAGAACAAATGGGTGTAGAAAACATGATTAAGCGGGAAAAAGAGATGGTTTCGATTTTATTATCAAACTTAAAAACGATACCTCATGTCCGCGTTTTAGAGGGACATCGTGAAGATCGGCTTGGAATTGTTTCTTTCACGATCGAAGGAATTCATTACAATTTAGCGGTTAAATGGCTAAACGACCGATTTGGCATTCAAGTACGGGGCGGGTGCTCTTGCGCCGGGCCGTATGGTCATTACTTATTCCAAATCGACAAGAAGACATCCAAACAAATAACACAGCAAATTCAACAAGGCCATTTTCTGAATAAGCCGGGATGGATCCGTGTATCCCTTCATCCAATTATGACAAATGAAGAGATATATGAAATTGTCCGTGCAATCCGTTATATTACGCTATACAAAGATGAATGGAAAAAAGATTATATATATAGTAAAGAGAAAAACGAGTTTTATCATCTGAAAGACGATAAAGACATTCGGCAATTGTTCGAAATTTAACGTTCAAGAAATTAAATCATCAAGATTTGGCCCATGTTTTTTGCCGTTATTAATCGAAGTGAATATGTTGGCTCTTTATTACCCTTCAAACGAAAAAGGGAATTAAGCGATTTTATTATTTTTCCGTTAATGAAGAGTTTAAGGGAGAACTTTGGAGAGATGGATGTACTTCTTATATCATTCCCAAACACTTTTTCAAACAAGGAGGTATTAAAGATGAATGGATATGTGAAAGCAAAGTGAAACCACTTGCAAAATTATCTGTAACTTCCAATGATTTTCCGTTCTTAGAAAAGGTTAAAACGGATTCTATGTTAAAAACCATCGTTAAAACACTTATTTTTAATCATTAACATTCGGATGGCATGTATCATTGGAACTGAAACAATGACCATCTTTAGTTTCATAATTATAATTATATATTTTTCTATTTATGATAAGTAAAATGTAAAATAAGTAGCAAATAAATAAAAAAAGGAAAGATGAAGGATATGAAGGAGATATATGAGTTATTTATTCGTACGGAACGCGAGGAGAAATTATACGAAAAAGCAGCCGAACTAGCAAAACAGTTTCGAAAACGGGCTCATTTATATGACGAGCAAGCCGCTTTTCCATTTGAAAATTTTGCGGAATTAAAGAAGGAGCAGTTTCTTTCACTGACCATCCCTAAAAAATACGGCGGACAGGAAATTTCCCTCTATGAGTTTCTATTAGTGCAAGAAACCATTGCTCAAGGAGATGCAGCAACCGCTTTATCGATCGGATGGCATTTAGGAATCATTATGAATATCGCCCAAGAAAGAAAATGGAAAGAGTCTGTTTTTTCACGGTTATGTAAAGAAATTATTCAACACCAATATTTAATCAATAGCGCCCAATCGGAAAAAGCAACAGGAAGTCCCGCTCGCGGGGGAAGACCGGAAACAACAGCAAAAAAGTGTAACGGCAGTTGGATGATTAATGGGCGAAAAACGTATACATCGATGGCCCCGGCCCTTGATTATTTTATTGTCTCTGCAACGATTGCGGAAACAGGAGAGGTAGCTGACTTTCTTATTCCGAGGTTCACCAAAGGAGTGAAAATAGAAGAAACGTGGGATACACTCGGAATGAGAGGAACAAGAAGTGATGATTTAATACTGGAAGACGTCGAGGTGCCGGAAGAAGCGCTTGTGGAAATGAAATCACAAAAGAAAAAAGGAAACCCTCAAGGATGGCTGCTGCATATTCCTGCTTGTTATTTAGGGATTGCTATTGCAGCACGAGATGAAGCGATTCATTTTGCACAAACGTATCAGCCAAACAGTTTGTCCCATCCGATTAAAGAGTTGCCAGAGGTGCGAAGAAAGATAGCAGAAGCTGACATCGAACTCATGACCGCACGGCATTTTATGTATTCGGTTGCTGAAAAATGGGATCAATATCCGGATAAACGGTTACACATGGGGCCGGAACTTGCCGCAGTTAAATATGCAGCAACGAATGCGGCTGTCAAAATTGTTGATCAAGCGATGCGCATTGTCGGAGGACAAAGTTTATTTACCTCCAGTCCCCTGCAAAGATTTTATCGCGATGTAAGAGCAGGGCTTCATAACCCGCCCGCAGATGATATCACTCTATCTCTTCTCGCTCAGCGGGCATTTTCTCATGAGTAAAACGAAAAAGTGAGATTTTACGATTATAGTAAATGTCCAAGCGAACAATGAGGCTGAATCTAAAGCAAATTGTCAGACATAACATTGGATAATGCTTATGGTCAGCCTCTAACTATTATGATTTAACAAAGGAGGGAGCAAACTGCATGGTTCGTTCTGTTGAAGCATTCGTTTTCGATGTTTACGGTACGTTGTTTGATGTGTATTCTGTTCAGAAAGCATGTGAAGAGTGTTTTCCTGGTAAAGGGGAAGAGCTCTGCAAGATTTGGCGGCAGAAACAGCTTGAATATTCTTTTTTAAGGCAGCTAATGGGTAGATATCGTACTTTTTTAGAAGTAACAAAAGATGCGTTACGTTATACGTGTAAAAAATTAAGAGTATCTTTGGATAACAAGAAGGAAGAAAAACTAATAAACGCCTACTTACAGCTCACTCCTTACAAAGAAGTTCAACAAGTACTAAAGGAGCTAGACAATAAAACATTGGCCATTTTCTCAAATGGCTCAAGGGATATGCTTGAACCGCTTGTAAATCATTATGAATTCGGCCAGTGGTTTCATCATGTGATCAGTGTTGATGATATGAAACAGTTTAAACCAACTCCTGCCTCATATATGCTCGTCCTGGACAGATTGAAAGTGAATAGGGAGGATGTATTATTTATTTCATCGAATACATGGGACATTGCTGGAGCGAAGAGCTTTGGGTTTTATACGGCATGGATTAACCGAACGGGAGAAATAATGGATGAGCTAGGGATTTGGCCTGACTGTATATACAGTGACTTAACAGAGATTCTTGAATGGAAATAACATATGGTGGGCACGCCTTTTCTCATTTTGTGGACTAGCCCACCAATCTGTTTTACAACAGCTGTTGCTTCATAAACTGCGGAAGCTGGAAACATTGCTTTAATACATCGGCATTGACGTACTTTGTATCAGTTGGCATCAACTTGCTTTCTGAAAGGGAAAGCGGAATTTTTGAGCCGATCGTAAAGCTCCATAATCCGCCAGGGTAAGTAGGCACTGTTGCAGTATAAATAGTAGAATATGGGAACAATTTATTAATGTTAGCATGAGTTTGTTTCAGCACGTCCATATGAAAAATAGGAGACTGGCTTTGACAAACCATCAAACCGTCATCTTTTAACGCGCGGTAAACATTGCTGTAAAATTCATATGAAAACAGTTCTTTCGCCGGACCAACAGGATCTGAAGAATCGATAATAATCACATCGTATGTGTTGGCGTGTTCTTTAATAAATGCGACACCGTCCGTGTACATGAATTTCACGCGAGGATCGGAAAGATTTCCGGATACATCTGTAAGATGTTCTTTACATACATTTACGACCATCTCATCAATTTCAACCATATGAATTTCTTCAACCTCTTTATATTTCGCAACCTCACGTGCTGCCCCACAGTCACCGCCGCCGATAATGAGCACCTTTTTTGGTGAGGGGTGAAATTGAAGCGGAACATGTGAAATCATTTCATTGTAAATGTGACCGTCAATAGAAGTCGTTTGAATAACCCCATCAAGAACGAGCATTCTGCCGAAATCATAAGAATCGAGAATCATGACATGTTGAAACGGTGATTGGTCCGAGAAAATAATATCTTTAATCCGATAGCTAATCTTTAGATTTTCACGCTCGTCCTCTGTTAACCAAAGTTCACCATTTTCATTTTTAATATAAGGTGGTAATTGCTTTGGTAAACTATTCATTGCTGCCTCCTTTAAAATAAAAGTTATATTTTTATAACACCTTTCTAATATTAATATATTTTGTCGAATGTGACAAACGAAGTATTTACATTTTTGCCGAAAATTGTCGTTTAAGATGAATTTGTATCCGCTTGTTCCGGTTTTAATTGATTTTGCTCTTTATTGTCTTCATTATCTTCGCATTCAGCTACAATGATCATTGAGATTAGCACAAAGAAATCCCGAAACGTTCTTGTTTGTAGTATGTCAAAAAGATTGAAAAATATAAAAAGCATCTAACCTAACGCTGTTAGATGCTTTTGTTCATGTCTAGAGCAGTAGTAAACAAATTTTTTAGTTCATTTTTATTCTGAAGCAAATCCGCTAACGTATATGAATCAAGCGCTTTTAAAAATGCTTGCAGCGCCTCGTGAAGAATATGTTTTAGATGACAAACGGGAGTAACAATACAATGGTTTTCGCGCCCTGCAAAACATTCAACTAACGATAAATTATCTTCTGTTTGGCGAACAACCCACCCGATATTAATCTCACTAGGCGGTTTTGCTAAACGGATGCCGCCGTTTCGTCCACGAATCGTTTCGATCAAACCGAGCTTTCCTAACTCGTACACAATTTTGCTTAAATGGTTTTCGGAAATCGAAAACGTTTGCGAAATTTCTTTGATATTTGTTTTTTCGCCATCCTCAAGCGTTCCTAAATAAAGGAGAACGCGCAAGGAGAAGTCCGTATATGTTGTTAAGTGCATCACTTTCACACCTTCATTCATAGTTTCGTCTTTTATTTTAGCATGAATGAAGAAAAATCTTAAAACATCCAATTGTGAACAATTTGTTAAAGATGTATTTTAAATATTGCTTTTATTCGATAACCGTGTTTGAATAAAGATGTATATAAAATACATCTTTTAGTGAGGGGATATAGAAGATGAGTGCCACCAAAACAATGTTAAGCGAAAAAACGATGGAAATGATTAAGTCAACTGTTCCGGTATTAGAGCAATACGGAGAACAAATTACAAAGCACTTTTATCAAACAATGTTCTCTAATCATCCAGAGCTGTTAAACATTTTTAATCAGACGCATCAAAAACAAGGAAAGCAGCCAAGAGCGCTTGCGGCTTCTATTTACGCAGCCGCTCAACATATCGATCATTTAGAAGCGATTATGCCTGTTGTCAAACGAATCGCACATAAACACCGCAGCTTAGGTATCAAACCAGAGCACTATCCGATTGTTGGAAAATATTTGTTGATTGCGATTAAGGATGTACTCGGGGATGCAGCGACTGATGAAATTATAGAAGCATGGAAAGAAGCGTATGGAGTTCTCGCTGATGTCTTTATTCAAGCGGAAGCTCAATTGTATAAGGAAGCAGAAGAAGCCCAAGGCGGCTGGAAAGATTTCCGCAAGTTCATTGTCAAGAAAAAAGTGAAAGAAAGCGATGTCATCACTTCCTTCTATTTAATGCCGGAAGATGGGGGCGCGATTGCTGAATTCTTGCCAGGTCAGTATGTAAGTGTAAAACTCAATATCCCAGGTGAAGAGTATACACATATTCGTCAATACAGTTTGTCAGACTCGCCAGGAAAAGACTATTATCGCATCAGCGTGAAACGAGAAGCGGCGACGGCTGACAAGGCAGCTGGAATTGTATCTAACTATTTGCATGATCATGTGCAAGAAGGAGATATCGTTGAGCTAAGTGCTCCAGCGGGGGATTTTGTTTTAGACACATCCGATGCGCCGATCGTGTTTATGAGCGGCGGGGTAGGAATTACACCTTTATTAAGTATGCTAAATACAGTACTTGAGCGTCAGCCAAAACGAAACGTGACGTTCATCCATGCGGCTATTAACGGGAAAGTCCATGCGTTCCATGACCATATCAGTCAATTAGCGAAAGAAAACGAAAATATCTCTTACTATATTTGCTATCAATCACCTTCTGAAGAAGATCGCGAAAAATACGGCTTTGCTAAAGAAGGATATATCGATTTAGACTTTATTCAATCCGTAGTAAAAAATAAAGATTCACAATTCTACTTCTGCGGCCCTGTTCCATTTATGAAAATCATTTACTACGCATTAAAAGAATGGGGCGTGCGAGAGGAACAAATTCATTATGAATTCTTTGGCTCTGCCGAAGATTTAACAAAATAATAATATAGAATGCCAGGTATTTACGCCTGGCGTTTTTTATTGCTCAATTACTTTACTATGGATGTTTTTCGATTTTTTCTTTCTCTTGCTTAAAAATATTGCGAAATCGGATTGTTTTTCCGCTTCCGAGAAAGACTGATTTTTCTCCCTTTCTACTCCATTCATTCTTTCGTACTCCCGACTAAAGTGTTGTCTTTTGCCTCCATTTTAGATTTGCGTTATGATGGAAGAAAAGAAGTCAGCGAGGTGAAACACGAATGGAACATACAGATAAGCAGTATGAGTTAGCGACATTTGCCGGCGGCTGTTTTTGGTGTATGGTTTCGCCATTCGAAGAACAGCCGGGAATTATAAAAGTCGTATCCGGATATACAGGCGGTCATAAAGAAAATCCAACATATGAGGAAGTATGCTCACACACCACCGGACATTACGAGGCTGTCCAAATTACCTTTGATCCGAACGTATTTCCTTATCAAAAACTTTTAGATATTTATTGGCGGCAAATTGATCCAACTGATTCAGGCGGACAATTTCATGATCGCGGCGAATCGTATCGAACGGCTATTTTTTATCATAATGAGGAACAACGCCGCCTAGCGGAACAATCTAAACACGAATTGGAAGCAAGCGGCCGTTTTTCTAAGCCGATTGTCACACAAATCTTGCCAGCTTCAACATTTTATCCAGCTGAAGAATATCATCAAAACTATCATAAAAAAAATCCACTTCGCTACAAGCTGTATCGAATCGGTTCAGGACGCGATACATTTCTTAAAAAACATTGGTTTAACAAGAAGCGCGATGAAGAACTCCGAAAAAAATTAACACCTCTTCAGTATGAGGTGACACAACGGAATGGCACTGAACCGCCATTTAACAATTTGTATTGGAATAATAAGCGAGAAGGAATTTATGTGGATATTGTCTCTGGCGAACCGTTATTTAGTTCATTAGATCAATTCGATTCTGGCTGCGGCTGGCCAAGTTTTACAAAACCACTTCATCCAGAAAATATTAAAACAGATCTAGACTTAAGCCACGGAATGATTCGCACTGAAGTTCGCAGCCGCGAAGCTGATTCTCATTTAGGCCATGTCTTTCATGACGGACCTCCTCCAACAGGGCTAAGATATTGTATTAATTCTGCGGCATTGCGGTTTATTCCAAAAGAAGAACTGGAGAAGGAAGGATACGGACAATATTTATCATTATTTGAAAAAGAAAAATAAAAGGCTGTTTCAAAAGCAAAGGGTCAGACCGACAATCACGATATGATATATAGTGTATTATATTGGCTAAATCGGCTATATATCATGATGAATGTGTGAGGTCAGACTCTTATGAGACAGCTCTTTTTATTGCATCCGTCATTGATTATGGTATTATAATAAATTATTAGAATTTTCTATCTGTGGAAGGAGATATGGTAATGAGTCATTTTCGAGAACGCCGTCTACGAACATTTTTAGAGCAATATAAAGACCGAGCCCGTTTATTAATATCGTGTCCTGACAGGTCTGGCATCGTCGCCGCTGTAACAACGTTTTTATATAATCAAGGAGCAAATATCGTTGAATCAAGCCAATATTCAACAGATCCGGAAGGCGGTACATTTTTCTTGCGGATCGAATTTGATTGCCCTGAGATGATATCGAGAAAACGAGAGATGGAAGAAGCTTTTGAACCAGTTGCCAAGCAGTTTCAGATGAACTGGCGCTTTAGTTTACATAGTGAATTAAAAAAAATCGCTATTTTTGTTTCTAAGGAAGAACATTGTTTATTAGAATTACTTTGGGAATGGCAGGCGGGCGAATTGCTTGCTGATTTGGCGTTAGTCATTAGCAATCATGAACATACGCGAGACAGTGTTGAAGCGCTTGGTATTCCGTATTACTATATTCCTGTCACGAAGGAAAATAAAAGAGAAGCAGAACGAGAGCAAATATCTTTATTGAAAAAATATGAAATTGATACTATTGTGCTTGCGCGTTATATGCAAATACTATCACCCGATTTCGTAGCAGAATTTCCTTTTCGAATTATTAATATCCACCATTCGTTTCTTCCGGCGTTTGTCGGAGCAAAGCCGTATGAACGCGCGTATGAACGCGGCGTTAAATTGATCGGGGCAACATCGCATTATGTAACAGACGAGCTAGACGAAGGACCAATTATTGAGCAAGATGTAGCAAGGGTCGATCATAAACATCATCCAGAAGACTTAAAGCGAATCGGGCGCATCATCGAGAAAACGGTACTTTCACGCGCTTTGAAATGGCATCTTGAAGATCGAGTTCTTATTCATCAAAATAAAACAATCGTCTTTAAATAAGTGGTTGTTAAGAAAACACTCGTTTGATACGGGTGTTTTCTTCTTTTGCATTTTATATGTACGCGTCCGTCAAATCGTTGCAAAGAGCAAACTTATGGGAGACACGATCGTTTTTGTTGGGGAAAAAGCAACAAAATTTGTGAATCACCTCATATTTTTCTATAATAATAAAGAGGAACGTATATGCGGGAGCAGTTCATTCAGTTTTTGCGATTCACTTCCGCTGTTTGTCATGGAAAATCCTTGCATTACGATTAGAAGTCTATTCCGCAAATGGGCAATGAACGGCAAAATCATTTTAGTTTTATGTTCCAGCTTATTACTAGTAAAAAATCTTTAAAAAATTAAGTAAAGTATATTCAAGCTTTATTAATAAAACTATGTTCTAAATCCAAAATGAACAAAATAAAACAGCATATTCGTAAGAAAGAAGGATTTTAACTGTTTCCCTTGAATGATTACAATATAATCAACCACCTTACATGAAAGGGAGGATTTTTTATGGGGGATAAACGGACTCCAAGCGGCTTTCTTTTAAAACAACGTGCTTTTTTGAAGCTGTATTTAATCACGCTAACGGAGCAAGAACGTTTATATGGACTAAAAATACTAGACCTGCTCCGCCAGGAATTTAAACCGTTTGGTTATAGACCAAATCATTCGGAAGTATATAAGGCACTTCATGATTTAATTGAAGACGGCATTTTAAAACAAGTGAAAACGAAAAAAGAAGGGATGAAATATCAGGAAGTGGTATATTACCGTTTTACAGAAGAAGGTTATAAAAAAGCACAATTGTATAAAAAACAATTGAAAGCGGAGCTGGATCGTTGCGAAGCATTAATTCGGAAAGCGATAAAAGACAACTTCGGATAATTTCTTCGATATTTTCTGTATCATTGACAAGCGGTATCATATTAGTTAATATACCATTAAGGGTATATATTTCATATTGAAAGGAGCAAATGGACAATGATTTATGATAAGCAAATTAAAAATCGTCTAAAACGTATCGAAGGCCAAATACGCGGTGTATTAAAAATGATGGAAGAAGAACAAGACTGTAAAGACGTAGTAACGCAATTATCCGCTATTCGCAATGCGATTGATCGCGCGATTGCTGTAATTGTTAGTACGAACTTAGAACATTGTATTCGTCAAGAAATGGAAAAAGGAAACCATGAGAGCGAAAAGTTAATTCAAGAAGCAGTGAATTTATTAGTAAAAAGCCGATAATAGATGCGAAATCTTTTCGCGTCTATTATTTGTTTACATAATATTTTTATTGTTTTCTGAATTATTGTTTACTTTTGCACAAACTTTCTTGTTTTAGTAGAATACTAATGAATAAAAGATGATTAAGAAAATAGAAAGGATTAGCGATATGTCAATGGAAATGATTCATTTACATCTCCCTGAAGAGATTAAACATATATTAGAAGCGCGGAAACAACAATTTTCCCGTGACAAAGATTCCGGGCTCATTGGTAAAGGCGGCTATACGCCATCTGACGATTCGATATTATTTGACGCAATTGTCGCGCTTTCTTTAGGGAAAAACGTCTTATTAAAAGGTCCGACAGGTTCAGGGAAAACGAAATTAGCTGAAACATTGTCAGCGATTTTTGGACAGCCGATGCATAGTATTAACTGTTCGGTTGACTTGGACGCGGAAGCTTTGCTTGGCTTTAAGACGATCCAAGAACGTGATGGGAAAACAACAATTGAGTTTGTTCCAGGTCCTGTGATTCAAGCGATGACAAAAGGGCACTTATTATATATTGACGAAATTAACATGGCAAAACCGGAAACACTGCCAATCTTGAACGGTGTGCTTGACTATCGAAAAATGATTACCAATCCATTTACAGGCGAAGTCGTCAAAGCCAAAGATACGTTTGGTGTCATTGCCGCTATTAACGAAGGATATGTTGGGACAGTGCCGTTAAACGAAGCGTTGAAAAATCGTTTTATTGTTATTGAAGTACCATATATTCAAGGGGAAACATTAAAAACCGTATTACAAACACAAAGTAAATTAACTGACTCCACACTTATTGATAAATTTGTAACGTTATCAGCTGATTTGATCACTCAGGTGAAAAACGGGCAAATTTCCGAAGAAGCCGCTTCGATTCGCGCCCTTATTGATACATGTGATTTAGCGGTTTATTTACCTCCGCTCCGTGCGATTCAACGAGGAATTATTGAAAAGCTGGAAGACGAACGGGAAAAGGCAGCGATCCAAAATATCGCCGAAACGCTCTTTGAGTGAGGGTTCATAAGATGCATCGATTTATTCAATTTAATGATAAAAAAATTGATTCGTTTCTTTTTATGCAGCTTTCTGATTTGGCAAAGACGCTAGTGAAAAACGAAGAATGGGAAGTGGAATTCGGCTATCAATCCTATGTCGACATCGTTCATCGCAAATTATTCGTCAGCCATTTTTGGGACAATCGTCCGTCCGAAGATAAAGTAAACGGAATGAAAAGCGATGTATTTCTTCGGGCAATCGGCAGTTTGTATCACACTGATTTTAAAGAAGTTGTTCGGTTTATTGAACGAACGAAGAAGACATCTGTTCCCAGCTTTGCTAAACAACTATTTATGCTCGCGGAAGATGTGCGGCTTGAAGAAATTTGCAAAAAAGAGCGGCCGGGAACGAAAAAAGCCTTTTCCATTCGCCGTAAAGTCTATCGCCGTTACTTTAAAAGCCAATTAAACGTCAATCTTGTCAAAGCCGTTCATACGGATGCATTATTTAATACGATTTATCTTTTGTTAACCGCTGATTCACCGCTTGAAGAGGTATTGTCTATCAGCGAAAATATTGATTTAGCCATGCCGTTTATACGCAGCACGCTTACAAGATTTTTTGAAACAAAGTCCACAAAAGATGTCGCAGGAGTTGTGCTTGAAATGGTCGAAGTATTTGATGAAATATTAGAAAACGATATGCTGAACACGTATTTTCATCTTCCGGAAAACGTTTATGAACGGGAAGAACATGGTCTTACAATTGATGATCTAAAACGAAAAGACCCGCTAAAAAATTGCGATGTGTTAGATAAGAAGAAAGATGGCGCTGAAGACATTCATGGTGATATATTACCGACGTGGCACCGCGAAACAAGCGACATGACAAAAAGTTTTCTGCAGTTTGACTTAGAACAAGGCTCACAAACGGATTTGCTTGGGGAAGGAGTGCGCGAAGGGGAAGCAGGCGATCAAGCATTGGCGCTTGTCCAAGGCTCGGCGCAAAAAAGCGCACGCAAAGACTATTCAAAACTAGAAGCGATGGAACAAAAGCGGGATATTCGTGAAGGACGTCTCTCTCATGATTATGGAAAAGAAAATAAACATGCTTTTCCGATATTTATTTCCCCATCCGTTCCTTCAAGTGAAGACGTGGCGCAATATGAGAAAAACAAAACCATCGTCGCACCATATCAAAAGAAATTAAAACAAATGATTGAAAAAACGCTGGAACATAAGAAAACGCTGCCGCGGAGCGATTTACATTTTGGACGTTTAAGCAAAAAATTGCTCCGTTTATTAACAGACGAAAACCCGCGGCTATTTTATAAGAAGCATCAACCGTCAACACAAATTGATGCCGTTTTTTCGCTTTTAGTCGACTGTTCCGCTTCGATGTATGATAAAATGGAACAAACCAAATTAGGAATTATTTTATTTCATGAAGCGTTAAAATCCGTTTCCGTACCGCACCAAATCGTTGGATTTTGGGAAGATACAAACGAAGCGACAGAAACCAAACAACCGAACTATTTTCAAACCGTCATTCCTTTTGACCGCTCGCTGAAAAAAACGAGTGGCCCGGAAATTATGCAGTTGGAGCCGGAGGAAGACAACCGTGACGGGTTTGCCATTCGCGTGCTGACCGAACAAATGATTAAACGAACAGAAAAACAAAAGTTTTTGCTTATCTTCTCTGATGGAGAACCAGCAGCGTTCGGTTATGAACAAAACGGGATTGTTGACACGCACGAAGCGGTGATGGAGGCGCGAAAGCTGGGAATCGAAGTAATCAATGTCTTTTTAGCCAATGGTGAAATTGATGAGGGGCAAAAGAAAACAATTCAAAATATTTATGGCAAATACAGCATTCTCGTTCCCGATATTGCCAAACTCCCTGACGTTCTGTTCCCGCTTTTAAAGAAGCTTCTCTATAAGAGTTTATAAACATTTCCGTCAGCAATGCAGATCGATTTGTTTCCAATTTTATATTATCTAACAAAAACCCTTGGAAGATTCTAAGGGTTTTTGTTTTTCTGTAAATTCGATGAAATAAAGCGGCTTTCAATAGCCGCTTTTTTTAGTTTTTATAAAAAGTTAACACATTTGTAACAGTTTTTATAAAAAATTAATACAGTTATATTATATAATAATATTATCCTGAAAAATATAGATTTTAAAGGAGGGAGTATATGAAACAATATTTATTTTCTTTTGAAACAGATCATCCGAAACGTCTGACATGGAAGGAAACAATTCTTGCTGGAGGCATGATGGAAGCATTTTTAAAAGCGAAACAACTTGTTAAACAATACGCACAAGAAAAAGGCGGTCTCATTCGCGTTGAATATATTGGTGTGCGTTATTTAAATAATTAGCGGAAGGATGATACAGTGCTTTTTCTGCTATTGAGACAGTTGCAATAAATGCGCAGCGATTCCCAATGGTACATGATGAATTGCTGCGCATTTACTTTTTGTTGGTTGTAACAAAAATGCTCTCATTCTCATAAAGATTATTCAATTTTAACTTTAACGCGAATTTTTTGTACAGCATTGTAGCCATACCCTTTCCGATTCCACATTGCAGAAAATGGCTGCGCTCGTCCTCTTGAATCGGTTGCTTTTGCCAAAATGGTATATTCACCTTTTTCATAGGCTTGTCATACAAATCGCGCCGTCTTTCCATTGCTCCCCAAACACTTTTGGCGTAAATTCGCCCCGTTGATTACCGGCACATTCCAGCGTGATAACGAAAGATTTCGACTGCATCGATTTTAATAAATAAGAAGGATACTGAACCAATCCGCCAATTGTTAAATAATACAGATGGGAAAGAAGGGAAGGATAAGTAAAATGATTGCAGCGATAAAAATACGGAATAGGAGTAATTTTCTGACTTAGCAAAAAACGAATGGGAGATTCTTGATTTTCTGGAACAAGAGACTTGGTTATAAAATACGGACGAATTTCCAAATAAATTCACTCCAAAATATCAAAATGTCACACTTTAATATATGAGTTCAAAAAAACTTTTTATGACCTGTGAACCAGTTGTAACAAACTAAAAATCCTAAAAATCCGCTCTAAGCTTGTCCGATTATTAATTATGAAATGATAATGGTTATAAATGAATGAACCGAACTTTGTTTCAAAATTTTTTATGTCTCACTATTTAAAGTTTACTTTTATAATGAGACAATATATATTTTCTTTTTTTAACTTCCTATAATTTGTGTTATGTAAACTGGAGTGTGAAAAATATAAAGCAGTTATTGGTTACTTAACTGCCCTTTCTTTCATTTTATAAAATTATAAAATTCTTCGTTAAATGATTTGTCACGTTTTAACCATGTATAATACGTTCCTAATGTAATTCCAGCCGTTTCACATGCTTGATGAACGCAATAACTTTTTCGATATTCATCGATAAAAGCTTTTTTTCTTTCTGCAACAGCTTGTTTTGTCTTTTTTAATTTTGCGTTTTGCAATGTTTCTGCATCCAAATTTTTATCCGGGAATGCTTCAAATTTACGTTTCAAGTATAACCCTTTATCGTAGTACATCCAGTCGTAAAATTCCTTAATGGTTTTTCGGCCGCTCATATATAAACGAATATGTTTTTCTTTTTTAGTTAAGTTAACTTCAAATCCACGTGGTTTTAAATGATTCTCCAAAGCAACCATAAAATCCAGAGAGCCGCCAACAAAACTGACTACATAGCCATCAGGATTAATATTTCCATCACCGTCAAAATATCCTCTTATAAAATGACTCAAATACATATCCGGAACATATGGAAATTTTACTTCCAGCGATTTATTTGGTGTGATACCATGGAGCACCATTAAATCATTTTTCATAACTTTGCTATTGAGATATAACATATAAACACCGGTTTGTTTATTTTTGTTTATTTTGATAAAGCGGTTGATTTGAACCTAATTCGTCTCTGAATCGTTTAATCAAGATATCCGATCTGACATTTTTATTCTTCAAAAGTTACAAATAATACTCGTAAGCCGCTAATCTCTTCTTCATATACTCATCATCTGGGCGAAGTTTTAAAGCGTATTTGAAATAAGCTCTTGCCCGCTCGTAATCCTTTTTTTGTTCGTACGCTTGACCAAGTTTTTTAACAACAACCCAAATACCCGGTGTCTCTTGGTTGATTTGTTCTAAAATTTGAATCGTTTTTTCTCCTTGCCCGCACACTCCATAACATGCTGCTAATTTATAACGATAATCTAAATTATCAGGTTCTTTTTGATACAGCTCTTCATATAAGCGCAACGCTTCCTCGTACTTTTTCATGGCTAAGAAAATTCTTGCTTTTAAATTTTTTACGGCTGTCGCAAAGCTTTCCTGGCGTGTATCCTCAACCGCTGCTCCTTCAATCTGTTCGATTTTCCGCAACGCTTCAAATAACCGCCCTGTTTTGTAATATACGTATGCGAGCTGCAAAGAGATTTCCGGCATCGTATTTCCATTGGTTATTTCTGTCGTCAAAATTTTTTCAGCTAATGTAAATTTTTTGAGTTTACAGTTCAATACCGCTAATTCCAACGGATCGTGTTTGCTTGCTAATGTTACACGAGGAATAAACTTTTCAACTTGCTGCTGTTGAAAATGTTCATCTACCGCTCTTTTAAATTCGGTGCGGAAATCGGTAACCGACTGATATCGTATTTCCGGGTTTCTCTCTAACGCCTTCATGATTACTTTTTCCATCGAAGGTGTAATGCGCTCGTTCAATTCCCTCGGTTTTGGAAAAGGGACGTTATGAATGACATTAAAATAGGTGTCGTGCGGAGTTTTCCCAGTTAACAATTGATATAACAAAACCCCTAAAGAATAAATATCAGAATTTAAATATCGTGTTTGTGAATGAAGAACTTCAGGTGCAATATAAGCAAAAGTTCCAGCCCCATCAATTGTTTTGATAAAAATATCTTCAATCAAGCGGCTTGTTCCAAAGTCTGTGAGCTTTACAGTCGTGTCATTGATTAAAATATTGTCCGGTTTGATATCTCCATGCGCTATGCGTAGAGAGTGCATAAATTCAACACCATTTAGCACTTGTTCAAAAATATCAAACATTTTTTGAAATGTCCTTGGATGATTGCTTCCCTCTTCATTTAACTCTTGGGAGAGGGGTTTCCCATCAAACAGCTCCATTTCAATGACAAAATAACCGTCTACTCTGCCCATCCAATAAATATTGATAATATTTTCATGAGAAACGTCAATAAAGCGCTCCCCTTCCACTAATGCTGCATCACCGCGCTCTTGGCTTTTCGGGATTTTTAAAGCGATAATTTCTTCATCTTCACAGCGAAGGGCTTTCCACACATATCCGTATGATCCTTCACCAACCATTTCTTGCAAAATATATTTATCTCCGATATTCATATCCTTTTTTAGTTGAATTGAATAACGCTTACGGACCATGATTGTTTACCTCACTTGAATCCATTCATTTATGGTGAGATTTTCTTTCGTTCCGCTTGCCACTGCTTGAAAAACGAGATAATCAGTAACGAACGAATTAATTCCCGGAATAAAGCGGCCGTTCGGTAATGTGAACCCTTCATCAAAAATGCTAATATATTTATCGATATTTTTCGGAATTGCCCCGCTGTAAGACCAGTAGACAAAGAGAATCAACGGTAAATCGCCGCCGAGTTGGTGATAGGCCAATAATAAATTTTCAAATTTCTCTCTTAGTTTATCATGTTTGCCCTTTGAATTTTCAAATCGTTCAAACTCCGAAACAAGAATAGGCTTTACATCCTGCTGGCGATACCATACCGAATCCGGACGGACTTCCCGGGTCATGCTATGGCCATATTGTTGGTTAATTGGATAAACAGGGCATTCGGATAAAGCGGTTACTCCTTGAATATGTCTGGCGATTTCCGTAATATAATTCAGTCCTGCTGAATGAACAGTCTCTGAATAATCACGAATCCCATAAACGGAAATCATCGGAAAAAGCGAATCGCGAATCGTTCCATTTTTAAACTCATCAATAATTTTTGCTTTTAATTGCTCTTTATCCACCGAATACACCCCATTCTTTGACTACTTCCGGCGATTGACCGCCATGAACTAACGCTTTTGTACCAACTTTCACTAATAGCGGAGCAGGAGTCGAACGCCCCGTAATTAACGCTTCCCCTGTAGATAAAGATGGAAGTTCATCAATATCTGCTTTCGTTAACATATCGGATGTTTTCGTAATGAAACGTTGATCATCCGGATTTTTAAGGCGCATCGTAATAATCGTGTTGCATTGCGAGGTCACATCTGCATCCAATTTAGACGGACGTTGTGAAACGATGGCAAAACCTACCCCAAATTTCCGGCCTTCCGCGGCAATTTTTTTAATAATTTTTTTCGAAATCGTTGGTGCATTTGCTGGAGCGTAGTTATGCCCTTCTTCATACACAAGGAAGCAAGGACGAATCGGACGTTGTTTATCTGCCGCTGCCCGCATAATTTCACTTGATACGAGTGCCGTAACGATTTGTTTTGCATCATCTGATAAACCTTGCAAATCAATAATGATTAATCGGCCATATTTTTCGTTCATTTCTCCAATTAATTTATAAATATCTGTCGGTTCACCAATCGCTTTTGTATAAAAGCTTCGTGCTTCGTTAATGACACGATTCAATTTCATCGAAGCGACCGCTGCGCTTCTGCCGCTCAATGCCCGCGCTTCTGCTTCTGTTATTTCATCCCAATTCCGCAACTCTTCTAAATCACCGGAAAGCAGCTCGCGTAAATCTTTAATATCGCGAGGCGGGTTTGGGTACTTATATTTCCAATAACGAATCGCAACATCGAGCACACGCTGTTGCGGTTCGGTTAAGCCAGGCAAAATTTCTTCAAAGTCGTCCATTTCAAAACGATCGAACTGCAAGGCGAGGTGTTTATTCTTGCCGGCGTATTTATAATCAAACTCTTCCATTTGCGGTGTATATACATGAATGCCACCTCCTGCTGCTTGTAAAGCGTGGAAACGTTCTTGAATAAATAAAATGCTTTCCCGATCTTTTTCATCTTCAATATGCTCAAGATTTGTATTGAAGTGGATCTCTCCTTTTTCAAATGCTTTCCCATACTCACCGTGCGTATCAAATACAACAACGGTTCCATTCATTTGCGCCACAAGCCGTTCAATAATGCGGCCGACCGTATAAGACTTTCCTGACCCTGTCATCGCCAAAACGGCTAAATGTTCTGTCACTAATTTATTAACATCCAAATAAACAGGAACAATATTTTCTCCACGTTCGTAACCGATTAAGTTGCCAATCGCAATGCTTTTATTTTCGTCAAATTGATAAAACTTAGAAAGAAATTCATAATCGACCCCATAGACTTTACTCCCGGGATCTAGCGGGCGACGCGGAATGCGAATTTGTCCTGTCGCCGATTCTTTGTAACCGACAAGGTCAATGGAAGCAAACAATGTCTCCCCTGTCATTTGTGTTCCTGGTAATAATTCGATCGAATTCAATCCTTCCCCAAGATCGCTATTGTATAAAATATTGCTGCGCGAAATCGAAGTAATCCGCCCAAGAACATATGTCGGTTCTTCATCTGGACGTTCTTGATGTAAAATTTTCACAAACTCGCCACGGCGTGCGGAAAAGCTATCTTGCAGCACCATTTTTAAATCATTCGGGTTTCCGGTATTCCCAATCAATTTGCCGATATATTTTTCTTGACTCATTATTCATCCTCCCCGAAAAAGTCTACTTCCTCGGTCCAAACATTTTCTACTTCTTCCTTTTTAATCATTTCGCGTGCCTGTGTTTTAAAATATTGAATAATCGCCCCACTTCGAATTGGCTTTAGAGCATGCTCAGCATACCAAAGCGGCAACGGGAGTGCCTTTGGTTGGTCGAGCGTATAAAGCGAAACGAGATAGGATGTAAGCTCATCTAAACTTTGAGAATCCCATTTTTGAGCGTTTCCCATTATCTCTACTAATAAAGGTTGTGTATGCATCCCTGCCCGGAAATGAAAATTGATAATTCCTAGATTTCTAATGTCTTTAGGCTCCAACTGATTCGTTTGGACTAATAAATCGTATTGATAGGCAGCCGTACGCGTTCTTCGAGTTAAAACACCGTGCAACAGTTTTTTTACGCCAACCTTTTTAATTTTGAATAACACTTCATTGTTCTGTTCGATATCGTGAAAACTTACTTCATCTACAATATACATTTCTTTATTTTTATCTTCGGAAAAAAGACCGTAGAAGATAGAACCGAAACGTTTCGTACTCACTGAAACAAGCCGAATACCGTTTCGATTAAACGGAAAAATAAAATGTTGATATGTCTCCCAAAAATTTTTGATTCTTTCTACACAGTTTTGATAGTCAATATATAATTGGCCATGTGTATCCATTGGCGCGTCAGCCCGCTCTAACATTAACGGAGTGTCGACAATCACCAGTTCCGGCTTATGGGCTTCCATCATCATCTCTTCTAGCAAATCGTAAACTTGCATCACATGAATAAATTTTAATTTATGGTTAATATCAATATCATCCGCTTCATCAATGTCAACGAGGCTGTCTTGAAATGTTTCATACACAGACCCTTCTTCTATATATAAATCTTGACGAACAGCACCAGCGCTATATAAAATACTGCCAAATGCTGGTATTGTTTTGCTTGCGGTAGCTATCCCTGCTGCCCGAATCGTTAGTGGTGATTTTTTTTCAACGGGGCGAATGACACCGCTATTGCGAAGTTTCGGAGCAATATGATCGATAAAACGCATTTTCGCGCTTAATTTCGTAACTGTACTTGGCAAGCCTAACTGGATTTTTGCTACTAAACTATTGGCAATAGCGGTATCCCGTTTCGTTTTACCATTCTCCATCATCTTTCCTCCGCTTTATGATTTCTCTTACAAATGCCCGATAACCATGTTCCGTAATATACTGCTGCCCTTTCTCGGTAATCGTTCCGCCTGAATCGATATAATGCGAATTTTCGAGTTCAGCTAAAGCCTGCCTCACGTCATTTTCGCGTACTTCTACATAGAAAAACTTTTCAATGAATGGAACGATTTGTTGTCGTTCTAAGACGTTAGCTGCTGAGAGAAGAAGTACAAAGTGATGAACAGGCTTAAAAGCAATTTGTTTTTCTTCGCTCATTTCATCTTTTTTATCTCTTTCATTGATGTGCATTAACGATTGAAATAGACGTTGACATATTTCACGTTGCTCAAGCAACCGGTAATCAAGAAGCGGCAATGTTGTGATCGTCATGCAGCCGCTGCTTGTATCGTAATAAAAGTCAACGGCAACCGTTTGTTTTGTCGGTAATTGAATTTTCGGAGTTAAATTAGTCACGATTTCTTCACGAACCGGAATTCCTTCATACGTGCATTCATTCATTTCTTTAATGAAAATCGCGTTATTCATCTGCAATAATGATGAAATATCTAAATGAAGATACGGTGGGAAAACCATTAACTGGTTTCCCCATCCTTTTGTCCATTGAATAAGACGCGAACGGTCGCTTTCTGACATTTTTAAAAGAACAATCGCTGGAATCACACAAATACCTGACTGCAACTTGTCGATCTCTTTTTCTTTCACCTTAAACCATTCACGCAGCATTTTATACTCTGTCCGTCTTGCGAATGGTTTTAAAATTTGCAGACTCGACATTATTAGAGAACCTCCACTTTTGTACGAATCAATCCGATTTGCTCAAGTTCTTCCTTTTCTTTTTGGTAATGGGCCCAGTCTAACTCTCCTTTGCGGTCAACCACTTCTTTATAAAACTCAAATTGCACAAATTTGGCATGGTCCGCAAAAAACTGATGGGCATATGTTTCTAATTGTTTCATTTCCGCTTGTACGTTTCTTATCGTTTCTTCATAGGTTGCTTCTTGAATCGGTGCACTTAAGTCCGCTTGATATAGCGGTTGATGCTGCAGACGGAACAGGCGGTTCACCGCATCAATTAAGAGGTCATCGAAATATTGGTTCCGCTTTTTCTTCGTCGTATTTTCCACTTTTGTCACTTGGGCGATTAGATCCGTCAGATCGTTTTTTCGTTCCTGCAACAGCTTTTCTGTTTCATCAATAAGTGCCATCGCCTTTTCTTTTTTTGCGGTAAAAAGATCATCAACCGCTTCTTCAAAACCGGATTCTAAAAATACAGTTAACTTGTCAAAAAGTATAGAAAGCTCAACAATCCCTACCTCACGCTTCACATCGATCTCACTAATTTCATAATAAGCAATCCATTTCTCAACTTTCGGTTTCGATTCTACAAAAAGGTCTACCATTTGCACAAATTTATCTTTCAAATCGTAATAACGGCCAATGATACCGCTCCGTTCTTTCCAATCCACCTTTGTATGGTCCACTTTTTTTAAGCCGATTTGTGAAATAATGATATTTAACCGATCAATTGCTTCTTTATAATTTCCTAGAGATAGATGATGTGCCAGTGTTTCTTCATTTGATACCATCGTTCGTAGTTGCGAAGATTTTACATGATTCATCGCATTTTCAATTTCGTTTTTATATAATTCGAGCACGTACGTAAATGGTGAAATAGGGATATAGTACCCCTTATATTCGTTCGTATTTTTTATCTCTTCTACTTTTTCTTGAATTTTTGCAAGAATGTCCTTTTGAATCGTTGACACATAATCATGAAATTGTTGTACAATTTTTATCTTTTTCCAAATCGGCATGTCTTTTCCATCTAATGTGAGATTCTCAAAGTTGCGCTCGTTTGGTTGAAGTGTATTCCATTTTTCTTCATCAAAGATGAAATTACATTCATCATGAAATTGTTGCAAATAACTTAATTGCTCTTTCCAAATAGCGAGGTGGTTATTTGTATGAACTTGCAATAGCTTTAAATCGATATTACGCAAAGCTTCGTTAATTTTTCTTAAGCTTCCGTGTCTTTTATATCCCTTCAGTAAATCGAGTCTAGGTCCTTTAAACGTTTCCTTGAACTGATCAACGAGTTGATCGTATTCTTTTTCATACCACTGTTTAATTTTATCTCTTTTTGCTTCCAACGTATATGAAGTAACATTTTCCACATGAGTATTGTTGATGGTTCTCACGACTTTTAGCGCTTGCATAAACGTTACCCATTGTTCAATGATTTTTGCCGGCTTAATTACATCAACAGAACTAAAGAAAAATGCTTCTTCAATTTCTTGGGTTGTTACTCGGCGATTCCCGATAAATGACATCAAAGAAGCGAATGCAGCCGGAATTTGCACTTCATATTGCCCGTTTTCATGATTCTGAATAAACAATCCTGCACCGCGATAACCATCCTTATCTAACTTAGCCGGAACTTTCGTCGCCTTTAAAGCATGTTGAAAGCGATTGAAATCTTCGCTGTCCATAAATTTTACACCTTGTTTTGCGCCAAGTTCAGCGATTGTCGCATCGTGAATAATCAATTTCGCATATCCTTCCGCTAATACCGGAAGATAGTCTTCTTCTGATTTTGTAAAAACAATCGGACGTAACACATATCCTTCTTTATCGACCTGTTCAAACCAAGTTCGTGCGATTCTTGCAATTTCATCTGTAATGGCACGAATTTTTGCGCGGAATGGCTGCGCTAATTGATGGGCTGACTTGCGGATATCCATCATCTCACGTTCAACCGATAACGCTTCTAATACCTTCTTCTGCAAGTTTGTTACTTGGAAAAAGAGCAGGCAACGGCCGAGCCGCTCATACTTTCGTTTTATATCATCGATTTCTGTTTCCGCATCAGCAGTCGGTGCTAAAATGATAATCGGGTGACTGCCGCTATCTAGCAATTTGCTGTTAACAAGATCGTGCAAGGAAGGTAGTTTGCTAACCCAAATAATATCGACGATTTTTTTCGGATGAACTCCTAAATATAGATGATTCGTTACTTTTATACGGAGCCCGCATTTATTACCTTTTACTTGAATTGCTTGCACGTTTGGATAATCCTGCTCAATCGCTCTTGTAAAACCGAGAAGAAGGCGATCGATTTCACCGTCTTTATCATATTGTTTCGCCAACTCGTTTAAATGTTGTTGAAGCTTTTGATCTTTTTCTTCGTTTAATAAATAGTTCGCAATCCCGTTTTTGACGGCATAGCGGCGATTCAACCGCTCAAGGAACGCAAAGTTTGGACCAATATATGTTTCGAATTGCTCTGTTTTCATTCGTTGCTCAAGATACGTATATAAAAGCTCCGCCGCTTCAACGACTTCGTCTTTCGGATAAAGCATGCGCACTTGAGCTAAAAACGTTTCCCGTTCTTTTCCGACAATAAAAGAGCCTTTAGGTACATTAATTGAGAACGTTTCAAGACTGCGCAAGAGGACATCTAAACTAAATGATTCACCTGTCGTTTCATTCACGAATAAATGATCAGATTCAGCTTTATATTTGTTTTGCACAAGATAAAAACCTAAATCATTTTTCGCAAGCGGCAAAGCGACAAACTCTTTAAATAATGGTATACCTTCAATATGTTTCGCTGATAATAAAATTTGTTGTTCTTCTGCACTATAATAATCTTTCGGATATGGCAGCTGCCGCAATAACGCTTTTTTCACAAACGGAATATGCATCGGCTTTGTATCAATGTAATCGAGCTGGGAATGATCGATTAAACTTTCTCTAAAACGCGGAATAGAATAAGCTAAGTCTTGTAAAATTTCACCTGTTTCTTTGTCAGGATGCTGTTCTAGGTATTGGTCACAATGAGCCATGATCACATTGAGCCAACCGAAGTTTCCGGCGGCAATCGTGTAAGCTGCTTCGACAAGACCTGCAGGATATTCACGCAATGTTCCGCTTTGTTGCAGCGATGCGATATAATCGCTAATATCGGCATAAGAGTTTTGTGTGATTTCCAATTTATCTAAACGGCGGGCAAGCGCCTCGAGCGCTTTAATTTGATCGCCAATGGCCGGTGAACAAAGCAGCAAGAAAGAAACATTTGGATGACGGGTGCGGCTGTCTTCATGCTTAATCGCGGATGTGATCACTTTAATGGCTTCACCGTCAAGTTTCTTTTTCCGCTCTTCGCTTTGTTCTTGAATTCCATCCATAAACAGCTCGTATTCCGATTCCACTTCATCGACAATGATCATTAAATGTTCAATGCCAAACTGTTTTAGGTAAGCTAAACCATTTTGAACAAGTTGATCAAGCTGATCAATATGTTGTAGTAAATCATTTGCTTCATGTTGCCCTAACTCAATCGCCTCTGCCAATTTTGCTGGTGAAAAACCAAACGGGAGAAAATGGTCTTGAATATGTTTCACAATCGAACCTTGAATCGTGCGGGCAGGTTGTTGTTCCGCTAATTTGGCCAGCGCTACATACGCGCCATAACCGACCCAGTTTTCTCCATAAAGAAGGTCCTCATGCATTTGTTCATAGCGGATATACATAGGCAAAATACCGTCAGCAAAATCGGATTGTAATAAGCGGACTTTTTGTAGCCTGCCGGATTGATCGCGAATCGTCCATCCTTTATCAATTCCAAGCGCTTCGCTCACTAATTCATAAGCAATACGCGATTTACCGATTCCCCATTTAGCAATCAATGTAAACACCCGGGCCATCGGTGCTGACTTTAAATCTTGTAAATATTCTTTAAACGCCTCATAAAATTCACACTGACCGACCATTGGTTGGTGAATCGGAAATGTAGAAACCCCATCTTTTAACCAGACAGATTTGCTCATCTTTTCAACCCCTTTATCGCTGGAATTCAAGTTTTAATAATTGATATTCTCGTTTACCTAAATAACCCCTTCCATGTCTTGGCTGGCCTGATTCATAATCAGCAATATAAAACAAACCTTCACGAATGCCTTTTGTCATATAATAATCGACAAAGCGCGCAAGCCCTTGTTCCCATGTTGGATAAAAACGCTCCATCAGCTTACGAAGTAACGGTTCAATCGCAACAAAACCGCGACCGTCCTGCTCTTCGTCCACTTTTTTCTTTAACCATTCGATTTCTGATATACTCTGAACGTTCGTAAATGAAAATAAAGAATGTGAATCGATATGCTCCAACACCTTTTCTTTATTTAAAATGACGATTCCGACATCAGCTTCGACAAACCAGTCTAAATAAGCAAATAATTGCATCGGTGCGCGCATAAACGAAGAAAGATTCGTTTTTGCCGGCTCTTTGCCGCTTGAGCCGGCAAATTCCCAATCTTCAGCCAATTCAACTTCTTCTCCGGCAAGAATGTGACGCCAATCTTTCCCTAATGCTTCATTCTTAAATTCATGAAGAAGCAGGTTCATATCATTCAAGTCGGGATTTCGCGAAAACGGATGATATATAGCACCGTCAAAGCGCAGCGCCCATTTACTTAGTTGTTCGAGCGACTGACCGTTTGTTTCAAAATAACCGTCATTTAACAATACATGCATAATGACTCGCGTTCTTGGTGAGTAGCGAAGCAGTTGCTTCGCAAGCAACACTTCCCAACCGTGTTGCTGTTGGTACGCCGCGACAAATTCATTTGCTTCCTCCGTGCGGATCAAATATCCATCGTCTGTTCGTGTTAGGAAATGGACTCCTTTAATTTCAAAATTCCGCGAATGTTTGGCGTACTCATAACCGTGCAGGCCAAATAATTCCTTCGAACGGTCCAGCTTTTTATCTTTTTCTTCGACATCTTTGCCTAAATATAATTTTGCGATTTCCTTGATGGAGCGCGCCTCGGTTTTTTCGGGAATGCGCGATAACAACTCACACCATCGCTCAAAATTCCCTGGCTCAATCCAAAATCGTTCAATCGATAGTTTGATTTGCTTCATCCTCTGTCCCTCAATTCATCAATCCACTGTTCAATCCTTTGACGGAGCTGTTTGCTGCCTGCCATGAGCGGAATATATAAACTCGTATTGTACAGCTCATCTTCAATATGGCTCGGGATACGGTATTCTTCATCGACAATCGTTAAAAAACCACGATCGTGTAAATAGTGGAATATCGTTTCTAAATGCGTGATTTCGTTTGGAAACAGCTGATAGTTGTTCATTTTGCAAAACTCTAAAATAAAATCATTAATCGTGCCGTAGCGGTATTCTTGATTTTTTGCCGACATTAAAATCACGTCAACCTCATTGTTCACCGCATGAAAGCGAATCGTTGTCATCCCTTGCGCCTCCGTCTGTTCGCGGACAACACAGCAAAGGAAAATCAATAAATTCCAAGGGTGGGTAAAAATATGTTTAAATAACGGATTTTTTAAAACGATGTTTGGCTCATGCGGGGCTAATACCGCAAGAGGCTGATCCTTTAATACCGGTAACTGCAAGTTAGCAGCGATCTTCCGCCCTTTTATCCATTGTTCATCAATTTTCGTCCCAAGAGGTTCATCCTGTTCAACAACTTCTTGTTCATATTGTTGGACATGATCTAAATAATAAATGATGCGCTGATAATACGGCGTCCCGTTAAAAATAAAATGATTGCGCTCACGGAAAAGAGAGTCGACTTCCTTTACATACTGCTCTAAAGCTTCCATTTCGTATCGCTCACCATGTTTTAACTCATCTAATATTTTTACGATTTTCCCTGCAAATCTTGGCATTTTATGAATAAAATCAACAATTCCTTCCAAATCCTCAGCCTCACGCATTTTTAATACCGTTAACAAGGAAGTTTTCAACAAGTATTGTTGATACTCCTCATCAAAGCAAAACAATGTATGAAGAAAATCAGTTTGATTCGAAAACCGCTTCACAAACGCAATCCAATTGTTCGTAATCACTGCCTTCTTTCCACGCACATATAAAAGACCTCGCGCAACAAACGGCTCAAGCTCAGCAACATAAGCCGTTTCACCATAATGATACAGCTTCTCTAAATGGCTATGTAACCTTTTCAAGTCCATCCCATTCACCCCTCTAGAAAAGAAGGAGTGCCTCTACACCCCTTCAGAAACTTTCGACTCATTGAACTTGCCTTCGATCAGGTCTTCGACGTCTTGTTTGGCTTCTGATATTAAAAGCTTAGATAATATCTCTTTCTCAGAAGCCATTATTAATAATTCTTGTATTTTAGATTGCGTTTCTATATCTATTACAGGAATCTTTACTGACTTTAATAAATCATTATTAATATATTTAACAGTAGCTTGGGTACTTACTCGTTCCAAAAATAGACGACCGACTGGACTATTAAAATATGCCGATAAATAATAAGGCTTAGCTATACTTTCCTTCAATTGAAGTACAGCTACATTTTGATTAGTTGTACAATTTTCGAGATTAATTACTGCTGATCGACCAATTGTTCCCGCAATTGATACTAATACGCTTCCAGGAGTGATAATTCTTAAACTATGTCTTATCTCTTCTTTTATAAATAGAGAAATTTCATTTTTAACTAAACTATTTGATAAATCATCAACCCTGAGAAATTTAATTTCTTGATACTCATTAGAAATAAATTCAGCATTAGGTGTAGTACCGGTATACAAATCATCTAAAATTTCCTCTAAACGCATCAATTTAATCCCGTTTTTTAGATAAATTTCCTCTATTAATATAAATGTCTTTTTATAATAATCAGCGTCCAGACGATTTTCTATATTTCCCCTTTTAACCCAAGTAAATTTTTCATCATTATTAATTAAAATATTTTTTATTTTTTTCATACAAAGGTTAGATTCTAATATATCTTTAACCTCTTCCTTCAACCTCCTCGCTTCTTCCTGTAACTCTTCCGCTTTTCGGAGTTTGTTGCCGATATATCTTTGAATTACAATATTCGGTAAAGGTATTAAGTTAGACTTTACTTCCGATAAATTCATATTATTTTGTACTGCTCCATTTGCTATTCTCTCAGTTTGCATTCGGCCATATCTTGAATTAAAGAAACACGATAAATAATAAGGATCAACCGTATCGTCTTTTAATGTTATTTTTACAACTGCGGCGTTAAGGTTTGCTTCACTTTCATAATTATAAACAGCTGACTTGCCAATTGTACCTCTAACACTTAATAATACATCATTTTTCCTCACGGCAGACTTGGCTAAACTATAATGTTTTTCTTCAGATATATACACTACATCTTCGTTTAAGTTAACAAATCCATCCTTTAAATTTGTGCTCCTTATTACTGGAATCCCAAAGTCAACATAATCTTCTGTTGACACATCCCATCCACCAGGACCATCCTTAATATTTTTGGCTATCTTTCCTAGTTCATTGGCATTTAACTCAATTAACCTGTTGTGAAGTTCCAAATATTGAGCTTTATAATAATTAGCATCTAATCTATCCGAATTAATAATTTCTGGAAAAACTAGTACTGTTTTATCACAATTATTCAATATATAATATCTTTTTTTCTCCAATTTTGCTCAAACCTTCCATACCTGAATGTATTTGAATTTCTTTGAAACCTAAAAAATCTCCAATAAATAATTCCTGTTAATACAAACTTGAAAACACTATCTCCTTCTCCTCGGCGTTCTTGCTGGTTTAGTCGGTTCATATGCTTTTAACCCTTCATCACCAGTCAGAATTTCAACTTCCCAGCCGTTGACTTTGGCGTAGTATTCCGCAACTGATTTGATGGTAGCGTCGCCAATCGATAAACGTTGGTTCGCCTGATCCGGCCATTCCTTGATGAGTTTATGCAATTCACCGGCTGTCCACAATTCGGCCTGCTCAGAAAATTGCGCCCAAGGAGACTCTTTATCTAATGCTTTTTGAATAATGCGAACAAGCTTTTGCGCGCATTCATAACGCTCTTTTGCGGCTTGGGCGATATGGTTGCCTGTTTCAATGATCGTTGCCAGCGGAAGAACGAACGTTGCCCCTTGACGTTCTTCTTCCGTCAGCAAATCGTTTACACGTTTATAGTCCCACTTGTTTCCTTGCGCTCCGCACGTTTCTTTGCCAGGGACTTGCAGCCAACAACATAAAATCGATGTATCAATAACAAGAATTTTTCGCTTCATCGCTCTGCACTTCCTTGTTGTGTAAGCGTTTCTTCAATTTCTCCTTCTGTCACCAGCTTGCCGATCGAACCGCTGGCGAGCAGTTTTGGCAGTGCTTGAATATCTTCTAATAACGTCAGTTCACTTGCTCCATTTTCTGCTGAGCGATGGGCGACGATAATAAATGGAATCATTTCCGGTCCTAGCTCATCAAGCAACGCCGGATTATGGGTAGTCATTAAAATATCAATTTGCCGCTCACTGCCGATTTCGTTTAACATGTCAAGCAAAATTTCAGCGCGAGACGGATGAAGACCGTTATCAATCTCTTCGATCACAATGAGACTGCCTTTAGGACGAGTTAACAAGGCAGTTAAAATCCCGATAAAACGAAGTGTGCCATCTGACATACCGCGCGCATCGACAATCAATTTTTCATTGCTTCCTGGCCATTGTTCTTCACAATACAGCATCGCATCCTTTTGAAAACGGCCGACCGGCTCCGCCCATACCCGCTGTACATCTCCTTCAGGAAGGCGGGAAACATATTTTGAAAGCAACGACTCAATATAACTTTTTTCTTCTTCCGGCAATGCGGCCAGCACTCCGGCCACATTGGAAGCATTGCTTGCAAGCCGATTAGAAAACGGCTTATAGTCACGCATCAATGCAGGAGCAGGGTCAAGAATAAAAATATGTTCTAACGTATGAGTTACAAACTGAATCGCTTCATCAACTTCCTGGCGAGTTTCTTGATTTTTTAATTGGCTAATGACCGAAACAGAACGTTTTAATTGTTTATGTTTCGGACGACCTTTCCCATTATAAACAGCAGCTTCAATACTTGGACTACCTTCCTCCGCTGTAGCCGTAAATATATTGGTTGTTTTATTTGTTTTGCGGTTTATTTTGATTAATGACTCAGAAACAATTTCTACATCTGATTTTGTACTCACTTCAATTCCATAGAGATAGTCAATTTCCTCATTATATTCAATAACAGCTTCTAATGTAAAAGTTGTGAAAGGACGTTTAGCGGCCCATTCCACACCGCCTCGAATCGCTTGAATGTTTGCTTCTAAAAGAAGAGCAGGATCTCCTGATAAAATAGTTTGTAAATCCCTTCCTTGTACAACTCGATTTAAAAAAGCAATACCGTCTAACGCATTCGATTTTCCGCTTGCATTCGTGCCGATTAAAATCGTTAACGGATCGATATATAATGTCGCATCGGAAAAACTTTTCCAATTTTTATAACGAATTTCTTTTAACATCGATTCACATCCCTTTTTTATACGCTTCAACAATTTTTAACAAATCATTCCGGTCATTTCCAAGCTGTACTTCGACTTTATTTTTCACATCAAACCCAATTTCTTCTGCAACTGCCATGAACACTGGTCCTTGTTTTTCGTTTTCGTGTTCTTTCTTTTTAATATAAAGGAATGATGTTTTCGCACCTGTGCCGGATAATTGGAATGTCACGGTCGGCAATGAAACAACAGCTTTCACAATCGCGCGGCCGCCTTCAAACTCGCCTGTCACTTCATTTTTCTTGCCCATTAAATATTCTCGCACATGTTTATAGCTGGAGTTGCTTAAAATGCCGTCTGGAAGAACGATAATTAAATAACCGCCCGGTTTTAACAACTCTAAATTTCGATCAATGAATAATACCGCTTGGTCGGTGGAATTGACTTGCTTCCAAATCCCTTTATTATTTGGCTTTGCTCCAAGACATAAACCTTTTCCCGTCGGTTTTCCGTCTTCGTCAATTCCGGATGTGTAACGTTTAAGAATCGCTTTCCCTTCTTCCGTTTTATTCGATACCGAGCCGGAGCCAAATGGCGGGTTGGTGATGATCACATCAAATGATTCCGGCTGCAATGAATCGGTCATTAACGAGTCGCTTACCCAGAAAATCGGTGCTTTTGGCAAACCGTGCATCGCCATATTTAAACGCGCTTTGACAATCATGCTCCGTGTTTTATCGGCACCGACAAAGCTATGCTCTTTCATTTTGTCTAAATGTTCTTTTATTTTTTCCGTTTGCATCCCGGCAAATTCTCTCGTAAAGTATCGTTTGATCGCCTCATAAGCTTTTATTAAAAATCCCCCGGAACCGCAAGTCGGGTCAAGTACACGGAAGGTTGGATTTCCGTTTTCATCCGTTTCTAGCAATTTAGCCGCTTCTTTTGGATTCGCGGTTAAATCGTGCATGACCATTTCGACCATCGCTTCCGTTACTTGCCGCGGCGTTAAATACGTTGCTTGGCCGACTTTACTATCATATTTTCCTCGCAGCAATACATCGTATAGACGTCCTAAAATATCGGCGGTAACGTCTGTTAATGTTGCCTTTTTCACGACTCCATGCTCATCTTCAAACTCGCCAAGCTCTTGGAATGTTTCAAATGCAGCAACATAGTTTGCTGGATTTTCCAACTTAATAAACTCCTCTTCGTGAAAGATGTAGCACTTTTCACCTTTGTCGTTGATCGCTACATAGTCGTCGTGATTTTTTATTTCTTTAAATGCGTCTTTGATTTGCTTTACCGCTTTTTTTCCATGCTGCTTTATGTAATCATGCTTTAAAATGTCATATATTTTTAAACCAGCATTTTCTCCTTCTTTTAATACGTAGTCAGGGTGATAAAGACGGAAAATTTCCATAAATAATAATTTACTCAGTTCATCGATCGCTTCGTTCGTCGAGCTGATATTATCGGCACCGGCAGGACCATAGAGTCGCTCATGTAAACCATCGAATTTTTTTTGCAGTTTCGAATAGATTTTTTGTGACCATTCTTCTTGTTTTGTTAATTTTTTCTTTTCTTTTTTTGTAACGTCAACAATAGATGGGATTTCTGCAATCGGTACAGATTCTATGCAATCAGCGTAATAGTTGATCTCTCCGTTTGTGGCCCAAATAAAGTCAGGAACGGATTCATGATATTGCGCTTCGCTGAGTGCCGATTGTTGCACAGCATATGATAAATCTGCATCTTTTTCAAAAACTTTTACATAGACGATTTTTTCATCCCCTGTTGCAGTGAAAATTTTTGTTCCGTCTTCTTCGTTAACAGTGACTTCGGAAAATTGATCGTATCCTTTCATTTTTAATTGTTCTTGTACGTGTTGAATTGTTGTTTCCATGTTGCTGTTTCCTCCTGTTTATCGTTTGACACGAAGTAAATTTTCCCGCGGTGATTCGTATTTGCCGCTGCTAATGGCAACATCAATAATTTCACGTTGCGGCACAATCATATCAGCAGGGAGCTGTGCGAAAACATCAGGATCAATTTTTGTTAGCGGGCGGCCTTGCAACGCCTGCTCAATCGCTGCTAAAATGATTTGCTGACGTTCATCTTTCTTCACTGTCCAAAGCCCTGCTTCATTTTGCATAATCGTTGGATCTAACCGGACGAACAATTCGATTTGTTCCCGATTCCAATATAACTTATTTTCATATGCAATCGTCACAAGCTGATCAATCGTTTTTGGGTTTTTTAAGTATTCATATAAAATCATGACTACATACACACCCTTTAGTAGTTCATTTTGATGTTCTATCAATAATTTTTTGCGCTAACTCTAAAAACACTTGTTTAAAATCTTCACGATTTCCCTTTTGCGTTTCTAATATTTTTCCTGATTGTTCAATTTGTTCATCTGTTAATGCAAATACAGCTACTTTATGTTTTTGTGATTGCGCTATCAAGCTATTAAAATCGGATATATACGACAAATTATAGTCAGGTGTAACTCCATCTTCTTGGACATCATAGATATCGATTAGCATATCTAGTTTCCTTAAAGTTGGAACTAGCTTCATTTGTACCCTCTCGTTAATTTTATCAATCCATTTTTGGAAAGACTTCGCCGGACTTTTATCTCGAGGGCGATATCTCTGTGAAATTGTCCCTAAAAATTTCGGTGGAGTAGACGGCACAGGATAATACGCTTCAGCATAAACTCTATTCTCCTTCATTCTTTTACCCCAATCTACCCAATTCGGAAAAACATTGCAAAGAGAGTCGATGGCCATCAAACAAAAGTAGTCTGGACTACAAGGGATTATGAAGTAGTCACTTAACATAAATAAATTTTGGTTAATTGAATTGATACTTGGACTCATATCAATTAAAACAAAGTCAGCATTATAAAATTTCGCTGTTTCTTGAAGTAAATAATTAATAGATCCAGGTAAATTTTGTGTTACTTGCAAACTCCCAGTCATTTCTTGAGCAATCCCTAGTGGTACATCATACTCTGAAAAACCTACGTGTCCAGGTAGCACAAATAAGTTAGGTCTATCCGTTACTTCTAAACACCTGACCGGTTGAAGCAGTATAGGTTGAGACGCAAAAGCAGGTTTTAGAGCATCTT
Source organism: Paranoxybacillus vitaminiphilus (assembly GCF_003259935.1). Lineage (GTDB taxonomy): Bacteria > Bacillota > Bacilli > Bacillales > Anoxybacillaceae > Paranoxybacillus > Paranoxybacillus vitaminiphilus. The sequence goes on along the minus strand of NZ_QLMH01000008.1, from coordinate 2,060 downwards.
TAATATTACCACCTGGATTATTCTCATAAAACACCTCAAAATCATCCATCCCGGAAAAATCTAATGCCATCCCTGTCAAATTGCATTGTGGATCCCCATCAACCATAATTACTCTATATCCTAAATCCGCTAAAGCCCAGCCAAGGTTAAACGTTGTCGTTGTTTTACTCACACCGCCCTTATGATTGAATAATGAAATTACTTTTGTCATTATAAATCCCCCTTTATTCGACCTTTTAATAACTGTTCTAATAAAGCTTCTATTAGGCGAATTTTCGACTGTCCTAGTATAGGTATATATAGATTTTTCAAGTTTTCTAAACCAATCATCAATTGCAACTGCCCACGTCTTTCCATTTTCATTTGGAAGAGAACGAGAGGATGATTTAAACACCATAACAAATAGTATGATGATATCTTTATTGAACGTATTACAACAAACGTACTTGACGCCAGCGCTCCTTCGTACTCTTTCGTGACAAAAGCTAAGGGATGATTTTCTTCTCCGATATACGGCCCAACAACTCCTAGCAGAACATCGTTTTCTTTTAATACATAGCGGGCGCGGCTTTTCACTTTTTCAAATGGTACGGTCTCTGCGGAAATAATTCGATGCGAAGTTGTATCGATATTTTTGAAGCCAATGTAACGGATTTCTTTATTGTTAAAATCTTTCGGACTCACCGTATGCGTTACGATTTCACAAACGTCTTTCAGCTGCGCCCATTGTCCATTTTTGATTTTATTTCTCAATTGCTCAAACGTTTTAGAAGTATGATAACGATAATAATCGACATCCAATCGCTCTGTTGTCAGTTGGTTTTTAAGCCAAAACTCTGTCGGCAGCGACGTGTCTATCTCATTGAACTCGAATTCATATAGGCTATGCAGTTTTTGTTTTAAAATGGCTTGTTCATTACGACTGTCTTCTTCAGGTTCTTCATCTATTACGACCGCTAAATCTTCTAAATGTTTCAGCGAAATTTTCGGCAATACAGATGGAACGGCCATTTTTTTCAACGAAAGTATCCCGATATTTGAAGAAAAGAACTTCATTAATATCGCTTGAGCTTGTTGATCAACAGGACGAATTTTTATAATATCAGGACTGATAACCGCTCCGTCATATGTCTCATCAACAAGAGCCATTTTAGGAAGCGAGACGATTTTTGAAATTAAAATATCCCCTTTTCTAACAATGGCTTTCTCCTCAATTCCATCTAAATCAAATAAATATTTCATCCCTTTTTGCACTAGCTTATTATCATCAATATTTGATAAGCGGATATAAGGGACATTCGTTTTATAACCAACAAACTCTGTTGCGTTTCTCGTTCCGTCCGTAATTTCTGTACATAACATCCGTAAAGGAACAGTTTGTTTATTTTCTAAGTGCTTTTTCAATTCCAATTCAATTTGATAAAAATACGGATCTAAACGTTCAGTCCGCAAATCTTCTATATTAATAAATTTATGGATATAACCACTTCCTTTATTGTTCATTTTATTCTCTTTTTTCAATTGTTTTGTTCTTATTTATAACTTACTAACAAAACCATTAAATGTCAAATGATTTTTTGATAATTACTTTTAATTGTTCATGTTATTCTCTTTTTTATAAAATAAAAATCCTTCGCCGCCAATAAGCAACGAAGGATTCCTTGGATTCCTTTGTTTCTCTTTCTTGTAGATATATAAAAATCAGTTTGTTATTGAAGATGCTGTATATGGATAGTGATAAAGTTCGTCAGATGCAGATGGCCAAACAGGAATGGACCGATTTTTTTAATTTTTTTGTTTTCTTCCCATAGACTTTTCTTTTTTAAAGTTACGAACATTTTTAGGTTTGAACGCCATTATGCTCCCGGTAGAAAGCCATATCTGTCTCCAGACGAAGAACGTGAATTGCGAAAGATGCTGGAAGAAAGCACGCCTGCCGATGAAGGATATGGCATCGAAACAGGCTGGAATACACGAATCATTCAACATGTGTTAGAAGAGAAATTTTCTGTCACCATGTCCCGTGGCGGTATTTGCGATATGCTCCATCGATGGGGATT
>NZ_QLMH01000007.1 GCF_003259935.1 Paranoxybacillus vitaminiphilus | reverse complement strand
GCGATTTGCCATGCTTCGCTCGTGTTAGAAACCCTTCCTGATATTATGAAAGGGCGCAGCATGACTGCATATATTGCCTGCAAGCCAGGTGTAGAGGCAATTGGCGCCAACTATGTATCTGAGCCAACTCATGTTGATAACAATTTCGTATCTGCTCATGCATGGCCAGATTTACCAGCATTCATGCGCGAATTTATTAAGTTATTAAAGAAGTAAAATCGTTTATTAAGGCGTTCTCCTATGGGGACGCCTTTTTGATTTAAACGACATGTTGCACTGATTGTCGATGATCATATAGACACAAAATATTTATGAGCAGTTTTTACTTCTCAATCTAACACGAAGGCGCATTTTCATGAAAAGGTAAGAAATCTCATACTTCGCACGACTCTAATGAAAAGACCGCAAAACGCTTCCTTTAAGAAACGCTTTGCGGTCTTTTTATTCTTTGTTTATTGAGGTGAAAATTCAGTTTGATCAATTACTTGAATTAGTTTAAAATTTTGGTTAGGACTTAAAATGGTGATTAGGACTCCTTACACTATTCAAGATTGGCATGTCTTTGAAACATCGTATTGGAGTCCAATCCTTTTTTCTCCATGCATCTCAATATGATCGCATCATAGAATAATAGGAGAGTTTGCTCAAATAGTGAGCCCATTGGCTGGATCGTTTTATATCCGCTGTCTGATTGGTCTTTCGGTGAACCAGGTAATTTAACAGTGATATCAGCTAATTGTCCGATGGTTGATTCAGGGAAAATCGTAACAAGCGCTACTGTCGCGCCTAAGCGTTTTGCTTTTTCCGCCATGGAAACTAACGTTTTCGTTTCTCCTGAACCGGAGCCGATGATTAAAATGTCATCTTGTTCCAGGTTAGGGGTTATCGTTTCTCCTACTACATAGGCATCTAACCCCATATGCATCATTCGCATCGCAAAAGATTTGGACATAAATCCAGATCTGCCTGCACCAGCTACAAAGATTTTCTTTGCCTCAAGAATCCCCTTTACCAATTTTTCAGCTTCTTCATCAGCGATTAAATCGACTGTACGATTTAACTCTTGTATGATTTCCGCTAAATATTGTGTAGTCTGCATAATTTCATTCACCTTGTTGGATCATTTTTTTCATTTCAGCAGCTACAGCTCGTTTATCTTTTTGTCCGGTAATACCGCCGCCGACAACGACAAGATCTGGTTTTGCTTTAATGACTTCTGGCAGCGTGTCTAATTTAATGCCGCCAGCGATGGCTGTTTTCGCATTTTTTACAACACGCTTAATTGTGTGAAGTTCTTCAAGAGAATCTTTTCCGACTGCTTGAAGATCGTATCCTGTGTGTACACAAATATAGTCAACTCCAAATTCATCCACTTCTTTAGCGCGTTCTTCTAAATTTTTCACACCGATCATGTCAACCAAGATTTTTTTGCCTTGTTTTCTAGCTTCTTCAACGGCCCCCTTGATTGACATATCTTCAGCCACTCCAAGGATCGTGATAATGTCCGCGCCAGCTTCGGATGCTTTCATGACTTCATATGCAGCCGCATCCATGATTTTTAAGTCAGCTAGAACTGTTAAATGAGGGAATGCTTCTTTGATTTCCTTAACAGCTCTCAGGCCTTCATTAATAATAACAGGAGTACCGATTTCTACAATATCCACATACTCCTCAACTTCTTTCACAAGCTCTTTTGCTTCAGGAATATTTACAAGATCCAATGCTAATTGTAGTTGCATGAATTCTTCCCCCCTAATATAAGGTTTATTGTTTGTTGTACAAGTGAACGTATCTTTTACCTGCTTACCGCTTGTACAGCAATCAGTATACTATGTATGATTTTCTTTAGAAAGTACGCACTTTATTTTTACATAGTGATAAAAAGTATACTATTGGACATGATTATTTCATTCTTTGAACACCTATCTTAATTTTCTAAAATATACATAACACATCGGATAAATACGTATGTCGAAAAATTACCGATAAATCCCTCCTTTCCTCTTCAACCGTACTAATTCTCCACTTTTCAATAACTCTCATTTTTTCAGAGGCATTTATCGGCTTCACAAAATTACAAAACAGTAGTAAAATTCATATAATCATATAAGAAAGGTGGGAATAAAAATGAAAGAAACGAACCGTTCTATCCCCCGTCCGCTTGTAAGAGCGAATCAATGGTTTATTGTTATCAGTGTTGTTGCGACATGGCTGTCAGGACAAGAATGGGTGCTCGCTTTTCCATTAGTTACTGGATTGCTTGGATTATTCTTTAATTTTAATCCTGTTATGCAGTTGGCAAAGTTGTTTTTAAAGAAGCGTCCTTCTGAGTATGTTCCAGAAGATGCCGAGCAGCAGCAGTTCAACCAAGTCATTGCTGTCATCTGCCTTTCTGTTGGCTTAATAGGTTACTTAGCTGACTGGATGGTCGTTGCATATATCTTCACAGCGATGGTAGCGTTAGCAGCATTTGTCGCTATCCTCGGATTTTGTGTGGGATGTTTTATTCGCTATCAATGGCAACAATACCGCTATAAAAAAGCCTCGAATCATTGATGACATACAAAAATAGGGGCTGACCCGACCTAGTAAAGTGTCATACCCCACAGCTACAATATATGAGTGAATTAAAACTTTTGATGTGAGGGGCAGACACTTTATGAGCCAGCCCCCTCTATATAAAATCCATACCGTTTTTCTTTCTCTTTAAAATTAAAAACTTCATCATCACCTATGCAGCTGTAAAGCTTGTCATATTATGAAAATCGATTGTCGTGTCAATTTTGCGATATCAACCGCTTTCCTCATATCGTATCCCCCTAATAAGGCTACCGCACTAAATTAGGAAAGCGCTATCCTGCTGCTTAACTAATCGCGCCTGACAATCTAGTGGATACGCTTGTCAAGAACGGTCATATCAATCGAATATAAATGGCAGCAACTTCTTTTTCAAGTTGTTAAACGCTTTCCTCATTAACCTCTTTTATATCTCAATGGTAAACATTTTTCATCGTATGGATTGGAAACACCGTGCTCTTTCCCCTATTTGCGTATAAGTTTTACTATTGGCAAAATCACGTGCCGATCTATGTTTTTCTTTCATATGTTTGCGGTTATTATTCATCGATATGAATCACTCCTGAAAAATCGCAAAACAATCGTTTCATGCCCCCGGATAAGTCTTCCGGCTTTTTTAAAACACCTTCATAAAAATTTTACTTTGAATGCCCATTTTCGTTTACATATTTTTGAAATAGTGATATCATTATGATATAAAATTAATATTAAGGCGGGGATGTTTATGAAAGAAACAAAAGCATCGTATATCAATGGGTTTGTCGGGATTGTCCTCATTGGAGCTTTATTAGGGGCAGCAGTGTTTAGCTTTTTTCATCAACGGATCGTCGTAGCTGTTATATGCATAATTTTGGCGGGGATATTCGCAAGCGGCATTACGATTGTTCAGCCAAATCAAGCAAAAGTCGTCACCTTTTTCGGGCGTTATTTAGGCAGCATTCGTGACAGCGGGTTATTTCTTACGGTTCCATTAACGATTCGCCAAACCGTTTCCCTCCGTGTCCGCAACTTTAACAGCAGTACATTAAAAGTGAATGATGTTGAAGGAAATCCAATCGAAATTGCAGCGGTTATCGTATTTAAAGTGATTGATTCTGCCAAAGCCATTTTCGATGTAGAAAATTACGAAAAATTCGTTGAAATTCAAAGCGAGACGGCGATTCGCCATGTCGCAACGAAATATCCTTATGACACATTTGAAAATTATGAGATTACGCTAAGAGGAAATGCCGATGTGATTTCTGAAGTATTAGCGAAAGAATTGCAAGAACGGCTGACGGTTGCCGGTGTGGAAGTAATAGAAGCTCGCCTCAGTCATCTTGCGTACTCTCCTGAAATCGCGAGTGCCATGCTACAGCGGCAGCAAGCTGTGGCGATTTTGGCAGCACGCAAAAAAATCGTCGAAGGTGCCGTTTCCATGGCACAAATGGCGATTGAACAGCTTGAAAAAGAAGGCGTTTTCGAGTTAGATGATGAAAGAAAAGCTAATATGGTCAATAACTTAATGGTCGCCATCGTTTCCGAGCGGGCGACCCAACCGGTCATTAATACCGGAAGTTTATATTGATGGTGTGGAGTCACATGGCAAAAAAGAAAAGTTTTCCATTACGAATCGATCCGGCACTATACGAAATCATTGAACGCTGGGCGCAGGAAGAATTTCGCAGCGTTAACGCGCATATTGAATTTTTGCTGCGCGATGCCGCGCGACGTGAAGGACGGCTGAAAAAAGAAACAAAGAAACAAAATGAATAAAAGGACGGAAAGGTTTCTCCTTCCGTCCTTTATTTTTGCTATGTACAACAGGACAACATTTTCCAAAAGCTGCATTGTCCCGCTCACTTGTTGTTTATTGACATTCAGTGAACCAACGAGATTTTTGACTACTTTTTTCGTGAATTTCGATTATTCTCGTACCTTTCTGCCTTCGATGCTGTTTCATGTGACAATGCTGCTAATTGTTCTCCTATTCTACTTGCTCTTCTTACAATGTTGCTTGCTTCTCATTCAATGTGTCTAATTCCTTAACTTCATACACCTTTGCAATTAATTTGGCTCAAAGTTAATCATACGTGAAATAGCTACAAGCAAATGCAATGTTTTCTCAGTTTGTCCCATGAACCTCTCCCACCTACCCTCCGTTTAGAGGAAGGAGACTTCTAACAATGCGCATTGTTAATGTTTAAATAAGCTGCTAGTAACCGTTGAACCGATATTCTCCTTGATTATATACCTTCTCTCAATTTAATATATCAGACAACCATAGTTTCATATTTCTACAAACTTCACCATATTTTTAAAAATAATACTCCACTAAGCAAAAAATAATATATGATGTATTCGTGAGGGGAGGATGCCACTATTTTAGACAATTAGGGAGTGGGATATTTATGATAAGCAAGTCTATCGTCTTAAATCGAGAAGAGAAAAAATCGATGATGATTACTGGCATTGCTTTCTTAATTTTTTTAATCGCCATCTTGTTCCGCAATGAACTTTATTTTGTCGCTAAAAGGGAACATTATTTATCCTTGCACACCATCTTAGAATTCCTTAGTATGACCGTCTCATTTGCGATTGCGATTCAAGGATGGATGATTTTTCCTCATCATTTATCGAGACATCGTCTATGGTATTCCGGGACATTTCTAGCAATTGGCATGATTGATTTATTTCACACGTTTTCTTATAAAGGCATGCCGGGTTTAATTATTACTGGAAGTTCTGTGCAAAAAGCCACATGGTTTTGGATTACCGCTAGATTAACGCAAGCGTGCATGCTGTTTCTTATCATGTTTTTTCCAGATAAACAAGTACAAAGCAGACAAAAAAAGACTGTATTTATTTTTTCTCTTCTCTATGTATTTGTTATTTTTTACATTATTATTCGCTATGAACAAAAACTTCCGCTTCTCGTTGTTGAAGGGAAAGGCACAACAGATTTAAAAAATCTTTTGGAATATATTGTTATTCTTTTTTATGCTTTTACTATCTTTATGCTGTTGGTCTCCAACAAAAAACAACCAAAAAAATCCTATCTTGATCTTATATTAGCATTTGTATTTTTAATTTTAAGCGAACTTTTGTTTACATTGTATAAAAACGTGTACGACTTACAAATTTTTTTAGGTCATTTGTACAAAGGAATCAGTTACATTTATTTTATGAAAGGAATATACATTGCTACGATTAAAGAACCATACGATGCCCGGCAAAAGGCAGAAGAAGAATTGAGAAAGCGGGAAAAACATCTAAAAACGATCACTTCTTCATTAGGGGAAGGGGTCATCGTATTAGACAGAGAGAACAAAGTGACTTTTATGAATCAAGAGGCCGAGCGTTTGCTTGGTTATCGGGAAAAAGAATTGTTAGGGAAAACATTCCATTACAAAATTCATTGCGGTAAAACAGATAAAAGCGATTCCCTCTCAGAAGAATGTCCGGTTTATCAGACAATAAAATACAAAAAAACATACCGGGTAGATGAAGATTTTTATATCCGAAAAGATGGGACTATGTTGCCAATTGCTTATGTTTCTACTCCAATGATCGACGATAATGGAGAAGTAACCGGAGCCGTTATTGTCTTTCGTGATATTACTGAGCGAAAAAAATATGATAAAAAAATTAAATATCAAGCCTATCATGACGCATTAACCGATTTACCAAATCGCCGCTACTTGATTGAGAAGTTAAAGAGTGAATTAAAGAAAGCAGAAAAGCATGGTGGTCAAGTTGCCATACTCTACTTGGATTTAGATAACTTTAAAAACATTAATGACTCGTTTGGGCATGCCATGGGAGATTTATTATTAAAAAGCGTGGCACAACGCTTGACGGTTATTCATCCTAGCTGTTTTATCGCTCGCTTGGGCGGCGATGAATTTGCTGTTCTTTTTTCTGGTGATATTCCTGATCTCAACGAACTAGCTTACACAACCATACAAACATTAAGACAACCGTTTATGCTGGAAAATAAAGAAGTCTTTGTTACAACAAGCGTGGGCATCAGTATATATCCAAAAGATAGCAATAATGAGATGACCTTAATTCAACATGCTGATATGGCAATGTATGATGCGAAAAAGAAAGGAAAAAACCAGTTTTCACTCTATACCGCCGAATTAGAACAACAACGAATAAGAAAATCCAAAATTGAACAACTGCTTCATATCGCAGTAGAAAATCAAGAGATTTCTTTATATTATCAGCCGATTGTTGATACTGTTTCTAAACGGATTATCGGCTTGGAAGCATTAGCGCGCTGGAGTCATTCAGAACTTGGATATATTCCGCCAAACGAATTTATCTCGATTGCAGAAGAAAATGGTCTGATTGTACCGCTTGGTAAACATATATTAAAAACAGCTTGCCAACATCTAAAGCATTTGCACAAAATGGGATTTAACCATTTATACGTTAGTGTTAATCTTTCATTAAGGCAATTACGGCATCATGGCTTTACAGCATTTATTAGTCGATTGTTACAAGAAACAGCATTAGAACCGAATTGTTTAGAGTTGGAAATTACAGAAAATATTGCCTTGAGTGATGAAGAACACGTAGTAAACAGCATTCGGGCATTAAAAAATTTAGGCATTCGCATCGCCATTGATGATTTCGGCAGCGGCTACTCTTCAATCGGATATTTGCGGACGATTTCCGTCGATACATTAAAAATCGATAAATCGTTTCTTTTTGACGTGACAACGAATTCCAATACCGCCCAATTGACCGCTGCCATAGTGACATTGGCGCACAGCCTAAGTTTAAAAATTGTTGCCGAAGGAGTTGAAACAAAAGAGCATCTTCGTTTCTTAGAACAACATCATTGTGACATGGCCCAAGGCTATTTATTCAGTCCCCCTGTGCCGTTTGAACAATTTATTTCACTTCTTTATAACAACCCATCACCAACTTTGGGCTAGTAAAAATGATATCAGTCTGACCCATAAGTGTCTGGCCTCACGTGCGTTTCAATATAGTCCATTTATATATATGTTGTGAGTTCTGACACTTTGCTTGGGTCAGCCTCTTTTATTTTAAATACTTTAAAATGACATCATAACAAGTATTTTTATAAAACTCATGAAGATGATCCTCATCACACATTAACCACTGAATGAGACATCCATCGATGATCGAGCGAATCATTTTGGAAGCTGTATCCGCCTGAATGTCCGCTGAAAAGGTTCCTTCCTTTTGTCCAAGTGCAACAATGTCGCGTCCGATTTTCCAACAGTTTTCGTAAAACTTGAGATTAATTTGCCGATATTGTGGATTTCGGCTGGCTTGTGCGATAAAGTCAAGATACACTTTATAAAACTTTTTATTCTTTTCCGGATCGATAAACACCGAATGAATGTATGCCTCTAACTTTTCGATCGCCGTTGTTTTCTCGCTAACTGCTTTATGCTCATGTTGATAAATCCGATCCGTCACCCATTCCAGCAAGCTTAAAAAAACATCTTCCTTATTTTCAAAATAATAATTCGTAACCCCTTTGCTTACACCCGCATAATCCGCGATATCTTGCAATGTCACCGTTTCGTATCCTTTATCGGAAACCGCTTGAAAAGCAGCCCTTAAAATTTGCTCTCGCCTTTCTTCTGCCTTTTTCTTCATCCAATCCACCCCTCACACTTCGATCATAACGACATTATACATGAATTTTTGATAAAAAAATATTTTGACCGGTCAGAATAATTTTGTTATCGTTATAGGTAAGAATATGAAAAAACGAAATGGGGGATGTCAAGTGGACCAATTCAAAGCGCTAGTAGTGAACAAAACGGAGACAGATTTTACGGTGAATGTGAAAACCGTCTCCATGGATGACCTTCCAGAAGGAGATGTTGTCATTAAAGTTGCTTATTCCAGTGTCAACTATAAAGATGGATTAGCATGCATTCCGAATGGAAAAATTGTGAAATCGTATCCATTTATCCCTGGTATCGATCTCGCCGGTATTGTCGCCTCTTCTAAGGATCCGCGCTTTAAAGAAGGAGACGAAGTCATTGCAACGAGCTATGAAATCGGCGTGTCACATTACGGAGGCTACAGCGAATACGCCCGCATTCCTGGAGATTGGATTGTCCCTCTTCCAAAAGGATTGACATTAAAAGAAGCAATGGCTTTAGGAACGGCAGGGTTTACGGCGGCATTGTCCATCCACCGCTTAGAAGAAAACGGATTATCCCCTGAAAAAGGAAAAGTGCTTGTGACAGGAGCCACTGGCGGAGTCGGAAGCATCGCGGTTTCCATGTTGGCCAAACGAAACTATCACGTTGTTGCAAGTACGGGCAAAGAAAGCGAACACGAATATCTGCGCAAGCTCGGCGCAAAAGAAATCATTTCTCGCGAAGAAGTCTGTCTAGAACAGATCCGCCCGTTAGATAAACAATATTGGGCCGCGGCTGTTGACCCTGTCGGCGGGAGAACTCTCGCCACGATCCTTAGCCGAATCCAATATAACGGCTCCGTAGCTGTCAGCGGGTTAACAGGTGGCGCAGACGTTCCAACAACCGTCTTCCCGTTTATCCTTCGCGGCGTCAACTTACTTGGCATTGACTCCGTCTATTGCCCGATGGAGTTACGAAAACAAATTTGGGAGCGCATGGCCACTGATTTAAAACCTGATAAATTACTAGAATCTATTGCACAAGAAATCACGCTTGAACAACTTCCTGAGGCATTATCGAACATCCTAAAAGGCAAACTGCGCGGCAGAACGGTTGTAAAGCTAGCATAAGTAAGAAAAAATCCATAAAAAATCAAGGGGGGCGATAATGCCCCTCTTTTCATTAGAAGAACTAGAAATATTTAACGTCCTTAAATAATTCGCAAATTGTACATACAAATTATATGAGGACAGTACCTTTGCTAAAATTTACGGGCTTGTTAATAATATAAACTCTCTGCATAATGACACTTTATGCATTTTCGCATAACAGGTGTTTCGAAAAACACATGCCGGCACTTTTGTTGAATGTCTGAAATTTGTTGTTCTAATTCAACAATTCTTTCTTTCAAACGAAGGATTTCGCTTTTTAATGCCGCTACATTTTCAAATGATTGAGGTTTACCGGTAAATGGTTGAGCCATTTTCAACAAACTCCTTCGCTTTTTGTTCCATTCCTTCTTTAATCATTTCTTGCTCTATTTTTCCTTCTTCTTTCACCATTTTTTGCAGATCATGCGAAATCTTCATGGAACAAAACTTTGGTCCGCACATCGAACAGAAGTGAGCTACTTTTGCTCCTTCAGCAGGCAGCGTCTCATCATGGTATTCCCTCGCCCGTTCCGGATCAAGAGAAAGGTTGAATTGGTCGTTCCATCTAAATTCAAAGCGTGCTTTTGATAATGCATCATCCCGTATTTGCGCCCCTGGATGCCCTTTTGCTAAATCAGCTGCGTGTGCAGCGATTTTATAGGCAATGACTCCTTGGCGCACGTCCTCTTTGTTCGGCAAACCTAAATGTTCTTTCGGTGTTACATAACAAAGCATCGCCGTCCCGTACCAACCAATCATGGCCGCTCCGATTGCTGAAGTAATATGGTCATATCCCGGAGCAATATCTGTTGTTAACGGTCCTAATGTATAAAAAGGAGCCCCTTTACAAATTTCGATTTGCTTATCAACATTTTCTTTAATTTTATGCATTGGAACATGGCCAGGGCCTTCAATCATCACTTGAACATCATGCTTCCATGCAATTTCTGTCAGTTCGCCTAATGTTTCTAGTTCGGCAAATTGCGCTTCGTCATTCGCATCAGCAATAGATCCAGGACGCAAGCCATCACCTAGCGAAATGGCAATATCGTAAGTTTTTAAGATTTCGCAAATTTCTTCAAAATGGGTATACAGAAAGTTTTCTTTATGGTGGGCTAAACACCATTGCGCCATAATTGACCCGCCGCGAGATACGATTCCGGTTGTACGGTTGACCGTCATTGGGATGTAACGAAGCAGGACACCGGCATGGATGGTAAAATAGTCAACACCTTGTTCTGCTTGTTCAATCAGCGTATCACGGTATATTTCCCACGTTAAATCTTCAGCAATACCGTTTACTTTTTCAAGCGCTTGATAAATCGGAACAGTGCCTACAGGGACAGGTGAATTTCGAATAATAAACTCCCTTGTTGCATGAATGTTTTTTCCTGTAGATAAATCCATGATTGTGTCTGCGCCCCAGTGGATAGCCCAAATCATTTTCTCGACTTCTTCTTCTATGGAAGATGTCACTGCTGAATTGCCAATGTTCGCATTTATCTTCACATGGAAATTACGTCCAATAATCATCGGTTCACTTTCAGGATGGTTAATATTGGATGGGATGATCGCCCGTCCGGCAGCCACTTCTTGTCGAATAAATTCCGGATCCATGTTTTCTCTAATCGCGATAAACTCCATCTCCGGAGTAATGATTCCTTTTTTCGCATAGTGCATTTGTGTCACGTTGCGTCCTTTTTTTGCGCGGAGCGGTTTTCGGTTAAATGGCGGAACAATATCAGGCTGTTTTCCATTTCGCAATCCATTGTCTTCCGGTTTCACTTCACGGCCTTCATATTCTTCAACATCTCCCCTCTCTAAAATCCATTTTTTACGCAATTGTGGAAGCCCCTTATGAATATCAGGATGAAAATTTGGATCTGTGTAAGGCCCGCTTGTGTCGTATACTCTTACAGGTCTGTTCTCAAACGTTCCTGCTTCCGTTTTTGTAGGACTTAATTCAATTTCTCTCATTGGGACTTGAATATCAGGCCTTGAACCTTCCACATATACCTTTTTACTTCCTGGAAATTGCGTTTTCCATGTAATGTTTTGCATGTAACTTCCTCTCCTCTTCTTTCATGATTTTCAATCTGAAGTTACACCAAAACGTTTGGGTGATTAGACGGGGAGATGTATCGGCAGTCATAAATAAAAATCGGGTTCTCAAAGAGAACCCGATGGAATGTACAATAGCCTAAGTACGTGCACGTACTCCCACTATCTACTTCCCTACGCTGGCATAACCCAGATCAGGTTCAAAGGGTCAAAGAACTTAAGCGCGTTCTTCTCTCAGTCCAAGCTATTGGACTCCCCTAGTAGATTTGTTGCAAATATTATTTGATTTTTCTAAATATTATCATATCCTATTAGCTTTGTAAACTTCTTTTTGAAAAAATTCACTTTCTCCATCCATATCGAAATGCTTACCGCTTTAACGCAACGGGGGTCAGACCCTCAAAAATGATATCTACCGTTGTTCCTTGGCCTACTTCGCTTTCAATTTTAATACTTCCGCTGTGAGCTTCGATAATTTTATAGCTTACCATTAATCCTAAACCTGTTCCTTTTTCCTTCGTACTATAAAAAGGCTCTCCTAACTTTGCGATTCTGTCTTTAGGTATCCCGCATCCTTGATCAATAAAGCGAATGATAAGGCTATTTTCCTGCATCTTCGCTTGAATCTTTATCTTTCCACCGTTTGGCATCGCCTCAATGGCATTTTTAATAATATTAATGAATACTTGTTTTAACTGATTTTCATCACAATAAAGCAGCGGAAGATCAGGTTCAAATTCTGAAATGATTTGAACATTATTTAAGATAGCTTGGGCGTCAAACAAAGTTATCACATCTTTCAAAAGAACAGAAACATCTTTCTGCTGAAAATTCATCACCTGCGGTTTCCCTAGCATCAAAAATTCATTCACAATAAAGTTAATTCTCTCTAATTCAGATTCGATAATTTCAAAATAATGTTTATGTGTTTTACATTCCTCTTTTAATAGATGCATAAACCCCTTGATAGAGGTCAACGGATTTCGAATCTCATGGGCCACCCCTGCAGCGAGTTCCCCTACAACCGCAAGCTTTTCCGATTTCCGCAATAACTCTTCCGCTTGTTTGCGCTCTGTTATATCAGTAGAAACAAATAAGATTTGATCGGCTCCCTCATTAGGAGAGAAAATAGGTAGTCTTACTGTTTCTACCCATCTAGTCTCCCCTTTTTGATCCTTGAACTCTTCTTCAAGAACAAGACGTTCCTTCACTTTCTCTATTTCTTCCCAAACACGAACTCGATTAAATTCTATATTAAACTGAAAATCATCGATCTTTTTACCAAGAAGATCATGTGTTTCTGTTCCTAAAAGCTTAGCGAATGATTCGTTTACAAGGGTGAATTCCCCCTCCTTGTCGATGGCATATATATAACTTGGATTCATATCGATAATTTTGCGAAGAAATTCTTTCTGTTCTTTCAATTGTTCTTCTTTAAGCTGCAAGTTCGCTTTCGACTGGCGAATATAATGAATCATTTCATTAAACCGGCTGGATAGTTTTCCAATTTCTGTACTGTCCGTTTTCTCTATCCGTTGATTATAATCTCCCTTGGCAACTTGATCGACAGCAAGATATAACCGGCGGATTGGATGAATCATTTGCCTTGCATATAAAGCAGTCAAAATAGATAAAACAATAAAGGTAACTAACGAGATCGTCCACAATGATTTTTGAAAGGCTAAATATGGCTGATAAATTTCATCAACAGGTATTTGCGCGACAACGCCCCATTCTAAAATCGGGATATATTCAAACGAAGCAAGCATCGTAATACCTTTTGTATTCGTAACTTCCTGATACCCTGACTGCTTTTTCAATAACTTTCTTACAATAGGGTTTCCGCTTACATCCTCCCCGATTCGTTCTTTTGACGGATGGGAGATAATTTTTCCGTTTCGATCGACAATAAACGTGTACCCGTTTTCCCCGATTTTAAAACTTTGAAATATCGATTGAAAAATTTCATTATCTTCAATACGTAACGATAAATTGACGACTCGTTCGACTTCTTTATGATCGTTTAAAACCGGGACTGAAACAACAATCAAATACCGTCCTGTATCCGCGGAAACGACATCGCTTAAATAAACTTTTTTTGTTTTAAGCGGCTGTTGAAAATATTCGCGTTTGCTTAAATTATAATTTTTTAAATGCTTCAAATCATTCGGATAAAACCCTTGTACATATCCATTTGTATCTACAACCGTGCCACTATCAATATAAGGCGAAACGTCAACAATATTCTCTAACCCCTTAAAAAGCCGGTTAAAATCATTCGACTTAAAGTTTTCATCGGATTGAACATAATGTTCAAGACTTTGAAGGTCTTTTGCAATGAGAGAAATCTGGTGTTTCATGCGCAAAACCGTTTTATCGGTAATTTGCTGATATTGTTCCTTTGAAATTTCCGGCAATATAATACGTGATACAATAAACATTAAAACTAAAAGTGTACAGATAATGGCTAGATTAATCATATAGATTTTCCAAAAGATCTGCGATTTAAACCATTTCATATTGTTACTCCTTAACTTATTCATAAATGGCACACTAAAAGATGAAAATTTTGTTCCCCTAGAACAGAGACTCGATGAGCAAATACAACTTCAGTTTGTATATCGTTGAAATTTCATATTCATCACTCCAAATCATTATCAAATCTAAATATTACTCCTTCTTTCTATAAACTCACTCCTTTCACCTGCCGCTTATATTCTATCTTCACTTCAGAAATAAAAAAATAGGAAACCCCAATCGTTTCCTGCTTTTTTCTTTAAAAATGTCCGAGGCTAATTTTGATAAAATTTGCAAGGCGGCAAGCATTGAAGCACATACATATTAAATGCAAATTCCCTTCACTTCTGTTACAATATTTCTATTCCATATTTTACAAATCAATCTCATTCACTGTTAATTTTAAAGGAAGTGAACAACGGAATGTCCAGTAAAGGAAAAATACTGTTTGGTCTTTCTATAGCTGCCTTTTTAGGACCGTTCACTCAGACGATTTATACACCAAGCCTTTCAGAGATTAAGCATTTTTTTGCCGTCAATCAATTGATGGTAAACTTCACCATCTCACTTTATACGATTATATTAGCTTGCAGTCAATTTCTAATTGGTCCTTTAACGGACACACGCGGTCGCAAAGCAGTGCTGCTCCCTGGCCTTCTTTTCTTCATTTTTGGCTCTCTCATTTGTTTTGTTTCAACCAACTATTATGCTTTCTTGCTTGGCCGGGCTCTTCAAGCATTCGGAATCAGTACCGGCTCAATCGTTGCCGCTGCCGTCATCGGTGACATTTACACGCCTAAAGAACGCGGAAGCGCGATGAGCATTTATCAAACGATGGTCTTTCTAGGTCCGGTTCTAGGTCCATTATTAGGAAGTTTCATTGCTGCCTATTTTCATTGGCAATGGGCATTTATAACTTTGGCGTTTGCCGGTTTACTCAGTTACATATATAACCGTTGTATATTGCATGAGACATTGCCAAAAGACATAACGCGAAGCAAAATTCATTTGCAAACATTTAAAGGAATCTTTTTCAATCAAGCAGCTTTCTCTATTATGTTTCTTGGATTCTTTCAATTTTACGGTTATTATATTTTTCTTGTCTTTTTACCTGATTTATTAGATAAGCTATTTCATATTTCTTTAGCGGCAAAAGGTCTTTTCTTTATACCACTGACAGCTGGAATCGTACTTGGGACATTTTTGGGTGGAAAAGTACAAAAACGTTTTACACGCAAAACGATTCTTGTCTATACTTCCTATGTAATCGCACTTGTTGTTTTCGCTTTTGGAGTTTGCTTAATGTTCAACGTTCTCACTATGCCTGTCCTCATTCTATTTTTGTCAGCTTACGGCATTTTGCTGGGAACGAGCTTGCCTTCGCAATCCACTACATTGGTGAATTTGTTCGTCAAGGAAAAAGGGACGGCAATGGGAATATACAACTTTACCCGTTTTACCGGGGCAGCGATTGGCCCAATGCTCGGCGCGCTTATTCACGAAATCGGCGGCGATGTTACTCTCTATCTGTCATTATTCATCTTCCTTCTTGCCGCAGCCTTTTTCATCCATAAAAACATGTATGATCCATTTGAAACGCCGATGCAAGTTAGCCAAACATAGATTGGCAACCGATCATTTTAGGTAATCGTTTCGATTTTAAATCTCCTCCTATCTGCCGAAAACATGGAAAGCACTAAAAAAGGAGCCTGGTCTAAAAGTGTCTGACCTCGCGGAAAATCCATTATATATCGCTCTCTCATCTAACGTTATGTACGATAATGATGATTGGGGAGGCTGAGATTCAGCCTCCCTCCATTTGTTATTTCTTTTTTACCACTTCCTGCAATACAGCTTTTGTTACACTTTGTAAAGCGTCCACGCTAAGTTCAATAAGCACCCCGATTTTTCCGCCGCTGACGACAATCTGCTCAAATTGAGAAGCACTGGAATCAATAAAGGTTGGATAAAGTTTTTTCATGCCGATCGGAGAACATCCGCCGCGAATATAGCCCGTCCATTTTTCCATATCTTTCGCCTGCACCAGTGCAACATTTTTCTCACCCGTTGCTTGTGCAGCCTTTTTCAAATCCAGTTCCGATTCCACAGGGATGACAAATACATAAATGCTTCCGCTGCTCCCCTGCGTTACTAATGTTTTATATACGAATTGAATATCTTTCCCGATTTTACGGGCAACAGATATACCATCAATTTTTCCATCCTGACTGTCATAGGTAATGACATTGTAAGGAATCTTTTTCTGATCAAGAATACGCATCGCATTTGTTTTTTCTTTTACCATTTCTTCTTCCCCCTTGTTCATTTTAGATAAACCGCGTCTGTAGTATTAGATCTCGCTGCTCCCGCGTAAAACAAACCCTAAGACCAATCATTCCGATCTTAGGGCGATTCATGCGATTTTTCAATTTTTCGTTACTCTCCGGTATTTAGGTTGTGAACTTCCCGGACAAACACATGAATTTTCAACATTTTTGGCATGGTATTGCTATTTAGTTCAGAAGTTTTTACCATATCCTAAAAAGAAAACAGCTGCTGAATCAAAGATGGACATATCCTATCATCCTTTAATTGTCGGTTAATGCAGGGAAGTGTGGGACAACTTCTTCTCCTAATTCTTCAATCACTTCTTCTACAGGACGTTGCCCATATTTTAAGTTGATAATTACGTGATTGACACCAGCATTTTTAAGACTTTCAAGGAACTCAATCAGTATATTGCGCCCAACTCTGAACCCTAAATGAATAGGAATTGGCGGATGGTTGGGATCCTCCGTTAAATCAACGTATAGACACTGACTGAATGGTTTAAATTGCTCGGTATGAGAACGCCAATTTTTTATCAGTCCCGCTTGGAATCTTAAATTGCGTGGATGATTCTATAGGAAAGAACAACCCGAGAGTCAGATGGTTCTCTTTAAACATGCGAGAATATCCTTTATGTTTATCAAATCGGTTCATCATCATTCCTCCATATCTGTATTTATAAATATCTAGAATTATCGATATAGTAATATAAAAATAAAAGGGATTCAAGTACAGCAAATGATTGCTTATAAGCGGTAAGCAAGGAATGCTCTATAAATCCCTAGATAACAATTCAATCATTTTTTTGATATTCTCCTCATCCCTTTTATAATAAGTCCATTGCCCAACTCGTTTTGCTTTTATCAATCCGGCATTTTGCAGCATCGATAGGTAAAGAGACACGGTGGATTGTGACAATCCCACTTTTTTATGGATGTCGCTCACACAAACCCCGTCTTCGTGTATATCCCCGTGTTGCGGTTTTTGAAAGTGGATTTCAGGATTTTTTAACCACTGTACGATCTGTAACCTCGTTTCATTGGACAAGGCTTTAAATACTTCTAAAAGTTCCATTTCTCCCTCCGAGTTCATCAAATCCAATCGTATTTTTATATTATATTACATTACTGTACTTGAGTAAATTCACTAATACAAATTGATAAGTGCACATAAAAAAGACATGAACCGATTCCTTGGTTAGAATAGAATGGCAATTAAACTATCCGAATAAGTAGGTTTATACCTCTTGTATGAATAGATTAGCACATCGTCAAGAAATCTACAATACCTCAATACCTAGGATGGTGACAGCGTACTAAGTCATTTTACCACTTCTTGCAGCACGGCTTCTGTTACACTTTGTAAAGCTTCCACGCTAATTTCAATTTGCACACCGATCTTGCCGCTGCTGACGACGATATACTCAAGTTGAGAAGCACTAGAATCAATAAAGGTTGGATAAAGTTTTTTCATACCTATCGGTGAACACCCTCCGCGGATATAGCCTGTCAACTTTTGCATATCTTTCACCGGCACCATTTCGACTTTTTTCTCGCCCGTTACTTGCGCAACTTTTTTCAAATCCAGTTCCGATTCCACAGGGATGACAAACACATAAATGTTTCCACTGTTCCCCTGAGTTACTAATGTTTTATATACCATTCGAGGGTCTTTCACAATATTATGTGCAACAGAAATTCCATCGATTTTTCCATCCTGACTATCGTAGGTAAGGACATGTAATTGATCTTTTTCATATCAAGAATACGCATCGCATTTGTCTTTATTTTATTTTTGCCATTTTTCTCCTCCATGTTCGTTTTAGATAAACTGAGTCGCTTCATATTTACTTATGTTACGGCTAAACTAAATTGAGTTAGCGAAACGGTTAAGTTTATTTCTGTTCACGTATCGAACAGTGGTGTTGTAATTTGCAGACACAAAATGAGATAGTCCACGTAAACCGAATTCCCTGTCGTTTTCCGTCCAAATGAAGCTTCCACCCTTCCTTACTGGATGATATACTTACATCTCAAATAAAAGTCCGATTTTCCGCTTTGCAGTATTAAACAAACGCCACGTTCATTCCAGCATATATTCAGCGTTCACACGATGAACATGACGGATATAACAGTCAAAATCATCATCATGCAATTCATACGGCGTGAATTTAGCGAAATCCCTAATCCGAGACAATGTTTGAATGTAACAATTGCTAAAAAACACCACAAACCCAACTTATCGCTGGGTTTGTGGTATAACTATTACTTTCCTGCTTTCTTACTTAGTTAATACAGCTTCTTTGCTTGCATCTTGTTGTGGCATCTCGCGAACTCCGAATGCAACACGTTTAATGTTGAACAAATGAGTTACTGTAACGTTGTCAGATGTAATGTTGTTACCGATAGCCCCGCATCCAAGTGTCAAGGATGGTTTTATGTTTACTGTAGCACCAATTCCACCAAATGTTGTACCAGCATTTACAATAATACGAGATGCTGGTTTATCGATTGTGTACGCTTCGATCACTTTTTCGTCTTCAGCGTGAATTCCAACTGTGTGACCGAGTCCGCCCACTTCAAGCAGTTTTAGTGCAAGCTCGCTTGCTTCTTCCATATCTTTCACTGTATAGAATGCTAGAATTGGAGACAATTTTTCAATTGAGAATGGATATTCTTTACCTACTTCTGTTTCTTCAGCAACAAGTAACTTCACGTCGGACGGAACCTCAATTCCGGCCATTTCCGCAATTACTTGAGGCGTTTTTCCAACAATCTTAGCATTTAACGCACCGTTTACCATGATGATGGAAGCTACTTTTTGTTTTTCATCTTCATTCAAGAAGTAAGCGCCTTGTTGTTTTAATTCAGCAACAACTTTTTCTTTAATAGACTCATCAACTAAAAGAGCTTGTTCGGAAGCGCAGATTGTTCCATTGTCAAAAGTTTTACTTTGGATGATTAGTTGAACAGCTTTTGCGATATTGGCACTTTCATGGATATAGACTGGTACGTTCCCTGGTCCTACGCCATATGCAGGTTTTCCAGAGCTGTAAGCCGCTTTCACTAAACCAGGACCGCCTGTTGCTAGAATGACGTCTGTTAATTTATGTTTCATTAACTCGTTTGTCGCAGCCATTGTTGGTTGAGTGATGCAAGAAATCAAACCTTTTGGTGCTCCGGCGCGCTCTGCTGCTTCTTGCATGATTCTTGCTGCTTCTGCTGTACATTTTGCAGCCCCTGGGTGTGGACTGAAAATAATAGCATTTCTTGCTTTAACCGCGATCAATGATTTAAAAATAACTGTCGAAGTTGGGTTTGTAGATGGGACGATTCCTGCAACGATCCCTACAGGTTGAGCTACTTCCCATACGCGATTTTCTTCATCGCGACGAACAATTCCAACAGTTTTCACATCTTTGATAGAGTTGTAAACGTCATTAGCAGCGAAAAGATTTTTCACCGTCTTATCCTTAACATTACCAAAACCAGTCTCCTCTACTGCCATAGCTGCTAAGCGTTCCGCTTCTTGTTTTGCCGCATTTGCCATGCTTTCAACAATCTTGTCGATTTCGCTTTGTGTCATCTTTTCAACAATTTTTTGTGCCGCTTTAGCTTGTTCAAGGTAGTCTCTTACTTCTTGAATGGATTGTAAATCAATATCACGGATCATGTTTGATTGTCTCCTCTCTATGTGATTCTTATTTATAGGCTTCTACTTTAACTGATTGCATGATTTCGTCATGATATCGGACGATTATTCTTCTTTGATGTTCATACCAGCAGCAGTTTTATCTTTCGCGATTGATTATCACCTCCTTAACGTCTATGTAAGCGCTTAAAAATATGGTTACTTTAAGCCGAGTAATAAATCACTCTTTCTGTTTATTCTCCCTATTTAATACAACCCTGTTATAGAAGTGTAGATAATATCGATCATTCACACTTCATTAGGAGCTGTTACTTGAAAGTTTTGCATACACATTGTAGAGATAAGAGTCAGATGGCTTTCTGTAAACAGGCGTGAATATCCTTTATGTTTACCAAACCAACTCATAATCGTTCCGTTACATACATATTTATAAATATCTAGAATTACAGATATATCAATACAAAAATATAAATATCTAGAATTCTCGATATAATAATATAAAAAAAATAAAAAAGATTCAAGTCGATTTGAGTTTGTTCAAGAATCTTTTAAATATATGTGAAAAAAAGGAAAATGCGAAATTAAGAAAATATCCCTATTATCAACATAATACTTAATATAGCCTTTCCTTTAAAAGATGCGCCTTTTTATTCTACAGAAAATAAACTACATGTTTCAACATACCATAAATAAAGTTTTTGAAATTTTCTGTATCATTTTACACTCACTTGCTTATTCCAGCTGTATCCTCCATATTAGTATTACTGAATTTAACAAATATGTAAAAATGAATTACACACTTCATATTTTATGTATATATTAACTTAAGAAACAAAAGAAAAAAGTAATCAAATTTTACCAATGACTCCGTTAAAGAATGTTGTTGATTTTTTGTTCAACGAAAAGCAGGATATGATATTTAAATACAGAACAAACATATCAGGAGAAGTTATATATATCTTTTTTATAACAGGATATTTTAATCAATTAATGAAATATTCAGTTGGAAGGAGAAATGAATATGTTCATTTCTGTTACTAGATTGCGTCTAAAAGGAAAGCGTAAGTTGCCCATCTTTTTTTGGCATACAATGAAGTCAATTATTCAAGCAAAAAAGCAGAGGGTCTAGTGCATTCTTCATTTGAAAAAGAAGGTTGGGACACGTACTGGACGCTAACGGTGTGGAAAAACAAAGATTGTATGAAAGCCTTTCGTAATAAAGGCAGCCACTTAAAGGCAATGAAAATATCAAGAAATATGGCAGACGAATTAGAATATATTAATTGGGAAGCAGATCATATTCCCGCTTGGAGCGAGTGTAAGGAACGCCTGCATAAGAATTTTGGACGAAATTTATAAAATCAATTATGTGAAGATTCTTTTGAACAGGGAATGATTGTTGAACAATTCTGAAAAAAGAAGGATGACCCATAAGTGTCTGACCTCACATGCATTTCATATTCATAATATATACATTGATCTTATGTTATGTCTATAATATTGTGTTGTGGGGTTTGACACTTTGCTTTTGAGTCAGCCTCGTGTTCAAATGGTTATCACCTCAATGAAAACGGGATCTTTCCTCTTATCACTCCTAGCTGCGCAAACTCCCTTTTAACCAGGCGCGAGGGCGATAGGGACCGACTGGGATTTGGATTAAGCTAGTTTTCCCTTTCCGTTCGATCTCGTAAAGTTTATCACATGAGGTCACATCAAATCCGAGAAGTGGGTGACCACCTATCCCTATAGCAGACGCCACCAAGAGCAGCCGTTGCACGAGCATCCCCGCCTCCATTTGTTGAATGCGATATCCTCTGTACCCTAATTCCATTTTAAGGTGATCCTTGTCTCCTGCCACATGTAGACAGAGCGGTACTTGGAACAGATTGACATTATCCATTGACATTCCGGATTGCAGGAAGTGTCGATAATCCCCGAAGCGTATCCGTCCTAACGCATGAGCATGACTGTCATAATAGTAAACGCCATCTGGAACGCCTTCAACGTTATAAAAACTGCCATACAGTGAGACACGGGACTTCGGCTCCTCATGTGCTCCATCTAAATCGTTTTGATACGAGAAAGAAAGCGCCGCCTCTTGTAACAAAGCGGCCAATTGTTCTTGACTTACCTTTCCCAAAACAAAATCTATATCTGGTGAATGCCGCTTTTGGCAGACTGACGCCAGATCATACGATAACCGCTGCACGCGAGGCAGAACTACCGTTTGCATCCCACAGGTAACATTTTTGTCTTCCTTAATCTTCCGAAACGATCGAGTTGATTCGAACATGGATGCTTCATTCATTTTTCTCAGCATCGAATACTCAATCATCCTCCGTGACCGAATATAGTAATGATGCTGTACTGTTGGCAATTCTCGGCACAATTCAGTGGCAGAGACACTTTCTTCTAAGTTATTATCGTTATGAAACCAAGTGATGGAAGACTCCGCAGATAATGGAATAACCGCATATACACTTTCATCCTGTTCGGATAGTCCAAGCAGATGGTTGATGGCCCTATCAAGAAATTGGAAATACAGTGCCGATGCGAAGCCGAACCGTTTCGCCACTTCCAACAGCTGCCCGATTAGCACGCCGGCATCCAGCCCTTGCAGACGATAGGAAAAATTATTGTATTTAAAAAAATTTTTCCAAAACATGGTCGATACAAAAACGATACCGAAACAAGCCGAAACATCACATCGATTGCCCAGGGCCCTAGTTAGATAGGAATCGAAATTGCCTTCCCGCAACAACACTAAGCGATGGTGCGCTACATCGTAATGGTACACTCCATCTGGAACATCCTTTATTTTCAAATACACGTATAATTCGTTTGGATACAACGCCCCTCCGGAGGGAACAAAACGCCGGTACAACTGCATGAGGTTTACCGCTTGTTCCGTGGAACCAAAGGAAAAGTCTGCCTGGCAAATTTGAGTAAGGCCGAATACGTACCAGAGAAAATGACCTATTCCTTCTAAGTCGATCTTTCTGGATGCTTCCTTTTCCTCGAGCGTTAACGGTACTTCTGGAGAAAGCGGAATCACAGGTAAGCTGCGGTACAGCTTATATGCGAGAGGTGCATCTTCCCAATCGACCTCCCAATCTGACGGTACAATCTTATCGACGTTAAAATGAAGATGGTGTAGAAATGTCTCTAGCTTCATCCTCCTTTTGCCTCCTATGGGAACGGATGGGGATGTGGATTAAGCTGTTCAAGCGTGAGCGGTTGTTTTGTATACCCAAGTTCCATCGGTACCCGGAGCACCCTCTCCAGACCTGTCAAGCGGGTAAGATGATGCCCAAATGTCATCGGTAACATTCCCGGAATCAGTACTTTCACGCAATATAATCTGTTTCGTTTGATTACGGGTGTTGTCTGGTCCACCACAATTACATCAAGGTTCAATCGCCGGAACTTCTGAAGAATGTCCTGCAGGTCATCAGTCAAGTCTGCACTCTTCGTTTGCCGCTTGAATTCCTCTTCAAACGTTCGCGAAGGGCGATGATCATCCAACAAAAATCGCAGGCGTTCCTCGGCTTCCGGCAAACCGTAAAGCATGCCATGGTCCTCCATCTGCTGTACTAAGAACGGATCGTGTAACATTTTCTCATATTTTTCTCGGTTTGCCTCCAATTTCTCGTCAAGCACAAGCATCATGCCTGCCAACTCGTGAATCGCGCTTTTCACCGCCCGTATAGGTTCCGGATGAGCTCCGGCAGCACAGATGAGATTCATCCCCTTTTTCTTCCTGTTTTTCGCCACTGCCAAGACGCTTGGAATCCCATGCTCCATCGTCGAGTTGAAAAAATACAAATCATATCCTGCCACCACACGTATACGGTCAACCATCAACTGTAATTCTTTATCGTTAGCGGAATTAAGGTCAAGACGCGAAAGAGGCAACTGCGCATACCAAGTCATCAAGAATGAATCGCGCTCCACCACCTCCAAAATGGCATGGAAAATCGCTTCTTCTAAACTCCCGCCTAATGCACATCCGTTCGAAGTTTCATAGACAAAGCCATCCCCACAGCCCAAACTGTAATATGCAAGTAGCTCCGGAACCAAAATCGGACGCTCTTGTAAAAACGAATAGCCCCATACCCAATTCATCGGACGATTTGGATGAAACGGTTTAAAAGGAAAATCGGGCCGGGCATACTGTTCCTTCGCATGCACTCCTACCTTTGCAGGGTTGAGCGCTTTATCTTCCAAGTTTCGATAACTGTCATGAATTGTCGTTCGTTTGCCGCGAGGTTCGATACCGCAATATCTCTCCAAGCCCTCCAAAATGGCGGTTAACTCGCTAACCTCATATGAATGAGTCCGACCTGCTACTCCCTCGTCCCCCATAAACAATGGCATATTTACAAGACAATCGGCAAACGGCGGCACGAAATTATGCATTTTACCATTCAATAATCCAGTTCGGTAATCTAGATAGTCTTTGACCAGAACGTTTTTCAAATCCTCTATCGGACGGCAGCGGTAACTGTCAGCACTGATCTTCGGACTTGATTGCAATGATATGCGGGCTGCTGCCGGTGAATCGTCGGGTAATTGACCGCATACTGGACATAACGGGTCGGGCAGAAAGAAGTGACATGAGTTCTTTAATGTTTTCATGTTGATAAGGAACAACCTTTCTTCTAAGCGGGTACGACTGCCTTCTAACACCCTCTGCGTCTCCGTATCGATCAGGTGAGCCATCTGCAAAAGCCCTGTTCGTGATGCCCATGCATCACGCTGTATTCCTCCTTGCATCGCCAGCCTCTGTTGCAGCTCCCACATCTCATTGCGGTCGTACCCCGCTATAAGGCGTCGAATGTCAGCACACTGAGAGCATCCCGGGGTATTCGGGCGGACGAGCGGACCGATCACGCCCTCACCAAATGAAACGAAGCCCCGAAGCCATGGAATGCCTGACGAGCGTAACATCTCTTCCGCCTTGTGATGAACGGAGGGATACCAAGCATCGTGCAACATTAGAGCAAAATTCGTTTCTTCCGGAACTCCTTCCTCGAAATCGATTTGCCGAATTACCTGATATTGAACGGACAATTTTTCATACACAAAATCTGCTAATATTCCTTCTCCAACCATCAATACGCGAGAATCCATCATGAACCCTCCTTTCTTAACAACACACCAAACACCCCTTCAAGTTCCTCTTTTAAAAAAGGTTCTATCGCTAAATCAAAGACGAAGAGCCGCATGCTGTTTTGTTTCAAGACCTGCATGGCAGACTGCAAGAACTCCAATTGTGTCGTCTCTTCACAAGCGGGGATTTCAAGTATTAATGGCTCCTTTTCATTCAGAAGAATAGATGAATCCCCCAGTGCTTGTATTCTGAGTGAAGCCGCTTGATTTTGTGCGTTCATAAGCGCCTGCTCTAGCGCCTTCCGCAACGCCATTGTTATATTCAAACCTGCGCTGCCATACCAGCGGCCGCTTGTGCCGACCCATACTATAGGAAAGCCTGACACCTTTTCTCCCAAGCCAATCATCGGTGGTCCATGCATCGTCGTCAGTGCCTGCAAATAAAATCTGCAGCGCTCATCCTCTACCGTACCCAATCGTACCTGAAAAATTGATTCTCTTTGATGAACCTGTCGTTTGCTCAGCTCCTCATCCAAACACTTTTGCAATCCGCGGCAAACGCCTTCCGCAATCGTTTCTCCTGCTCCGACCCCGATAACTTCCTCTGGTGCTATCCTACCAATCTCTTCTTCGCGGTGTAACGATGACGTAACGAGTAAATTTATCATTTGCGATACATACGCTTCAATCCCAGTCAATCCCGCTTCCCGCCGCGCCTCCTCATGTGTTAGACCTGCACAGATAACTTCCGGCAACAGCTCAGCCGGTCCCTCCGATAGAGGGTTAACTGTTTGAACGCAGCACTGGGACAACGGAAGCTGCTTCAAGTCCCTTTCCTCCCATGTATGGAAAATTCCTGATGCAGTGGATGTCAATTGACTGAAATAATGAAACAATCTACTCGGATCATCGCAGCTCGAATCCTGTTCAAGACGCAAATCAAGATCTTGAACCAGTTCAGCTGCCACACGTTCAGTCGTCACCAAAGGATGTTTGATGAACGAATGCCAGTCACCTTCCAACGTTTCCAGATCGAGAAGGAATAATTGACTCCTCTGTTCCGGTTTCGTCACTCCTGTCACTTTTTTGAATAATTCAAACACAATCACATTCGCCAACATCGCTCCCGCTGTTGGAGAAAAAGGTTGCAACGGCCGATCTTTGCGAAGCGCGGATCGGTGTATGCGACGCCATGCGGATTCCCAACATCCCTCACAGTCCGGATGCACTAATGGACCCGCTAAACCCACTTGCTGCAGAAATATGGCGGGGAGAAACCCCTTCTTCTCTTCCCTGCAAACTGCGTGAAGAATCCGCAGCTCCTCTACATTGCCATCCTGCGAGACATATAAAACCCACTCAAACGGCTGCACCACTTCTCGCCAAGAAATCCCCTCCGCTCCCCTCTGTAGGTCTATCTCCTCTATTGCTACTTCGGAGTCCATTTTGCGGGCGTTTTCCTCCAGTTCCTTCAACCGCAGCCGATTAGTAGGCATCGAGTCTGTAACAAGAACATGGAACTTAGGCAATCCAGATTCGAGCAACGCAGAAACCAACGAGACGAAAAAAGGGCCAGAGCCGATTGCCAATACTTTAGATTGACGATATACTTGAAAACGGAACGCACCAGAATCGACAAAACTTTCTATAAATTCAACTTGTGAAGCATACTTTTTGAGAATCCTGCTCTCCAATTGATGCGGATAGTCTTGGCTCACATCCCGAACAAAACCGTTCTTGTACAGTATTTCTCCTATTTCATACACCCTGTTCCGATAGGGGGCCGGTAATCCATCCGTCAATTCTCCCAAGGTGTGCTCTCCGTTGAACATCGGCATCAGCTTTTCAAGCCACTGATAGATGGTACTGCCTTTCATACGAAATGAGATTGAGTTATTTCTAAAATACACACCACCGTTTGGATCAGGGAGAAAAAACGTATCTTTTTTTACCTTCAGACGCGAGGAAGCGTTCAGATTTGTCATTCTACTCCTCCTTATCCGTGAGTTGTTCCCAAATACGTAGTATCATTTTATGTACTTCTATTTGTCCCTTATGTTAATTTTTATAGAGAGGACCCCTGCAGCAGATTATGCAGGGGCAGTCCCTTCTTAGGTAATCACCTTTTTGAGCTAGGGAACTAGAAACCTCCTCCAAAACCACCACCCCAGCAATGGAAGCAGCTAAAGCAGTTAAAACAACGTCCAAAACATTGTCCGAAACACTGTCCAAAACACTGTCCACCACAGCGTCCAAAACACTGTCCACCACAACGTCCAAAACACTGTCCACCACAACGTCCAAAACATTGTCCGCCACAACGTCCTCCGCAGCGTCCACCGCATTGACGAGCATCTTCAATAATATAGGTCTGGGTTTGAGGATCCCAAACCATCACCTCACCCGTCACGAAATTGTCCATGCCTAACATTTGAAGTTCATTTTGGAAATTATCCATTTTGCACCATCCTATCGTTATGAATTTGGTTGTTTCCAGCGACGAAACCAGAAACGGGAAAGAGAGTAGAACGAAAGTAGCAAACCGCAGATAAATCCGCCAACTATTTTGAGTACTCTCCTCAACAAACTATGAACCATGTTAGGTTATTGTCACCGATTGAAGTGCCTATTTTTATTGAGACTTCGTAAAACCGTTTAAAACAGAAATAGGAGGATCACATTATTAACAAAGCTGTGTCTGTATCGTTCTAAGGATTGACCGTCATCTGTGCATAGACTTGCTTGCTATATCGATTGGGGGAGAACAGATCATCTTCTAATGATGAAGTTTTGCATAAGTCATCTTCCGCTTTTCAAATTCATTCCTTACTTGGTTGTCTTTTTCAACTTAGTAAAATGACCTAGATTTCCAAATTTAACATGTCTCCGAGAAGTCTCTCACCTCTAAGCGAAGTGTAGGTGGGAGAGGTTCATAAATCTCTATAAAAAATAGTCCTTATCGGTTCTTCGATAAGGACTATTACTTACTGCTACATCTCTTTATTATCTTTTTATCCCGTCAAAATAAACTCCTGCTCTCCCCCTCACTTCAACCTGCATTTCTAAAATTACATTTATTTCTATTTAAAACAAAGTCGTTCACGAATCGCTCATTTTCTCGATTTTTGATTCGATTTTTTCTGGCAGAACTTTATTATGTTTGAAAATAAAGTCGTGATAGAAAGACAGGGAAAAGGCTTAAGGAATAAGGATTTTTCTCTTTTCCACTTTTCCTCTCTCCTTTTCCCTGCCCTTTTGCACAACTTTGTTTTGATTTTTGCAGGGGTTTATTGTGAATGGCAAGAGTTTATTTTGGCTTTACAATTTCAAGGTTAGTTTCGCCACACACTCCACATGAGCGGTATGCGGAAACATGTCCACAGGCTGAATGTAATCAACTTTATAAAATTTCGACAGTGCGTCGATGTCTCTTGCCAGGCTGGATGGATTGCAAGAGACATACACCATTTTTTTCGGTTTTACTTTAAGAATCGTTTTTAGCAGTTGTTCGTCGCAGCCTGTGCGCGGCGGGTCGACAATGACGATATCCGGTTTCCATCCTTCTTTTACCCATTTCGGAAGCAATACTTCCGCTTTGCCCACTTCATACCACGTATTTGTAAAGCCATGTTTCACCGCGTTTTTCTTTGCATCTTCAATCGCTTCTGGAATGATATCCATCCCGCGGACTTCCCCGGCTTCTTTTGCCAGCCAAAGTCCAATCGTTCCTACACCGCAATAAGCGTCCACTACTTTTTCACTGCCCGTTAATGCTGCGGCTTTTTTCACTTCGTCATACAATTTTACCGTTTGTACAGGGTTCAGCTGGAAAAACGCCCGGGCTGACAATTCAAAAGAAAGGTCTCCCAATACTTCTTGAATATACTCTTCTCCTTCAAGCAAAAATGTTTCTTCACCGAAAATAAGAGATGTTTTCCGTCCGTTTACATTTTGGACAATCGACTTTACTTCAGGAAGACGGCGCTTAATTTCAGCGATTAGCAGTTCTTTACGGGGAATTTCTTTCTCAGCCATAATTAATACAAGCTGGACATCTCCCGTGTGAAAACCTACCCTTGCAACAATGGTTCTTACAAGTCCCGTCCGTTTTCGCTCATCATAAATCGGAATTTGCAAGTCTTGCAAAATCATTTTGACGATTTTCGTTACTTTATTTGTAGCTTGATGCTGAATAGAACATTCAGAAATATCGATTAGTTGATGAGAATTAAGCCCATACAGCCCCGCAATGACTTTTCCTTTTTGCTTTCCGACT
The DNA here is from genome assembly GCF_003259935.1 of Paranoxybacillus vitaminiphilus. Lineage (GTDB taxonomy): Bacteria > Bacillota > Bacilli > Bacillales > Anoxybacillaceae > Paranoxybacillus > Paranoxybacillus vitaminiphilus. The sequence goes on along the minus strand of NZ_QLMH01000007.1, from coordinate 131,218 downwards.
TGAAACTGGCTTTTATTACGGTAATTCCAAGGGTTGTCCATACCGATGGTCGGTTTTATATGCAACTCTCTAATTGGAATGCGGCAATGACGTTCAAATGCCTGGATCACAATGTCGCGCTTTTCGTTCAATTGTGCTTCATAATCTAGATGCTGAAGCTGACAGCCGCCGCATTGCTCGTAAACAGGACAAAGTGGTTGAACGCGGTAAGGAGATTTTTTACGAATCGTTTTGATTTTCGCTTCTGCGTATCTCGGTTCAATTTTTGTCGCCTCAACGACCACTTCCTCGCCTGGAAGCGCCCCTGGTACAAAAACGACCTGTTTTTTGAAATATCCTACTCCTTCTCCATTGATGCCAAGACGCTTAATGGTAAGCGGAAACTGTTGTCCCTTTTTGATTTTGATTGCTGCTTTTTCCATTTTCTTAACTCCTATTCAATACTTCTCCATAAATATAAGGAAGCATAGCTTAAATACGGCTCCCACTTTTTACTTAACTCTTCCATTTGTTCATAGGAAGGTTTTTGCTCGAGATGAAGAAGCTGCTTAATCGCATTTTGAATCCCAATATCCGCTTTTGGAAAAAGATTCGGACGTCCAAGGCCGAATAAAAGGAAATTTTGGACTGTCCATGGCCCGATGCCGCGAATTGGAAGCAACGCTTTCATCACTTCTTCATCCGATGCTTCTCTCAACTTCTCTAAATTCAGCTTTCCCTCTGCAATGAGCTTTGATGTATCAATGATATATTCCGCTTTGCGCCCGCTAAACTGTAATGACCGTAAATCTTCATAACTTAATGCCGCGATATCTTCCGGACGCGGATAAAACCATACTCCATCGATTTCTTTTCCGAACGTTTTTACAAACCGTTCGGTAAGACGATAAGCGAATTTCATATTTAATTGCTGGTGAATGAGACATTTCATTAAACAAAAATAAAGGTCAAAATCTAAAATAAGCGGCGTGCCTTCATGCTGAATAAAAATTTCTTTTAACTCTGTGTTTAAAAAGTGGTTATGTATCGCTGCCAATGGCGTTTTCCATTGAAAAAGATAAGAAATGCGCTCAAGTATTTCTTCTTTTAACTCTTGATATTTAGCGGTCACAAGAAAATGCGGCCTTTCTTTTGTCCCGATGCTTTGTACGGAAACAGCTACAGGGATCTCGTGAATATAAAGCGGGACAATAATTTCTTGCTTATTTAAATGGATATTGGACAGCGGATCACGCGCCAAATGCTCCAAAACGCGGGAAAAATCATAAGGAGCCTGCACTTCAACTCGTTCCTGCCACATCGACGTTCATTCCTTTTTCTTTTCATTATATCATAACAGAAACTTGAGCAAGTTCAGGTGTGTTGATGTCGATTATTTATAACTATTTTCTCAGTGATTCACGCTTTTCTGCCGTGATACCCGAACGAGAACGCCGGCAGACAAATCCATTTGTCCGCAAAGCGTTCTCCGTTCGGGTTAGGCATGCGGGCGCATGCCCAGTCAGCTAAGCGAAACGCTTAGCTGACTTCGGCAGAAAAGCTACTTAAATAAACCTGCTTTATCTGGATTTTATTGATTAATCAACACCCGTGTGCGCAAGTCCGCTTCAATCGTCTAAAAAACCCTTTGAACAACATGCTCAAAGGGTAAGCAGCCACGGGTGAGGCATCGTTTTTTCTAACATCAAATCATCAAGACTCTTAAATGTATAACCTTGTTTTCGCAAATCGTCAATCACTTTGGCTAAAGCTTCAGCGTTATCTTTCGAAACGGTATGAAGCAAAAGAATCGCTCCCGGGTGAATTTGCTTCATAATATTATTATACGCGTATTGCCAGCCTTTTTGTTGATCGGTGTGCCAATCGACAAAGGCAAGCGACCAAAAAACATGATAATATCCCAGCTCTCTTGCGGCAGCAATCGTGCGTTCGCTAAAAATGCCACGCGGCGGGCGCAGATAATTCATTGTTTTTTGCCCCGTCAGCTCTGCCGTTTTTTTGCGCACGGATTCCAATTCTTCCCGCAGTTTTTCATCGCTTACTTGCGTTAAGTCCGGATGATGCCAAGAATGATTTCCGACAATATGGCCTTCTTTCACCATCCGTTTGACCAAATCCGGGGCAGATTTTAGGTAATGTCCTGTTACAAAAAACGTGGCCGGCACGTTTTTTTCTTTTAGAACATCAAGTATTTTCGCAGTATAACCATTTTCATAGCCGTTATCAAACGTTAAATAAATTTCTTTTTTACTTGTATTACCTAAGTAAAAAGCATCATACTTCGCAAGCAAATCATCCAGTTCTTTCCCAGCAGACGGAGGCTTGTGATTCTCGCTTCTCTTAAATCCCCAATGAATCGCTTTGTTAGAAATAGCAGAGGCTTGGTAAGGAATAATTGTAGATCCAAAAACGAGCAGTAGAAAAAGCATAGCTGCAATTTTCTTCATTATTTTCTTCTCCTCCTTAAAGATATTTCTAAAAATAGGTTTTTCCACGTGACCAATCTTAACCGCTCCATTTTTTTACATAAAAAACCGCCGGCATTCAATGCCAGCGGTTTAAAGATATATTTTTACTTAAATACCGGTTCTTTAAATTGCGCTAATTTTTCCAATGATGATTTTTCCACATCTTCATGTAAGCTGTTCCCGTGTGAGTCCATTGTGACAACGGCTGTAAAGTTTTCCACTCTTAAATGCCACATCGCTTCTGGAATACCGAACTCTAAGAAGTCGACGCCTTCAACGGATTTAATACAGTCAGCATAATATTGCGCTGCTCCGCCGATCGCATTTAAGTAAACGCCGCCGTGCTCTTTCAACGCCGCGAGGGTTTTTGCCCCCATACCGCCTTTACCGATGACAGCACGGATACCAAATTTTTTCATAATTTCTCCTTGATAAGGCTCCTCGCGAATGCTTGTTGTCGGTCCTGCCGCTTTTACATGCCATTTGCCGTTTTCATCTTTCAACATTACCGGTCCGCAATGGTAAATAATTTGTCCATTTAAATCAACCGGAGAATCATGATCCATTAAATGTTTATGAATCGCGTCGCGGCCTGTATAAATCATGCCGTTAATGCGGACAACGTCACCGACTTTCAGCTGACGAATTTGTTCTTCGGTAATCGGTGCTTCTAGAACGAACTCACGAGTTTCTCCGATGTTTACAGAAGCCTTTTCTTCTGCCTTTTCTAACTCTTTCGCAAAATCAACGTCTTCGCCTTCTTGATATAGCCATTCAATAATATCGCCTGTTGCCGGGTCGACTTTCACACCTAAACGGCGAAACGCCCAACAGTTATAAGCGACGGAAACGAAGAAGCTTGCCGGGATGCGGTGCATCACACCGATTTTACAGCCAAGAAGCGTTGTTTCACCGCCAAAGCCCATCGTACCGATGCCAAGTTTGTTCGCATTTTCCATAATATATTCTTCCAATTGGCGAAGTTCTTCATTCGGATTGACATCGTCAACTGAACGGAATAACTGTTCCTTCGCTAAATCATAGCCAGAAGAACGGTCGCCGCCGATGCCAACGCCGATAAAACCAGCGCTGCATCCTTGTCCTTGCGCTTGATAAACGGCATGTAAAATACATTTGCGAATGCCGTCTAAATCGCGGCCGGCTCGTCCTAATCCTTCCAGCTCACAAGGAAGACTGTATTGAATGTTTTTATTTTCACAGCCGCCGCCTTTTAAAATAAGGCGCACATCAATATAATCTTTTTCCCACTGTTCAAATTTAATGACCGGAACACCTTCGCCGAGATTGTCGCCGCTGTTTTCTCCTGTTAATGAATCAACAGAGTTTGGACGAAGCTTTCCATCTTTTGTCGCTTGAGCGATGGCATTTCGAATCGCTTCTTTCATTTTAATTTGATTGACACCGACAGGAACTTTAATTTTAAATGTCGGAAGCCCTGTGTCTTGGCAAATCGGTGATACATTTTCGTCTGCCATTTTAATATTGCAGGCGATGGTCGTTAATGCCATTGCTGCACGCGTTCCCGCATTCTCTTTCGCCTTTGCACGGGCGATGGCGCGGCGAACATCTTTCGGCAATTTTGTAGACGTTTCTACGATCAGCTTGTACATACTTTCTTGAAACTTCTCCACAGTTTAACGCCCCTTCCCCTTTGTTCAAAATATGTACTAAATATTTAGAATACTGCCTCTGTTTATTATACTCCTTTTTCGCCGAGTATGAAAAGCAATTGAAAAGGGATGGTGTAACAAAAACTCCCTAAAAAAGAAAAAAACTGCCTGTTATAGCGGCTATTACTTATTTTTTAAATGGTTTAAATCCATACATATTCGGACTGTTTTTTCAATATTTTTAGTTGTAGGTCTTTTTCATATACGATATTGCCCAAAAGTATCCTCTCTTGCCACCTTCATTTATCGGCAAGGAATTTGACAACTTTCTACATTGTTTTACATAATTAACGTTAGTTTATCAATTCATGAAAGAAGAGGAGAATACGATGAACAGTGTTACACTCCAACCCATTACTCCAAACTACGATCCGTGGGAAGCGTATTTAGATATTGAGCAGTATGGTAAATTGCAATTAACGAACGTTGAATTTACAACCACTACTTTATGCAATATGCGCTGTGAGCATTGCGCGGTTGGGTATACATTGCAAACAAAGGACCCGAAAGCCTTGCCGCTCGATTTGCTCATTCAACGCCTTGAAGAAATACCGCATCTTCGCTCATTAAGCATTACCGGCGGGGAGCCGATGCTTTCTCTGAAATCGGTAAACGAATATGTTGTTCCTCTTTTAAAATATGCTCATGAGCGGGGCGTACGCACACAAATCAATTCGAATTTGACACTTGAGCTTGAGCGCTATGAAAAAATTATTCCTTATTTAGATGTGCTGCATATTTCGCATAACTGGGGTACAGTGGAAGATTTCGTTGAAGGCGGATTTGCCATGATGGAACGCAAGCCGACGATTGCCCAGAGAGAAAAATATTTTGAACGGATGATTGAAAATGCTAAAGCGCTTGCGAAAATGGGAGTTATCGTATCGGCGGAAACGATGCTGAATAAACGGACATTGCCGCATTTAGAGAAGATTCACCGCCAAATTGTCGATGAGATGCATTGTAAACGTCACGAAGTGCACCCAATGTATCCGAGCGATTTTGCCAGCGCACTTGAAACGTTAAGCCTTGATGAATTACGTGAAGCGATTCATCATTTGCTTGACATCCGCGATGAAAATGTATGGATGCTTTTTGGCACGCTTCCTTTTTATCCATGCAGCGATAAAGAAGAGGATTTAGCGCTGTTGAAACGATTGTATTCAAGCAAAAATGTGACTGTTCGCAACGATCCAGATGGACGTTCACGCTTAAATGTCAATATCTTTACAGGCGATATTATCGTTACAGATTTTGGTGATGAACCAACCCTTGGCAATATTCAGCATAATACTCTTCTTGAAGCATATGAAAAATGGATGAATTCATCTCTTGCCAAACAATTAAACTGCCATTGCCCAGCTGTTCAATGCCTAGGGCCAAACGTACTTGTCAAAAACAGTTATTATCGTCATGTCGACTTTACCGTAAGAAAAGCGAACATGACAAAATAAGAGGTCTGCCCCCATTGATTCACCGCGTTAACGCGATGGGGACAGACCCCTTTTTTATCTTGGAGAGTCGCTGATGATGTAGGAAAGTGATACGCGGTCTTGTACCGGAATCCATGCGCCAATTCCTTGGGTTGTAATATTTTTCACAACAATGCGTTTTTTGTTTCCTTTTAAGACGACATATACTTCCCCGTATGTGACCTTTCCTTTTTCATTGACAGCAGGAGCATAAGCATATAAATAGCCAAGTTTTTTTGCAGGGACGTTATAGACTCGGTCTTTTTTCGTTCCTATGCCAATCACCGTATCGAACGCCAATGGCAAATTTGTCTTTTTCATTGCTGTTAATAGCATCATCTTTTTGACGGCTTCTTCATTCGGAATTTTTGCGGTTAAGCCACCGTGAATATGTTTTTGCATCTCTTGCTTATAAAAAAGTTTTTGCGGAGCATTTCCGCCGCGATTATCATAAAAATTCGTATTCATTTTTTGATACTCCCAATTGATTGCCGTTTCTGTTGATTGATAATTAAGCGGCCATTGTCCTAAGTAAATAGTGGCGCGGTAGCCAATCGCAAACGGTGTAGTTGCAGCAGAAGATTCATTTAATAAACGAATTAATTCAGGATTTTCAATTTCTACGTTGGCTGAATCAATTAATTGCTTGGCAAATTTACTCGGCTGTAAATATGGCAAATCTTGCGTCGGATTCGGGTACGTATTATCTTTTGATATATCCATTACTGAATTTGGAACTGTATACGTTTGTGCAGACTCTGCAGCGATAACAGATGATTGGAAGAAAAAGAAACTAATAAAACAGATAAGACTCCATTTTTTCATCACGCTCACTCCTTTCAAAATACTGCTTACACCGTTATTTTTTTCAAAGATAAACCGTTTATCCATCAAATCATGAAAAAGCCACTTGAAAATTTCTAGTGACTTTTGCTCATTTGTTTAAATAGATGCTCAAATTTAGGAAAGAAAAATTGAATAAACGGCCCAATAAGAAGCGTAATCACAATGGTACCTACCCCTATTGGACCATTAAATGCCAGCGCTAAAATAAGCGCCAACACTTCTCCTATCGTTTTTGCCGTCATTAATGTAATTTTCAATTTCTCTTTAAGAACCATCATAAATTGATCAATCGGATTAAGTGGAAATTTTGCCTGCAAATAAATAGATACCCCGATAGAAATAACGATTAAACCGAGCAAAAATAACAAAAACCGCAACAACAAACCAGATGGTTCCCAATTGTCAAAAATAAATTTCAGCCAAAAGTCAATAAACATACCGATAATAATAATGGTAGCAATAGCTAATATTTCTGGAAATCTTCTTAAGAGAATAGCATTAATACTCATTAATACAGCGCCGACAATCACAACCCACGTTCCAACCGTAAAGCCGATTGTTTCTGCTAAACCAACATTTAACGCATCCCATGCCCCAGCACCTAAATCAGCTTTAATCGTTAATGCAACACCGAACGAAATAATAAACAAACCAACGATGTAAAATAAAAAACGATAAATCATTTTAGTCCTCCGAAAATTTATTCGTTTATGAAATAAAAGGATAATAACGACTAGCTATTTAAATGATGTTTCTTTTTCACCTATTGATGATATATGTTTTGTCCAAACAGAAAATGAGGCCGACCCTAAAACAAAGTGTCAAACCCCGAAACCATCATATACAGTACATAACACCAAGTAAGAACACTATATATGATGGATTACACATGAGGTAAAACACTTATAGGTCAGCCCTTTTTTATAAAATGCTTATAATAAATAAAAACCTATTCCCATAATAATGTAAGCCGCCAGCATCGTTGCCCCTTCAAACCAGTTGGTATCGCCATCATTTGAAAGAACGATGGTAAGCAGAACGGCTGTGGCCATCGCAATTAATTCAGGCAAAGAAAAGACTAGCGGCATTTGCACAGGGAAAAGCAGCGAAACGAGCACAAGGACAGGTGCGACAAACATCGCGATTTGCAATGTTGAGCCAATCGCAATTTCAACAGCAACATTCATTTTATTTTTATAGGCCATAATAATCGCTGAAGCGTGTTCTGCGGCATTACCGACAATCGCAACAATGATGACCCCGATAAACAGTTCGCTCCAGCCAAATGACTCCGCAACCGTCTCAAATGTATGTACTAAATTTTCCGATACATAAGCAACTGCGGCAGTGGCAAGCGCCAAAATCGCCATCGACTTCCCTTTTGACCACTCCGGCTCCTCATGCTCTTCGACTTCATCTGATTTATGCTGATAAACCCCGCGGTGTGTAACAAGCTTAAAATATAACGCAGCTAAGTAAAGGGTAATCATAATAACAGAAATGCCGACACTGAGCGATAATGTTTTCGCTTCGGACATGGTCATTGAGAAAACTTCCGGTATGACAAATGCGACTAAGATGGCAAATGTTAATAAACCGGCGTTGTGGCGGGCATCATATACATTGAATTCTTGACGTTTATATTTCAAACCGCCGACAAAAAAGGACAATCCTGCAACTAACAATAAATTCCCCAGCACTGAACCGGTTAAGGAAGCCAGCACAACTTCTACCAGTCCCGCTTTTAAAGCAAAAATCGAAATAATCAGCTCAACAGCGTTGCCAAACGTTGCATTTAGCAAACCGCCAATTCGCGGTCCCGCTACAATCGCTAAGCTCTCGGTCGCTCTTCCCATATAACTTGCTAATGCAATAATCGTTAAGCAGTAAATCACAAACATAAGAATGGAAGGCCAGTGCAAAATACTGCCGACAATAGACAGCGGCACACCAACGAATACCATGAAAGAAAAGAGCTTATTAAACATACATTTCCAGCCCTTCATAGTGTAATGTTATTTTTTATTCTATCATGAACATTTTCCCGCTTTTTATGTCTCAAATCAATATAAAATAGACAAATATTCCCTCAAGGACAGAGAACTTAAAAGGATGTTAAATGAGTTCAGACGATTCTGTCACTTCTGAAATTCCATTTTGTATTACCTCATTTTTCTTGTCATTAACGAAAAATATATTGTACTATTTTATTCAGTGTGACTTCTTTCAGACGGGGTTATTTTTATGAAAATGAACAACATACATTTTTGGATTTTAGTCAGTATTGTTGCCATTTCCGGACTATCACAAGGTTTGCTGCTGCCGCTTATTTCAATTATCCTTGAAAAAAATGGATTTTCTTCGTCACTAAATGGTATTCACGCGACGGCTTTATACATCGGCGTGCTGCTTATTTCTCCATTTATGGAGAAGCCGCTTAGAAAATATGGATACAAACCGATTATTATGTTCGGTGGCTTTATTGTATTACTATCACTGGCTGTATTTCCACTTTGGCACTCGTTTATGTTCTGGTTTTTGTTACGGCTTTTGATTGGCATCGGCGATCATATGCTGCATTTTGCCACGCAAACGTGGATTACAGATTTTTCGCCGCCTCATCGCCGCGGCCGCAACTTGTCGTTGTACGGTTTATTTTTCGGCATCGGTTTCGCGGTCGGGCCGCTGCTGACACCGCTTGTTGAAGTGCATCAGTCACTGCCGTTTATCATTTCATCTTTTCTCAGCTTACTTGGTTGGCTGACCTTATTTTTGTTAAAAAATGAATATCCAGATGCCGCTGATGAACATGAAAGCTTCTTTGCTACGTTTAAACGATTTGCACAAGCTTGGAAATACGCGTGGGTTGCTCTTCTATTACCGTTTGCTTACGGCTTTTTAGAAACAGCCGTCAACGGAAGCTTTCCAATTTTCGCTCTTCGCGAGAATATTCCTGTACAACATGTCTCTGTTCTTTTGCCGGCCTTTACGATTGGCGGCATCGTCTTTCAGCTGCCACTTGGTTTATTGAGCGACCGTTTTCCGCGAAAGACCGTTCTTATATTCGCGCTATTTATCGGTTGTATCAGCTTTATAACAGCCAGCGTGCTTTCGCAATCCTTTATCGCTCTTTTTGTTTGCTTTTTTATTGCCGGCATGTTTGTTGGATCTTTATTTTCACTAGGAATGTCATACACGGCTGACCTTCTCCCTAAACATTTGCTTCCTGCCGGAAATTTGCTGTGCGGAATTCTTTATAGCATCGGCAGCATTGTCGGTCCCTTCATTAGCGGTGTGGTCATTCAATATTGGCAAGGCGGAAGCTTTTTTATTGTCATAAGTTTTATATTGTTAACCATTGCAGCAGCCTTGTTTGTACGCAAAAAGCCTGAAATCGCTTTAAAGTGATTGACAGGCTTTTTATTTTTTCGCCTAATTTTCAGAAAATATATTGACCGTTTTTTAAAATCTGTTATATAATACAATTAACATAAAAATACTGTTTTAAAACAGATTAAAGGAGCGATGATCAATGAGTAGAGCGGAACGGAAAAATATGATTGATTTTATTGAAAAAATGAAAGGAATTAACAAAAGCGAACTTCTTTATATGACAGACGCAGAAATTGAACACATTTATAACCAAACATATTACCATTATGAAGAAATCGTTGAATAAAAAACGGTTGCCAATCTAACAAAGATAGAGGCTGACCCAAAAACAAAGTATCAGACCCCACAACACAATATATAAGATAGTGAAATGCATGTGAGGTCAGACACTTATGGGTCAGCCTCATTTCCTTTTTAATGATAACCGTTTTGTCCGTTAGCGCTTCCGCTTGTTTTATGCTTCGGTTTATGCTTTCCTTTTTGTTTCGTACCGCCATCTTTTTTTGTATGCTTCGTCATGTAAAATCCCCCTCATGATGGAGTGAAGGCAACCAGCCTTACAGCATTTAATATCTCTCGCTTCTTTTTCTTCATGAGAGGAAGTTTGTGGTTTTAACGTTCGTACATTCTTTTCTGGCGGCGGCAAGAAAAAAGCGCATTCATTTCTCCTCCTAAAACAATAATCATCCCTGATAAATAAAACCAAACCATCAATATAATAATGCCGCCGAGGCTCCCATACATCACTGTGTAATCAGTCAAATTTCCCACATAATAAGAAAAAGCAAACGAAACAACCATCCAGCCAATCGTTGCAAACAAAGCGCCTCTTGTTACATCCTTTATACGTAAATGCTTATTGGGAGCAAAATAATATAAAGCGGTAAAAACGATAAACAAAATCACAGAGCTGCCCCCCCATCTGAATGTATTCCAAACCGCTAAAAACTCACTGGAAAAGCCAAATGCCGAAAACAAAAAACTGCCAAGCGCCCGTCCGAAAACAGGAAGGACAAGCGCAACAACAATGACAGACATCATCGCAAACGTTAATAAAACCGACATTCCTCTTGCCGCAATAAAAGAACGCTCTTCCTTCACATCGTAAGCGCGGTTAAAAGCGCGGACAAGCGCATTAATCCCATTAGAGGCCGACCAAACCGTTGCGATAATGCTAAATGACAACAATTTTCCGTTTTGATGGTCCATCATGGCATGTACGTTTGTTTCGATTAAGCGAAGCGCCTCTTTTGGCGCATATTCACGCACAAGCAACAATACATCTTCATGTGGAATAGGCAAATAGGCAAGCAATGTAAATAAGAAAATTAAAAAAGGAAAAAGGGACAGAAGAAAAAAATACGCCAATTCTGCCGATAAACGAGAAATCTCATCTTCTTGAAACCGCTTCACAAGCTCCCGAACAAACGAGAGGTCAATTATCATGCTTCTTCCCCCAATTTACAGTTGAGGATCATCGTCCTTTCGCCGTGCAAATGTTTCTTTAACCAATTCGAGCACTTCAGGTGTTTTTTCGTTTATTTCTTTTATTTTGTCCGCGATAAAAGAAATATCCTCAGACAACTGCTCCAATGATTGTCGGCATTTATGTATATGTTGGCTAACTTTTTCAACAATATGAACTGGATCTTTTAGGAAATGAGCTAACTTATTGTCAGCACCTAACTTTTTTCTTATTTCTTGATCAAGAAGAGACATAGCCGCACCGATAGCTGCACCAATCATGATTCCTTTCCATACCTTATTAATCTTCCTAACCATTATTCCTCCTCTTTTCAATATGTTGTTTATAAATGATGCTCTTTTTTTATCGTTTCCAGCAAGTTTTTACACCCTTTTTGAATCAGCTCATACACTTCATCAAAATTACCCGTATAGTAAGGGTCTGGCACATCTGCAATATCGCTATCCGGTACAAAATCGAGAAGCCGGCCGATAAAGCCGGTTTTATTGTATCCGGCCAATCGCCGTAAATTTCCTAAATTTTCAACATCCATAGCAATAATATAATCAAACGTTTCCAAATCCTCTTTCACAACTTGTCGGGCACGAATCCCCTCAAAGCTAATATTATTTTTCATTAAAATTTGTTGTGTTCCTTGATGCGGCGGTTTGCCAATGTGCCAATTTCCTGTGCCTGCTGAATCAATGATAATTTTATCTTCGAGCCCTTCTTTCTTCACTAAATCGCGAAAAATCGCTTCCGCCATTGGTGAACGGCAAATATTCCCTAAACAAACGAACAATACTTTCACCATTTTCCTGACAACTCCTTCCCCTGCTTACTAACACATTATAAACAAAATTCGATAATGGAAAAAGTTAAGAAAATATACATCCCGTATGTTACAATGTGGATAATTACATATGAAAGGAATGAATACGTTGGATTTAACAAAAAAATCAATAGAAAATATTGAATACATGATTGAAAAAATTAAGGAAAAACTTAAAGTATTAAATTTTGATGCCATCAAGCCTTCTCATTTTGATGAAAGTTTGTATGACGACTTAAAAGACATTTACGATATGGTCATGAAAAAAACATCATTCAGCCCGAGTGAAATGCAAGCAATTGCCGAAGAATTAGGGAATTTGCGCAAAAAATAAAAATAGGCTGCCCCTAATCCAAGTATCAGACCCCACAACCACCATCATATAAAACATTAGACGAAAACACTATATATGATGGGTTTCGCGTGAGGTCAGACACTTATGGGGACAGCCTCATTTTTTATCTTTATCTGTAACGCTAATAATGAGCAAATTCGGTTTCTCTGCCAATGAAATTTCCTCGTTCGTTGATAAATAGCGAATGTATGGCCGCTGCATGTGATTCACAATTTTCGTTACGATTGCCTCCCTGCCATCGCTCATTTTCACCTTTGCGCCTGGCGGATAAGAAGGAATTGTATTAACGAAAAGGCGGACTAAATCCTGTGCAAAATCGATATTGCTTTTTGCCATCAAAGCTTCCATCGCTTCATGCGGCGGAATGCCTTCTTCAGAAATGAGATTTTCAAACCGATTGGCAATCCCGCAAATTTGCGCATATTGGTGGATTTCTTTATGACGAACTTTTCTCGGAGCACCTTCCCCGTTAAAGGCTTCATGATGCTGATAGGCAACATGAGCAGACAATAGACTGATTTCCCTGTTTTTCCGCAAATACTCGAAACCTTTTATCGCATGATGTTCGTCTCCTTCCACTGCTTTTCCAATATCGTGTAATAAAGCTCCCATTGCTAAGTCGTGCATTTGTAAACCATTGAGCCGCAGCTGCTTTCCCAGCTGCAGCGATAAAAGCGCGACATTCACAGCATGGGCATAAGGCCGAAGCTCCGCAGCCAAAGAAGTGGACGGAATAATGATAATCATTTTACGTCTGCTTACTTCATCTACTAATTTCACCGCAAGTTTTTGCAGTTCACGAACATTGAACGGTTTGTTTGCTTTTACGTCTTCAAAAGCTTTTTGGACAATTTCCGTCGCTTCCATCCATGATGGCATATCCATTAATTCTTCCATTGTAATTCCTTCTGAAATGAAATCATCGACAAACAAATATTTAATATCCATTTGCCGCAAACGTTCCAAATATTTCGGATGAATCGTCCGCCCTGCTGCTAACAATACACGGCGATGGCGATCATAAACAGGTCTTGCCAATTGCATCGTTTTATCGTTGTACTCGTCAATCATAATTAGCCTCATCTACAACTGCTCCTTTGCTTCATATACTTCTTAATACTTTTGCACCGAAAATTTAGGAATAACTTTTTATACTCTTTAAAGTGATTATATTTAAAGTAGAGAATATGTAAATTCCCTTGTTTTCCTATTTTAACAAAGAATATTTTAACATTTTTTCTGCTTTACGTATGATAACAGCACAATGAAGAATTTCCTCTTCCAAACAAATTTTTAAAAAGAGGAGACGAAGGAGAAGAGGTGAAAATGGTACAGCGCGCTTTAAAACATCTAAACTTCGATCCGAAAGATATTGATGGCGTTTACGGTAAAAAAACAGAAAATGCTGTTAGAAGGTTCCAATCCATGTATGCCGCGCTAAAAGATGATGGAATTTACGGCCCGGATACGCGTAAATTGATGAAAATGGAACTTCAGCAAAAATAGGAAGCTGACCCAAAAACTCCACAACTATCATATATATAGGACATAACAATGGATAAAATCCACTATACGTGGAAGCAGAACATTTATGGGTCAGCCCCGTTCTTTATGCTTTATTTGCAAAAGCTTGTGCAATATACCATTTCTCAAAGTCGTTTACAGATAGAGGTTTATTAAAATAATAGCCTTGACCAACTTGACAACTGTGATTTACTAAGAAATCTACTTGGCTCCGCGTTTCAATTCCTTCTGCAACCACTTCAAATTGGAGGCGGTGTCCCATATCAATAATCGTCTGTAAAATCGCTACTTTTTCAGCGCTAATATGTATTCCGTCGACAAACGATTTATCAATTTTAATCGTATTAATCGGCAAATGGCATAAATAGTGCAAAGAAGAGTATCCTGTTCCAAAATCATCGATAGCCACTTTTACACCGACTTGTTTTAGTTTTTCTAAAATAGCGCGCGACCGCTTTATATCTTCCATAATGCTTTCCGTTATTTCCAATTCTAAATAATGCGGAGACAAGCCTGTTTCCTCTAATATATTTACAACCGTTTGAATAAAAGAAGGGTCCTTAAACTGGCGTGGAGAAATGTTGACAGCTACGCTTAAATTTTTAAAGCCCAGCTGCTGCCACTCAACACATTGTCTGCACGCTTCCCTTAAAATCCACTTGCCTATTGGAATAATAAGTCCTAGTTCCTCGGCAATCGGAATAAAATCTGCCGGAGAGACAAATCCCAGCTCTTTGTTGTACCAACGGATTAATGCTTCCACACCCACTAAACGATTTGTACTCAATTCAATTTTCGGTTGATAATAAAGGACAAACTCGTTGTGCTCCAATGCTTTTCGCAGCTTTCCTTCAATTCTCATCTTCTTCTCATTTTTTTCATGAAGCGACGAATTGTAAAATTGGTAATTGTTTTTCCCTCTTTCTTTTGCAAGATACATCGCCGCATCAGCATTTTTTATAAGAGTGTCAATATCCCTTCCATCTTCTGGATACATACTGATGCCGATGCTTGGCGTTGTAAATACTTCTAATCCATTTACAACAAAGCTTTCTGCAAATCGTTCAATAATCGTTTCCGCCATATGGCTTACTTTCTCTCTCGTTACATTTTGCAAAACAATAATAAACTCATCTCCGCCATAGCGGACAATAAAGTCATTTTTCGAAAGACAGTTTTGCAAACGCTCTGTTACTTTTTCCAATAATATATCGCCAAATGTATGGCCTTGCGTGTCATTAATCACTTTAAAGCGATCTAGATCAATAAATAAAATCGCCAGCTGCTTCTTGACATGACTTTCCACTAAACTGGCTAAATATTTTTTTAGATAGTAGCGGTTAGGCAGGCCGGTTAACAAATCATGATGAGCCATGCGGTCAATTTTTTCCTCATAGCTCTTCACTTCTGTAATATCTAAAATGATGCCATTGACTTTTACAAGCCTACCTTCGCGATCAAAAACAGGCGTGCCATCAACGCGCAGCCAGCGAATTTCACTATTCGGATGAATAACGCGAAACTCTATCGTTGCCGGTTCCCCTCGCAGCAATCTTTCCTCAAACGCTCTTACTTTTTTAACATCCTTTGGATAAACAGCCTCACGCCAGGCATTCGTATTGTGTGACAAATACTCGCTATTGTATCCAAAAATGCGGCTGACACCGCTGGAAAATAAGAAAGACGATGTTTTCACATCGAATGACCATAACGCTACTTTAACGCTGTTAAAAGTTTGTTCAAATTCGTCTCTTCGTTTCTTTAATCTTTGATTTTCTTCATTTAATTGATTCAAAGCTTTAACAACGAAAAGCAAGGCAGCAATCAGAACAAGCAATCTCGCCAGCTCTCCAGCTTTCCATTCACCAAACATAAAAAACTCAAAGCAAGCAAAAATGACCTGTAATAATAGTACAGCAAAAATAAGTTGCTTTAATGGTTTTATTTTCAATCGTCATCACCACAAATTCTCCAATAATCGACAAAACTTTCTAAGTTTAAGTATAGCACCAAATGTTGTGATAAAAGTTTAAATGTATGTAAAAATGCAATTTAACTTATTCCTATCGAAAAACTAGGATTGACATCTGTTAGAATTATGGTAAAATTTTAGACAATTATACTTATCAAGAGCGGCGGAGGGACTTGGCCCTATGAACCCCGGCAACCTGCTTGTAAGGAGTAAGGTGCTAAATCCAGCAAAATGTGAACCATTTTGGGAGATAAGGTAAAATACGTTACCTCTTCAGTCTTTCCGAAATGGAAAGTTTTCGATTTGAATTTGTAAAAGGGGGGACTGTTGTGGGCAACGGCGAACAGCAGCTTGAAAGAG
Organism: Paranoxybacillus vitaminiphilus; assembly: GCF_003259935.1. GTDB lineage: Bacteria > Bacillota > Bacilli > Bacillales > Anoxybacillaceae > Paranoxybacillus > Paranoxybacillus vitaminiphilus. The sequence continues at coordinate 114,840 of NZ_QLMH01000007.1, read as the reverse complement.
TTTTTGCAACAATTAAAGAAATGCTCAATTCTCTGAAATTTGGATCAATTACACTTGTCGTGCAAGATGGAAAAGTGATTCAGTTAGAGAAAAATGAGAAAGTAAGATTAAAATAAGCACGCTGACTAGACAAACTAGAGGCGGAGGCTGACCTAAAAGTTAAAGTGTCAGACCCCACAACACAATATATAGCACACCATATTAGATAAATGGACTATATGACTATATATTGTGAAATGTACGTGAGGTCAGACACTTATGGGTGAGTCCCCGCCTTGTTCTTTGTTCAAAACCAAGGAGGGGGAAAACATTTGCTTACTTATCACAACTGGGAGCAGGAAAAACCGATTTTTTCAAATAATAACGAAACAAAAGGTGCTCTTGATGTATTGAAATGGGCATACGACCATTATAAAAATGATATCGTTTATGCATGCAGTTTCGGGGTGGAAGGAATTGTTTTAATCGACTTAATTTCTAAAGTGAAGCCGGATGCCGAAATTATCTTTCTTGATACTCACCTGCATTTTCCGGAAACATATGAAACAATTGAAAAAGTAAAAGAAAGATATCCTTCGCTGCGTATCGTTATGAAATCTCCGGCTCTTTCGCTTCAAGAACAAGCAGCGCTTTTCGGGGATGAATTATGGAAAACAACCCCAAATAAATGCTGTGAACTGCGCAAAATTATTCCGCTTCGTGAAGTGCTGACCGGCGTGTCGGCATGGATTTCCGGTCTGCGCCGGGAGCAGTCACCAACGCGGGCAAATACGGAATATATTAATCAAGATCATAAATTTCAATCGATTAAAATTTGTCCGCTCATTTATTGGACATGGCAAGATATTTGGCGGTATGTTCATCAACATAACCTGCCTTACAACAAGCTTCACGATATGGGATATCCAAGTATCGGTTGCAAACCATGCACGGCTCCTGCTTATGACTTGAATAATTTACGTTCTGGGCGATGGGTAGGTCATGCGAAAACGGAATGCGGCCTTCACGAATCATAAAAGGAGTGGCGTGCATGCTAGTGACAATCGCTTTTATCGTCTCGCTCTTTTTTGCGATGAACATTGGCGGAAGCGGTGCAGCGGCGGCAATGGGCGTCGCTTACGGTTCCGGTGCGATTAAAAAGAAATATATCGCCTTATTGCTCTGTGCGATTGGCATCTTCTTAGGCAGCCTTGCCGGCGGCGAAGTCATAAAAACGATCGGTTCAGGGATTATCCCTTCATCCATTTTAACAGTGAAAATTGTCATCATTATTTTAGCGTCAGCCGCCATTTCTCTATTTGCTGCAAATATTATGGGAATTCCGCTTTCAACAAGCGAAATAACCGTAGGGGCTGTTGTCGGTGTCGGCATTGCTTATCAAACTTTATATATTCAAAAGCTACTTTTTATCGTATCCATTTGGATTATCATTCCAATCATCGCTTTTACATGTACTTATTTTATTGGCAAATGGTTTTTACTTATTAAAAAAAAATATCCTTCCATCGAACAAGGAGCATGGCGAAAAACATTTATGATTGCTCTTGTTGTCACTGGATTTTTTGAAGCCTTCTCCGCCGGTATGAATAACGTGGCTAACGCCATCGGCCCTCTTGTCGGTGCCGGACTTATTTCCGTGACAAAAGGAACGATCATTGGCGGGCTGTTTGTCGCCTTCGGAGCATTATTGCTGGGATACCGGGTGCTTGAAACAAACGGAAAAAAGATTACAAGATTTTCTCCGTTTGAAGGGTGTGCCATTTCGGGCACGGGAGCGCTTCTTGTCATTATCTCATCCATTTTTGGTCTTCCTGTGCCGTTAACGCAAATTACCACTTCGGCCATTATCGGCATTGGCACAGCGAAAAGCGGTTTTTACGTTTGGCAAAAACGAATTGTCATTCAACTGTTAAAAGTTTGGCTTGTCTCACCTGTCTTTTCTCTTGTCATTTCTTACAGTCTAGTGAAATGGCTGCTAGATAGCGATATTTATACGGTTATTGCCATTATTAGCGTCTGCTTGGCCACAATCGGTACATTAAGCCTCAAAAAAACGATTACGGAAGAGAAACGCTCTTTACATGAAAACGGCGGCGGTATTTAGCCATAAAGGATAGTTAACCAATACGAATTATTTATATATATTATACTAAGGAGGTTTTATTGATGAGCTTAAGCATCCCTCATGGCGGAAGTTTAATAAACCGTTGGAATCCTGATTATCCAATCTCGCCAATTGAAAAAGAAATTGAATTAAGCAAAGCAGAGCTAAGCGACCTTGAACTCATTGGAATTGGAGGATACAGCCCGCTAACCGGCTTCTTAGGAAAAGAAGACTACGAATCAGTTGTTGAAACAATGCGACTAAGAGATCGTACCGTTTGGAGCATTCCTATTACACTAGCAGTGACGAAAGAAAAAGCGTCACAGTTAACGATCGGTGAAACCGTTAAACTTGTTCATGCCGGGGAGGTTTACGGAGTTCTTGAAATTCAAGAAATATACGAACCTGATAAAACGAAGGAAGCTCTCCTCGTCTACCGAACAGATGACATAAATCATCCTGGTGTCAAAAAATTATTTACGAAGCCAAATCTATATGTCGGCGGACCGATTACTCTAGTAAAGCGCACTGATAAAGGACGTTTCGCGCCATTTTACTTCGATCCGGCTGAAACGAGAAAACTTTTTGCCGAACGAGGATGGGATACCGTTGTCGGCTTCCAAACAAGAAATCCCGTCCACCGCGCTCATGAATATATTCAAAAATGTGCGCTTGAAATTGTCGATGGTCTATTTTTAAACCCTTTAGTCGGCGAAACAAAAGAAGACGACATTCCGGCAGACATCCGGATGGAAAGCTATCAAGTATTGTTAGAAAACTATTATCCGAAAGACCGCGTCTTTCTCGGGGTGTTTCAAGCGGCGATGCGCTATGCCGGTCCGCGTGAAGCGATTTTCCATGCGATTGTACGCAAAAATTTTGGCTGCACCCATTTTATTGTTGGCCGTGATCATGCCGGTGTCGGCAACTATTACGGCACGTACGATGCGCAAAAAATTTTCTTGAATTTTACACAAGAAGAACTTGGAATTACCCCACTTTTCTTTGAACATAGCTTTTACTGTACGAAATGTGAAGGAATGGCATCAACAAAAACGTGCCCGCATGATCAAAAATATCATGTCGTACTATCTGGCACAAAAGTGCGGGAAATGTTGCGAAACGGCGAAGTTCCGCCGAGCACGTTCAGCCGTCCTGAAGTCGTGCAAGTCTTAATTAAAGGCATGAAACAGGAAGCATTCTCAAGTTCAAGCAATTAAGGGAGGAAGATGGATTGAGTAAAAACCTTACGTGGCACCACACCGCCATTACAAAAGAACAGCGCCGCAAACGAAACGGTCATCATAGCTGTATTTTATGGTTTACCGGCCTTTCCGGATCAGGTAAATCAACCATTGCTAATGCGGTTTCCAAAAGGCTGTTTGAATTGGGGATCCAAAATTATGTCCTAGATGGAGATAACATTCGGCACGGCTTAAACAAAGACTTAGGCTTTTCCCCTGAAGACCGTACCGAAAACATTCGCCGCATCGGAGAAGTTGCCAAATTATTTGTTGATAGCGGACAGTTTGTCTTAACGGCGTTCATTTCCCCTTTTGCCCAAGATCGCCAGCTTGTCCGCCAGCTTGTGGAAGATGATGAGTTTATTGAAATTTACGTCAAATGTCCGCTTAACGAATGTGAAAAACGCGACCCAAAAGGGCTTTACAAAAAGGCGAGAAACGGGGAAATTCGCGATTTTACCGGCATCGATTCACCATATGAAGAACCGGTGTCGCCAGAGTTGACGATTGAAACACATCTTCACTCGGTTGAAGAATGTGTCAATCAAGTTATTTCGTACTTGTATTCTCGACATTTTATTCATTAAGGAGGAAGATGTAAATGGCGTACGAAAAAATATGGGCGAACAATCCGAACTTAAACAAAACTGAATTGAAAAAGCTACAAAAAGATGGATTGAAAATTTTTGAAGATATTCCTCACTATGCAAAACACGGTTTTGCTTCGATTCCTCAAGAGGAATGGGATTTGTTTAAATGGGCAGGGCTTTATTTGCAAAAACCAAAAGAAGCGGGCTACTTCATGATGCGCGTCTGCGTGCCGTCCGGCATTTTAAATAATGAACAGCTCGAAACATTAGCCGGCATTGCCCGCGATTACGGCCGCGGCCTGTTTGATATTACGACCCGTCAAGCTGTTCAATTCCACTGGCTTGAAATCGAGCAAATTCCGGATATTTTTGACCGCTTAAAGCGGGTAGGATTGTCCACTGCCGGTGCCTGCGGCGACATTACGCGCAACATTGTCGGCAATCCGCTTTCAGGAATCGATCCGCATGAACTGGTTGATACAACAGACATTGTTCGTGAAGTATATGAATTTTTCCAGCATAACGAAGATTTTTCAAACTTACCGAGAAAATATAAAATGTCGATCAGCGCCAATGTTTACAACGTAACAAACGCCGAAATTCATTGCCTCTCTTTTACACCGGCAAAAAAAGTAATTGATGGCGTAGAAACGGTTGGATTTCATGTAAAAGTAGGCGGCGGTTTATCATCGGCTCCTTATCTTGCGCAAACATTAGATATATTCGTCAAACCGGAGCAAGTTAAAGACGTCGCGATTGCGATAACGACTATTTTCCGCGATTACGGTTATCGCGAAAAACGCCACCGCGCCCGCTTAAAGTTTCTTGTTGCTGACTGGGGCGTTGAAAAATTTAAAGAAAAATTGCTCGAACTGACAGGTCCGCTCCCATCTAAAGGAGAAGATGTGCAAAAAGGCTGGAATGCGGGCTACTTATACGGCGTTCATCCACAAAAACAGCCCGGGCTGAACTATATTGGCTTTAACGTACCGGTTGGCCGTCTAAATGCCGATGAAGTATTTGAAATTGCGAGAGTAGCCAAACAATACGGTAACGGTGAAGTGCGTCTATGCAATTCGCAAAATTTAATTATTCCAAATGTACGTGATGAGCATGTGGATGCTGTCCTGCAAGAAAAAGTATTCGAGCGGATTACCATTCGTCCAAAAACGTTTATTGGCTATTCCGTTTCTTGCACAGGCACACAATTTTGCAACTTGGCGCTTGTCGAAACAAAAGAACGGATGCGCCGCATTGCCGAATACCTTGATGACCATCTCGAAATTGATGTTCCAGTCCGCATCCATATGGTCGGCTGTCCGAATTCATGCGGTCAGCGGCAAATCGGTGACATCGGCTTACAAGGAATCAAAATGAAAACGAAAGACAAAGGAATGGTCGAAGCGTTTGAAATTTACGTCGGCGGCACGTTGCGCAACGGGGGCAAATTCAACGAAAAATTAAAAGGAAAAATCGATGCAGAGCAGCTTCATGAAGTTCTTCTAAATCTTCTCACCTATTTTAAAGAGACAAAACAACCGGGCGAAACATTTCTCGAATATGTGAACCGCATCGGCCTTGAACAATTGCAAACAAAACTGGACAATATTTTGAACCAATTAAACACTGTTGCTTAAAGGTGAAGTCATGAGTCTATACCGCTTTGAAGTAACAACAAAAGATGGGATCATTCACGTCATTATCGCCGCAAAAGACGATGAACAAGCATTTCGTCTCGTCGAAGTTGAACTGGAAAAACATTTTTTAAAAATTCCTGAGTTTATCGATATTTCACTTCATGAAAAAAAACCGATTCGCCGCGGCGGTGGGTTCGTTGTCTATTATGAACCCACCCGCTAATTGAATGAAGAAAGGGCTGAATAAAGATGGGAAAGGTATACTTAGTTGGTGCAGGCCCCGGTGATCCTGAATTAATCACGATGAAAGGATTGCGCTGCATTCAAGAAGCAGATGTGATTTTGTATGATCGGTTGATTAACGAGCAATTGCTCTCGTATGCGAAACCAGAGGCCGATTTAATTTACTGCGGTAAACTGCCAAACTACCATACAATGAAGCAAGAAACGATTAATTCTTTTTTAATTAAACTCGCCAAAAAAGGAAAAACAGTCGTACGATTAAAAGGCGGTGATCCGTTCGTATTCGGCAGAGGAGGCGAAGAAGCAGAAGCGCTTGCCAAGCATAACATTGAATTTGAAATTGTTCCAGGCATTACATCAGGCATCGCTGCTGCCGCTTACGCCGGCATCCCTGTTACCCATCGCGATTTCAGCTCAAGCGTGGCCTTCATTACCGGCCATAAGCAAAAAGGAAGCAACGAAGATATTAAATGGGAAAACCTTGCCAAAGGAATCGATACGTTGGCCATTTATATGGGAATCAGCAATCTTCCATACATTCGCGAACAACTGCTGAAACACGGAAAATCACCTCATACCCCTGTGGCGATCGTACAGTGGGGAACATTATTGGAACAAAAAACGGTAACAGCTACACTTGGAACGATTTTAGAAGCTGTCAAACAACACCGTATTGAAAATCCGAGCATGATTATCATCGGCGAAGTGGTCACATTGCGCGATAAAATCAACTGGTTCGAACGGGCAATGTTACAACAACCACTGGTCAATGAAGCGTTTTAACGAGGTGGATGATGCAAGCAATTTTATATATTTGTCATGGAAGCCGCATCGCAAAAGCATGCCAGGAAGCTGTCGCATTTGTGGAACGCTGTAAGAAAAAAATCGATGTTCCCATCCAAGAAATTTGTTTTATTGAGCTTGCGGAACCAGATATTGCAAAAGGAATCGACACATGTGTGAACAAAGGAGCAACAAGCATCGCCGTTATCCCTGTTCTGCTTTTGGCAGCGGGACATGTAAAGCACGATATTCCTGAAGAAATTGCCAAAGCAAAACAGCGCTATCCTCATATAAACATTGTCATAGGCGGGCCATTCGGAGTACATGAAAAAATGGTGCAAATTTTAATCGAACGAATCGCTGAACCATCCGTTCCGCTCGATGACGATACAATGGTGCTTCTTGTTGGACGCGGCAGCAGCGATCCAGATATAAAAAGGGATTTGCAAAAAATCGCCCGCCTTCTTCAAGAAAAAATACGCCTTTCGCGTGTGGAGATCTGTTTTCTTGCAGCCGCTCATCCGGCATTGGAAGAAGGTCTGCATCATGCCCTCCACTCTGAGTACAAGAAAATTTTTGTCGTTCCTTACTTGCTGTTTACCGGTGTTTTAATGGAAAAATTGAAAAAAAAGCTGAAAAATCTTTCTGCATCTGACAAGCAATTTATTTTATGCAACTATTTAGGTTACCATCCTCTTCTTCAAGAAGTATTGTACGAGCGCGTGAATGAATTAGTATCCAGCCCATACAAAGAAAAGCTGACCCAACATGTCTGACATTTTTTCGGGTCAGCTTTTTTCTATTATTCCTCAATTAATATCACTTCTAATGAAAAAGTGTCCTTAACAGATTCTACTGCCGCAATCGTGTATGACTTATTCGAATCTAAACGTACGTTTGGCACTGTTAACACGACATTGTCTGTTTCAGAAACGCGCATCTCTAAGCCTAATTTTTGATTAGCAGAAACTTTCATGTAGTCAGAAACTTCTTTATAACGTACATTTTTAAATAATACATTGCCGTCTTTCACCGCAATATCGACAGCTGGCGCATTAGGTGATAAATGCACAAAGCGTACTTTTGTTTCGCCATACGATACATATGGATTATCAAAAAACGGAAGCAGCTGCAAATTGTTTGCATTTCCAATCGCAGCAATCGTATAGCGCAAACTTGGCAAAATATAAACCATTTCACTCAACATTGGGGAAGTTGTCTGCCCTGATGGATGAATATCGATGCGGTGTTGTCCTGTTGGAACTTTTAAATATTTGCTTATTTGCTTATATTTTAGCCCCTGTAATACTTTTTTCCCATTTACATACACATCGACTGCCGGCGCATTTGGCGAAACGTGGAATACGCGAACCATTGCCACATTTGCCGTTTCTTCCTGCTCGCGAACTTGTTCGGCAGCAGCTAGTTTTTTCATATATTCATAATGCTTTTGATAATACATCATATGTTTATTTGGCTCTGTATACTTGTAATAACAGGCTAATAAATCATACATCGCGGCTTTTCGGGCATATTTCTCTATGTCTTCATGATGATGCATTGTTTTCCCTCCGTATAATGCAAATAATGTTTCACATATTCAACGTATGCAAAAAAGCTTGGGCTGTTGTATGATTTTTCTAAGGAAATACAAAGGAGGGAACCGCTATGAAACGGCTGCACGCCATCGTTTACGGCCGCGTTCAAGGGGTCGGCTTTCGTTACTATACACACTATGAAGCTCTGAAGCAGCAGCTAACCGGCTGGGTAAAAAATAATAACGACGGAACAGTGGAATTAGAAGTACAAGGGGAAGAAGAAGCGGTCCAATCATTTATCGAAAAAATAAGCGAAGGCCCCCCTTTTGCCAAAGTGACAAAACTGGAAACGACAGATATCGAGCCAATCTCTAACGAAAAAACATACCGAATTATCTATTAATGGAGGAATATGCATTGGACACGATTACACATACCCTGTTTGGTTTCACTTTATACGGAGCCGTTGACAAGCGGGAGATGTCAAAGAAGATGAGACAGGCCACGCTTTTTACAGCCATCGGTGCAAGCCAAATTCCTGATATCGATGTCATTTCGCAATTGTGGGACAGTGAAGGAATGTATCAAATGTGGCATCGGGGTATTACTCATTCTCTTTTTATGATGCCGCTGTGGGCGTTTTTATTTATGGCGCTGTCGATGATTTTATTTAAAGTGAAAAGCTGGCGGCTTTTTTTCCTTGCCCTTTTGGCTGTCTTTATTCATAGTACAAGCGATTTGTTTAACGCTTGGGGAACAGGTTACTTTGAACCTTTTTCACAAAAACGAATTACGTTTGGAACGATTCCGATTATTGATTTTGTCATTTGGTTTATCATTTTCACTGCTTTCTTCATGCGGAAACGTTGGCGTTATCCAAGACACCAACTGTATCGATTAGTATGGGGATTTATTGCTGTTCATTTTTTCATTCAATCCGGGCAAGGTTATATGCTTTATCAGCAATACAGTAAACAATATGATCAGCTGACACTATCAGCTAATTTTCTCCCTTGGCATTTTAATGTAATCGGCAAGAATGGAGAGACTGTTCATATTATTAGCGACTCATTATTTGGAAAAGCAGAGCGAAAATACACATTACATTCAAGCGAAAATGCTGATTTAGACACATTGTTTAAAAAACGTCCTGAAGCCAAAACATTGTACGAATGGGCACCGTTTGTCGTCATCATCGACGACAATAAAAAACTCGGCATCTACGACCCGCGCTTTTACCGAAACGGGCAATCCTTCTTATTCGAATATATTGAAAAATAAGAGGCTGACCAAGCATGATCAGCCCTCACAGCACAATATAGAGACCAGCACCTTGAATAAGTGAACAATACACGTGAGGTCAGACAGTTATAGGCCAGCCCTTACTCACTTTATGCGACATAAGCGAAATAAACAATAAATGTGATAAATAACGCATACATAATCGGATGAACTTCTTTTGCTTTATTTAATGCCAGCATCGTAATCGGATAAAGGATAAATCCAAGTGCAATGCCTGTTGCCACACTGAATGTCAACGGCATCATAATAATCGTTACAAATGCCGGAATAACGACATCTAACTTGCGCCAATTAATTTTGCTAATTTCTGTTGCCATCATCGCTCCAACAATAATTAACGCTGGCGCTGTTACTTCCGGAGTAACGATGGACAGCACCGGGGCAAAAAAGAGCGCCAAGGCAAAACAGCCGGCAATAACAACAGACGTAAAGCCTGTTCGCCCCCCTGCTGCAATACCTGCTGACGATTCAATGAATGATGCTGTCGTTGATGTTCCAAGAACGGCACCAATGACGGAAGCTGAAGAATCTGCCAATAAGGCCCGGCCGGCATTAGGAATCTCGTTTCCTTTCATAATTCCCGCCTGGCTTGCTACGGCAATTAATGTTCCAGCTGTATCGAAAAAAGCAACAAACAAAAATGTGAAAATGACTGCTAATAAATCAGGTGAAAACACATCAGATAAATGAATGAAAGCAGCGCCGAATGTCGGCTGTAAACTCGGAATGCTGCCGACGATGCCAGTTGGTCTATCAATGATGCCAAACAAAATACCGACAACAGTGGAGACAACCATCCCGTAAAAAATGCCGCCGCGAACACCGCGAATGAGAAAAATGACCGTCACAATAAAGCCAAAAATCGCCAGCAGCGTCGGAGCTGACTTTAAATTGCCGATGGAGACAAATGTCGCTTCATTCGCATGAATAATTCCTGCATTTTTTAGACCGATAAACGCCACAAAAAACCCGATTCCGCCGGCAATCGCATATTTTAAATCTTGCGGTATAATGTTAATAATTTTTTCGCGAATTTTTAATAAGCTGAGAACAATGAAAAGCACTCCCGAGACAAGCACGCCCGTCAACGCTGTTTGCCACGGAATCCCCATACCGATGACAACCGAGTATGTAAAAAATGAATTTAATCCCATGCTCGGGGCAATGCCGATTGGATAGTTTGCCAGAAGACCAATCAACAGTGAACCGATGATGGCAGAAACAGCTGTTGCCGTAAATACTGCTCCTTTGTCCATCCCGGATTCGCTAAGAACAAGCGGATTAACAACTAAAATATAGGCCATGGATAAAAAGGTCGTAATCCCTGCTAACGTCTCTTGCTTAAACGATGTGTTTCGCTCGTTAAATTGAAAAAATGACTTCATCATTTATGTCCTCCATTGAAATAATCAAAATAAAAAGCTTCAGCAAAGTTCCACCGACCTGCTGAAGCTTGTTAAACAAAGGAAAAAATGCATAGATATAATACGCGCGTATACACCTATACCTTTGTTCCCTTGTAGTCAAGCTATTTACGGTAGCTCGGTAGAAACGTTCAAGCCATATTCTTGAACTTATACAAGGTTACACAATTTTATATAATTTTCATATTCATAGATTGTAATAACCGGATGGACGAACGTCAATGTTTTCAAAGAAAATCCGATTAATGAAAAAATTCCAACTTTGCAGACTAAGCAAACCGTGGGCGATGAACAAAATGTTTGCCGGACTGCAAGCAAGATTCAATGATGCGTCTGTTCGCATATTGATTTTTTAGAAGAGCTTCTCTACAAACCGGGTCAAACAAATTCACTGAAGCTTGCGGATATTCGCCGCATATGTCAAGCCCAATTACTTTCTTGGAATATAATATCTGTTTTACATACTGCAAGAGAGTTTCTAGTTTCATCGTCCCCTGATCCCAGTTGGTCAATGCATCTTCACGGCAAAGGACATCTTTATCAATGCTCATATACACAGCGTCCGTTTGAATATTGGATAAAATCAGTTTCGGAGAATGTTCGTTTGAAAAGACTGTGAGCTTTGAAGAATAACGAGGATGAAAGTGTACAGATGATGGACCAATCATAACGACCCGCTCTAAAAAAGGAATATGTTCTAAAGCGTAAGATACCCAAGAACCACAAGAAATGAGAGACTCTTCTTCATTTCCTAAGTCGGTATGATGGTCAAATAATACCAATGTAAACGGCTCATCTATTTCTTGGAGAAGCAAATAAGACACATAATGGTAGTTACCGCTTCCAATTAATGTAATGCCTTTATGTTCACGTTTATTTAAGCGTTGTTTGGTTTCAGCTAAAGATTCCGGATGACAATACAAGTTCGTCTGGGAAATATCCGTCAAATCAAGCCATTCATGCGGAAAATGAAAGAGTTGCTTTTGCGAAAAGTATGTTCCATCAAAGTTTAAAAACGTCACACCTTCGCCGTAAAAAGCCATGATAACCACCTCTTTACATGGATTTAGGTGCAAGTTTTTAAACAAAGTGGATGTACTTTTTCGCTTTCTTCTATCTTTCATTATAAAAAAATTCACTTCGCACAAAAAGCTGCCAAAACGAAATGTTTTCTTCAAGACAATCATTTGATGTACAATAAATAAAAAACAGATTCTCGGGAGGAGTTTCGCCTTGCAGCCGATTAACGTTGAAGAAGTTCAGGATGCTTTAAATCGCTTTGCGAATCAAGATGTCTATCTTCATCTTGAAACAACTAACGGTGCTTATGCTTCCCACCATAATGAAGGGTTTTTCTCCGCGGGAGCTTATATCCGTAACGGACGCATTCGGTTCAGCCGCGGAAAAATTGTCGGAGAAGGCCCTTATCGTGTCGGGTTGAAGCTTGACTTAGGCTGGGTGTATGCAGAAGGATTAACCGATTGGATATTAAATGAAAAAGGACAGCTGCTTTTAGCAGGTGTTGATTATGAGGGAAAACTCGCTGTTGCCTTGCAATTGAGCCGTGAGCCGTTTTAATTTATAAAGAAAGGACGTTGCATATGGAAAGACATATATTAGTCGTTTTTCCTCACCCCGACGATGAAGCGTTTGGCGTTTCCGGCACACTCATCTTGCACGCAGAAAACGGAACGCCGATCACATACGCCTGCCTCACTCTTGGGGAAATGGGAAGAAACATGGGCAAGCCGCCGTTTGCCAACCGGGAAACATTACCGCTCATTCGCAAAAAAGAGCTGGAAGAAGCATGCAAAATCATCGGCATTAACGATTTGCGCCTTTTAGGCTTTCGCGACAAAACAATCGAATTTGAAGATGAAGAAATGCTTGCTGATCGTATTAGCGCTATTATTGCGGAAACAAATCCTTCGCTCATTATTACGTTTTATCCCGGCTACAGCGTTCATCCGGACCATAACGCCTGCGGTGCCGCCGTCATCCGTGCTGTTGAACGCCTGCCGCTGGAAAAACGCCCGACGGTGCATTGTGTTGCCTTTTCAAAAAACTGCGAACAGGAAATCGGCCATCCAGATATTATCCGCGATGTCAGCTCGGTGATTGATAAAAAAATTGCGGCTATTAAAGCCCATCGTTCACAAACGGAAGGATTAATGCAGGGGGCAGCAAAGCGGGGCGGAGACGCATTGACATGGTTAAAGACCGAAGCGTTTTGGACATATAAGTGGAAAGGCTCTAACTAATAAAAATCTAAAAGCAGATCTCGTGGGATAAAGATCTGCTATTTTATTTTCTATTTAAAATATTATTCAGCCACTAATTGCATCCAAACTTCATCTCTTGAAGAGGGAAGAACACAAACAGCCGCCGGGTTCCCTTTAAAAGCTTCGTTTGTAAAAGCATCCACTACATAAATCGATATTGGCATCCTCTCATCCTTTCTATGAATAATCTTTTAAACTTCCTACAATTTTTTTAATAGTTTGAAAATCTTTTTTGTATTTTCCCACAAGCATTCAAATTAGTCAAATACACTGAAAATTTTATAACTCTCCTAAAACTCGCTTTAATAACTTCGAAAATTCTTCTTCCCAATTTCCTCTCTTCCGAAACGATTCATCCGTTATCGCCTGAAGCAGCTGTTGTTTTTTCTCATGATCGCTGACATTTTGTAAAATGTGCTGCCGGCATTCATAAAGAAAGTCGATATATTGCTCATATTGTTCATCGTACATGTTAGCTATTTCGCTACATATTTTTTTCGTTAAAATGGGACTTGCTCCGCTTGTGGAGACAGCGATGTGCAATTTCCCGCGCCGGAAAACAGATGGGACATGAAAATTGGATTTTTCCGGGTCATCCGCAACATTGACAAGCTGATGCGGTTTAGCTGCTTTCAATACCATTTTGTTTATTTCACGTTTGTCGGTTGCCGCAACAATTAAAAAAGCGTCCTTCACATCGTTAAGCGAAAATTGTTTTTTTATCCATTGAATCTCTTTTTGTTTGGCCATCTGTTCAAGAGAAGGGGTTACCATTGGCGCAACGACAGTGATTTTGGCATTCGTTTCCTTTAGTCCCTTTACTTTTCGTTCTGCCACTTTTCCACCGCCAATGACAACGACATGCTTTCCCGTTAAGTCAAGCATAATGGGATAATAATTTTTTTTCATGTTCTTCTCCTTTTTACTTCTGCATCGAAGTTATAAATAATGCTTTTTTCTAACAGATGCAAATTTGCTTTTCACCTAAATTTGTCGTTAATTCTCTCTTGATACTCCCTTAAAGCAACAGAATTGCTTGAGTTTCTTTTCTTCATTAACATATTAAGACGAAGCAATTTCTCGTTCCACTTTTTCTTTAGCTTTTCTCTCTCATCTTCATCCTCACAGCAGCGTATTAAATCCTCAATACTCATCAGCTCTTTCTTCAAGTCTGCTTCTTCAGATACATAGCCGGCGTTTTTCAACATTAAATAGCCAATGCGAAGATCTTCCGGAATATGCGACAAATCCTCTAATTCCATCGGCTTGCCAAACCCAGGTAAATTTGCAAATTCTCCATTTTTAATCGACTCGCGAATTTTATCTTCGGCAATCCGCCAAATGATATCCATCTTCATCCGCCCTCTCTATGTCTTGTTTTTTTTACAATAAACAAATAGAGACGGGAGTGCAACCTTTTTTGCATCGCTCCATCATTATTCGCTGCGCTTTTATATGTTTGCAGTATTATTTGCAAGATTTTTTAACACATACAAAAAAGGTACATCACACATGTCCATTTATATTGGCAATCATTTAATGATTCACGCTACATCTAAAGGTAAAGGAGTTAAAACCGCTCATTTCAACAGCGTTTATTGGAAACTAAAATTTATTAATGCGAACCAAATTTAAAAAGAATTAAAAAAACACACTCTCTATCCATTCTGTTGGTCATACTCAAAATGTAGAAAGCTTTTTATTTGCAAAAAAATACCCTCCTAAGTTTCGGAGGGTTTGATATATATTCATAGGGGATTGGGGGAATACTTGGAAATTTCTACGTTACCATCCTGTCCGTAATCATCAATTTTTATACAAAATCCCGAAAAAAATTTTTCTTTCAATGAACGAAAAGAAAAACAGTCTTTACTTTGTTATTTTACAACAACCATCTTATCTCTCATTAATCAGATCATCCCTTACCCTTTTCTCCCAAACCGGAAACATGATCTCGTTTGATTACCAGATTATAATCTTTAAATTTTGTAAACCTTTTGTAACACTATTTAATTCAACTGTAACAAAATTTCGACAATCTTTTTGTTATACTTAACCTGTCGGCAAACAGGAAACTATGCGGAGGTTATACCAATGAAAAAAACAATGCTCATGACGTTGCTATCATTAGCGCTAATCGTCAATTTTAGCATAGTGATCCCTACTAAAACTGAAGCTGCTTCTGTTTCCCGATTAATTACAGAAGCAAAAAGGCTTATCGGTACTCCTTACAAGTGGGGTGGCACAACACCAAAAGGATTTGATTGCTCCGGTTTCGTTTACTATACGCATAAAAAAATCGGCAAAACTCTTCCACGCACAGCTGCACAAATGTATCAAAAAGGTAAAAAGGTATATAAATCGAACTTGCGTATTGGCGATTTGCTCTTCTTTAGTACCTATAAAAAAGGTGCTTCTCACGTTGCCATTTATATTGGAAACAATCAATTTATCCATGCCACATCATCAAAGGGCGTAAAAATTGATAAAATGAGCAATTCATATTGGAAAAAGAAATTTATTGGCGCAAAACGCTTGTAATTCAATGACCCTGAGGCTGTCCCAAAAACCCCAGGGTCAGACCCTGCAACACAACGTAAAAGACACTGCCGTCGATAAAAGATTATGAAATGTATGTGGGGCGGACAATTATGGTCAGCCTTTCATTTTACAAATCATTGTTTCCGTTTTTAATCAATGAATTTATTGCAATGTGCTCCATTTTTCTGCATTTCTTGCTGCAAAAGAACAGGCAAATAATCGAGTGTAAACACGTCATCGGGATAATCGAAGTCCAATTCTTCACCGTTGTAAAGAAGCTCTTGAATCAGCTCATTGAGCGCCTGCATGTAATACTCATAGAAAAATTCATAGCTGAACGGTTCGTCTGGAATGTAAGAATCAGCGCAGGCACGCGGATTGCCATAATTTAAATACGTACGGCAAGGAATCGGACGCACTTCATACACTTTACACGTGTTAGTCCGTAAATCAAGAAACGGGCATGGCACTTGTTCAGCAATATACTTCTCTTTAAAATGGGGATCATTCGTAAAATCAAGCGCACATACCTTTGATAATATCGTTTGATTTTGCTGAAAGTACGCACGCAAATGGTTAATAATATGTTCACGTTCTTTTGCTGGTAAACCATCAATATATGCTTTAATCAATTTCGCTTCCAGCTTTGTGGTAATAATCGGAAAGTAACAGCAGCAAGCACAGCCTTTTGCACATGTCGGACGAATGTTCACATTTTGTTCGATTTTATCAATTTCTGAATCAACGAGTTTTAAAAGCTCTCGAAAAGCTTTAAGTATAAATTGCAAAGGTGTTTTTTCATCGTATTGCTCTAATAGCTCGTCCACTTTTTCCACAAACGGCTCATCATCAGGAAGATACCTCTCGTTAATTTGTTTGCATATTTTCACGATGTCATCATATGTTAAATGTGCTTTCAATCTGCTTCACCCCTAATGGTACAGTCACCTTTCACCTATTTTATCATAACAATGAGCCGCCTGATCTAGTAAATTCCATAAGATCCACCCCCATAAATCACTAATTAAATGAAGAAGAGATATGAGGAGGTTTAAACTAAAATAAGGTTGGTGAAAAAATGATGTTCACGAATCCGGAAATTGGAATTGATTTAGGAACGATGAACGTTTTAGTATACAGTAAAAACAAAGGAATCATTGTGAATGAGCCATCTGTTGTGGCGATTCATACGGAGACAAATGATGTATTAGCCGTGGGCTCCGAGGCAAAAATGATGATTGGAAAAACGCCGGGAAAAGTCGAGACAATTCGTCCATTAAAACATGGAGTCATTGCTGATTTTGACAAAACAACGGATATGTTGAAGCAAATAATAAAATTGGCAAGTAAAAAATCAGGTTTTTCCCTTAAAAAACCTAATGTAGTTATAAGTACGCCGTATCATTCTACTTCCGTAGAACGCCGCTCGATTCATGAAGCAGTAAAAAGCTGTGGCGCTAAGAACGTCTATTTGATCGAAGAACCAGTGGCTGCTGCGATCGGCGCTGATTTGCCTGTCGATGAGCCGGTGGCAAACGTGATTGTTAATATTGGCGGAGGCAAAACGGAAACAGCGATTATTTCACTCGGCGGCGTGGTAGCATGTCATTCGATTCGCATTGGCGGCGACCAGCTTGATGAAGATATTATCCAATATGTGCGTAAAAAATATAACTTACTCATCGGTGAGCTCACGGCCGAACAAGTCAAAATCGAAATCGGTTATGCACCGATCAAGCATGAAGAAAGAACAATGGATGTTCATGGCCGCGATTTAGTCACGGGTTTTCTAAAAGCGATCACATTAACCTCAACAGAAATACAAGAAGCGATAGCGGAATCACTTCAGCAAATTCTTGGCTCAGTGCGCGCAGCTTTAGAAGATTGTCCAGCAGAATTAAGCGGTGACATCATTGAGCGCGGCATTATTCTCACTGGCGGAGGCGCTCTTCTAAACGGGATGCAAGAGTGGCTAAGCAAAGAAGTGTTCGTTCCGGTCCATCTCGCACCAAACCCGCTGGAATCGGTTGCGATCGGTACAGGGCGTTCATTAAGCGTTATTCATAAGCTCATGAAAATAGCCCTGTAAAACGAAGAAACTCGTAAAAAACAGGGCTGACCCCAAAATGTCTGACTTTAGGCGTCCTTATCTAACGTTATGTACCATATATGCATGGTTGTGAGTCTGACACTTTGCTTTTTTTGGGTCAGCCCTTGTTTTTATTGGACAAAATAAAAAATTTTCTAATATGCTCAATCGTTGACTATTGTTGATCGGCTGTGAAGCCACTGGCGTCAGCTGCTTCAAGAAGGAGTTCAACGATATGAACAGCACGAACGCGATCAGATAACCCTTCCCTTTCAATGCCAAGCTTCATTTGCAGCAAACAGCCCGGGTTTGCAGTAACAATGGTCGTTGCTTTTGTTTCCTTTACCTGCTCCATTTTATAGTCGAGAATTTGCATTGACATCTCCGGCTCGACAATGTTATAAATTCCCGCTGAACCGCAGCAGCGGTCCGCCTCCTTCATTTCACGAAATTCGATGCCTTCAATCGATTGCAGCAAAATTCTCGGAGCTGATGCTGTCTTCATCACATTGCGTAAATGGCACGAATCCTGATATGTCACGACTTGGGACGGGAGCTTCAACCCTTTTTTATGGAAGTCTAGCTCCACTAAAATCGCAGAAATATCTTTTATTTTTTCCGTAAATGCTTTAGCGCGCGCAGCCCAATCCGGATCATCTTTTAATAAATGATCATACTCAATTAAGAAAGCGCCGCAACCTCCAGCATTCGTAATAATATAATCGACATTTAATCCTTCAAATGCTTCAATGTTGCGTTTGGCTAACTCTTTTGCCTGATTTTTTTCCCCGCTATGACCATGCAGTGCCCCACAGCATGTTTGCTGAGGAGGAATCACGATTTCGCATCCTGCCAGCTGCAGTAATTTCATCGTAGCATCATTCGTTTCCATAAACATCGTATCCATTAAACAGCCGGAAAAAAAAGCAACACGACGCTTTGTTTTTCCCTGTGCCGGCAAATGATTTGGACGATGCTTCATTTCCTTCAAAGTCGGGACTTTTGGCAATATCTTTTCCATTTCTTTCAATTGAGCAGGCAATAAATTTAACAACCCGGTATTACGGACAACTCGCTGCAAGCCGGAACGTTGATAAAAGCTGATAAGTCCTGTTATTGTGCGCATTCGATGGGGATGTGGAAACAGCTCTTCAAATACTGCCTTGCGAAGAAGGCGAACAGGCAATGAATGTTTTTTGTTTTTCTGAATAATGTCGCGCGCCTCTTCAAGTAAATGTCCGTAGTTAACTCCAGACGGACAGACAGGCTCACAGGCGCGGCATCCTAAACACATATTCAGCGTCCGCTCTACATCTTCGTCCGGTTCAATGAGACCATCAACCACTGCCTTCATTAAAGCAATGCGCCCCCGCGGCGAATGCGCCTCTTGAAAACCAGATTCGATATATGTCGGACACGTCGGGAGGCAAAAGCCGCAGCGCATGCAGTTCATTAGCTCATCTTCATTCATTCGTTCTTTAAATTGCTGCTGTATTACATTCCGCTCTTTTGTTGTTGTCATCTTGTTATCACCACTCGTTTTCTCGTACTTTTTGCAAATACTTTTCCAGGATTCATAATATTATTCGGATCAAGCGCATTTTTAATTGCTTTCATCGCTGCAATTCCTTCACGGCCAAGCTTCCATTCCAAATAAGGAGCTTTCATCACTCCAACTCCATGTTCACCCGTAATCGTACCGCCAAGTTCAATTGCCTTCGCAAAAATTTCCTCAAACGCTTTTTCGACGCGTTCAATTTCCTCACGGTCGCGGGCATCAGTCGGACAAGTCGGGTGAAGATTTCCATCACCGGCATGACCGAAAGTGCAAATTTTCACATTATACTTTTCGGCAATCTCGTTAATCACTTTCACCATTTTCGCAATCTCTGAACGCGGTACTGTCGCATCCTCTAAAATCGTTGTTGGTTTCAAACGTGCTAATGCCGAAAGTGCCGAACGTCTCGCTGTGCGCAATGCGTCTGCTTCAGCTTCGGATTGAGCCACTTGCACTGAGACTGCTTGTTCCTCCTTACAAATCTCCGCCATTTTCTTCATATCGCGTTCCACTACTTCACTCGGCCCGTCCTGCTCAATAAGAAGAACAGCTTTTACGTCTGTCGGCAGGCCGATTTGTGCATAGGCTTCAACCACTTCAAGCGTCGGCTGGTCAAGAAATTCAAGCGTCGTCGGAATAATTTTGTTGGCAATAATTTTAGAAACAGAGCGCGCGGCTGCTTCTAAATCTTGATAAAGAGCAAGCATTGTTTTTTTCGTCTCCGGCATCGGAATCAGTTTTAACGTTGCTTCTGTAATAATTCCAAGCGTACCTTCAGAACCGACAAATAAACGGGTTAAGTCATAGCCGGCAACGTCCTTTGCTAATTTTCCGCCTGTACGAATCACATCTCCGTTTGCTAAAACAACTTCCAACGCCATGACATAATCGCGGGTCACACCATATTTTAATCCGCGCAAACCGCCAGAGTTTTCATTAATGTTTCCGCCAATCGTGGAAATTTTCATCGAGCTCGGATCAGGCGGATAAAAAAGTCCCTTTGCTTCTACCGCCTTAATTAAATCGAGCGTAACAACACCCGGCTGAACGGTCACTGTTAAATTTTCCTCATCAATTTCTAAAATTTTGTTCATATGTTTGAAAATAAGCACGATGCCGCCTTCCGTCGGACATGTGCCCGCACAAAGATTTGTGCCTGAACCCCTTGGCACAATTGGAATACGGTATTCATTGCAAATTTTTACAATCTCTGAAACTTCTTTTGTATTTCTCGGTGCAATGACCGCATCAGGAAGCGACTGAAACTGCGGTGTTGCATCGTATGAGTAAACAAGTCTTCCCGCTTTCGAGTCATCATAGTTTTCTATCCCAACAATGCTGATAAGTTTTTGCTTTGCTTCATTCGAAATCAACCGTTCTCATCCTTTCTGTCACTTGTTATCATAGTATAGTTCTATTTTTGTAAAGAGGAAAAGGGACTAAATCACTAAGAGGCTGTCCAAAAAGTCCAGGGTCAGACCCCACAACACAATACTATATTGTGAAACGCGCGTGAGGTCAGACCCTTAATGAGACAGCCTTATCATGACGGTCCCTTTCTCAACTATTTATGGAATCATCCATGATAAAACGTTAGATTGCAGGAATGTGAGAATACCAATCAAAAAGATTAGGAAAATACTATGTTTAATTGTAAAGCGGAACAAATCTGATTCTTTTCCTGCTAAACCTACAGCAGCGCAGGCAACGGCAATCGATTGCGGCGAGATCATTTTCCCAGTTACTCCGCCAGACGAGTTCGCAGCAAGTGCCAGTACCGGATCCATTCCGACTGATGTTGCCGTAACTTTTTGAAGATTACCAAATAACAGGTTAGAAGATGTATCTGACCCTGTGATAAATACTCCTAACCAACCAAGGAATGGTGAGAAGAACGGGAATAACACGCCTGTTTTTGCCAATGCCATTCCAAGTGTCGTACTCATCCCTGAAGCATTTGTTACATAGGCGAATCCGACTACCGCTCCAATCGTGATGATTGGAAACTTTAATTCTTTTAAGGTTTCAGCAAATGTTGCCATCCAATCTTTCCAAGAAATTTTTACAATAAATTTTGTCACGACGGCTGCCAGCAAAATCGCTGTACCCGCAGCACCTAATAATTCCAGTTTATAGACAGCTGCGATAGGTTGTCCGCTTGCATTCATAATTTTATTGTTTAATCCAGGTACTTCAGGCATAAACGTCAATTGATGGCCAAGTACATTGATTAATTTTAATAAACCGTTTGTTCCCTCATAATGCCCCGTCAAAGCTGCTTTAATTGCCGGAATCCCCCAAATCGAAATAAATGCCGTTAATACTAAGAATGGTGACCATGCTTTAAACACTTCGCCTTTTGTATGCGCAGCTTGCTTTGCTGAAGCAGCCGCCGCTACTTCGGAATAGGCTTCAGACTGAAAACGGAAAATAGATTTAGGTTTCCAAAACTTCAAGAAAATTGCCAATGCAGCCAATGAAACGAGTGCTGATAAAATATCAGGCAACTCAGGACCTAAAAAGTTTGAGCTCAAATATTGCGTTAATGCAAAGGAAATACCTGATACTAAAATAGCCGGCAATACTTCCATCGCCTTTTTAAATCCAGCCATAATAACAACTAGATAAAACGGAATGAATATAGATAAAAACGGTAATTGGCGGCCGACCATTTTTGAGATTTCCATCGCCGGAACTCCTGTCGGTCCTTCCATCGCAGTAATCGGAATACCGATCGCACCGAATGCCACCGGAGCCGTATTCGCAATTAAACAAATTCCTGCTGCATATAAAGGATTAAAACCTAATCCAACAAGTAAAGCTGCTGAAATGGCTACAGGAGCTCCAAATCCAGCTGCCCCCTCCAAGAAAGCGCCAAATGAGAACGCTACCAATAATGCCTGTAAACGCCGGTCTTCGGTAATCGATAAGACCGAGTTGCGGATAATATCAAATTGTCCGGTTTTCACCGTTAACTTATATAAAAATACAGATGTAATAATAATCCAGCCGATTGGCAATATCCCGTAAACAGCACCTTGACTTACCGACATGACTGCCATTCCAACCGGCATTTTATAAACGGCTACAACGACGGCCAGCGCAACAAGCAATGTCGTAAGTCCGGCCATATATCCTTGCATTCGCTTGATTGCCAGCGCCCAGAAGAAATATAAAATCGGAATAAGTGCTACTAAAGCAGATAAGGCAAGATTATCCCCAACAGGTGTAAAATTTTGTGTCCACGTCATTGTGTGAGCCCCTCCCATCACTCTAAAATTGAAAAATACAGAAATCCTCTAATGAAAACGTAACTGAATCCCCCTCCCTTAAGAAACCGTTTTCATTCATGCGCAAAATGATTCACCCCGTGAATATGATAAGGTCATCTGATGACCTAATGATAAAATGACCTTGATGCCTCAAATTATATGATTGATTTGAGAAAAAAACAATACTAAAAATGAAATTTTTTGAACATTTTGTATTATTCACAGAAACACACAGCCGTTATGAAACATTTTCATGGCGTTCCGTTCTATGTATAATTAAGTATGATTAAATTGTTTGAGTTTTTCCTATAGAGGTGAACACATTGGAATATAAACAAATTAAGCCTAAAAAAATATATGAAGAAGTGGCAGAAGCCATTTTTGAAATGATTAAAACTGGCGTACTAAAACCTGGTGATAAATTAGACTCTGTACAACAGCTTTCAGAAAATTTTAACGTCGGACGTGCAGCCATTCGTGAAGCATTAAGCGCTCTTAGAGCAATGGGACTAATCGAAATGAAACAAGGTGAAGGCACATACGTCCGCGAATTTGATCCGACAATGCTTTCCCTTCCAATTTCGCTTGCTGTACTTATGAATAAAGAACACATCGCTTATTTATTGGAAGTTCGCAAATTGCTGGAAGTAGGAGCCGCTGGGATTGCCGCCCGGAAAAGAACGGAAAAAGATTTACAATCGATGGAACACGCCCTCGACCAAATGCGGGAAGGACTTGGAGACGAAGAACTTGGAGAAAAAGCGGATCTTCTATTTCATATGGCTGTTGCTGCCGCATCGCAAAATCCAATTTTAGTTAGTTTAATGAACAATGTATCAGGAATGATGGTTGAAACGATGCGGGAAACACGGAGAATCTGGCTATTTTCCAAACAAGCGACAAGCGAGCAGCTGCTTGAAGATCATATTCGAATTTTCGAAGCGATTAAAGAGCAAAACGCCGTTCTGGCGCAAGAGCGAATGCGTGAACACTTAGGAAACGTTGAAAAAGTATTAGCAAAATATATTCAATAAAACGCAAAGGAAGCTGACCTATAAGCATCTGACCTCACATACATTTTACAAATGTTTGGCTGAAACTTTAGCTTTTAGGTCAGCTGCTTTTTTATACAAAATTTTATTAAAGTTCCAAAAAATTTAGTATAATATTACACGAGTCATCTGATGACCTGTTGACTGATTAGTTATTTATCGGTAAAGTGAAAAAGAAAACGTTTTCTTCCGTAGAGAGGGGAATTCTCAATGAAAGTCACGTTATTTGTTACATGTTTAGTCGATTTATTTCATACGAACGTTGGAAAAGCAACAGTAGAATTGCTTGAACGGTTAGGGTGTGAAATTGAATTTCCAGAAGCACAAACGTGCTGCGGTCAGCCAGCTTACAACAGCGGCTACGTAAAAGAAGCAAAAGAAGCAATGAAACATATGATTCGTACGTTTGAACACGCGGAATATATCGTCACCCCTTCCGGTTCTTGTGCAACAATGTTTAAAGAGTATCCGCATATTTTTAAAGGGGATCCGGAATGGGAACCGCGGGCAAAAGCATTAGCAGACAAAACATATGAATTGACACAATTTATCGTCGATGTGTTAAAAATCGAAAATGTCGGAGCGAAATTAAAAGGGCGGGCCACTTATCATACATCATGTCATATGACTCGTTTGCTCGGAGTAAAAGATGCGCCTATGAAACTATTAAAAAATGTTGACGGCTTAGAGTTTGTTCCGCTGCCAAACTCGCACAACTGCTGTGGTTTCGGCGGTACATTCTCCGTCAAAATGGGACCGATTTCCGAACAAATGGTCGACGAAAAGATTCATCATATTGAAGAAGTCAATGCGGATTATTTAATCGGTGCAGACTGCGGCTGTTTAATGAACATCGGCGGACGGATTGAACGCCAAGGAAAACCAATTAAAGTCATGCATATCGCTGAAGTATTAAACAGCCGTTAATGGAAGAAAGGGGTGACTGTCAATGCCAATGAAAATCGGCACAGGTGAGTTTAAAGAGCGTGTAGACAAAGGGATTCATAATTCATTTATGCGCGGCGCAGTAGCCGGCGCTCAAGAACGCCTGAGAACAAGACGTTTAGAAGCAGCTGAAGAGCTTGGAAATTGGGAAGAATGGCGGGCATTAGGCGAAGAAATTCGCAAACATACATTAGAGAATCTTGATTATTATTTATGGCAATTAAGCGAAAATGTCGCCAAACGCGGCGGGCATGTTTTCTTTGCACAAACAGCGGAGGAAGCAAACGAATACATTCGTGATGTCGTCGTCAAAAAGAACGCCAAAAAAATTGTCAAATCGAAATCGATGGTGACGGAAGAGATTAATTTAAATCCTGTTTTAGAAGCAGCTGGATGCGAAGTAATCGAAACCGACCTTGGCGAATACATTTTACAAATTGATGATCATGATCCGCCATCACATATTGTTGCTCCGGCACTTCATAAAAATAAGGAGCAAATTCGCGACGTTTTTAAAGCAAAACTAAATTACAAAAAGACGGAAAATCCGGAAGAATTAGCCTTGCACGCACGCCATACATTGCGGCAAGCCTATTTAACAGCAGATGTCGGCATTACCGGATGCAATTTTGCCATCGCTGAATCCGGCTCTATTACTCTTGTAACAAATGAAGGAAACGCTGATTTAGTCACAGCTCTACCAAAAACACAAATTACCGTCATGGGAATGGAGCGCATCGTTCCGACATTTGAAGAAATGGAAGTTCTTGTTAGTTTATTAACTCGCAGTGCTGTTGGACAAAAATTAACAAGCTATATTACTGTGCTTACGGGTCCGCGCGATCAAGGAGATGTGGACGGCCCCGAGGAGTTTCATCTAGTTATTGTCGACAATGGACGGTCAAACATTCTCGGTACGGAATTCCAGTCTGTATTGCAATGTATTCGCTGTGCTGCGTGCGTCAACGTTTGCCCGGTATATCGCCATATTGGCGGGCATTCGTACGGTTCGATTTATTCCGGACCAATCGGCGCGGTTCTTTCTCCATTGCTGGGAGGATATGATGATTATAAGGAACTGCCATATGCATCCACATTATGCGCAGCCTGTACGGAAGCATGCCCTGTAAAAATTCCGCTTCATGAATTGCTGCATAAACATCGCCAAGTGATTGTAGAGCGGGAAGGAAAAGCACCGATTTCCGAAAAGTTGGCGATGAAAGCATTCGGTTTAGGCGCTGCTTCGTCAGCCCTTTACAAATTAGGCTCAAAATTGGCACCAAGTGCGATGAATCCATTTACAGTGAATAATCGCATTTCAAATGGTCCCGGCCCGTTAAAAGCGTGGACGGAGATTCGTGAATTCCCAGCGCCGGGAAAAGAGAGATTTCGTGATTGGTTTCACAATCGCCAGAAAGGAGATCATCAATCATGACGACGGGTACCATTCATCATCGCGACAAATTTTTGCAAACAATCGCCAAAAAACTGGGACGTAATCAGCGCACAACAGGTGTGACACGTCCTCATTGGAAGCATCAGCCGCAATGGTCTGTATTTAAAGGATTCAGCCAGGATGATTTAATAGAAGCATTCAAATCACAATGTTCCCGCATTCATACAGATGTAGTCGAAACGACAGCAGACCAGCTCGCGGCAGCATTAAAGCAAGTCGTTGCGGGCTACGGCGGCGGTCCTGTCGTTACTTGGGATGATCCGCGTTTTGTCGAATATGGATTATCCCCGCTTTTGCAGGAGGAATGGCCAAGTGAAAAGATAGATGTCCATGTATGGAATGCTGCCATCGGGCAAAAAAACATCGAATTTGCCGAAAAAGCGAATGTCGGCATTACGTTTAGCGATATAACACTTGCTGAATCCGGCACCGTTGTCCTCTTCAGCAGCAGCGGCAAAGGACGCACGGTCAGTTTTTTGCCGCAAACCTATGTGGCGATTGTTCCGAAAAGCACCTTTGTTCCGCGCATGACACAGGCAGCTGTGTTTATCCATGAACGAATTGAAAAAGGGGAGCCAATCCCGTCCTGCATCAACTTTATTACAGGACCAAGCAACTCGGCAGATATTGAAATGAACTTAGTTGTTGGTGTACACGGACCGATCAAAGCAACGTACATTATTGTAAAAGACCGTTAAGCAATAAAACAGCGGCTGTCTCATAATAGTCTGACCTCACGTGCGTTTCACAATATATCGTTCATTTATGCAATATTATGAGTCTGGTGTGGGGTCTGACCCTTGACTTTTGAGGCAGCCTCTCGTTTTTTCTAGCTGCTTTAATATCCTTTTAACACATCGACTTTATTAACGATTGGTTTATTTTCTTCGATATTTTTAAGAGTCGTTAAAAAACATTGTACCGCTTCCTCAGGCGACGTTAATGCCGATATATGCGGAGTGATGATGACGTTAGGATGCTGCCATAATGGCGAGTCGATGGCTAAAGGTTCTTTCGCAAATACATCTAATACAGCAAGGCGAACGTGCCGTTTTTCTAAGGATCTCAACAACGCTTCATCATCGACTGTCGCTCCTCTTCCAACGTTAATAAATCCTGCATTTTGCAGACAGCAAAAAAACTCATCATTAAAAAGCATATATGTTTCTTTTGTCAACGGGAGAGTATTAATGACCCAATCCGCTTTCACCAGCACATCAGCTGCCCGAGATACAGAAACCACTTGCGAAAAATACGGCTTTGCTGTTCCACTTCGTGAAACACCAATTGGCTTTACGCCAAGCGAAACCAAGTTTTTTGCCACCTCTTGTCCAATTGTCCCTGTTCCGTATATCACAATGTTTTGCGCCTGGATGGACTTTGGAGTCACCTGCTTCCATTGTCTTTTTGACTGATACCATGCGTACACATCGTGACATTGTAAATCACGCAATATATAGCTTAAACAATACTCACTAATCTTTTGGCCAAACGAACAAACCGTCCGGGTAAGCAGAACATCTTCTTTCCACTCTCTATTAAACAAAAAGCTGTCCACACCTGCTCCTAATGAATGCACCCACTTTATATTGCCAAATTGAAAATTTTCGGTTGGCCGAAAGCCGACATAGACATCCGCCCATAGCAAATCTTCACGAGAAACCTCACTTTCCGGTAAAAAACGAAAGTCTTTATCTATTTTTTCTTTTAATAAAATGTGCGCCATTTCTTGATAGATCCGCCCTGTGACTAATATGTTTTGTACTTCCACTCTTTTCCCCCCTAATAAATATATCTTACTGTTAACTTTACTTCCTCTCCAATAGAAAAAGCCCCATCCTTTCTTACGATGGAGCATTGCTATAAAGTCTAAACTATGATTTGTTTTTTGTTCTCTGTTTCCATTTTTTTATTTTTTATATATCCGGCAGCTAATACGAGAATCGTCAAGCCAGCAATGACGGCGTACATCACCGGGCCGTGAGAGATATGCAAAAAGTTCATGAGATGCTTGTCTTTCATCATCATTTCCCCGGCTGTCCAAGCAAGAATGGCAGAACCGACATAGGCAATCCATGCATA
Source organism: Paranoxybacillus vitaminiphilus (assembly GCF_003259935.1). GTDB lineage: Bacteria > Bacillota > Bacilli > Bacillales > Anoxybacillaceae > Paranoxybacillus > Paranoxybacillus vitaminiphilus. Next base: position 86,698 of record NZ_QLMH01000007.1, on the reverse strand, counting down.
CTTCTCCATCATTCTCACAATGGCCTTGGAACCAAAAATCATAATTGGAATACTTACCGCCACCCCAAAAGCAATCATCCCAATATGCCCGTCCGATGCACCGGCAACAGCTACCACATTGTCTAGGCTCATGACTGCATCGGCTAAAATGATCGTCCAAATCGCTTTAAAAAGCCGGTCGTGCGACTGAATATTCGCCTCTTCCTCGTTTTCAACAAGAACTTTATAGGCAATCCATAACAGCAACAAGCCGCCAATGAGATTGACAAACGGAATTTTCAATAAAAACACGATAATAGCCGCAAATAAAATCCGTAAGATGACCGCACCTGCCGTGCCCCAAAATATCGCTTTATTTTGCTGGTGCTTTGGCAGCCGTCTTGTCGCCATCGCAATGACAACCGCATTATCTCCGGATAAAATAATATCAATCGCAATAATTTTTAACAGCGCAATGAGTGCCCCAGAAGAAAAAGCAAAGCCTAATTCCATTTTTATTCCCCTTCTCCTATAAACATTTGCGTCAATATATTTCTTATCTTATCTTAACTTAGCCTTATCAGCAACGATACATCGTTTAAATGAATCGTAGAAATATATGTAATACCTACAAATTCCTCTTTATTTTTCAATATTTTTTAAAAGTTTACTGCTTTTTGATAATATGCCTCCATTTCCTCTTTAGGCACAAGGCTCCCACCCGTGGCCCAGCATATATGGGTGGCATTTTTCACCGGAAGTTCATGCTGCTCCATATACGTCTTCCCTTCAGCGAGCAGCTGCACAGGTCCATAAACACCTGCAAGTGCCGACGGCTCTAAAGCGATTCCTTCTACATCTTTCATCCGTTTTAATAACATAAATAATCTATCATCATTCATTGTATAAATGCCGCTCACTAGTTTTTCCATTGTTTTTCCCACAAATTTAGATGGCCGCCCAACCGCAAGACCGTCTGCTTCCGTTTTGTTATCAATCCCGAAATCATGAACGGAAACTTTGTCATGCAGCTGTGTCATCATTCCTAATAACATGCAAGGAGAATGAGTCGGTTCAGCAAAAAAGCAGTGGACATCATCTTGAAATAATAATTTAAGTCCAAACGTAATGCCGCCGGGCGCACCTCCGACGCCACATGGGAGATAGACAAATAACGGATGATCTTTATCAACAACAATCTTTTTTTCTTCCAATTGCTTCTTTAAACGAAAAGCAGCAACCGCGTACCCCATAAATAAATGCGGAGAGTTTTCATCGTCAATAAAATAGTTATTCGGGTCTTTTTCTGCTTCTTTCCGTCCCATTTCTACCGCATAGCTGTAATCGGAATGATGCTCAATCACATTCACTCCGTTGCTTCTTAGCAGCTCCTTTTTCCATTGTTTTGCATCTGCCGACATATGTACGTTGACACGAAAACCGAGTTTAGCGCTAATCATGCCAATACTTAATCCAAGATTTCCGGTAGACCCGACTGTAATCGAATATTGCGAAAAAAATGCGCGAAACTTATCGCTGGCAAGAATGGAGTAATCGTCTTCCAGTGACAGTAATCCATGCTCCAGCGCAAGCTCTTCGGCATGTTTCAGAACTTCATAAATTCCGCCTCTTGCTTTAATTGAACCGGCGATGGGCAGATGGCTGTCACATTTTAACAAGAGTTTTCCTTGGATAGGTAGTTGAAACATGGAAGCCAATTCTTTCTTCATGTTTTCAATTTCTATAAGCGGCGACTCAATGATTCCTTCTGAATGTTTTGTTTCCGGAAAAACCGTTGCGATAAACGGGGCAAAACGTTTCCATCTCTGTTCCGCTTCACGCACATCCCCTTCATCAAAAGGTAATTCCTTCGCCATGTTGGTCCATCTCGTATAGTTTGGATTCAGCCAAAACACTTCCTCCGTCGACATCATTTTTTCTAAAAGCGGATACATATGCAGCCACTCTGTTAATGGCTTTCCATGAATAAGCTGACTCATTATAAACACTCCCAACCAAGTCGATTTTTGCTTCTCACATTATTTTTTCTGCAACAATTTAAAAAATTATGAAATCTTTTTATATATCATACAACAAAACAAGACTACCTCTAGCCATCATTTTAGCACGACTTTTAGCAACTTTTTTATTTTTTATTGTGTGATTTCAAATGTGAATTAAGCTTCCAAAATACCGTCTACGTTAATTTAAAAAAATAAAAAGAAGACCTATCATCTACGAATCGGTCTCCCAATTATAATGCTGTTTGAATTTTTCTCTTCCGCAAGTAAACTTGTTAGCTTGGCAGCATCCTCTATGAACAAAGAAATTGAACAGCCCTTCAAGGTTATCGACTAATGGCGGGTGACCTGTGTTAGGCAATACCGTTTTTCTCTTTGGACAATATAAACTAATCCGAGCGTGCTTGCAATGATGATAAAAGCCGGCACAACGATATTAAGGAGTTCATCCCCCAGAACTACTCCTATCTTACATTATTATAATATAATTTTGTTTTTTATTGCATACAAAATCACTTTTCCTTATCAATCTCTTCATTATTTTCATAATCAAGCTTGTATGACGAGTTTTAAATATAATAAAATATTACTTATTTTTCGACATTTCGTGACAATTATCGGACATTTGATGACAAAATCATTGTTTCTTTTCGTTCCAGAGACATATAATAGATTTGTTATTTATTGATCCATATATCCTTACTTATTAGGTGGTGTTATCATAGAAGTGTTTCAACTCCATTTTGAACCAGCTGTTGTTATTTTATCCATTGTGATTTCTATGTTAGGTTCATATACCTCGCTGCAATTAGCAGCTAGGTTACATGAGCAACAGCGAAAATGGAACACGTTAATCATCAGCGCCTTTTGCATGGGACTTGGAGTTTGGTCCATGCATTTTACCGGCATGCTTTCTATGAAACTAAACAGCAGCATTCATTCATATGATTGGTTTCTAACGCTTTTTTCGTTCATCTCTGCTGTTATCGGCAGCATTCTCGCCTATTCTTATATGTGTTTGCAGAAAAACTTGCCATATCGTTACATTGTAAGCGGCTTATTACTAGGGATTAGCGTTGTTGTTATGCATTATACGGGCATGAAAGCGATGGAAAGCCATTTCATTGTTACTTATAAAACTTCTTGGCTCGCTGCATCGATTGGAATTAGTATTCTTTTAGCGATTCTTTCGATGTATGTATTTCAATACGTGCAAACAAAACATAAGTTCACCAATACAATAAAATTAATAGCCGCTGTCATCATCGGATTGGCCACATCAGGGATCCATTATACAGCGATGATGGCAACAAACTTTGTGCAGCGTCCTGCTTTTTATCATGGCGGCATTGGAATCAGCCAAAAAGAAATTCTCGCCTTCGTTGCGGGGAGCACCGTCTTCTTTCTAGGACTGATTCTTATTCGCTCATTTATTGAAGAAAGCGAACGCACAAGACAGCTGAAGATTCAAGAAGCGAAGTATCAATCTCTTTTCTTTAATAATCCTGACTGTATTATTTCCTTTGATGCAGCAGGAAATTTTATAGACTGTAATGGCAAGTTTGAAACAATTCTTGGATATAACATTTCTGATTTAAGCGAAAAAAATTTTTTATCGTATATAAAAGAAGAAGACCGAGAAATCGCATGGAAAAACTTTCAAGACGCTCTTAAAGGCATAGGAAACGAAGGAATCGTTAAAGCGATCCATAAAGACGGCCAAACAAAAGTTCTTAAAATTAAACATATCCCGATTTATATCGATGATAAAATAGAAGAAATTTATTTAGTTATTCAAGATATAACCGAAACATATACGATAGCTGAGGACTTGCGCCGGACACATGAAAAACTTCAGTCATTTTTTCAAAGCACGGCCGACGCGATTAACATTACTGACTTAAACAGTGTGATCCAATATGTAAACCCGGCATTTGAAGCGATGTTTGGCTGGACGAAAGAGGAACTAATCGGAAAAAAACTTCCGATTATCCCTTCTTCATGGAGAGAAATGAGTAATATTCTTGAAAGAAAACTTTTAAATGGCGAGCATATTACGAATGTAGAAACGAAACTGCAGCGAAAAGATGGGAGGCTCATCGATGTGAGCTTCTCAATATCGCCGCTAAAAAATGACAAAGGCGGCATTGAAGGATTCGTTGCGATTACGAGAGATATTAGCGAGCAAAAACAATTTGCGAAAACCTTGCAGGAAAACAGGGAAAAATATAAGCTCGTTACCGAGAATATGAGCGATTTAGTCAGTTTATTAAACGTTGAAGGTGTTTTCGAATACGTCTCTCCTTCTTTTGAAAAAATATTGGGATATCCGAGCCACGTTCTGCAAGGGAAATCAGCTTTTGAACTCATTCATCCAAATGATTTTGACCGAATCACGAATTTGTTTAACGAATTAACAAAAACAAAGAAAGCGGTAACTGTACGCTTTCGTTACCGGCATCGTAACGATGACTACATTATTACTGAATCACATGCCGTTCCTCTTTTGGACGAAAAGGGAAACCTAAAGCATGTATTAGTGACGTCAAAGGATATCGGTGAAAAGGTAAAAGCGGAACAGGCACTGCAGGAGAGCGAACAAAAATTCCGTTTAATCACCGAACATTCATCAGATTTAATTCGTATTATAGACGAAGCTGGAGTCATTAAATATGCATCTCCATCCCATAAAACGATTTTAGGATATGAACCGGAAGAACTGGAAGGGAAATCGTTATTTGCCATTCTCCATCCTGACGATGTTCCCTTCGTTCAAAAAAGACTGCGTTATAAAAAGAAAGAACATGATTCATTGGAATATCGAGTCAGGACGAAACAAGGAAATTATGTTTGGATCGAATCGCATACTTCATCGATATTTGATGAAAACGGCCAATTCCTCCATTATATTTTTGTAGGACGGGATATTTCCGAGCGGAAAGCATATGAAGAAAAACTAGAACAAATGGCATTTTATGATGCGCTGACAGGAGTAGCGAACCGAAGATTTTTCCAAGAACAGTTAGTCAAGCAAATTGAACAAGCGAAACAAAATAATACCCGCTTTGCCTTAATGTATTTAGACTGTGACCGCTTTAAATGGGTGAATGATGCGTTCGGACATGATGTCGGCGACGAACTTTTGCGAAACTTTGCCGCACGATTAAAAACATGCTTATCAAAATCCGACATCATCGGCCGTTGGGGCGGCGATGAATTCGCTGTTCTTTTATCCCGTGTCCAATCAAAAGAAGAAGCAGCGAGAGTGGCGCAGCAAATTATTCAAAGCATGCAAATTCCATGGAATATTAAAAATCATGAATTTATCTTGACTTCTTCGATTGGAATTGCCTTTTATCCGGAAGATGGTCAAACGGTCGAAGAGCTTCTTTCTCATGGCGACCAGGCACTATATCAAGCAAAAACCGAAGGGAGAAACAAGTTTTATTTTTATGAAAAAACGTTAACAGAACATATGCAACGGTTAATCTTGCTGGAAAACCATTTAAAACAAGCGCTGGAGCAAAACGCATTCCATTTAGTCTATCAGCCGCAAATCGAACTGGCAACAGGACAACTAATTGGCGTCGAAGCGTTGCTGCGCTATACTCATCCAACTTTAGGAGCTGTATCGCCGATAGAGTTTATTCCTATTTGCGAACGGTTAAATATGATTGATGAAATAACCGAATGGGTTTTGCAAGAAGCGGCTAGACAGCTTAAAGATTGGAAAGAAAAAGGACTCCATATTCGAATGGCTGTGAATATCTCGCCATTAAACCTTGAAAATAAAACGTTTATTAACAAGCTCATCTCTATTTTTGAAAAAAATCATTGTGATTTACATGACCTTGAACTAGAGTTAACAGAAACAGCATTGGCTAAAAGCATCGAAGAAGTAAGTAAAGTGCTGGAGAAATTAAGGGAAATCGGCGTTCGCATCGCTTTGGACGATTTCGGTTCAGGTTATTCTTCGTTAGTATATTTCAAAGATTTCCCTATTGACAAAATTAAAGTTGACCGCTCATTTGTAAAAGAAATTCCGAAAAAAGAACGGGACATTGCGATTCTTGATAGCATCATTTTATTGTCAAAAAGGCTAGGAATCGAAGTGATTTGTGAAGGAGTCGAAACAGAAGAACAGGCTTCTTATTTACAAATGCTCGGCTGCGAATTTGCCCAAGGATATTACTTCAGCCGCCCTCTGACAAAAAAAGAATTAGAAAACAAATATATCACAACAAACATAAAATAACCGAAGCAAAATGGGCTGGTCATAAGTGTCTGACCTCACGCGTATTTCACAATATATCGTTCATTACTTGTATTGTGGGGTCTGACACTTTTTTGGATCAGCCTCCTTTTATTATATCGAGAATCCTCCTGCTTCAGCGCTCAAAGAGTGTATCCATTTCCTCAACATGATGTATGCTGTGTACGATACAACAATGTTTGGGCAATCCCGACAAAATATTCCGACTCACGGATGATATGATTTAATACGACCTTGGCAGTTGGATTTTTACTTACTGCCTCGCTTTCTGTTTTTATTTGTTGGCATAGCTTGATAAAATCTAAACTTTGTTGCAAGCAGTAGGATATAAGTTGCAAAACTTGTTGATACAGCTGAGCGGGAATATAATAAGAGGACCGAATGAGCGATTCAATATAACGAACGACTTGTTGATGTGTCGCAGAAAGAACCTCTTCCCATTTTTTCAACGCTTCGACGAACGGTTCTTCCAAACCGGCGACAAGCTCGCGAATCACCACCGTATGTTCTTCTTCTTGATGTTTCCAAAACTCCGCTTCATCCAACATTCTTAACGGCATTTGCTCACCATAATAAAATTGCATTGTTATCTTCTCCTAGTTTTTTATTTCAATATATGGACCTGAAAAACGAAATATGATGCTGTCTACAAAAAGTAAAAACCCCCTGCTGATCCGCCATTTTTTCGCGAATCGTCAGGGGATTTTCCGAGGCTATTTTAACAAATATACTCTCGCTTCATACGGCTTTAGCGTAAATATTTCGATTGCTTCTTCTCCATTCACATCATAATTGCTGATTAACAGCTCTTTCGTTGTAAATGTAATCTCTTTCGGCAGCTCAAATATCGGCTGATCAGCGGAGAAGTTTAAAATCACAAGCAATTTTTCATTTTTATGGGTTCTTGTGTACGCATAAATTTGTTCATGCTCCGGCAAGATGATGTCATAACTGCCATACACAACAATCGGATATTGTTTGCGCAATTGAATCAGTTTGCGATAGTAGTGATAAATCGAATTAGGGTCTTCAACGGCCTTCTTGGCGTTAATTTCTTTATAATTTGGATTGACTTTCATCCACGGTGTTCCTGTCGTAAAACCGGCATTTTCACTGTCATCCCATTGAAACGGCGTACGCGCATTATCACGGCCTTTCGCATAAATCGCTTCCATTACTTTTTGCGGATCTTCATCGTTTTCCATGACTTTTTCGCGATACATATTTAATGTTTCGATATCTTTGTAATCATCAATCGAATCAAAGCGAACGTTCGTCATCCCAATTTCTTCGCCCTGATAAATGTAAGGGGTTCCTTGCAGCATATGCAAAAATGTTGCCAGCATTTTCGCTGACTCTACGCGATACTCTTGATCATTTCCAAACCGGGAAACCATCCGCGGCTGGTCATGGTTGTTTAAATATAGACTATTCCAGCCAACGCCTTCTAAACCTTTTTGCCATTTTGTAAAACTTTCCTTTAAATCTCTCAGCTTCAGCGGACGTAAATCCCACTTTCCATTCGGTCCCGAATCAAGATCAACGTGCTCAAACTGGAACACCATGTTTACTTCGTTGCGATCTTCCCCTGTATAAAGCTTTGCCTCCTCTACGGTCACTCCCGGCATCTCTCCTACCGTCATGACATCATACTTTGACAGCACTTCTCGATTCATTTCCTGCAAAAATTCATGAATGCGCGGACCATTCATAAAAAATCGGCTTCCTGACACATATTTTTTCCCTTCCGGATTAGGAGCGTCCGGAAGACCAGGCACCTTAGAAATAAAGTTAATCACATCCATCCGGAATCCATCGATTCCTTTATCAAGCCAAAACTTCATCATATCGTACACTTCTTGGCGGACCTTTGGATTTTCCCAGTTTAAGTCAGGCTGCTTTTTGCTAAATAAATGCAAATAGTATTCTCCCGTTGTCTCATCGTACTCCCAAGCCGAACCGCTAAAACATGACTCCCAGTTATTCGGCTCTTTCCCCTCTTTTCCCGGGCGCCAAATGTAGTAGTCGCGATATGGGTTATCTTTTGATTTTCTTGATTCAATAAACCACGGATGCTCATCAGACGTATGATTCACAACAAGGTCCATCATGAGCTTCATGCCGCGTTTATGTATTTCCGCAAGCAGTTCTTCCCAATCTGCCATCGTTCCAAATTCATCCATAATATCGCGATAATCACTTATATCATAACCATTATCATCGTTCGGGGATTTATAAACAGGAGAAAGCCAAATGACATCTATTCCTAAATCTTTTAAGTAATCCAGCTTGGAAATAATTCCTTGAATATCGCCAATTCCGTCTCCGTTTGAGTCTTTAAAGCTGCGCGGATAAATTTGATAAACGACCGATTCTTTCCACCATTGCTTTTTCATGTTTGTCACACTCCTATACCATATATCATATACTTAGCAAAGCGATAAGCCTGACCGTTTTCTTCCTTATAATATCATTAATATATGTTAAAATAGCAACCGTTTCCGTAAATGAACAAAAATTTAACATGTTCCCCGAGAAGTCTCCCCTCTAAGCAAAGTGTAGGTGGGAGAGATTCATTTTAACGGTTTCACGTTAGCTCGTTCAATCATTTGATAAGACCGATTCTATTTTCCAAAGCATGTTTGCCGCCGTTTCCTTTAAAAAAGCGACACCTGTTAGGCATCGCTTTTCTAATCATTTACTTCATTTTTTCATAAGGCCGCTCCTGATAAAAATAATTCGGTGTAACCGTTATGTTGTCATAATTTTTATGGAAAATGTGAGTAGTCGCCGGAGAAACAGGAGGTATGAGCCATGTCCAGTCCCCTGTTACATGACGGCAAGCCTGCTGCTCTTTTTGTTCAAACAGCTTAAATTGCTGTGCTGCCGTATGATGATCGACAATGCTGACACCTGCTTTTTTATAAGAGTGAAGCACAGCAATATTTAATTCTATTAACGCTTTATCTTTCCAAAGCGTTGCGTTTGTACTCATGTCTAATCCCATGCAGGAGGCGATTTTCGGAAGCATATTGTACCGATAATCATCGGCAAAGTTTCGCGCCCCAATTTCTGTTTCCATATACCAGCCGTTAAAAGGGGCTGCTGTATAACGAATGCCGCCAATTTCTAAACACATATCAGAAATAATCGGAACAGCATACCATTTTAACTGTAAATCTTGAAACCACGAAAACTGAGGATGTTCAATTGGCACTTCTAAAATCAGCTCTTTCGGAATTTCAAACCATTTCGGCTCCTTCCCCTTTACTTGAATCACTAAAGGCAAAATATCAAAATGCGTTCTTTCTCCTTTCCATCCCATCTGTTCGCACGCTTTCGTAAAAGAAATCGAAGAAGAGTCGCCGATCACCCCGTGCTCCGCTTCATACCCCGCATAGCGAATGAGCTGATGATTCCAAATCCGCACGTTCTCTACACCATTCTCCACCGGTTTAAACACCGTAATGGCCGGACGTATTTTCCCTTTATTCGTGGCAAACTCAATATGCTGCAGTAAACTTTCGAAAATTTCTTCCTCCGTCTCTAAATGTCTGGCATCAAAGACGTGCAATGTCTGCCAAAATAACCGGCCGATGCAGCGGTTGCTGTTGCGCCAGGCCATTCTTGCCCCGTGCTCTAATTCTTCGTAAGAATGCTTGTAAAAACCGGTCGCTGCAATTTCTTTTTTTATTTCTCGCAATCTCCGTTCAATCTCTGCAGCACTTTTGCCTAACTCGTTATAGCAATTCCTGATAAATATTTCCGCTTCCTTCCACAATTGTTCCCTGCTGTTCAACATATCCCCTCAATTCTGTCAAGATTGTTCTAACAATCATCTTAATGGAAATTAATCTTAAAACGTTATCTATAGTTTGACAATTTTGTTAAGGAAAAAAATTAAATAAAAAAGCAGGAACCTTTAATCGGCTCCTGCTTAACAATCTATGAAACATTAAGAAACCTGTTCTTTATCTTTCTTAAACTCGTTTACCCAGTAGTCGGCATTTTTAATACCGAGTTTCACAGGGTCAAATACCGGATCAAGCCCCTGTTTTTTCTGTTCCTCGTAATCTTTTAACGCTTTTAGCGCCGGTTTAGCAAGAATGACAATCGCAATCACATTTAACCAAACCATGATCCCTAAACCGACATCACCTAATGCCCATGCAAGGCTGGCTGTTTTTACAGCCCCGTAGAATGTGGCGCCGAGCATCACGATTTTTAAAGCAAACGTTGCCCATTTGCTGTATCTTCCGCGTGTTAAATAAGCAATATTCGTTTCTGCAATATAGTAATAGGCCATAATCGTTGTGAACGCAAAGAAAAATAATGCAACAGCCACAAAACCGGCTCCAAAACCAGGTAAAACGGTCTCAATGGCCGCTTGTGTATAGGAAGGTCCGGGCTCGACATCGCCTAAGTTGTTCACAATATAAGAGCCGTCCGGCGCCTGAGTGTTATACATTCCCGTAAACAAAATCATGAATGCTGTTGCCGAACAAACGAGCAATGTATCCACATAAATCGAGAATGCCTGCACTAATCCTTGTTTAGCTGGGTGAGACACTTCAGCAGCTGCGGCGGCATGAGCACCAGTACCTTGGCCTGCTTCGTTCGAGTAAATTCCCCGCTTTACTCCCCACGAAATCGCCATGCCAACAATACCGCCAAATGCAGAATCCAAGCCAAAAGCACTTTTGAAAATAAGCGCAAAAACATGTGGCAATTCCGTAATGTTCATCACAATAATGATAATGGATAAAAGAATATATCCAAGCGCCATAAAAGGAACAACATATTGCGCCACAATCGCAATCCGCTTTACCCCGCCGAAAATAATGCTAGCCAATAAAATAACTAAAATAATTCCTGTAACAGTCGGGCTCATGCCAAATGCATTTTCTAAGCCTGCTGCAATCGAATTCGATTGAATGCCAGGCATTAATAAACCAACCGCCAGAATGGCGGATAACGCAAACAAGACAGCATACCATTTCCATCCTGTTCCTTTTTCAATATAATAAGCAGGTCCCCCGCGGTATTGACCTTCCTGCTTCACTTTATAAATTTGTGCGAGCGTCGATTCAACAAAGGCGCTTGCCGCCCCGATAAAGGCAATCGCCCACATCCAAAAAACAGCGCCCGGTCCGCCAAAAGCAATAGCTGTTGCCGTTCCAGCGATGTTGCCTGTTCCTACACGGCCGGAAAGCGCAAGGGATAGCGCTTGGAAAGAAGATACCCCGGCATCGGAGCTTTTTCCTTGAAACATGAGCGTAATCATATCTTTTAAATGCCTGACTTGCAAAAAGCGTGTCATAAGCGAAAAAAGCAGCCCGACACCGAGACAAAGATAAATCATCACCGGGCTCCACAGAATCTCATTCAAGCTGTTTACAAACTGCTCCAAATAAGCCCTCTCCTTTGTTGAAATTTTTTAGTTATTTCGAATTATAAAGCAAATACTGTTATAAAACAATGTATTTTTTTGTTAATTGTATTAATATAATATTTAAAAATAACTTATCTTTATTTAAAGCATAGAAGCAGTTGTAAATGATGAGTGATGCCAACTAAATTTAACAAAAGAAGCGCTTACATTGAATCATTTTAATATATGTCAGCTTTTAACATATGTTTCCATGTGTTGCGAAAAACTTTTTCAGAACCATGTTAAATATTTTCTTGGCAATTGAGCATGAAATAAATCCCCGCTTTTCAAAAACTCTTCTTCTGCAAATTTCATCAATCGTATATCGTTTGAGGCAAGCGCCTTAAAATAAATTTGAAACGGAGAAAGTTTACCTTTTTCTTTTGCTATTTCTTCTAAAATATATTATAACGCTCTTTCCTTAGATTCTTTATCCGGCTGCACAGATAGATAATAGGCCTGCTCCGTTTCCCCCAGCAAATATAGATTTTGATATACTCCATTCGTTATTTTTATAAAATCATGTACCGCCAAAAGCATATGTTTACGATTCATAAAGTTCTCTGACAGTTCTAAGCGATTGAAATGTTCGATCGCTTTCTCAATATAATAAATGCTTTTATGATAATCACTGTAAACATACATTTCAGCTAACAAACATAACATAAAATTCACTGATAACGGAAAATTATCGAAGTTTGATATGTTTATTATTTCTCTTGCGATTCGAACGGCGTTTTCCAGCTGCAGCTGTTTCATATAGTGAATTGCCATGATTTCTTTTATTCGCATCATATACGATTCTCTTATATAGTAATTCATTATTTGTTTCGATAGATTTAAAGCATGATCGGCAATGGGCAAAATCAATGAATAAGAGTGTAAATCAAGAAAGCTATACATTGATAAAATTTTTATTAAAACTTGAGTTTCCGGTATCTCAATCTCTTTTCCCATTTTAAACTTAATCATTTCTAACTCATTGTAAAATTGAATAGGAGATAATTGACCTTGATTACGTTTTAACAAGAGAGAATATAAGTCACTAAAATTACTTGGATATATATCGATTAAGCGAAATAACAGTTCATAAAATCCATTATTTGAAGCCCATTCCATCGCTTCCCTAACATCCTCTTTATTTTCAGAGCTTAAACAATACTCCGCAATCAATCGATGCTGCTGCCTTTTATCATCAAATAAAAGATGAACGATGCGCAAAAAATCGCGAAAATGAAATTTTCTTGTGCCGCGAAAGCATTCATTAATACATGCTACCGTAAGATTCAACATCCGGGCTAAATAAAACTTGGAAATTTCTTTTCGTTCCAGCTCTTGTTCAATCTGTGATATTACATACTTCACCATATCACCTTCGTTCAAGCCCCATATTTTCCGTTGCTGCGTGTCAACAAATACAGATATCGATTTAGGTTATGAATAATGTTTTTATTAATATTATCCTTTGCTAAGATACATTCAGCTTAACAGGGTGCAACCCCCTCTACTCCATTCGCAAAAGCGTCCGGAGATACTTTCTTCACGAGCTGATACGCGCCATTAACATCCGCGTTGATGAACATCCCTTTATTGCTTCGAAACAAACCTCTTTCCATTCTTCTAACTTTTCCTGAAATTCTCTTTATGTACTTGTCTAAAATGATATAAATAAGGTTATCTGCTTACCTCTCTAAGCCATCCCTTTCTTAATCTGTTTCATTTTCTGCAATATCAAAAATAAAAAAATTTTCATAAGATACTTTATACATTTGGGCTAATTTCATAAGTTCCTCTGCCGTAAACGATTGTTGACCGCTTTCTTTCCGGTGATAAGGATAGACCGTATTAAACCCCAGCATTTTTGCGACATCTTCTTGTGATAATCCTTTGTCTTTTCTAAGTTTTCTTACTTGAGCGAGATTTACTTTCACCACTATTTCACCTCTTTGTTGCAATTTTTACAACTTTTACCTCGATTATAAATTTCATTTTTCGCAATGTCAAACACTTTTTTTCATTTTTCGCAATTTTATTTTGCATTTTTAGCAATTATGATATGATTTTTCTAGAAATACGAGGGAGTTACGCGAATCATGAGTACACTTGGTCATCGTTTGAAAAAATTAAGAGAAGAGCATAACCTTACCCAAGAGCGGGCCGGGAAAATTTTCGGTCTTACCAAATATCAAATCCATCGCTATGAGTCAGGTGCAAGCAGCCCTGATCCTGAGATGATTAAAGAATTCGCTGATTATTACGGTGTATCTGCCGACTATCTCCTTGGGCGCACCGCTAATCCACATGGGACAAGAGATAAGGAAAGCACCCCTGAAAAAACTGCCGATCCTTCACTTGATTTATTTCTTAAAGAACTGAAAGAAGCTCCTGAAGAACAGCGCGAACAGCTTCGAAAAATATGGGAAATTATTAAAGGAGAAGATAAGCAAAAGCCGCAGAACAAGGAAAGCTGAAATGTTCAGCCTCGGAAAAAATTCTAGAGGACTTTCTTTCTTGGAAAGCAGATTTTCCAAAGAAAATTTTCCAAAGAAAAAAGTCCTCTTATTGCTTGCCTAATGCTCCTTTCAACATTGCTCATTTATCTCTTTTTCATCTTTTACAATGGCCATAACTAAATCGAGCTTAGCAATTTTAATGATCCTTTGAATAACCGGATTATTGACGACTAACGTCATCGTGCCATCGTGTTGCTGTACCATTTTAAAAAAATAAATGAGCAGCGCTAAACCTGTACTATCAATAAATTCCATCTCATTCATGTCAAACACATAATGTTTGCTTTTTTTGTTTTCTTCAAATATAGCACGAAGCTTATCTTTGGCCATCTGCTGATTTCCGTATACAAGCTTTCCTTTTAAATAGATTTTCGTATAGTTTTCTTTCTTCTCATAGCTTATCTCAATAGTCGGGTTATGATGCTTATTTTTGATTAATTTTTCCATTTTTTAACTCCCCTTAAAAACATCGATGAACGTTAATTGGAAAACTTTTTTGTGAACTTTAATAAAAATATTTGCTCATCGATTCGCTCAAACGAAACTTTATCCATAAGCGTTTGGATGAGTAATAATCCTCTTCCTGATTCTTCCCATAAAACTTCTTCAAACTTCTTTTCAAGCAACTGCGCTAACACATCATCCGGAATTCCTCCGGCATGATCATAAACAAACACTTCTATCCGATCATTTTCATAAATACGAATCATCAGTTTAATAGGCATGTTTTCGATATCGGTATATTTTGAACATGTAGCCTGTACCGAATTAATAACTGCCTCGTGCACAGCCAGTTTTAGTTCATTCTTCATTTCAAGAGCAAAGAACGAAAATGTCTGCTCACATATTTGATCGCAAAACTCAATCGACTCTATTTTTGCTGGAAACGTTATCGTTAATTCATACATCATTGAATGACTCCCGTTATTCATTCAGAAGTGTAACTGCTACAAGACAGATATCATCAGAAATGGTTGCAGCGGTTTGAATTTCATGTTTCAGTTGCTGAATGAAAAATTCATTTTCACAATGATGATACTTTTTCATGAGTCGTTCCAGTTTTTCTAAATTCGCAGTAACCGATGGGGATAATGAATCCAGCAATCCATCGGTATACATAATAATTCGCGCCCGCTTCGAATAAGAGATTTTCCCTTTTGTAAAAGGAACATCAACAGCCGAACCGACAACAAATCCTCCTTCTTCTAAATAAACAGCGGCTTGCGCTTCATCTTCAAGCAGCATCGCCGGCGGATGCCCGGCATTAATATATTCAATGGTTCTATGCTTCGTATCGATCACTAAATATATAGCAGAAAAATGGTGAGGCAGGTCCCCATCGCTTTCTGAAAACAAGTTTTTCATATGTTTTTTTAACTCATCGAACACAACGATTGGATCTCTAGCCCGCACAATCAACCCGCGCAACAAAGAGCGGAGAGACATGCTTACAAGCGCTGAAGATAATCCATGACCCATCACATCAATGACAATAAGCCCGTATCGGTGCTCATCCATTTGATAAAATGTATACATATCCCCTGACAGTTCTTGAGACGGAATGTAAAGCGAATCAATAGCAATTTGTTTATTGCAAACAGGCTGAGCAAGTACGCTCTGTTGAATCTTTTTCGCAAGTTTTAGTTGCCGCTGACTCTCTATTTCGTCCTGCTTCCGTTTGGTTATATTCGTCATGCTGCAAACATATATTACCGAACCTTGCTTGTCGTTTGCTTCAGCGAGCGATACGCTTACATAAACAAAAGAGCCGTCCTTTCGCTGACAGATCATTTCTTGATCTTCAATGACTTCTCTTGTCTTTTTTACTTTGTCTAATAACCGTGCATATTGCTTTTCACTTTCTCCTGAAACAATCGGGACCGGCCTCTGTAAAACTTCTTCTTCCATCCAGCCAAATTCCTTTTCAGCTTGTTTGTTCCATACGAGTACATGTTGATTTTCATCTAATACAATGGCAATCGTCGGCAATTTTTTGATGATGCGATACAATATTTCCGGCTGTTCAGCCAACCGTTGATACACATTGCTTTCATTCTCCATCGCGAAAAACCCTCTCTGCTACTCTTCTTTGATTTTAAAATTAGAAACTTGTAAGCGTAACTGTTCAGAAAGTTGCGCCAATTCAGTTGCATTTTTCATAATATTATTTACTGCATCGGACTGTTCATCTGTAGAAGACGATACTGCTTCAGCAATCGCAGATGTTTCTTGAATGACTGACGAAATTTGTTCAATGGCATGCAACACTTGTGCCACATCATCATTTAACGACTGGAACAAAGCTTTCATATTTTTTGTATCTTCTTCTGTCTGTTGGACTTTTTCAACAATGGCTTTAAGCGCTTCTCCGCCTTTTTGAATAATATTTACTTGCCCTTTTACCGCTTCAAGATTGCTTTCCATTGTTTTAACGGTCACAGATGTTTCGAGCTGGATATCTTCAATCAGCCGGATAATATCTTGTGCCGCTGTTTTCGATTGTTCGGCCAATTTGCGAATCTCATCAGCTACTATGGCAAAACCTTTTCCGCTTTCCCCTGCCCGCGCTGCTTCGATGGCCGCATTTAAAGCAAGTAAATTCGTCTGATTCGCAATATTGGAAATAACCGTGATGATTCCTCCGACCTCATCCGATCTTTTCGCCAAGTTTTGAATCGCATCGGTTGCATAGGTGACGGTGTCGGTGACTTCGCCTAAATGTTCAATCGCTTCTTGCATAGCCTGTTGTCCTTCTTTGGCATGTTTCGTTGCCGTCACCGCATCCTGCACAGTTTCTTCTACCTCTTCTGAACCTTTATTCAGTCTCCTCATTGCATCTTCCATCATGCGCAAAATAACGGTTGCTTCTTCTGTTTGTTTCGCTGTTCCTCTTGCCGTTTCAGACATGGAAACGGCAATTTGCTCTGCAACTTGTTGCGTAATATCAGCGCTTTTTACTAATTGCTGCGATGATTCGTTTAACTGTACCGTTGTCATGTGAATTTCCGAAATAATTTGATTTAAATCTTTGACCATCCGCGCAAACGCTGCCGCCAATTTCCCTATTTCATCTTTTCGATTCGTATTAAACGCAGCTGTTAAATCTCCATTGCTTACTTTTTCCACTTGTTTCGTTAATATAATAAGCGGCTTTGTCAAAATTCTTGAGAACAAATAAATGACAAATAAACTCACAAGTAAAATCGCGACCGTTAAAATAAGCATGTTGCGCTTGTTTTTTTGCAAAAGTTCATAAATCGCCGTCGCATCATAATCAACACCTAAAATTCCTAAAAGCTCACCTGACCGATCTTTAATCGGTACATAAACGGTTAATAAAGCACCGTATTCTTCCGTATCTGACAGCTCCCCTTCCGCCGTTTTTCCTGTATTAAACGCCTCTATCATTTTCGGAAACTCTTCTTCTTCTACATCTCCAAGATCGGAAGCATCTTCGGACTCAAGCGGCATTCCATCGACCACATAATAATACTTATATGTTTCTCCCGATTTTTCACGAGCCATTGTATAAAGATACTTTAATCCGTTTGCCTCGCGAATTTCATTTAATTGTCGGCGCAATTCATAGTAATAATCGGTTTTTCCGCTTTCAGGACGAATATCACGGTATTTCTCTATATCGATCATGCTTACCGCATATTCACCAATCGTTCTCGCCTGTTCGCTAATAGAACGAATAACAAGATTCGATGATGATTGAAAAATGATATAACTTAAAATCAGCTCGGCAATAAGTATGATAACAGAAAAGACAATCATCATTTTATACTTCAAGCTTCTCAGAAACATCCCCTCCCATAGAACTATTAAAATATACCTATATCATAAATTGTATTAAATAATGAATGTATAAGAAATACAAATTAGACATAAAAATGTCATATTTTCATTCATTTTTAAGAAATTGTATTTTTTATGTTCATCGCCAAAAATGTAGTTGACAAACAATTGATTTTGTGAAAAGTGCGTTAACACTTATTGTTAATTTTACTTTTATTATCATTTAAACGTTCTTTAGAGCACTTCTATAAAAAATCAAGTACATTTTTACGCAAGAATTTGCACAAAACGAACATATGTGCTAAAATAAAACTAACTTGTATAAGACTGCTCTTTGAAAACGGAAAACTGTGCAGTCAGCACTCCTGTTTAAACTGCCGCAATTGAAAGGAGGATTTTGATGAGTGAACAGCTGCTGCTCCAACAAATACTCGATAAATTAAATAGTATTGAAGTAAAATTAGGTAATTTTGAAATCGGACAAAAGCAATTAGAACGGGAACAAAAAGCTTTAATCGACGGGCAGAAACGGCTCGAACTCGAACATCAGTCCTTAAAAGCCGGACAACAGGAACTGAACCAGCTCGTTACTGCCATTCTGCACCGGCAAGAAGAAACAGATGCTAAATTAGAAGCTCTTTCTATGGATGTTCACAAAATCCACGGTGAAATAACCGCTCTCAAGCAAGATCTTCAAGAACTTAATGAAAAAGTAGATTCTCACCACCAACAGATTACCGAACAGCTGGACAACCTTAAGCTCGACGTTGATTTTACATTCCATAAAACGACTATGAATGAGCGTGAACTCTATAAAATGAAAAGCAAACTATTTTGAACCTCTCACCTTCGCTTAGAGATTAGGAGACTTCTCGGGGAACATGTTAAACAATGGGGGAGTTCAAAAGCACAGAACTGGTCGTATATTAGACAATAGAACTTATGATGAATATCCAACACTCGTCAGCACTCAGCCTTGGCATTTAAGGCTTTTTCTTTTTACCGCAAACATAAACATATACTCGTTTGATAAGAGTAAAATGATTTTTCATAAACCTCTAATATCTCTCTATTATTCGCATTACAAAACAAGGCACCTTTGAGATGCTTCAACCTCAAAGATGCCTTAGCAACGAAGAAAAAACAAAATATATTCTGAATGACTAATAATTAGATGCTACAAGAACGCTTTCGCTAGCTAAGCCCCGACAATATCTTCTGAATTTCTGTTAATCTCATCGATAATGTGAATGATCCTCCGCGCGTCGTCCATGTTGTCTTTAAAGAGTTCAACAATGCTGCCGACGGTTTTAAATGGTTCTTCCTGCAATACTTTTTTATCCATGACCCCGTTTTTCACAAAGTAATCGACGATCAATTTGACAAAACGGCTTTGTTGGATGTTCAACCGCTCGCTTGATAAAAATTCAGAAAACGCTTCGTTGGCTGCCTGCGGGTCAAGGCCGACGATTTGGCGGACGAGTTTTGTAATCGGTGTGTCTCCGAATTCTCTTTTATAATCTTCCTGTGTACCAAGCTCATTCCAAAGAATATGCTCCAACGTTTTTAAGTCTTGGACGGTTAGCTTTTTATTATTTCGCAACTTGTAAATGGCCATCTGGTCGCGGTGTTCGTGCAGATAATGTTCAACCTTTTTCCGATAATTTTTCAGATCATTGACATTAAACATCGGACCATTTTCTTTGACCTCTAAAACTTGGTCTTTAAAGTTCGTATAGTAAATTTTTTGCGTTTCTTTTTCAAGGAATTTGACTAAGTCACGCAACGCTTCGCGAACGGCTTCCAATTCGAAAATATCGGCTTCGCTCCAAAACTCTTCCGTCTGCACCTTTTCGATGATATATTTTTGTTCCATCACTTGAGGAATGGAACCGAGCTTAGATAACGCCTCTGCGGTGCGAATCACACTGCGAATCGGCTTTGTGGCATTTTTCGTTTGCAGCTTCGCCAGCTCAATCGTGTACATAAGCAAATCAAAACGTTTCGCCAATTCATCATCGTTTAGCGGAACAATCAGCGGTGAAATGTGTTCTTTGATTTCATTGACATCCATCGCCGTTAAGGAATCCCATTTCGCCCGATTTTTAAACTTGTGTACGTATTGAATATGTTGGCGTACGCGGAAGTTTTCTTCGTTTAACTTATTGATTTCCGCTAGCACCTCATCAATCAATTCATTGCGATAGGCAATATACTCTTCTTCTTGGTACTGTAAATGCTGAAGCTCCTTAATGATATCGACTTTGGCGTTAAATAGACGCTCCGTTAAGCTTTCCACCGCTTTTCCTTCGATTCCTTTTGGATTTTCACGGAAAAACTCGAAGTTGCCGCAATAATCAAAAATAAGGAAATGCGTTTTATCTTGCCCGACTCCGAACAAGTCTTTGCATAAGCGGGTTCCGCGCCCAATCATTTGCCAAAACTTTGATTTGGAGCGTACCTTTTTAAAGAACACAAGGTTGACGACTTCCGGAATATCCACTCCAGTATCGAGCATATCGACCGATACCGCAATTTGCGGCCATTTGTTACGGTCGGAAAAATCATCGATTAATGTTTGGTAGTAGTTCACGCTGTAATCAATGACCCGTGCAAAGCCGCCCTTGTATTCAGGAAACAATTGATCAAAGCGCTCCACAATCCGTTCCGCATGACGATGATTTTTCGCAAAAATAATCGTTTTGCCGAGTTTGTCCCCGCCTTCGACGCGAATCCCTTTTTCCATTAAATCTCTCAGTACCGTATCAATCGTATCGTCATTAAACAGCCATTCATTTAACGCGGCACTGTCAATATCCTCGCCTACTTCATCATCAAATGTTTCTTCATATCGTTCTTTTTCTTCATCAGATAACTCATCGTAATGAATGCCTTCTTCGAGAAACTTTAATTTTGTTTCAATCGTCCGATAATCGACTAAATAGCCGTCCTGAACGGCTTGATCCAGCTCATAGGCATAGGTCGGCACACCGTTTTCTAAATCGAATACTTCATATGTATTGCGGTCAATTTCATCTTTTGGTGTGGCGGTAAGCCCAAGCAATATCGCATCAAAATAGTCAAAAATTGCCCGGTATTTCTTATAAATACTGCGGTGGGATTCATCGACGATAATTAAATCAAAATGCCCGACGGTAAAGAGGCGTTTGCCGTCTTTTCGTTTCGCTTCGTCAATCGCGTTCATCATTGTCGGGTACGTCGAAAACACCATGCGGCTTTCCTCTGGATTGTCTTTGTTATCGAGCAAATTGCAAAGCGTCAAGTTCGGCAGCAAATGGCTAAAGCTGTTTTTGGCTTGCGTTACCAGCGTTTTGCGGTCTGCTAAAAACAAAATATTTTTTACCCAATTGTGGCGAGTGAGAACATCGACAAGCGAAATCGCCGTCCGGGTTTTGCCGCTCCCCGTCGCCATGACAAGCAATGCTTTGCGCCGTTTGTTCCCGAGCGCGTCACATACAGCTAAAACCGCTTCTTTTTGGTAATAGCGGTTTGTAATATTGTCATTGATTTGCACATTTTTTAGCGGCCGCTTCATCATGCGGCGGTCTATAAGCAAACTTAATTCTTCCTTATTGTAAAAGCCGGAAACTCTCCGCGCCGGATAGTTAAGGTCGTCCCAAATATACGTTTCAAAACCGTTTGTGTAAAAAATAATCGGACGTTGGCCGTGCATTTTTTCAATACAGTCGGCATATAGTTTGGCTTGCTGCTTTCCTTTGTTCGGATCAGCGGTTGTCCGTTTCGCTTCGATAACCGCAAGCGGCTTACCGTTATCGCCAAAAAGGACGTAATCGACATAGCCGACTCCTTCCTGATTCGGCATACCAACGACAGGATATTCCACAACAACGTCCTTTTTAAATTCCCAACCAGCAAGCTTCAAATCTAAATCAATATATTTCTTTCTTGTTTCCCATTCGCTCAGTTCATCGACTTGGAAGTGGTACTCTTTTGTATTCGCTTCCCGTTTGGCGGTGAGAAGAGCGCGGAGCTGTTCGTTTTCTTTCATCATTTCCTCAAGACGCTTGTCTTTCGAGCTTAACCGTTCGTATAAGTCCTTTAATTCTTCCGGACGCTCGCGCTTTTCCTCGCCGATTGGCAGCAATGATTCGTCAAAGTCAGTAGCCGTATATTCATCGGAATAACAATAATCAATCCAAGAGACAAACTGATGAAGATTATGCAGAGAAAGAACCGCTTCTTCCCGCGTAATCATCGAGTTCGTATGAACGGCGACATTTCCCAGTTTGACAATGTAACGCAACAATGGCAACAAGTCTTCATCAATAATGGACAAAAAGCCGTTGTCATGAATCAAACTGGAAAGATTATCTTGATACGGAACTTTCAAAGCGCTGTCAAAGCTGTACACCCACTTCACCGCAAGCTCCAGCGCGCGGCGCGTCAAAATCGCGCACGTCGCCGGACTGACAACCAAACTTTTCTCCGCCTCTAAACACGCATTCGTAAAACTCTCATAATGAGGCTTGCCTATTAAAAAATGAAAGTTGGATAACAACAAACACCCCTCCCTTGACCAAACCAACATGAATTTCCTTTACATGCATTAATCGTTGAATAGTTCTCCCTTAAATGCACGTTGCATGAGGGAATTAAAATTATTTTCGAGTTCTTCTAAACTTTTCTTCATTATCTCCTTTTGAGATTGTATTTTTTGTACTATTTCGGCAAATTGATTTTGAAGCTCGATAGGCGGCAAAACTACTTTATATTTACTAAAGAATTGCTTTGGTACACGTTTCTGACCAGCACTACCAGTCATATTCGCTTCAGCTTGTTTTCGGAAAGATTGTAAACTCGTTAAATAATATAACCATGTACTATTGACGTTTTCTTTTGGTCTTAAAACATGAAATTCTGTTGAGCCAAATCCTATATTATTTATTAAATTGCGGGCTATGGCCCCTTTTCCATTTTCCATACAAGGAGTTATCTTCGCAAAAAGAACATCGCCTTCTCTAAAATAAGTAAAGCCGTCAAAAACCTCTTTTATTAATCTAGTTTCAGAAAGATCAAGCTCCCCATTTTCTGATACATTTGCCATCGGCAAGAATGTAACTGGAAGTTCTTTATCAATATTTTCGATTTCCTTTTTTGAAGGATTCACATCACACAATTCACTTAAAGGTACCTTTCCCCCTTTTAAGTTTCCAAACATCTCCAAAAACACACTTTGCGTTAACTGATCTAACGCTTCAATTTGGGCTTTTCGTTTGTCGATGAATTCTTGGGCTTTATCTAGTACAAAAACAATGCGTTTCTGTAAGTATATATTAGGGATTGGAATTACCACTTCTTTTAAAAATTTAAAATGACGATTATATCCTGTGTCAGGTATATTCACTGTGCGTAGATAATAATAAATGTATTTCGTAAGAACTTCTTCCTCTGAGAATACATTTTTTAGTAGTTTTACACCATCTGCGCCTATAAATATAGGAAAATCAATATACTTTAATATTCTCGTATGATCACCAAATATGATTAATGGAGATTTATCATAAACACCTTCTCTATCATTGGTAAAACCAGCAATATAGTCTTTTCCCTGATCAATAATTGGATAACTTCCTTGTGCAAGGTATTCTTCTTTTTTTATTTTTTTTGCATTCTTAGTTTCATCTCTTAAAACATCACTAAATTTTAATAATTTCCAATTGGGATTTTTTTGTAAACTTCTTAAAACTTTCTTGTCCTGATATTTACTAAACATAGCATCACTCTATCCCTTTATTATTTTTTTTAATTCCTCTAAACCATTCATAATCTCCTTTTCCAACGCTTCCACTCTTTCAAGTATCACACTCGGCGCTTCATACTGCACTTCTTCATACTCAATTTCTTTATATTTGTTAATCGAAAGGTCATAGTCGTTTTCACGAATTTCTTCCACCGGCACAAAGAACGATTGCTCCGTCCGTTTCCGATCTTTTTCTGCTTCACGGTTATGGAATCGCGCAATGATGTCCGGAATATCGTTTTCTTCAATCGGAGTGCGCTTGTCGTCTAATGAGTAGCCATCCGCTTTCATATCATAGAACCATACTTGATCCGTTCCGCCGACGCCTGTTTTTGTAAAAATCATAATCGCCGTCGACACGCCTGCGTATGGTTTAAACACGCCGCTTGGCATCGAAATAATCGCTTCTAATTTATGATTTTCCACGATTTCTTTGCGAATATCTTTATGTGCTTTCGAACTTCCGAATAATACCCCGTCCGGCACGATGCAGGCACAGCGTCCGCCCGTTTTTAAGATGCGTAAGAATAACGCCAAAAATAAAAGCTCGGTTTTCTTTGTCTTTGTAATTTTTAACAGGTCGCTTGAAACGGCTTCGTAATCCAAGGAGCCTTTAAACGGCGGATTCGCAAGGACAAGGGTGTATTTGTCCTTATCTTTGTTTTGCTCAGACAACGAATCGCGATATTCGATATTCGGATTTTCAATGCCATGGAGCATCATGTTCATTGCGCCAATCCGCAGCATCGTGCGGTCCATATCAAAACCGTAGAACATATCGTTATTAAAATGCTCTTTTAAACTTTGCACTAAAAATAAGTCACTGCGATATTTGCGCAAATATTCTCCTGCCGCTACTAAAAACCCCGCGGAACCGGCGGCCGGATCGACAATAATATCTTCCGGTGTTGGTTTTACTAACTCTACCATCATCTTGATAATATGACGCGGCGTGCGGAATTGGCCGTTTGTGCCTGCGGTTGCGATTTTTGATAATAAATATTCGTATAAATCCCCTTTTGTATCGCGGTCTTTCATTGGAATATTATCGATACCATCCACAATTTTTGTGAGCATTTGCGGCGTAGGAATCATAAAAATCGCATCGCCCATATATTTGGCGTAGGCAGAATCTTTATTGTCATGAAGATTTTTAATAAATGGGAATACTTCATTAGAAACGATTTCGTACATTTGAGTAGCTTCTAAGTTTTTAAACTTGCTCCAGCGCAAGTGCTGCTTATCTTCAGGAAAGATTCGTTCAAAATCAATACCTAACAGAGCAGCCTCTTGTTCATTTTTCGTTTCCACTTCATCAAGACCTTTAATAAACAAAAGGTATGTAAACTGCTCAATAACCGTCAGCGGATTTGTAATACCGCCTGTCCAAAATGTTTCCCATATTTTATCGACTTTATTGCGTAACTCACCTGTAAGCATGATGTACCTCCTTGCTATTTCCAAGTTTTAATTATACAGTCTTCCATCATTATTAAAAACTCCAATATTAGGAATTCTATCAAAAGGAAAAGAAAAGTTGTTATAAACATATTCCGACAGCGCTAACGCATCGTCTTGAATCTTTTTCACATCCCAATTATCATTCGATAAACGTTTTTTTGCCGTAAGAACACTACTACCGCCTTCTTTATTAATCTCCCAATCATATGCAAAACTAACTTCTTGATTCGCTTCGATAAGTATTTTTCGGATTGTTTGAATGTGCGAATATCCGTTTAACCAAATCTTCGGTTCTATTTGTCCATGACCATCACAACTCATGGAAGTATATAAACCAACTTTGTTTAACGCGAATACTAGACTCGCAATTCCACAGTCTATTTCTAATATGGAAAGGTCATTGTTCGGGTTATGCCTCCATCCTTGAGGGATTGTTAGAGAACTTGGGATGAATCTCAATTCATCTCGATTAAAACACTCGATTCGATTGAATATTTCATTTGGAACAAGGGTATTCGGTTCTAACCGAATCCCTCGCTCCCCAATTTTTATACTAATTTGTAATGATGTTAATAAATCCAGCATTTCGCAGAAGTTTGACTTAGAATACCATTGATCCAAAACGAACTCTCCGTTTATTACGTCTACCCAAAATCCCCGTCTTCTCAAGCTATTTCTTAATTCAATAAAATGTTTCTTTTTCAAGCTTTTCGCCTCCTACTCTGTCATTTGACGGATAAAAGCGCCGATGCCAAATTTTTCGTAAGCATCAAAGTATTTTTTCTTTCGTTCCTCATAAGCTTTACGGATTAACTCATCCGCCTCCTCCAATTGTTTAATCATCTCATTTTGCTTCTCAATAGGAAGCAACGGCAGCTCGATTGATTTAATATCATTTGGAGTTAAAACGGTTGCGATTGAGCCGCTTTGATGCGCTTCAAAAAAGTACTGACCAACTGGGCTTTCTAAGAAACGCTTGATATAAATTGGATTGATTTCTTGATCAGAATGCAGCCGGATGATAATAAACATATTGGATACTAAAATCGTTCCATCGTATTCAGGAACAATCGCAATTTTCTGTTGCGTGCCTCTGCTCGATACTAAAATGTCACCCGGTTGCGCTGTAACACGCTGTATATCCCTTGTCTGTATTGGAAGTTTCTCAATCTTTTCAAACTGGATTTCTCCATTTTCGATATCTCTTATTTGAATAACAGGAAATAACTCACCATCTGGATTTTCTATTTGACGACGACTTGGAAGATTGACACCCCGAATTACTTCGGCGATTTCCCCAATCTGCACAAGGTTTTTCGCTTCACTTTCATATTTTTTCTTATTAAAAACGACCTTACCGAATTCTGTGTCAAGTTCTACATGAACGAAATATAATGCTGGATTTAAAACCCCGTTATTTTCCGCAATTTCATCTATTGAAACGATACGTGAATATCTTTCTCTATTCTCGTATGCTTCTAAAGTTTCAATAATTTTATGAATATGTTCTGGCTTCAAGTATTTTTGTGTTCTTGTTCGTTCATAATCCCCTTCAGCATTAATAAATTGCACTCTTCCTTTTTTATGGTTTGGTTTATTTTTATTCAAGATAAGAAGTGCCACCTGAATCCCCGTTCCGCTAAATAAATTCGTTGGAAGAGAAATAATACTTTCGATGACATCATCTTTTAACATGGCTTTACGAATTCTTTCTTCCACCGCACCTCTTACAAGCGTTCCAAACGGAACAATTAACGCAGCCTTTCCTTCTTTTTTTAGAGACGCTAATGCATGTAATATAAAGGCGTAATCCCCTTGTGACTTAGGCGGCCGATCATACAATTCAAACCGATGATAAGGGTCATTAACGGCAAATTCATATCCCCAATCCCTTACACCGAATGGGAAATTCATCATAATATAGTCGAATTGCATAACGCACCCATTTTCTAACCACTTTGGATCACGGATTGTATCACCTAATTGAATATCTCCGTTTTCCGGTAAAATGTTATTGATAAACAAATTGAGTTTGGCAATGACATATAATTCTTTATTCATCTCTTGTCCATACACGGTAATATCTTTTCCTTGCTCTTTGGCGTATTTGTAAGCAGATACCAAGATGTTTGCAATTCCAGCTGTTCCATCGTATACGGAACCTTTCATCGGTTTTAATGATTGGATCATTAACTGTATAAGGCCATCTGGTGTAAAGTCGTAACCGTAACCTTTTGAAGATGCAATGACTTCTTCAATTAATGTATTGAAAAAGCCTACTACAGCCTGATTGTTCTGATATTCCGCTTTCGTCAATCCATATCGTTCAATCAGGACCACTAATTTATAAAGAGTCGCTTCATCGATACTCTTGAATGTGTCGTTAAGAAATACATTTGAGAGCGAAGGTTCCATGTTTTCCAACATACTATATAAAGAGTAGATGACCTCTTTTACACTCCCACGAAGATCTCTAAGCTCTTCCCTTGTTGCAAGTTTTGTAAGTTTCTCGCCATATTTTTCATTCTCCATCGCAAAAAACAGAGCATGCAACTTTAATAACTCCACTGTTAATCCTTTCTCAACTTCGATTACTTTCTTGTCAAACTGATTTTCTAATTCGCTAACAAACTGCAACGCTTTATCACGAGTCATTATTTTACCTCCTAATTTCTAAATAAAGTATTTTTAATACCTTTCAAACAATAGATTGATGCATTTCCTCGATTGCTAATTTCTACGTATAATATAACATCTAAATAAATTCTTGTAAAGAGTATTTTTGATTCTTCTTTATTTTTACTTTAATTCTTTTATCCCCTCTTCTCTCTGTTCCCTAAGAAAAAAGAGAAATAGGACCTCATCCCTGGTATTATCCCCTACAGGTAGACAGTAAAAAAAAGAGGACATTTGATATGATGTTCTTAGGAGTCTACTTGGGAGGGGATTTTTTATGGCTAAAAAAGGACAAACCTTTAACTCATATTCAGAAGAGCTTAAACGTGAAGTCGTTCGTTTGAAATTGGAGGAGGGATGGCCTTATCGACAACTTCGTGAACATTTTGGAATTAAGAGTGATGCACAGATTGCAGAATGGGTCAAGAAATTTCGAAATGGCGAGTCGTTTAAAGATCAACGTGGTGTATGGAATCGTAAACATTTTTCGAGTTTAGAAGAGGAAAATGCTTATTTGAAGGCGCAGGTCGAATACTTAAAAAAGCGCAATCCAAATCTACATGGGAAGGAGTGGTTCAGCATAGTAATTTAAGAGACCAAAAAATAAAGTTGAAAGGACCATATTGTAAACAGTATGTTCCTTCTTACTTCTCATCGAAAAACAAAGCTCCATCAATCAGGATTTTTAAATACATTTCAATATTACTCTTTATATTACCTTCATTTAATAAGTCTACTGTTGCCTCATAGTTTTGTTTCATGGTATAGAAGATCTCATCAAAATTTGTTGAATTTGTTTTGTACAAATAAAATATAGACCCATTGACAGTAGACCTTAAATAAGAATTTAAATGTCTAATCAAGAGGTTTAGATTTTGATTGTCATGATTTGCTGAGTGAACAATAGAGTTTCTTACTCTATACATTCTTTGTAAGTGCCATTGAACCCTTCTTGAATGATTTCTAATCTTTTCTGAAACTTTTTTAGGGTCTCCAAGTAAATTTATTAGCTGTTCACATCTATAACCTAAAAGTGTATTTTTTATTTGACATTCTGAAAGAAGCTTAGAATTTTTTGTACTATCTAACAATACTTTTACTAATTTAGTAGTATCTAAATGTGTGTTGTCTGATAAAGTCATGATACCTTGTAAATCCACTTGACATCTTTTACAATCTGCTAAAAAATACCTTACTAAGTTAAATATATACCCCATTGCAACAGCAGAAGATACGTTATCCCTTATACGAACAAAATCACTTTCCTTTTCACTATACTCATCAGTTTTTGTGAATGATTCTAATGCTACCCATATATTCAAAAAACAAGATTCCGCAGAAGGTGATTCTTCTGCTTGCCTACACTGTCTATATACTTTTTGCATTAAATTCATAGGTTCAGGTGGTAGTTTACTTGCAAATTCTAACGGTTTTTCTAATGCTACTGGAGATAATGAACTGCTAAATTTAGGTATCTGAACTCCCGTTACAAATTTCAATTCTTTTTCTGAGATAATTGTAGCATTTTGAGCAACCTTTGGTGATTTATAGCCATAAAATCTCAAAATATCTTCTTTTCTAACAAATTGTTCAATGTATCTGTTTATAGCTGAATTTCGTTCATACGCTTCAACTTCTTCTATATAATATTTAGAATTATTTGAAATTACATTTTCTAAACCAGGAATTGGATATTTTCTAACTATATTGTTACCGTCTAATATATTTAAGCCTACATACGAACAAGCATCAATAAATTTTTCGTTTATTTCGGTATTTATTTTTATCAAACATATATATTTTTGTTTACTCTTTAAAAAATTAACAAAAACACTTCTCCAGTAATTCTTTTTATAAAAATCCTCTTTTTTAATTAAGTTAAAAAGTGTATTAATTGACCAACCTCTATAAATTAATTCACTTATTAAACAATTAACTAATGAATCGATTTTAGAAAAATTTGTATTCTTTATTTCTTTATTTAGTTGGACAATGAGCCATTTTATATATCTGCTTTCAATATACTTAACAATAAGATTTAACTGTAAGTATAATTTGTAAATTTCCTTATCTTGTTGAGGTGTATTCTGTAAAGACTTAATAAGAATATTATAATAGTGAGGTGCATGCAATTGGATTACTGGATCATTTTTTGCAATCTCTCTGGTTTCTTTTACTACACTATCTAAATGCCATTTATAAGTTTCTCCTTCTAATATATCCTTGCATGTATTCCGTAACTCAACTAAGGCTATATGTAGGTTTAAACAGTTTACATAATGATTATCGTGTGTTGAAACATCAAGAAGTTCCCACCATCTTTGTGCAAAGAAAATCTCACCTTCACTCAAGGTTTTCTTTGGATCTATAACCAAATTATTGCTTCTTTTATCCATAACAATCACCTTTTTAAATGAATTGTTGACTTTTTTAACATTTATTTATATAATATAGTATGATTACAATTTAATTAATAAAATCAATGTCTTTTGAATACAATAATATTGAGTACACAGGAGTTCCATTGCGGATTCGAGAACAGTGTTCCGACCCAATGAGTAACTCCTTTTTATATGTTTTCATGGATTTATTTGTAAACAACTTTAAGTATAACCTGTTTTTATAATAAATTCGACAAAAATTTATCTATATAAGTTCACGTTGAAAAATCGACATAAGTAAAATGTTCCGATTAGAGGAAAAAGGTTTATACATATGCCGGAAAATCAAGCTGCATTTATATATTACCAAAGTCTAACAATGTTTGTTGAGGATCAAAGTTGAATTTATCCTTACCTTCCCATTTACCTCTTTTAACATGAAAATCAGTAAACTCATCAGTTCCTACTATTCTTAATAGTATAGTTTCAAGTAGCAAATCAAAATTTAATGTAAATAAATCTACTTCATTTTGACCTTGCAGCTGTGATTGCAACCAATTAATGAAACCTGAGAGTGTTTAGTGCAAAATAAAACTTTAGCAAAATGCAAGATAAAAATTAAGCACTAAATTTGAAAACGAAACAGGTCAGTTTCCTCACAAAATATAATTTCAGAGACACGACTTTACATAGAGTAACGTGCATGGTAAGCTTGTTGCCTCTGTGAACTCCTTTTGTGCTGCAGCCTTCGCAAAAAAATCCATGCATATTGAATGTTTTTACAATTAAAAAAGAATCCATTCATCACTTCATTATGCAGCATCGTACGAATTTGAAACCACTTACTATGCTAACCAAAGAAAAGTAGGTATCTAAGCACAGCTACTTCTTTCTGTTTATCGTGTTCATTTTCTTGACATAACGCCAAATTGTTATCCGCTCTTTCTAACCTTATCCCTAATTTTAAAAAAACACGAGTGAAACTGGGGATTCCACCCAATTTCCACTCGTGTCAGGAAACATTTATTTTTACCCAGCGAACAAGTTATTTTGCCGAGGGAATAATTATTTTTTTCGATAACATAGAAGGGCAGGTTATAGGGTTAAGAGATAATGGAAAAATACTCACTCAAACTAAAAAAGTGATTTAACAAAATTTTTTGCTTTGTTAACCGCTGTTCCAACTGCCCTTGCTCCTGCCTTTAATGAAGCAACGACCGTTTTCCTAACCTTTTGGGCAGTCTCACATATCTTTCCACCAATTGTTGAACCAGCCATGTAAGCAACTGTACCTCCAACAATTCCCCCTATTACAGCCCCTATTGGACTACCCACAATCGGTATCCAACTTAAAGCTAATGAACCTAATGCCGCTCCTTTTACGGTTCCTAACTCTGCACTTACCAATCCAGCAACAGTAGCAACCGTTACTCTTTCCATTTGTTGAAGTCCCTGAGTAACACTCAATTCACCATTAGCCACTTTATTTAAAACTTTCACGTTTTCGATGGATACAGTTGCAATATTAGCAATTATCGCTGGGGGTGTTCCAGGTGGGATTGCTTTTAAAAGCCCTTTTTCTGAGGCTATTTTTAAAGCAACCGTTACTGAATTCTTCAAACCTGAATCCGCCCCTGTTTTAAGCGCTAACTCCACCACTTCATTTATTTCAATATTTTTATTGATCATTGATTTATAAACTAAATCGTACCCAACTGCAATGGCTGCTGATTGCACACCAGCTAATGCTACATTTTTTGTCATATAACTCGTTAAGTCTTTTAATTTATAGTAGTTCCAATCAACCTCTATTTGTTTTCCGCTTTGTGCAAGTTTCTGAAGCTCTTTTCCCTCTTGTTTACTTAAAGGTGTGCTTTTATAGTTTTTAATGCTTATCGTGTCTGTGCTATTTGCCACATTTTCGACTTGACCCTTTGCAACCAATTTTCCTTGAAATTTATAATGCCCTTTCTTAAAGGCTATGGTTGCATTTTTATAATCTGAGGAAAACTTTGCTTGATATTTCTTTACTATTCTACCTTGATTATCCTTAATAACTAAATCCACAGAATTTCTTTTATAAGTTTCCCCAGGATTTGGCTTCAAAGCCTCGGCTTTATAATCTCCACCTTTTAATGCGACGTCTAAATTGAAGGAATTGGCGTGATGTTGTTCAAAAATAAAACCATCGAGGTTGAGATTACGATTAATAGTACCATCATTATTGAGGATTACTTGATTCATTAAATCATTTGCATTGTTAATTGCATTATCAATTCCTTGCAAATATTGCCCAACTTGGTTCACCGACATTCCAACAGAAGCTTCCTGCACTTTCTGTTGAAACCACGCTTCTTTAGAAACACCATTTTCAATTGCTGTACCGATACTTTCAATGTTCCGATTGTTCAATTCTATAGTTTCTAATATTTCTTTACTGAATGCCTCAATCTCTTTCTCATCAATCTTTAAATTGCTGTTCCGTAACTCATTTTTAATCCAAGCTTCGTCTGTTAAACTTTTTTCTTTTTTTGAATAACTCTCAATAGTATCTTGAATAAGCTCGATAAGTTCTACTGCCTTCTGATTGTCTTCCCTATAACTCATTCTTTGCACCTCCCTTATTTTTCAGATGCAGGTTTAAAATGATTATTTTTATAAATTTCTGCTAAGAGCTTTATCTTATCTTTTAATAGTTCTGATAGTGGACGAGTATTTTCTATCACAGTAAGAATATCTTCTGTTGTGACATACTCTTTACCAGCAACAAACGCTTTCTCTATGCTTTCCTTTACGACTCCTTCAATATCTGCCCCACTATATCCATCTGTTTTTTTGCTCAGTTTAGCTACATCGATTTTCTCCAAATCTTCTTTTCTTCGTTTTCCAATATGAATTTCAAAAATTTTTTTTCTTTCATCTTCTGTAGGCAAATCTACATAAAATATCTCATCAAAACGACCTTTTCTTAATAATTCGGGTGGTAAGTTGGAAATATCATTTGCAGTAGCGACTACAAAAGTTGGGCTCTGTTTTTCTTGCATCCATGTTAAAAAATGACCAAACAATCGACTGGCTACCTCTGTGTTCCCGCTGTTCCCGATACCTGCAAAGGCTTTTTCAAGCTCATCAATCCAAAGAACGCAAGGAGAAATCGCTTCCGCTAACTTAATCGCCTTTCTCATATTCGCTTCAGACTCTCCAACGTATTTCCCCATTAATCTTCCCATGTCTAATCGAAGTAAAGGAATACCAAAAAGGTGAGCTGTTGCTTTAGCGTTTAATGATTTTCCACAGCCAGGCATCCCTACAACTAATACTCCTTTTGGAATATCAACTCCGTATTCAATTGCCTTGTTCATATTTTTAAAGACGATGGATTTGTTGGAAAGCCATTTTTTTAAATTATCAAGCCCTCCGATTTCATCGAAGCTTTCCTTTAGAGGAATCATCTCAAGAATTCCTGACTTCTTAATCATTTGGAATTTCTGCTCATATACAATTTCTAAATCTTTACGATTTAGATTACCATCTTTTGAGTAGGCAAGAGATAAAATATTGATAATCTCATATTCAGTCAACCCCTTAAAGGCAGTGGTAAACTCCTCTAACAAAGAGTCAGATATATCGGGTAGTTCATTAGCCTCTATAAACTGTTTAATCAAGCTTTTTATTTCTTTTTCACCCGTATAGTCAATTTCAATAATGGTTGTGTACTTTTCTAACTCAATAGGAATCTTCAAAACTGGCGAAACCAGAAATATTATTGTTTCCAACCCATTATGAATACGAAGAGAAATGTCTTTTAACATGCTAATGACATAAGGATTGTCAATAAAGTGATGCACGTCTTTTATTACGAGGATTTTCCCTCTTAGTTCATCATTATTATTCAAAAACGATAAAGTAACTTCTAATCGATCCATGCCCTCCAGAAGAGGAAGTTTTGTTCGGAAATCAACAAACCCTCTTGATGCATTCCATTCTAAAATTTCTCTTCCATAAGCAGATTTCTTTATTATTTCATCAGCTTTTGTTTCTTCAAATGTATTTAAATAAAGAATAGGAAATTGTGCATCAACGTAATGCAATACCTTTTCTTTTACCTGTTCTAAAAGCATTTGCTCCCCCTCCCTTATGATTCATAAACAAACACTTGGTCCTTGCAAAGAATCGCCATTCTATCGCCACTAATATCAATATCAATATATTTATCAAACAATTCTGGTACATGTATTGTGCTTAACTTTTCTAATGTATCAGTATCCCAAATACTAATTTCTCCTGGTTTTTCTGTACCATCTTCTCTTTTTGAACCAACTCTTGCAGTCACTAAATATCTATCAACCACATTCATGAAATGAAATGGAGGTGTTGGTAAATCTGCTATCTTATTACCTGTATTCAAGTCAAAAACAGCAATTTCTCCTTCTTCATCTTTATCATTTTTATCATTGTTAAAAAAAGTGAAAAAATTTCCTCGAGAAAAAACAATATTTTCTCGACGAAAAGGATTATCGAAATATAACCCTCCATCTACATTTACCTGATTCCCTTTTGACGGAATAGCAAATATCTTATCCGATGCAATCTTAATACTTTTCATTCCTATTTTAAACATTGGATAAGATGATTTTGGATTAAATAATTCTCCCGCACCGTAAGAGGGAATATAATAAAGTTGTTGTCTATAAATTGAAAAACAATCGTTTTCATTTTTTAAAAATGGTCTCAGCTCTTTTAACTTCATGTTAATTTTTCTGTATGACTTACTGCTTATAATGCTGAAGTTATTTAAATTAATGGAATATGAATAATAGCTAACATCCCCTGTTCCCAGAAAACCATTAGAAATTTCATTGATAAATAATTTATTATCTTCAATAGTTATATTTCCGAACGCATTTACATCTCCCTCGTTCCAAATTAAATCCAATTCTTGTTTTTTCATTTTATATGGATTATTTAAATCAAAGATGTATAACACACTCTTATATCGATTACCTGGACCATCTACTTTTTCATAATCTAAAATATAAAACATATGCTTTTCTCTAAATGCTTTTATATCATCATAACCAAAAAAATTCGATTTGAATTGATTAATCCCCTTTCCACTATTTAAATCATAAAAAACAAAACATTTTCCTTTTCTAACTACAATCGTATTTTCATATACAAAAATATTTCTATGACCATCAGAAAAACCCGAATCTCCAAACTGACTGTAATCAATCTTTATACTTCCTATAAGATTATTAAAATCACCTTTTTGCAACGTTATATTTTTTCCTTCATATGTAACATTAAAGTTCGCACCTGGCTTGAATTTAATATCTGTATCTGAAGTTAGAACTAAATTAGCGAAAGAGATGCCTTTTTGTTTTGCATTAAAAATCCCTTCAGACAACAATTTTACTTTGGGATTATTTAAACCAATGTATTGAACATGTGAATATTTATCGCTGACCTCAAAAGTATCCCCCAATAAATACACTGTTGTTTCATTATTTAACACGCTGTTCTCCAAAATCTTGCATAGTTCCTCTTGCGATGTTGCTACCTGGTCTACATTTTTAATTTGTTCATTTGTGAATTGCTTTAACATTTCTATCTTCTGTCTTCTTTTAATTATGTGATTAACATCCAAATGGTCTTCAGAAAAAGGGATGTTGAAAATTTCAAATAATCTTTTTGCAATAGTTTTCGCTTCTTCAATAGGTATATCCTTAATTCTTTCTAATTGTTCAAGTTCGTTTTTATAAAATCTCTGTTCTAACCATACCTTTAACCTGCCATCAAAAAATAGCTCCATCACTGATTCCAAGTCAAAATTTGCTCTTAACTCTTCTATAGTTCGCACCTTTGCACCTGACTTCATTATCAAAGGAAATTTAATACTTCTCTTAAGCATGGCCCAACCCCTTTCTTTTAATTATATTTATCAGCCATTAATTGAATGGTTCTTTTCATTTCATCTCTTAAGCTTTGAGGACTGATAACCTCTACACGCTCTCCTTGGCTCAATAGCCACATCATGCATCCTTTTCCGTAAACCTCCGCTTCAATTAACCATCCTTCTGGAAGCTTTTCAATGACTTTAGCATTAGGAAACCTGTCCAATACAGCAGAAAGCGAAAGACCAAAAAATTTAAATCTAATGGTCATTAGGTCTCCTGCATACATAAATTGAATACGTTTTCTAAGCTCCCCTTCTTCTATCCTGTCTTTTTCGGAGTATTTGAATTTCTCTTGTAACAGCTTAAAATGCTTAATTCTGTCCACTCTAAAAAAAGCTGGTGATTGATATTCACTATCCTTTATAAACGCAATTAAGTAGAAATAATATTCGGAAAAAATTATCGAAACGGGTTTTACAATTCTTACTGACTCTTTTCCATCCATTCTTTCATAAGTTATCTCTATCATTTGTTTGTTTCTAATGCTAAAACCAATATCCCAAATCATCTTCAGAAGGGGTTTGTTATGCTGTAATGGTTGAAAATGAATTAACTCATTTCCAATGATAGCTTTTATAAATTTTCTATCCTCTTCAGTTGCCTGACTAAGGAGAGCATCAATTAACCCATTCATCTCTGATTTACAAAAAGCTCTGCTCTCCAAAATTATCTTTATGATGCTTAGCAATTCGACCCCAGTTAAAGGATTTTTAACAAATCCACTTAGGTAATATCCTTTTTTAGAAAAGTCGTATAGTATTTCCTCACCAGCACAGTTATTAGATAAAAACATTCTTATGTCATCAATATCTCTCTGAACGGTTCTTTCGTTTACACCTAATTCATCAGCAGTTCTCTTCTTATTGATAACTCCCCCTTTTCGGAACGTATCATACAATTTAAGCACCCTACTTATTTTCGCCTCTTTCTCTTTGTCCACCGTATCACCCTTAGAATTTCCAATTAATTCTTTATACTTATATTATCAAATAGGTTAGACAGAATCTGTCATACCAAAATATTTTTTAAAAGTCCGAGTTTATATCAAATAAAAAAGGACAAGCGACACATGGGTGTTTCACTCGTCCTGGAGATTATATTAAATTAATCAATCACTTTCGATTTAGTGACCTCCCCTTTTTTCCTGAAATGGAGCGTACTCCTCATCAAAACACATAAACCAGTAGCCCGACTCATCTTGTGTGCAAATAGCAGTTCTTACTTCATTTAATCCCGTTGGCGTAAAATAATAGGCACAAACTCGTTCTAAATGCAGTTCGTTATCATAGTAACGATAAATCATTAAAGCATTCGACTTTTGAACCGCATTCTTTTGAATAACTAAATCGTTAAGAAAATCAATTCTTTCAGGCGATTCTATGTATTGTATTCCTATCACATTATGAGGAACATAACCTTCTTCTGTTAGAGAAAAAAGTTTTTCAATCGTGTCAACATCTTTATTCCAGACGTTTTCTCGTTCTAAATGAAGGGCGAGGTACAAGAAGTTTTCATCATCAATTCGTGCATCCCACTTCCACCAAGATAAATCCATCGGTCTGGAACGCCCTTTCAGCTTATCAAATTTAGAATCTTCTATGAATACATCAAAGCCAAGCATTTCCCCTAAATTAGCAAAATAATCGATTTCTCTTTTGGTGAACATGGATCGATTATGTAAATGTGATAAGTTCATTCTTCGGTAATTTCGTACATAGCCCTCAAAAAATTGCATCAGATTGAAATATTGTTTTTCCAACATCATTATTCATCCTCTTTCTTAGCTTTTTATTATCGCAAGTGATACGCTAAATCGATGTATGGTCTAATTTGTTCAAAATTATCTACCCATTCCAATCTTCTGTATGCTTCATGCGGATATTTATCAATCTCATAGTCCTTCCGATCAAATCTCAACTGGTCTTTCTTCCATGTTCTCCATCCTTAATAGGTATTATATTCCATATAAAGGGAAAGAGGGAGAAAGAACTGACCTTAAACTCCTTGCTATATTTATATTTCTTTCATACTTCTTTGTCTCTTTCCTTTTCCCTACTCCCTTATTTTCATCCTAACTATGTTCAGTCAAAATAAACTTTTGCTAAAATTCCACGCTCCAACCCGCATTCTTTCGCTCACAGTTAAAATAAAGTCTTGCTACAAATCCCGCATTTTCTCGATTTTTGATTCAATTTTTTGCCCGATTTTTTCGCACAACTTTATTTTCATTTTCGCAAGAGTTTATTTTTAATCGCAAATGTTTATTTTTTATCTACAACATCAATGCTCAGTAATAATAAACCCTTGCTACTCCACACCCCTTCATCCCTCATTCCTGCGCCCCCTATATTTTCCATTCATAATAAAGTCGTTCACGAATCGCTCGTTTTCCCGATTTTTTCTTCGACTTTTTCTCGCAGAACTTTATTACGTTTGAAAATAAAGTCGTGATAGAAAGACAGGGAAAAGGCTTGAGGATTAAGGGTTTCCCTTTTCTCCTCTCTCCTTTTCCCTGCCTTGCTCCTGCCCTTTTGCACAACTTTGTTTTGATTTTTGCAGGAGTTTATTGTGAATGGCAAGAGTTTATTTATGCTCTACAATTTTTTTATAAGCAACGCGCAACACTCGACGTGATTCGTATGCGGAAACATGTCGACCGGCTGCACTTCGAGTGTCTTATACCCGCCATCTTCGAGGATGCGCAAATCACGTGCGAGTGTGGCCGGGTTACAGGATACGTACACCACCCGCTTTGGCTTCATGGCGATAATCGTTTGCAGCAAGGCTTCGTCGCAGCCTTTGCGCGGCGGGTCGACGACGATGCAGTCGGCTTCGATGCCTTGTTCGTACCATTTCGGAATGACGACTTCCGCTTCACCGACGGCAAATTCGGCGTTGTCGATGCCGTTCAGCTTCGCGTTCCGTTTGGCATCCTCAATCGCTTCCGGCACCACTTCCACACCGTATACTTTTTTCGCTTTCTTCGCTAAAAAGAGCGAAATCGTGCCAATGCCGCAGTAAGCGTCAATGACGGTTTCTTCACCTGTTAACTCCGCATATTCGAGCGCCTTTTCATACAGCACTTTCGTCTGTTCCGGGTTCACTTGATAGAAGGAACGGGCGGAGATCGCGAATTGAATATCACTGATGTAATCGTATATATACTCCGCTCCCCACAACACTTTCGTCTCGTCGCCCATAATGACATTTGTCCGTTTCGGATTGATGTTTTGAATAATGGACTTCACATTTGGTACCGCTTCGATAATTTCTTGAACGATTTTCTTTTTATGCGGCAAATCTTCCGTACGCGTAATCAGGACAACCATTACCTCTTTTGTCACTGCCCCGTAACGCGCCATAATGTGGCGGAGCACACCTTTGTGTGTTTGTTCGTTGTACGCCTTCACGCCATATTTTTCGCAAATCTTTTTCACCGTTTGCACAACAACATCGTTCATTTCCTGCTGGATGAGACAAGCTTCCATATCGATGATTTCATGGCTGCGCTGCTGGTAGAAGCCGGCGACAAGTCCACCTTCGCGCTCGCCGACCGGCACTTGCGCCTTATTGCGATAGCGCCACGGATTGCTCATGCCAAGCACAGGATGAACAATGACATTTTCAATCTTCCCGATGCGCGCAAGCACTTCTTTCACATGCTTGTGCTTTGCCTTTAGCTGTCCTTCATAGCTTAAATGCTGAAGCTGGCATCCGCCGCATTGTTTATAAATCGGACACGGCGCGTCAACGCGATCCGGGCTCGGTTCATACAGCTCAATTAAGCGGCCATAGCCATATCCTTTTTTCAGTTTAATGACTTTAATTTTTGCCTTTTCCCCCGGCAGCCCGTTGGCAACGAAAATCGGAAATCCGTCGATTTTCGCAACACCGGCGCCGTCATGCGTTAAATCTTCAAAAGTGACGTCATAGTATTCATTTTTCGCAACTGGAGCTTC
The DNA here is from genome assembly GCF_003259935.1 of Paranoxybacillus vitaminiphilus. Taxonomy (GTDB): domain Bacteria; phylum Bacillota; class Bacilli; order Bacillales; family Anoxybacillaceae; genus Paranoxybacillus; species Paranoxybacillus vitaminiphilus. The sequence continues at coordinate 46,461 of NZ_QLMH01000007.1, read as the reverse complement.
TACTTTTGTCATCGTTCCTACTTCCTTTTCGTGAAAATGCTGCACTGATTGTATCATACAATCGCTTCGGACACAAAAAGAGAACAGGTCACAGCGCTGTTACCATATAGGGTGCCCGAGGCTGACCAAAAGCAAAGTGTCAGACCCCGCAACATCATATATCGTGAAATGGATGTGAGGTCAGACACTTATCAGGCAGCTCCAGCACCACTATGTGCTCCGCGCTAATATCCTGCTCTCATTTGTTCTGCTTTTTCCTTTGGTACAAATACTTCAAGATGTTGATACAAGTTGACGAACTCGCCAGGCAACAGTCCGCCGTACTCGCCATCTAAATTAAGCTGGATTTTGTTTGGCGAGGTGACTTTAATGCGGTTCGCCTTCGTATAAATTAAATGCGGATCGTTAATGTGCTCACCTCTTGCGGCAAGCGTGGCAATGCGGATAAATTCCGCAAGATTTGTTTTCTTTAAAATAATTAAATCAAACATGCCGTCATTCAGCGAGGAGTCTGGCGCCAACTTTTCAAACCCGCCGACAGAATTCGTCAGCGAAACTAAAAACAGCATAATTTCGCCTTCATACACCTTGCCGTCATACTCAATCCGTGCCTCAGTCGCTTTAATCGACGGCAGCATTTCAATTCCTTTTAAATAATACGCCAGCTGACCGAGCATCGTTTTTAATTTGCTCGGCACTTCATACGTTAACTCGGTTAAACGGCCGCCTCCGGCAATGTTAATAAAGTAACGCGTCTTTCCTTCATTCGTCACACAGCCGATATCAATCGGCACCGCTTCACCGTTAATAATGACATCGCATGCTCCTTCAATTGTGCGCGGCACACCAATCGCCCGGGCAAAATCGTTCGTCGTGCCAACCGGAATAATGCCAAGCTTCGGACGATATGTTTGATTGGCAATTCCATTCACTACTTCGTTAATTGTCCCATCTCCGCCGGCAGCGATGACAAGGTCAAATTTGCGCTCGACCGCTGCCCGTGCCGCCTTTGTCGCATCCCCCGCTCCCGTTGTCGCATGACAAGACGTTTCATAACCGGCTTGTTCCAGCTGAATTAATACATCAGGCAAATGCTTTTTAAACAACTCACGTCCTGATGTTGGATTGTAAATAATTCTCGCTCTTTTCATATCCCCATCATCCTATTTATCCCAAGATTAAATATATATTTTCCACTATTTAACATGATATCGCAAGAAAAAGGTTGTTGCAATTTTTTCGTCTTTAAAAAGGAAAGATGTTATAGCTGAAATATTATATCAAAAACGGGCAAAAGTTTTCATTAAAAATACGCTGACACCTCGGTGGTTCTTAGTTACTTAATTTGACACATGCACCGCTGCATGCTGTGAATCAAAAACATAAATATGATGAGTTCCGTCCCCTAATTGAACCTTGCCTTTAAAGATACGCAAGAATTTCAACGCCAAGCAACACTAAGAGAAACGGCCACCAGCTCGCAAAAATGTCTGCAGCTCCCATTCCTTCCCATTGAGAAATAAACAACACGATGCCAAGCAAAATAAGGGAGGCGCCCATTGACACCGTCCCAACGCGCCATTTTCTCATTTCCTCTCCTCTCCTTTCTTCTCTTTACTGCCTAAAAGCAGCTTGAAGCCGCCGCCAATTAACAAAATGCAAACGATCGTTGTTTGGAAAAATTGATTGTACCAGTAATAAATATCGATTTGTAATAGCTTTGATAGATGCGAAGCAAATGCTGGAAGCAGGATGCTGTCAAGCAAATAATAAAGACCTAACAACAATAATCCGAATCCAACCCATCTTTGATGATTGATAAAGTAGGAAACGATCGGCTGATCCTCAAGCTCTTCTTCGCCATACTTCGACGCCTTCTGCAATGCGTCAAAAAAGCTGTAAAACCAAATGAGCGGAATAAGGAAGAAAAAGGCAGACAGTCTTAACACATCCATCACATAAATCGCCAGCAAAAAGGCAGCCATTAACTGCAAGCCTCTGCGCTGTAATCCTAAGTACATATGACCCGCACCCGGAAAAATCGAAAGGAGAGTCGCAAGTGTTTTGCTTTTCCTTCCATCCTCGCGTTTCGCTTCAAAATCTTCGAAAATCGTTCGATCGACCAGTGACTCGCCGTTTTGTTTTCGATTGAGCTGTTGAACAATATCAAACATGTTGTAAATCCAAACGATCGGCAAAATTCCTAAAAAAACTAAGAAGCTGCCTTCATGCATCAATACCGTTACAAAAAATATCATGATCATAAGCCCAAAGAAGCTGATTAATAACGTTAACCCTCGGTTCATCAAGCCGAGCTGGAAATGCCCGAGCCCGGGAATGAAGGAAAGAAGAATCGTGTAAAACTTCTCGTTGTCCTGATTTGCCTGTAAACCCTCTCCTTGGACAAGTGTATGCTCCGGCTGTCTTTTGATGAGTGTAAGAATCATATCTAAAATACTGATCAACCAAATCAATAAAGAAAAGAGGACGATCGCCAGCGGTTCACTATTATGTGTCAAAAAGACAAGACCGACCGCGAGCACAATCGGCGCAAAAAAGGCAAAGCTATAAAACACTCCCCTTGCTTTTTTATTTAAATAAAAATGCCCAGCACCAGGGATAAATGATAAAAAGAACGCAACTAACGAATTTTTGTTCATCGATTATTCCCTTCCTCCTTTTGATTTGCCTTTAGCCAATCGAGAAATGATAATGTTTTATCCATCCATTGTTCCGTATAGGCCGGCCTGTTTTCTGATAAATCTGTTCCAACAACGCCGGCATTTGTGACTGATTGAAAAATTCCCGAAGACATAAACCCGATCGTAATCGCCGCGGCAATTCCGTAATGAAGCATTTTTTGCTTCGTCTGTGACTGCTTCGTACGCTTTGGCTTTGCATATGGTTCAACTTGTGCAAGGATGACATCAGCTGAAACAGCTTCATCGGAAGGATTCGGCAAGTCGGAAGCATTTTCTTCAATGAGCTCCATATATACCGCTAAGCATTGATCACAACTATAAAGGTGGCTCTCCATTTCCTCTCTTTTTTCTTCTGGCAGTACATCACAAATGAACTGCCGCCATTCTTCGTTCGTGTAATGACTCATTGAAAATCCTCCTCCTTCCAATGCTTTCTTAGCCAGCTGCGTGCTCTGTAAAGCTTTGTCTCGACCGTTTTCACTTCGACATTTTGTTCTTTCGCAATTTGTTGATACGATTTTTCATCAATGTAATATGCATAAAGCACATCCCGATAGTTAGGGGGAATTTCCTCAAGACGTCGGCGGATTCGCTCTCGCTCCTCTTTTTTCATAACCGAAACTTCAACCCTTTCATCGGCTTCGGCCTCAATGGATTCCATTACTTCTTCACGCTGCCGCTGCATTTTCCGCTTGACATCAATCGCGTAGTTCACAGCAATGCGCGTCATCCATGTTTTAAAGCCTTGTGACTGATATCGGGGGAGTGAAAGATAAATCCGCACAAATACTTCCTGCGTAACATCCTCGGCATCTTTTTCGTTGCGAATAATCGAGTACACCGTTTTAAATAAATAATCACGGTATTTCTCGATTAACAGGCGAAAGGCATGCTCGTCTCCTTTCCTTGCTTTCGCGATTAATGCTTCGTCCTGAATCTCACTCTCCCCCTTTCTATCTGTCTTCACTTATATAGACGAAATCATTAGCCGTTTGCCCTACACTTTTTTGTAATTTTTTTCGTGTCAGTTTTTGTGAAATAAAAAAACGCCTAGGAAACAGGCGCTCCATCTTTTTCTCCTTAAAACCAAACCAATCGTTCGTTCAGTAAATTTCTACCTTTTGGGTAACAACATAAACGCAAAATAAGTAAAAATAGCGAATAAGAGACTGAATCCAAATAGTATGCTTCCAGCAATGAGAAAGCTATGAATATAACTTTCTAATATGATATGATAACGCTCCGTACTCGCTCCGCCTTGCTTTGCTACCCATGAGTCTGCCAAGGACGTTCCAAAATCAACACTAAAAAAAATGAGAACCAATCCAACAACTCCTATTACGGTTACAAAAAAACCGGTCCATTTTAACTGATTCTCCGTCATTTAATCCCTCCAATAAACAAATTTAGATAAGAGTTAGAAGCCCTCCTCACAAAAATATGTAATCGTCGTAAGGATTTATGAAAACAATCATCTATTTTATGGAATCCATGTTTGTAAACTTAATTCTAATGTTGTCATAGAAAATCCTTCTTGTTTTAAGAGAAAAACATGATTCACCAATAATGGATGATGACGATTGCTTGCAACCGTCATTTCTCTTTTTCGCTATAAAGATAACGTAATTTCTTCCAAAATAAAAAAAGCCGCCTTGACGTTTGATCAAGAACAGCTTTTCATTGTTATAAATTTATGATTCTCCGTTTGTTTTCTTTTGCTCCGCAATTTCCTGCGTCAACTGATCGATGCTGTTTTTCACATTGCCTTTTCCTGAGAAGTTCTCAAGCAGTTCTTTCACATCGATGCCGGAAGACGCTTTAAGCGACTCCTGTAGCATCGCCATTAAATTTGTCGCATAGCCGGTGACTTTGTTGGCTCCACCATTTGCATCGCTTGAACCTGTATCAACGATCGTAATCTTATCAATATTCGCAAGCGGGCTTGCCACTTGTTTTGCATATTCAGGAAGCATTTTTAAGATCATGTCGAGAATCGCTGCTTTGCCATATTGTTCGAACGCTTCGGCAATCTTTTGCTTCGCTTCTGCCTCCGCCAAACCTTTTAGGCGGATCACATCGGCTTCCGCTTCCCCTTTTGCTTTTTCTGCTTCGGCTTTGGCCAGTCCATCGATGCGCACCTTTTCTGCTTCAGCTTTCGCCATCGCTTCGATGCGGTATTTTTGTGCATCGGCTTCGGCCATTTGTTTCGCTTTTTCCGCGGCAGCCGCCTGTTCTACCGCATAGCGATCGGCATCGGCTTTCTTTTTCACTTCGGAATCGTACTGACGCTCACGGCGCAAAATCTCTTTTTCTTCGAGCTCAATCTGCTTTTGCCGCTCAATAATTTTAATTTGCATTTGCTGCTCAGTGACTTCTTGTTTTGCTTTTGCCTCTTCTAAATGATACGCCTGGTCCGCGCGGGCTTTCGCGATATCCTGCTCACGGCGGAATTCAGCCAGCTTAAGCTGGTTGACTTTTTCTGCTTCCGCAATTTCCGTCAAGCGTTCCAATTCGGCTTTTCTTGCTTCTTTATCTGCTTCGGCACGCTTAATGCGCGTTTCTTTTTCCGCTTCCGCCGTCGCAATATCCGCATCACGTCTCACTTGAGCAATGCGCGGCTTGCCTAACGCATCGAGATAGCCGTTTTTGTCGCGCACATCTTTAATGGTAAACGATACAATCATAAGTCCCATTTTCGCTAAGTCTTGTGAGGCGACACGCTGGACTTCCTGTGAAAATTTATCGCGGTTTTTATAAATTTCCTCAACGGTCATCGAACCGAGAATCGAACGAAGATGCCCTTCCAAAACTTCTTTTGCTTCGTTTTCCATGTCTTCACGTGATTTTCCTAAAAATTGCTCAGCGGCTGTGGCAATTTCACCGATGGAGCTGCCGACTTTAATAATTGCCACACCGTCCGCCATAACGGGAACGCCCTGTTCTGTATACACTTCCGGCGTTTGCACATCGAGTTTTATCGACAACAAACTTAGCGGTTCGGCCTGCTGGAAAATCGGCAATACAAACGTGCCGCCGCCGCGCACGATTTTTATTTTGTTTCCCGATTCATCTACATGAACATTTTTACTGCCAAGATAGCTTCCGGTGACAATGAGCGCTTCATCCGGACCGACTGTACGGTAACGTAATATAAAAAGCGCCACAAGACCGATAAGTAAAAAGACGACAACACCAATGACAATAAGCAATGGCATCATTGGAATTCCCCCTTGTAATTGAATTGTAGATTATAAGGATCATAGGTTGATACTTTTGCTACGCCGTTTTTCATTTTCACAATCACTACTTCTGCCCCGGACGGAATTTCTTCATTTTGAATGCTTTGTGCCGGCTTGGAAATGACACCGCTTTTATTTTCAATTAAAATCTCACCAAATCCATCTTTAGGAAGCGTCACAATCACTTTCGCAATACGTCCTTCCAAATCCGATTCTGAATAATTCAGCGATGTTTCTGCCGACTTTAGCGGAATGAATACGAAAAAATGCAAAATCGTTACAATAATCAAGCCGATTCCAGCACTGACAAGGTTGATTAAAACAACAGAAAATTCAGTATATTTTTCGAACAAAAACCCTGAGGCGCTGAAAACAGTAAGAAAAGATAAAATCAATTGCGGGCTTAAAAAGGGCAAATCAAACATTCCATCTAACACATCGCTTAACACAAGATAAATAAGCGTCAAACTGCCGCTGACAATAAGAGTCCATAAATAAACCGTTTCCATCGGATATCCGAACACCTCCATCCCCCCCTTTCAGCCCGTATTCAATTAATAATACGAACTGAACGAAAAGATGTTTCGTAATTTTTTCTATTTCAGGAAAAAATATTAAATATATTTTTAGTTGATAGGACAAGAATGAGCAAAATGCTGTCAAACGCCAAAAATAAAAATTTTTGTTTCGAAAAATCGCCACATTTCCTAATCATTGTTAATAAAAAATAAAGAGGCTTTCTCAAACGTCCAGGGTCAATCTTCCCAACACCATATATAGGACATCACACGGGAGAAATGAACGATATTCGCGTGAGGTCAGACCCTGATGAGACAGCCCCTTCTTACAGACATTACTGACTCCCCCGGCGTTCGCTCAATTGAAGGGAGACATTCATTTGTTTGCCGCTTCGGAAAATTTCTATACTAATTTTCTCGCCAACTTTTGTTTCCGTATAAAGATATTTCCGCAATGCACTGATGCTATCAATCTTCGTACCATTTATAGATACGATGACATCTTTTTCTTCGAGTCCTGCTTCCGCTGCCGGAGAAGAAGGTTCGACAGCTGTAATGACGACGCCTTCCGTTACATTTTCCGGTAAATTTAACTGTTCAAGGCGAATCGCTGCTGAAAAATCGCTTACATTCCGCAATCCTACCCCAAGATAGGGCCGTTTCACTTCTCCGTATTGCAATAAATCTTCCACAATAGGCTTCACATCTTCACTCGGAATCGCAAAACCTAATCCCTCTACACCATCTTCTGAAATTTTGAGACTATTAATTCCAACAACTTGTCCAGCGCTATTAATCAATGCTCCGCCACTGTTTCCCGGGTTAATCGCCGCATCGGTTTGGATGACATTTAAATCCCACTCTCCTTCTGAAGTAGAGACGGAAATCGTTCTTTTGCCGCTGACAATCCCTTGCGTCACCGTACTTGCTAAATCCAGCCCTAATGGGTTGCCAATCGCCGCTACCGGTTCACCGACGCGCAGCTTCTCTGAATCTCCGAAACTCGCTGTCTTTTTCACATATTGGCCGGCTATTTTTAATACAGCCAAGTCTGTTAATGGATCGGCACCTACAATTTCTGCCGGGATTCTCTCTCCGCTTGCTAAAGATACTTCTACCTTATTCGCCCCTGCAATCACATGGTGATTTGTGACGACGTAAGCAACATTTCCTGATTTTTTAAAAATCACCCCTGAGCCCGTGCCGGCTTCCTGTTCTTGAGGCTGAGATGAATAAACATTCATTTGCTGCTGAATGTTAATAATGCCGACAACGGCTTCTGTTACATTGGCAATCGCCTCTACCATGCTGTCCGAACTGCTTGAAACTTCCTGAACCGGCAGCGTCTTTTCCGAAGTTTCTGCTTCCGCTACGACAGCTGCTTTTTCCTTTTTCATATTGTCAATCAATGAAATAAGCTCACTTCCTTCTAGAACAGGAGCAAAATAAAGAACCGCGGCACTTCCGAAAACCACTCCAAACAAAAATGGGAACAATCTTCTTTTTTTACGTTGAACGTTTGTATTTTCATATTCTTGTAAACTCATCCTAATCTCCACCTCTTTCATTCGTTTTGATTTATCTAGCCTCAGTCTAAAAAAGAACGGTGAAATCACGGTGAAAAGTACATGCTTTTCAGCTCTTACGCTCAAATATCGATTACTGTCCTTCTGCTATCTTTAACGAGCGTTTCTTTCGGCTTTTTCTCTGTGCCCGCAACAATTTCACGGACAAATAGATGCCCGATAACGTTAGGAAAATCATGCTGATGGCGGCAATATCAATCGCCCATCTGATATCGATGTTTCCTAATCGCCCCTCATGGAGACCGCGGATGATTCCCGCTAATGAATTTCCACCTCTTTCTCCTCTAAAGCCTTCTCTCGGTCCGAAGCTTCTTTGTTCGAAGTCTGGACTTGATGAACTTTCTCCTTCTGCAAAATTCCCTGCCGAAGATGGCCCTTGTTGAGCCATGCCTGCTGAAATTTGCCCTTGTTCTGCACCTTGCATCAACATAGGCTCACCTTTAGGCTGCTGCCCGATCAACCAGGGTTCCGCTAATAATAGCCCTGTAACAGCTTCCATAAGCAAGAAAACAGATGTAATTAATCCAATCCATAAATGTGCTTGTCTCATTTTCTTCATAATCTATGCCTCCTTGTATACTTCTTGGGCACGACTTTAAAGCAAAAAAGTGAAAATAAGGTGAAAAACAAATCAGCGATTTTCACTTATTTTTCACGAACATTTGTTATGATGGTTAATAAGAAGTAGAAAGAAAGGGAGAATGAACGAATGAAAATTCTTCTGGCAGAAGATGATTTATATTTAGGAGAACTGATTGTGCATATGCTAAAGAAAAAAGGGGTCGATAAAGTCGATTGGGTGGAGGAAGGCGAAGACGCATACGATTATGCACTTGCTTCCTTTTACGATGTCATCATTTTAGACTGGATGCTGCCAAATGGCGACGGTGTAACGATATGCAAGCGTCTCCGCCAAAAAGGCTATTCGGGAGCAATTTTAATGCTCACCGCGAAAGATGCCGTTCAAGACCGCGTTGAAGGACTAGAAGCCGGAGCGGACGATTATCTCGTCAAACCGTTTGAAATCGACGAGCTCATGGCACGCTTGAAAGCATTGTCCCGCCGCACGTTTGTGCCGATTCAAGAAGAAACGGTGTGTTTTAAAAACTTTGTCCTCAATCGGACAAGCCATACCCTCCATCGCGGCGATCAAGAAATCTTTCTGACGCCGCGCGAGTTTCAGCTTCTTGATTTGCTTTTACAAAATAAAGGGCATGTATTATCCCGGGATGTTCTTCTCGATCGCATTTGGGGATATGACGCGGACGTTTCGATGAAAACGATTGACGCAACGGTCAAACTGCTTCGGAAAAAACTGGATGATGACATCATTAAAACAGTGCGCGGGGTGGGGTATAAAATTGAAGAATAAATTTCTTTCGTTCATTTTCAGAAACAAGCAGGATATGTTCCGCCTCACCCATTGGCGTTTAACCGCACTTTACAGCGGGATGCTGATGATTTTTCTAACTGTTTTTATCATTATCGTCTACTCCCTTTTTTACATGATTATAACGAATGACCAAGAGCGGAGAATTATAAGCCTTGCCGAGCAGGAAACGAAAGCGATTAAAGACATTCTTATTCAACAAACCGCTCCCGGCTTTATCGAAAATCAAAATGTCATATTTTTAAGCGAAGACCAATTCTTTTTTTATGTTACCAATTCGCGCGGGGAGCTCATTATGGGTGATGAAGTGAATAAAGGATTGCGTCCGTTTCTTCTTGAGGCGCTGAACAATTGGACGCCAAAAGGAAATGAACTTAAATACGTAGAGGTTCCTATCCCGCGGCATATGCATGAATTTTCACGGTTTCGCTCCGGTGACTTAAAGCTGCTTACCGCCGCCCGTCCGATTATCATGAAGAACCATTTCGTCGGCATGCTATATATTGGGATGGACGTTACGTCTTTTTCGAAAATTTCCCAGTGGCTGTTGATCCTTCTCGTTGGGCTTGCGGTGTTATTTATCGGTTTTGCCGTTTTCCTAAGTCATTTGATGTCAAAACGAGCGCTCGTGCCGATTCAAGAAGCGTACAATCGCCAGCGTGAGTTCATTGCGAATGCTTCCCATGAGCTGCGGACGCCGTTAAGTGTCATTTTCTCATCGGTCGAAGCGTTGGAAATGGAAGAAGACATCATGACAAATGACTTTAGTAAAAAAATCTTGCGCCGCTTGCGGGACGAAGTAAAACGAATGAAAAAACTGATTAACGACTTGCTGACGCTTGCCCGTGCCGATTCGGAACATGCGTCGCTTGAGTTGATGAAGGAAACGTTTGATTTCCGCCCTCATGCCGAGCAAACGCTCCAATCGTTAGCAGAGCTGGCTGTGAAAAAGGAAATACGCCTTCATTTCGACTCTCCTGAAGATGTCATCGTTTCCGGAGATGCTGATAAATTAACACAGCTATTATACATTCTCTTAGATAACGCCATTAAATACACGCCAAACGGCGGCGAAGTTTCCGTCAAGCTTCATATCGAATCATACAAACAGCGGCATTTGCTCATCATCTCTGTCAAAGATACCGGAATCGGCATCCCGCCTGAAGATGCCGGAAGAATTTTTGAACGGTTTTACCGTGCCGACAAAGCGCGCACACGCCAGCACGGCGGACACGGTCTCGGCTTATCAATCGCCAAATGGATCGTCGACGCCCATAAAGGACAAATCGATGTCCATAGTGAAGTAGGCAAAGGCACGGAGTTCATTGTAAAAATTCCTTTTTCGCTGCAGTAATCTTTCGCATGCAAGAGGTTGTCCCAAACATCTATGACTTGCCAGCCACCACGATGAATGAAAATGGATGGGTCTGTGACTTGCTTAATGATGAAGCAGATCACAGGCCGTTTTCTTTTTGGAGGCATAACCATTATTGCTTTGGGACATTTTCGTATAAAAAACAAAATATCAGACTGCACCGCAATATATAATTACTTGTAGTATATGCGTGAAATCAGGCACTTACGAGACACCCGTTAAATACTTTCAATGCTAACGAAGAAGCCCTATCCCGCTTATTGAAAAAGTTTTTCTATATCCACACTGAAACCCGGTAAGATTTCTGAATGTGCAATCCCTTTTTCTTTTAACACATCCGCTTGTTCGTATTGACCTTCCCGATTTAAGGTATAAATTTGCACGATGTTTAACATCGGATTGACAATCCAATATTCTTTGACACCATACTGCATGTAAAGATTCAATTTAAATACTAAATCATTCGCCTGATTAGATGGGCTTAAAATTTCGATAATAAGAGTCGGAACGCCAACATATTTGTTCTCCATCAACCCGTCCTTGTCACAAATTACCGATAAATCAGGAATGACAATGTTTGTCCTTTCCAAACCTTCCCGATGCAATTCCACATCAAATGGCGCATGAAATACTTCGCAATCTTTTCCTTCCAAAAAATTAAACAATTGGGCATGCAGCCGGCCTGATACCCGTTGGTGTTTCGTAGAAGGAGAAGGAGACATAAACACAATCCCATCAACATATTCCAGCAATTGCTCTGTAGACTCCCTCATTTTGTAAAATTCTTCAATGGTTATCAAATTTTCTTTTGGCACAGTCATAGGGACACCCACCTTCCCGCTCTAAAAATAGACATACCTTTCCAACTACTTTTCATTATATATCAACATCTATTTTTAACAGAAACATGCAAAAAATGTTTCAAATCCGCTGCTTTTTCACCTAATTTTCTCTTTTCTTCCCTACAATGCAAAGTGTAAACAAGCCCACCAAGAAAAAAGGAGGTGAAATACGAATGAAAAAGAGAACAATGATCTTATGGCTTTTGCTTTTCGCCATTATTGCTTATGTCACCGTTCGCAGCGGATTTTTCATGAACATGGGATTTACTGGACGCCATGCTGGAATGCCGATGATGGACATGCATCCTCATCACGGACATGGCGCATTCGAACATCACCGTTTTCCGCATAAAGGTGGAATGATGCATCCAAACGGCTGGATGATGTTCGGATTGATCCCGCTTCTTTTCCAGCTGGCGATGATTATAATCGGCTGGATAATCTGGAAAACAGCGAACCGTTCCCGCGTTTGGAAATGGGCAGGCATAGCGCTCATGATCATTGGATTCGCGGCGCTTTTACCAAAAATCTTGCTCATTCCATTAGCACTATTCGCTGCCTACTTCATGTATAAACAAACGAAACGCCCAGTGTTAAATGAAGAGCTGCCATCAGTTACAACGCCAGCAATGCAGCAACGCGATTTTTTAGATGAATGGGAAAAGAAAATTCAAAAGGAGGAATAACAAATGGGTCTTTTTAAACGGATCAAAAACGTTATGCTCGCCGATTTACATGACTTTGTCGATAAATTAGAAGATCCGATCAGCATGACAAAACAATACCTTCGCGAGCTCGAAGACGAAATCGAAAAAGCACAATCTGCCTTATCACAGCAATTTGCCGTTGAACAGCGCTATGAACAGCTGATTCAACAAGCGAAAGAAATGGTTGAGAAAAGAACTCGCCAGGCGAAACTGGCCGTAAAACAGGATGAAGAAACAATCGCGAAAATGGCGCTGCAGGAAAAGATGGCTTATGAGAAAAAGCTTTCTTCCTACCAACAGCAATATGAAGCATTAAAAGAAAAAACAACATACTTAACCGAGCAATTGAAGCAGCTGAAAGAAAAGTATGAAGAGCTTAAAGCGAAGCAGCTCGACTTAATCGCCCGCGCCCATGCGGCTAAAGCGATTAAAGATATCAATGCAGCGCTTGTCTCTTTCAGCCCGGACCGTGCCCTTAAAGGCTTCGCGAGAATGGAAGAACGCATTCTTGCCTTGGAAGCCGAAGCAAAGGCAAGCAGCTATGTATACGAATCAACGAAACCGTTTCACGTCGACCCTCTGCTGCAAGAGGAAGTCGAACAAGAACTAGCCCAGCTAAAAGCAGCCCAATAGTTGCCTAATCATCACCCATCTCCCTTTTTATATAATTCGAGGCTGTCTCAAAAGTCCAGAGTCAGATCCACAACACAATATATAGGACATAATGTTAGAACGATGAACGATATATTGTGAGGTCATCCCCTTATGAGACAGCCTCAGATTCTTCGTATATTTAGGTGAGCGGCAATATGTATAGGTTCCCGACATCACTACCTGTCCGATGCGTTGGAGCACTCTTTCTGGAAATTCAGAAAGGTACTCTAAGAACGAAACAATCGATTCTCTCAACTCTTTTCGAGTAGGATGGAACCGATTGGCAATCACGCTCTCTTTGAGCCACCCCCAAATTCGTTCCACTAAATTTAAATTCGGCGAATAAGGGGGTAAGAATACCAAAGTTAACTGTTCTTCGTGCTCCTGTAAAAAAGGCTGAAGAATTTTCGAATGATGAATTTTTGCATTATCCAAGACCATCACTACATGTTGATTTGGATACTGAGCTAATGTATATTGAAGAAATCGCAGAAAAGCCTGTGCATGGCATGGATTCGTTTCCATACAGAGAAATTCACTGACCGCCGAATAAGCTCACTGTCGCGTGGTGTCCATACGTAGGGATTTGTTTTTGACGCCCTTTGACACTCCATGTGGTACGAAGAGCTTGGTAGTCGCGAATATGACTTTCATCTTCATAAATTATGACCATGTTGTTGGACAAGTTTTTTTATCAGTTCGATTTCATAGTTAAGATAAAAACACCAAACTCAAGCAGAATATGTAGCAGAAATTAAATGTTTCAATTCCTCATAGTTAAGATAAAAACAAGTTTTCCTAGATGAAATAAATACCATCATCCATGTTTCAATTCCTCATAGTTAAGATAAAAACCTAGTGGATTATATCTTCAGATTTGATATATATCGAGGGTTTCAATTCCTCATAGTTAAGATAAAAACCAAAATATTGAGGTGCAATGGCTTCGAAATTGTTGGTTTCAATTCCTCATAGTTAAGATAAAAACACATGCTTCTTTTCCTTCAAACGTTTGTAAACTATCGCGTTTCAATTCCTCATAGTTAAGATAAAAACTCCGTACATGAAACAAAAATTGCATGTTACGGTTTGGTTGTTTCAATTCCTCATAGTTAAGATAAAAACCGATGAATGCTGGGTGTGGGACGTTCGGTGCACCGGAAAGTTTCAATTCCTCATAGTTAAGATAAAAACCGAGTTGCACTCTACATCCGCGTTTCGACAGAAGAAGTTTCAATTCCTCATAGTTAAGATAAAAACGATATAAATGGCTAAGGATTTTGCGAAATCATTTTAGTTTCAATTCCTCATAGTTAAGATAAAAACTGTTCTGCCAGATGGCAAGCACCGAGTAAACATTGAAGGTTTCAATTCCTCATAGTTAAGATAAAAACGCTATCAATGACTTTAATTTGATCGGCTGTTAAGTTGTTTCAATTCCTCATAGTTAAGATAAAAACAAGAAAGCTCAAATTGATATTGTCCGCAAGGGAAAGTTTCAATTCCTCATAGTTAAGATAAAAACACCAAACCGTAACACCAACACCGATAAGCATTACAGTGGGTTTCAATTCCTCATAGTTAAGATAAAAACGCGTTATTTTTTTTGAAAAAATCGTAAAAAAAATGTTTCAATTCCTCATAGTTAAGATAAAAACGAAAAAGAGCGTCGGAAATGGGCAGCGATTGGGCGGTTTCAATTCCTCATAGTTAAGATAAAAACTTGGTCTGTTTGGTTGTTTTTTTTCGTTGTATCATAGTTTCAATTCCTCATAGTTAAGATAAAAACGAAGCTCGGGTACGATTTCATATTGATCAGCCAGACTGAGTTTCAATTCCTCATAGTTAAGATAAAAACATGCCGAATTGCGTCTCACTGACGGCCAACTTGTTGCGTTTCAATTCCTCATAGTTAAGATAAAAACCCGTATAATGATGGAGGATATGAAATTTGTCCAGAATGGTTTCAATTCCTCATAGTTAAGATAAAAACAACAATACCAAAAACACAAGAAACAAAAATAACATAGTTTCAATTCCTCATAGTTAAGATAAAAACCAAGGCAGGAGATTTTTTATATAGCCAATTCCTTTGTTTCAATTCCTCATAGTTAAGATAAAAACCGTAGTTCGTCGCGTCAATATTGAACCAGAACGTATGTTTCAATTCCTCATAGTTAAGATAAAAACTCTTTTTGTTTGGGGTGGTCGGTGTGCAAAATAGTTTGATGTTTCAATTCCTCATAGTTAAGATAAAAACTTATGATCGTATTCAGCAAGTAATCTTCCAGTTATAACGGTTTCAATTCCTCATAGTTAAGATAAAAACCAACATCAGAAATGACGCGAATCACTTGTGGCATCCGAGTTTCAATTCCTCATAGTTAAGATAAAAACGTTCTGAAAGATGACGAATTAGACCAGGAAGCAAATGTTGTTTCAATTCCTCATAGTTAAGATAAAAACTCGATGTTGACGATGTCTGTGCCTTCAGGCTTCTTGTTTCAATTCCTCATAGTTAAGATAAAAACCGCGTGGCGAAAGCGAGGGTGTAACATGTGCGAAGGTTTCAATTCCTCATAGTTAAGATAAAAACATAGAGGGGCACCCTCGCTTCTTATTTTGCTTTCTAGTTTCAATTCCTCATAGTTAAGATAAAAACATACAATATATGTGTAACGAATTCAAAACATTTTAGTTTCAATTCCTCATAGTTAAGATAAAAACGCTGCGAACTAATACTATGCTGCGAACTAGTACTATTTGTTTCAATTCCTCATAGTTAAGATAAAAACGCGAAAAGGGTTTGGTATTCGGCGAATGAACAGGTGTTTCAATTCCTCATAGTTAAGATAAAAACATGTGAGCCTGTGAAAAATCTACTGTGGATTCAGAAATGTTTCAATTCCTCATAGTTAAGATAAAAACCGTTGTCAACAGGGAAAATAGCAAGGTGTTTCAAGTTTCAATTCCTCATAGTTAAGATAAAAACACATTAACACCTAGAATAGAAGAAACTTTGACAAGTTTCAATTCCTCATAGTTAAGATAAAAACGTTTCAATTCTTCCACTTTTTCTGAATATGTTGTGAGTTTCAATTCCTCATAGTTAAGATAAAAACATACTCGACCGATATTTCATCACGAAAATTCCAGCGTTGTTTCAATTCCTCATAGTTAAGATAAAAACTAGCTTTTTTGTTACAAAAAAGTAATATAGCTGAAAAAGGTTTCAATTCCTCATAGTTAAGATAAAAACTCGAAGTACAAATGGTCGGGACTCTACAAAAAACATCATGTTTCAATTCCTCATAGTTAAGATAAAAACGCTTTATATATGACTATTGACTATTACTACAATCAACTGTTTCAATTCCTCATAGTTAAGATAAAAACTTGAGATAGCTGGAAAGAGTTTTCCGTTGCAGTTCTCGGTTTCAATTCCTCATAGTTAAGATAAAAACTCAACACTCCTTTTTGTTTTTGTTCTGTTGAGTATAGTAGTTTCAATTCCTCATAGTTAAGATAAAAACGTCCGTCATCATTTTGATATGATTGAAAGTTCGGAGTTTCAATTCCTCATAGTTAAGATAAAAACTTGTGCCAATATTCCGTGATTTCATCGTATTGAATAGTTTCAATTCCTCATAGTTAAGATAAAAACAAAGACTTTGAGAAATTTGAATATCCTCGTAATAGTTTCAATTCCTCATAGTTAAGATAAAAACAATTACCAAGGGTTTCTTCGTCCAGCCATTCATCAGTTTCAATTCCTCATAGTTAAGATAAAAACGGTTGTCCGTCATCATTTTGATATGATTGAAAGTTCGGAGTTTCAATTCCTCATAGTTAAGATAAAAACAAGCCTACCATTGCGCCAACGAAAGTAGATACAATTAGTTTCAATTCCTCATAGTTAAGATAAAAACTGCCAACCGTTTCCGATTGGCAACGCTCTAGGCTGTTTCAATTCCTCATAGTTAAGATAAAAACAGAAAATTGGACAAGCAGAGGTGAAACAAATGGAAATGTTTCAATTCCTCATAGTTAAGATAAAAACAAATTGGACAGACTTTCCCGATCGCAGCGCGACACATGTTTCAATTCCTCATAGTTAAGATAAAAACGCTTTATGTGAGTATGAGGTCGTGCACAAAAAGCTAAAGTTTCAATTCCTCATAGTTAAGATAAAAACTTGTTGTTGTTCTTGTTGTTGTTCTTGTTCTGGCATATGTTTCAATTCCTCATAGTTAAGATAAAAACAACCAGTCACCCTAAACCCCCCCTTTCATAAACTGGTTTCAATTCCTCATAGTTAAGATAAAAACTAAAAAAGGCTAGCTATATGCTAGCTTTGTTTTTTATTGTTTCAATTCCTCATAGTTAAGATAAAAACAAAGCTACTACAAAAACGAAAAAGGAGAATGGGAAGAAGGTTTCAATTCCTCATAGTTAAGATAAAAACTGTACATGCTCAAGTATTTCAAATTTAAAATTCTCAGTTTCAATTCCTCATAGTTAAGATAAAAACCTATTTTATTGTATATTATATATGTACCATTATGTCTGGTTTCAATTCCTCATAGTTAAGATAAAAACTTGCTTTATCTATTTAAAATTATACCAGTGACAAGAGTAGTTTCAATTCCTCATAGTTAAGATAAAAACGGATTGCAGCTTGTGAGATCATAAAAAAAGTGTGAAAGTTTCAATTCCTCATAGTTAAGATAAAAACTACAGCAACAGGCGTCGCTCTTGACAGGCTCGTAAAGTTGTTTCAATTCCTCATAGTTAAGATAAAAACTTCTTCTACATTCTGATTGTTCAATCTACTATCTGGTGGTTTCAATTCCTCATAGTTAAGATAAAAACTCGCATGAGCATTGATATCGTCACTGTATTGTACGGTTTCAATTCCTCATAGTTAAGATAAAAACTTTTCTATCTTTTCCCTTTTTTTTCCCCATTTTTTCGTTTCAATTCCTCATAGTTAAGATAAAAACCCCCAAAAAATCGTTAGTAATACAAGGTTTTGATAATAATGGAAATTTTGTTATTTTCATTTTAGCGTAAACAGTAAATTTTATCAATTCTCTGTTTAGCGTTTATTTTCTGGAGTTTTTGCGTCGTTACTCTAAAAAATAAAATGTCGTCGATCCCCGGGGATTTTCGCACGATTAGGGGTCGACGACAAATGATCTATTAAGCTACAGTTCTCGAATAATATGGAACATCCCAAACCCTTGTGAGTTTCGTCCACCTATTCCGGTTTGCAAAAGGAAAGTTAGATTCTTCGGGGCAGATCGTAAACGATATCTCCCTTGCCAAGCAGTGATATAGTAATTTTTAAAAGTCGTTACAACTTTATGTTTCTTAGTAACATGCAAAGGTTCAATAAACAATCTCTCTTGTGGCGGAGCTCCGTAATAAGCTTCATACTTATTGCGAAAATTAACTTCAATTAAATGTGGAAACACTTCATCATATGGGTGAAAAAACTGTGTTTTCTGTGTACCATCCACCGTTTCATATGTGCTATAGACCGTTACCGGTGAAAGCATCTCAATTTCAATTTCAGAGCTTTTTACTTCACATTCCTCCATTTTTATGCTTTGTATCTTTACCGATTGATCACCTAAATAAACTTCCTTCTGTAGTAAAAAATACTCTCCTAACTGCTGCGTCAATTCAGGCAAAACGGTAGAAACATGCCAAGAAATTTCATCATAGAATACAATCGTTTTCGTATTCAATTGAATTTTGTGCTGACCGAAAAGACGACTAAATGTAAATAATTTATATGTCCTTTTCCCTTTTCGAAACCCAATTTCATGTAAAAATGAAGCGAAACTCTTATCCTTTAAAGAGCGATAAAGTAAGCCCTGTAATAAATACTGATAATGTAATGGCAGTATAACAACATTATTTTTTGGCTTCATTGTTACCGTTAGTCGCATAGCTTGTCCTTCTTTCTACAAAATAAATTCGTCGCCGCCTTTTTTTAATCCAAACTCCTCACGTAACCAATATTTTTGCGTTCGAAATGTATAAAAGATAACCGAATCCTCGTCCGGATTCATAATATTTTGCAATTCTACTTTTAGTTTTTTATAATTTGCCTGTGAAATTTCTCCTTCAAAAACAGAATTTTGCACCCAATGAAGATACTTACGGGCAATTTTTAGCGCTTTCGCTACACGTTTCTCATTAAAATCATACACAAGTATGACAAACATGAAAATCCCCTACCATTTTGCTGCATATGGTTCATATGGCTTTTCACCAAGTAAATGCTTTTGTAATTTATACAATTCTAAGCGAATTAATCGCCGATATGACACAGACTTGCCTAGATGACGATGCTGGACAGTTGTTTGCATTTTCTTATCCAATTCACTTACAAAAATTTTTCTTCCTTCCTCTGATAGCAAAATTCCATCGGTCAGTTTTTCAAAATGCTTTTTTGTCAGCATTTTTTTATTTACAAGGGAAAAAATTAACCGATCCACGATAATAGGTTTAAAAATTTCAGCAATGTCCAGATTTAAAGAAAAGCGTCGAAAATTCGTACTATGTAAAAAACCAATGCGGGGATCAAGATACGTTTTATAAATCTCGCTTAAACACATCGTATACACAATGGAATTACCGAAGCTAATTAGTGCATTTAATCGATTGTGCGGCGGGCGTTTTGTCCTTTTTTCAAAAATAAAATCGGGATGACGAATAATCGTATCAAAGGTACTGTAGTACTTTTCGCGTATATGTCCTTCCGATGCCATTAATTGTTCAACTGATTGAGCTGTTGGCAACTTTAGCAGCTCTTTTTGAAAGTCTTCTAGCACTTCATCAAAAATAGCTTTCTCTTCCAAGCGAGAACGATAATATTTCAAGACGCGGCTCATCTGTTGGATAGAGCCTTCAATAAATCGCCGCGCCAAATCGAGCCGCTTCCCTTCATCAAGATAGTGCTCCGCTTGTTTTAAAATAACGTGTCCAGCATTTAAGTGCTCGCGGGGATAAAAAGACCCAACATAATATCCATGATGATTAAAATAATGGACAATAATCTCTTTTTGCTCCGCAAACTCCAAAAATTTTTTCGAAACATCGACTTCACCGAAAATATAGATATCATTTGTATTTTCGACTGGTATGTAGCGTTTTCTCTCCTCTGTTTCAAAATATAAACTATTATCTTTTCGGCGAAGCTCACCACTTTGAAAAATGTATAACGTTTTTTTCATATTTATTCCTCCGCCCAACAATATTCACGGTATGCACATTTCCCGCAAAAATGAATTTTCTCCGATGCAGGCGGTACCGGCATGCGCGCAATGCGACGAATATCTTCCATTGCCCGCTTCAGCTCCTGCTTCGCTTCTTCCGTCCATTCCACCGTTTCTTTTTTCCTTTCTTCCGGAAATAGCAACTCCCCTTTTGCTTCAATCCCCATTTGACGAAGTGTGTCTAAATAGTAGAGTAATTGCATTTTGGCACTTTTCATATATCGCGATGATTTTTTCACTTCTCCAATCACTAATTGACCATCTTCCTGTCTTACACGGTCTACAACAATATTGCCAATTGAAATCTCCTTTTTATTTCGTTGATAATAGGTTTCTGAAATAAAACGGCCAATATCTAACGACTCATCTTCTTGATCAGGAGCGATTTGATGCTTCATCAGCCATACTTCTCGCTTACAAATGTAGTAATACCAAATATCAGTTCCAGTTATAGGCATTTGGTAATCCATTTTTCACACCTACCATATGAGCCCTTGACTTTTTGTTTTATATCCAAGAGTTTCGTCATAAAAATCACTCAATGAATCCATATTGACATAACCAATCCCATGGACTATCGGAGGTTTATGATCTACTTTTCTTGGAATAGAAATCATATATTGATAAAAAGAAGCTTTAATAGACGCAAATGCTTTTTGCCGTTCTAAAGGGTTCTTTATTCGAATAATGTCTTCAAAACATCTAAATAATTCGGCCGCTTCCTCATTTAATTCAATGAAAACATCAAATTTATCTTCTCCTGATTCAATGAGACGAAATTGTGAAACAGGTATGCGCTCATTCGTTGCTTCTCCATCAAAGTAAAGTGTTTTGATTCCCTTTAATAGTTGTTTAGACTCCCGATTGCTCATTTTACTAGTTAAATGTTGAAAATAATGTTCTATTAAATGGAAAAACTCTTTTTCTTCAACTATCTCATAATTTTTTAACATGGATTGCGTTAAATCGATGCGGACTAAATCATAAATATAGCTTGCATATCTCCGCTTTCCGTCAGTTAATGAAATAACGTGCACTTCCCCTCTTCTTTGTCCGTGGCGATTACATCTTCCAGCCGCTTGGTGAATAGAGTCAAGCGGGGCAAGATCGCGATAAACTACGTCGAAATCAATATCAACACCCGCTTCTACTAGCTGCGTACTGACAACGAACCGATATGTTCCTTTTTTAATTTCATCAATGCGGCGTAGTCTCTCTTTTGGTGGAATATGGGTAGATAAAAAAGTCATTTCTTCTTTATTAACAACTTCCGCTAATTGCTCATACAGCTTTTTTGCACAATCGATCGTATTGACAATAAATAAATAACTCTTCTCCGTATCTAGTTCTAATCTGTCTACAAACGACTCAATTGTTAAATTTTCTTCTACATGCGGAAAAAGTTCCACTCTTGATAATGCTTGAAAGTAATCATTTGGATTTACAAGCTGTATTACTTTATTCTGATCAAAAATAGCAGGTGTTGTGGCCGAACTAAATAAAAAGTAACAATTCAACTCTTTAGCGAGCACCTCAAACATTTCTTTTACAACTAACCAATATCGATGTGGAATGGCCTGAATTTCATCGATAATGATGATTGAATTGGCTAAGCGATGGAATTTTCGTAACGCCTTATTTTGATTGCTAAAGATTGTATGAAAAAGCTGTACAAATGTTGTTAATACGATTTCTGAATTCCATCCTTCTATAAGCAGCTTCGCAACATCATACTCAACATTATACTGTTCTTCCTCTCGTTCTACTGAGTAACTCATCTCCGCTAAATGATGATGTGCTAAAAAGAGACGATGATCAACAGAAAGTCCGTTAGCCTGAAAGATATTTGTTAGTACTGCGCTTGTTTGGTCAATAATACTTAAAAACGGCAAGCTATATATAATGCGGGAACAAACTCCTTTTTTCTTTTCAATTTCTTTTCTTAAATTTAACGCAAATTGAAACGAAGTAAGAGTTTTTCCCATGCCTGTTGGCAACTGCAAAGAATAAAAGTGGTTACTTAAATCAATTTCATAGTTTACTACTTCTCTAAATGCTTGCTCTCGTAGCTCGTTCATCGAATTATTTTCCCATTGTTGTTTTTCTTTATAGACTTGAATCATTTGTACCGGAAGATCAAGTCGATCTGAAAACGACCATGTTTCCTTTTGCATAATCCCTGCTTCCGATTTATCGGCATCTAAGAGAAGAGAAAACATAAATAACAATTGGATATAAGGTGCAAGTGACTCATTTTCATCATTCCACTTCATAATGCTGCGGCGAATCTTACGGCCTTGTGTAAACATATCGTGAACCCACTGCTGGAACTGTGATTTTGTAAATGGTTTTTCTGATAATGCAGGGATAAACGGTTGGTACACTTCGTTTAATGTTTCAAAATTTATTGCTTCAATTTGTTTAAGCAACTGTTGTTCCATTTCATCACTAAACTGCTTAAACTCTTCTAACCAATCATCTAAATTGCCATGGTGGCGTTTAACAATTAAAAACGCAAACCATCTCCAAATCGGTTCAATTTCCTCACTTTGAGCTATAAATTGAGCCAGCAAAAAAGCGGAAAGCAACGCATGACTTCTTAATTTCTGCGGTGCTTCAAATTGACGAATATAATCTTGAAAATAACGATGTGCCTTTCCAATGTCATGAAATAATGCAATGTATTCATTCAATGTTTGAAACCATTTTTGTTCGGTAAGAGGTAATTTTTTCTCGTTAAGAAATAAAGATGACAAGGAACGTACTCCGTCAATATGCTGTTGCAGTGGATAGTCAGGGTGTGAATATAATTCATTCATAAAATTTCCTCCATCTGTAAACAAAGCACGTATGAGTGAACATACGTGCTTTTTCTAGTTGAGAAAGACAATATTTTTACCTTGCTCATTTGTCCAGTATGAAGAAACGGAAGCTGTAAGCGGTTGACCGTTTGCTTCGAATAATACTTCATCATAACGCGATACAATCCGTTCACTGTTCATTTCGATAGGTAACCGTTCTTTTAAATATTCTTTTCCGGCTTCAATTTTCAATGTTTGCAGTAAACTCTCAGGAATTGCTGTTACAATCTCAACAGCTTCCTTATCCGTTCGATTCTTAAATGTTTCTAGAGATACAAACTCGATATTAGCAATGCACTCACTTAACCCCATAGATACGGTGTAAACGTTCTTATGTTCTTTTACATAGTGAACCAGCTGCTGAAACAGTTCCCCATTATGTAAATGAACATAGCACCGAAATCGCGGAAAACGTAAAAACTCTGTACGAATTTGCGTACGGGCTCCTTCTCTTCTTTGTTTCGGTATCCATACATTCCCTTTTGTGTTAATATGATTCAACCCGAGGCGTATTTTTTTAACAGAGTTTATCAACTGTATTGCTACTTTTGTTGTTTCATGATTAATATATTGTAAATACTTGTTCTCCTCTTTTTCTAATCCAATAATAGCGCCTATGATTCCATAAAAAGAGGTTGGCGGAATCATCGAATATGTTAAGGGTGAAGAAGTCGAATAAATTTTGCGAAAATGCCCAAAATCTGCACTGATATCAAAAGTTAGTACATTCATATGCTTCACCCTTAAAATTCTTTTCTCTCTACAGTAAGCCCTTTGCTTGTCAAACTTTCAAATAAATTTTCACTGCATACTAAACGTTCATCTTGCACTAATTCTACCCGCTCAATTCTATCTTTATACTTCTCTAGCAATTGAATAAGTGCGGTTACATCTAACACATAATCAGCAACATCGCGAATCTCTTCATCTGCTTTTTCAGAATGTAAAGATACATACTTATCTAACTCGCCAATTTGGAAATGTTTTTCTTTATATACAACTCTCATCAACAAACGAGGAGTTTGTCCAACTTTTGAACGCGAAATGAGGCTTTTCGTTCCATTCCACATTGCTTCTAACATAAGCTGAATATCTTCTTCGGTTAAACGTGTATACTTAGCAGCGGATTCATTAATAATGCCGTAAAACGAGATAAGAGAATATGGCAATACATATTCTTCACGGAATGTTTTTTGGGACATCTTGCTTCCGGAAGCAAACGCGCCTGTGCCTTTTATATATTCAAGTTTCACTGCATGCAATGATTGACCCATTTTAAATTGAACAGGACCTGTATGAGTGATGGAACTTTTTTCTTTATTACTTTTTTCAATTGGCAATGTTACACCAAAGAGGCGAACATCGATGCAATTGCTCAATACTTGCTCGTTGATGATCGATTTCATCTCGACCAACGATACTTTTGACTTGTTTACTTTTTCACCATTTTGTATTAAAAAGTCTTCCGCCCGCATTTTCGCATCTTGAATATGCTCATTCTCATCAGCAATTTCACGAACAAAAATTTCCTGTCCAAAATATTGATGTAAATAATCGCGAATCGTACGTTTTAATCGCACATCAGTCACAATGTTTTTTCCAGTTTCTTCATCAATGCGCGGTTTATTTTCATCAACAGGGTCACCGTTCGGATTGGCCCATTGGATATCATACAAAAATAACAATTCAGAACGATTATTCAGCATCGATAGCCGCCTCCTCTTTAGTAAATAAATTTTCTTTTACCTTTGAAACAAGGTTCATACCGCAAACAAAATAAAAGTTCAACTCATCAATAGACATTTTCCAATTTTTTTGTGCTGTCATAAACAAAGTCGAAATCTCTTCGGCCAGTTGCTGGTGACTTCGTTGATACGCCTCATATTCTTGTAACTTATTAATCACTTTCGGAAGCAACCCTTTCATTGTTCGTTCGTCCATTTTTAGGCTCATCAACTGCTTCAAAAATGGCTTACTATTCCGCTTGCTTTGCTGCACATCTAATAACATTTGTGTTAATGCTCCAAGCAAAAAGATGGCTTTTTTCTCATTCGTATCCATTTGTTGCCCAAATACTTCAAACAAGGAGTCGAATCGGCTTCCCATTGTATTTCCTCCTTTCGTTCCTAGTACGCCCGACTGTTCTAAAAATAGAATAACTGCAATTGCCTGTCGCACCTTATAAAAAAATGATGAATTAGATTCAGCTTCGTAAAAGTCTTTGCGAATTTCTTGCATAATAAATTTAAGCAAAAACGGAAAATGCAACGAACGCTCTCTAAAAACGCTTTCAACAATATCTAAGAAATATTTGTCAACAGAACCGCTAAAAAAGGTTCGTATAAATCCAAAATGGAAAGGGTGAGTTCCTTCTGAATATAATAATTTCTCAACATGAATTTTCGCTTTAAATAACTCTTTTAGTCTTGACGGCAATACATCTTCAATCAATAGTAATATCCGTTCAGCACTCTGAATCTTCTGTAAAAACATTAAATTAATCGCCAATGTATTATTAACATCTGCTAGAGTTTCTAAAATATCTTCCTCGGTTGTCATAAATGACTGCGCTTTCTTATGTTGTAAGCGAACTTCTTTATCTTGTGAATATAGAAACTCAAATATTGACTGATAATCTTCATCATCTAAGTTTGGTGAAAGAATAAATTTCGGAACTAACAAATAGGATAATCCATAGAAATTGAAACGTAGACGATCTTCTATAATTCTCCTACCTTCTTCAATAAATGTTTTGCAAGTAAGACAAACCGGATAATTACGCCATGCTTGCTGCTCATCAAAGCCGCCTGCAACAAATCCTGGTTTATCAAGTGTGTAAAAACGAAATACCGACATCTTTCCAATCACTATATCTTTTCTTTGGCCACATATAGAACAAACTTGATTAGATGCAGATAATTCTAAATCCTTTTCATTTACAAGAAATAAAAACGCGTCAACAAATGCGGGAATATCATATAAGAATTGCCCATTAATCTTCAAGGATATAATGGCTCGGTCGTTTAATTGTGTAAATTTCTCTTCAAGCTCAGTTAAAATGCTATCTTGCCTATCAATAAGCAGTTGATAAATAGCAGAAAAATAAGGATTCGTACTATTACCACTTCGTTGAGTCTTTTTAAACCAACCAAGCACCTTTTGCTGAAATGTGTTGGATAATGTGGTAATCCGTGCTGTAGGGGAATAGTTCGTTCCTCGAGAAGAACCATTTCTAAAAAGGTATTGTCTAAAATCATCACTTGTTTCTTCGATCTCAGTTCCTTCCCAAAAAAATTCACCATTTTTCTCACTAAGTAAAATGTTCAGAGAGTAAGGGTAACCAGGGTCTTCAATTAACTGATCAACCGTTGATTTTCGCTTACTTTCCAACGCCAATTTTCCTATTTGCGCAACCGCTTCTATCAAATTC
The DNA here is from genome assembly GCF_003259935.1 of Paranoxybacillus vitaminiphilus. GTDB lineage: Bacteria > Bacillota > Bacilli > Bacillales > Anoxybacillaceae > Paranoxybacillus > Paranoxybacillus vitaminiphilus. The sequence continues at coordinate 19,868 of NZ_QLMH01000007.1, read as the reverse complement.
TCACCCCTATAAAATAAATTCACCTTGCATAAAACACATAAAAATAAGATTATAACTATATTTTTACATATTAAGAAATAAGTTTAAATAATAAAATATTTAAAATTATTTGACAATTAACAACCCTACATAAGTGCAGATTAATTTTCCGACATATTCATAAAGCATTCAGACTATTCTTTTGCCTATCTTAAACGTCTTGTCGTCTTTTCAATCTATATAATTCGAAAATGGCTATATTTCTAATAGTTAAGATAAAAACTTCGATTCATGATTTTGAACTAGCACATTTTTTGCAGTTTTAATCCTCATAGTTTAAGATACAAACAGAAGATAGTCATTATATAGCCTTTAAAGAAAAATGTAATATCTATTTAGATTTTATCAATATTTAACTTTTATTTCCATATTTTCCGGTATGATTTAACATTTTATTCAAAAACACGAATAATTTTTTGGGCTTCACGCCTTCTAAAATTTTCATCATCTCATTTTATTTCTACATGCAAATAAATTTTTGGATATATTTGAATATGTAATGCATTTTTAATTCAATTCATTCAGCAGAAACAAAAGTTTTTTAATTTATTATGAATGAACGAGTTATATTGACAGAAAAGAGCTTGGTCATGGTTGAATACACGTATGACAAGCATTATGTTCACTATAAAAAGCGAACAATACTCTAGATAGTATCTACAGAATATCTTTGCTTTTATCAAATCCAATATAAATTTTCATCCATTCACGTATCTTATTTAAAATTGGAGCTAGTGCTGATCCACCCTTTTTTCTTCTCTCTTGTTAATGTTTTATCAATTAGCTTTGCTGCCACAATCATGCCCTTCTCCTTTCCTACCTAAAAAGCTTTTAAGATTATCGTATGCCATGAAGAGAGATTTTGTCATATTAAATCGAATCTACTGGATATCTATCATTCGATTGTTACTCTTTAAAAAATCTTATTTTGCTCTTCAAATTGCAGAGAATATCGAAATTATCATATGAGACGAGGGAATTGACTTCCAGCAGCAACACTTTAACCCAATAAAGCAACAACTTGATTTAGTTTTTCCAAAGCATGAGGAGGCATTTTCAATGTCGAAGTTGGGTCTCCCGTTCCTCCGTAAATAAACGGATAACGAAAAAGTTCCTTATCTACTATACAAGGCAAAGAAAAACCTACCAAAGGAACACTGCCGACAGTGTACCCTGTTATCTTCTGGACTTCTTTTGGAGTTGCCATTTTTAATTGATTACCTCCCAAAAGTTCTGACACTTCTTCCAAATTTACACGCCCACGTCCTCCGGAAACAATCATCGCAAAATAACCTTTTTCTGACTTAAGAACCAATGTGGGTGCTGTCTGGCCTATTTCAATCGCAAAATAATCCGCGCCTTCCTTCGCTGTACGAATGGGATTTTCGTGATGAATGATTTCAAATGGAACTTCATTTTCCTGCAAAATCGTTTTTAAATTATCCATAAGTAGATGTCCCCTTTTAAAGTTTTTTTAAAATGAATTCTACTACAGTTGAATTGTCGACATCTTATTACTTCCACATACTAATCCAATTCCCCTTTGTAAATACTAAAAGGACAAGTATAGACGCAAACACATATGCAAGCATATATAATTTTCAGTTCCCTATAGATTAAGATAAAAATGGCAAAATTATTGGTGCATGGGCAGTTGCAAAGCAGTTTCAATCCCTCGTAGTTAAGATAAAAAAACCAAAACCTACTAATCAAGTAAGATTCTTACAAAAAAGAAATTTAGTTATTGCTATTTTAGCGGAAGTGGCAGGTTTTATCAATTTTTTATTTTTCTTTTATTTTCATCGTTTTTTACGTTATTGCTTGAGAAAATAAAATGTCGTCGATCCTCCGGGATGGATACGCTATTAGAGGTCGACGACAACTTTTTTATAAAACGAGCACTTGTTAAACCATATATCGTTTTACTGCTATTTCCGATGCATTTTAAACTCTAAAAAGAGCTCATTGTAGTAGGCAAGCATCCGTTTGCCGAGGTTTTCATATACTTCGAGGTTGTCGATGGAATCGAGATCAGGATAAAACCGCTCGTCATTGGCGATTTCCTTCGGCAAGTATTCAAGCGCCTTTTCGTTCGGGGTAGAATAACCGACATATTCGGCATTTTGCGCGGCGTTTTTTGGATCGAGCATAAAATTAATGAATTTGTGGGCGCCTTCAATGTTTTTCGCCGTTTTCGGAATGACCATGTTGTCAAACCATAAGTTCGAGCCTTCCTTTGGCACGACATAATCGAGCTTTTCATTTTCCCAGATCATTTCTGCCGCATCTCCGGACCAGACTACGCCGATTGCCGCTTCTTCATTGGCGATCAGCATTTTAATCTCATCGCCGACAATCGCCTTGACATTTGGCGTAAGGGCATCAAGCTTTTGCTTTGCTTCCTGCAAATGCGCTTTGTTCGTATCGTTTAATGAATAATGAAGGCTGTTTAGTCCCATGCCGATGACTTCGCGCGCACCGTCCACGAGCAAAATTTGATTGCGCAAATCTTTATCCCATAAGTCGTTCCAACTTGTAATTTTTTTGCCGCCAAGCATGTCAGGGTTGTAAACAATGCCTACCGTTCCCCAAAAATAGGGAATCGAATATTGATTTTCCGGGTCAAACGATAAATTGAGAAAACGCGGATTGATATACTTCAAATTCGGCAGCTTCGAATGATCAAGCGGTACAAGCAAGCCTTCTTCCTTCATTTTACTGACGGCATATTCAGAAGGAACAGCCACATCAAATGTCGTTCCCCCTTGAGCGATTTTCGTCATCATCGCTTCATTCGAATCAAATGTTTGATAAATGACTTTGATGCCTGTCTCTTTTTCAAATTTTTCAATAAGTTCAGGATCGATATAATCTCCCCAGTTGTAAACCGTCAGCGTATTATCGCCTGAATATCCTTGAGACGAATTGAGATAGGAGACGAAATATAACAGAGCCATCGCTGTCAAAAAAACGGCGGCAAACGCTTGAATAAGTTTTTTCATTTCCGTCCCCCCATTCCGTTCAGGCGATTGTTCCGCTGGCTGACAAAGTAATAGCCGATGACCAGCAAAATAGTAAACAAGAAAATAAGCGTTGACAGCGCGTTGACGGATAACGAAATCCCTTGACGTGCCCGCGAGTAAATTTCCACGGACAACGTCGAAAATCCATTTCCGGTTACAAAAAATGTCACCGCAAAATCATCGAGTGAATAGGTGAGCGCCATAAAAAAGCCGGCAAAAATTCCCGGTGTGATAAACGGTAAAATGACTTTTGTCAATACATCCCATTGACTTGCCCCTAAGTCGCGCGCGGCGTCAATCAGCGTCGGACTCATTTCCTGCAGCTTTGGCAGCACCATCAAAACAACGATTGGGACGCTGAACGCAATATGCGATAAAAGAACGGACGTAAATCCGAGCTTAATCCCGGCCATTGTAAACAAAATCAAGAAAGACGCGCCGATGATGACATCAGGGCTGACGATTAACACATTATTGAACGTGAGGAGCGCATTTTTTACTTGCCTCTTTTTCACATAATAAATCGCCAGAGCGCCCATTACGCCAAGAATCGTCGAAATCAGCGCTGACAGGAGAGCGATGATTAATGTATTTAACACGATAATAAGCAGGCGCGTATCTTGAAAAACCTCTTTGTACCATTCAAGAGTAAATCCTTCAAAATCATGCATCGTGCCTCCGCTGTTGAACGAATAGAACAGCAAATAGAAAATCGGAGTGTACAAGATGATAAAAACGATGATGAGATATAGATGCGGCCATTTTATTTTTCTTTTCATACTTTCCCCCTCCGATTTCCCGTCAAGCTCATAATCACCGCCATGGCGATAATCAAAAAGACGGCAATCGTTGCGCCCATTCCCCAATCCTGGGTCACAAGAAAATGCTGTTCAACCGCTGTTCCAAGCGTGATGACGCGGTTCCCGGCAATCAAACGGGTAAGCATAAACAGCGATAACGCAGGAATAAATACCGCCTGGCACCCTGCTTTCACTCCATCAAGCGTCAACGGAAAGACAACGCGCCGAAACGTCGTCCAGGCGGAAGCGCCGAGATCGCGGGCGGCATCCACAAGCGATGGATTCAATTGTTCAAGAGAGTTATAAATTGGCAGTATCATAAATGGAATAAAAATATAAACAGATACAAACACAAAGCTGAAATCAGTAAACAAAATTTGTTTTGAACCAATTCCGATTGTCTCTAAAATCGCATTAGCCAGCCCATAAGTGCCGAAAATGCCGAGAAAAGCGTATGCTTTCAACAGCAAGTTAATCCATGTCGGCAAAATAATGAGCAGCAGCCATAATTGTTTATGTTTCGTTTTCGTCAGCAAGTAGGCGGTTGGATAAGCAATCAGTAAAGAAAACGCTGTAATTAAAAAAGCATACCAAAAAGAACTTAACGCCATTTTCAAATAAACCGGCGTAAAAAATTTTTTATAATTAGCAAGCGTCAAATTCCCTTCAATATCGAAAAACGAATAATAGAGGATGAGAAAAATCGGTGCCACAACAAACAAGACGATCCATAATGCATACGGAATAAGATAAAGATTGCGCACATTACTTCTCATCGCTAACCTCGCTGTAAGCCTCCAGGCGGCGATCGTACTCTTCTTCTGTTTCGTTCAAACGCATAACATGAATTGCTTCCGGATCGAAATAAAGACCGATTTTCTCTCCTACTTCCGCTTTTTTCGTTGAATGCACAAGCCATTCATTTCCATCTTGGTCATAACAGCAAATTTCATAGTGAACGCCGCGGAACAATAACGAATCGACGCGAACTTGCAGTTTTCCTCGTTCCACGCTTGTAATCTCTAAGTCTTCCGGGCGGATGACAATATCGACATGTTCATTTGGCTCGAAACCTTTATCTACACATTCAAATCGTTTTCCTGCAAATTCGACTAAGCAGTCGGCAATCATTTTACCAGGGACGATGTTCGACTCCCCGATAAAATCAGCAACAAACCGATTGATTGGCTCATCGTAAATGTCTTTCGGGGTACCGCTTTGCTGGATTTTCCCTTTATTTAAAACAAAAATCATATCCGACATCGCAAGAGCTTCCTCTTGGTCATGTGTGACAAAAATAAATGTAATGCCGAGGCGGCGCTGCAATTCACGCAATTCATACTGCATTTCTGTCCGAAGCTTCAAGTCCAACGCTGACAACGGCTCGTCGAGAAGGATCACTTCCGGTTCATTGACAATCGCCCGGGCGATGGCGACCCGCTGCCGCTGTCCGCCGGACATTTCGCGAATTTCCCGGTTTTCATAACCTTCTAAGTTGACAAACCGCAGCGCCTCGGCAACTTTTTCTTTTATATCGGCGTTTTTCATTTTTTTAATGCGTAAGCCAAAAGCAACATTTTCAAATACATTTAAGTGAGGAAACAACGCATAATCTTGAAACACCGTGTTCACTTGCCGTTTGTTTGCCGGAACGCTGTTGATTTTTTGACCGTTAAAATAAATGGCGCCCTTTGTTGGTTCCGTAAAACCGGCAATAAGGCGAAGAATCGTCGTTTTCCCGCACCCGGACGGACCGAGCAGAGTATAAAACTTTCCGCGTTCAATTTCAAAACTTACGTCATCAAGCACAGCGGGACCATCATCATACTGCTTTGTCACATTTTCAAAGCGAATAATGACATCTTTCGACATAAGCGCCCCCCTAGTTGAATAGAAATATTATGATGGCTTTCATCGCACCTTCTGCCTATCACCGCATGTTCTTATACGATGAAAATCTATTCGATGATCGTGAAACCATATGTTTCCTATCATCACTATTAGAACATGGTGGAATGGAAAGTGCAATGAAAATGTTTAAAAAATAACAATAAAAACTCCACTCCAATATTTTCAGTCGAAATAGAAATCATCTGCCGTTTGATGTAGAATGGAAACGAGAAGGAGGTGATGGAAATGGCAGAGGAACTGTTGCGTGAAATCCTGCAAGAAGTGAAAGCAACACGTCAAAAGGTGGAGTTGCTTGAAGAAAAAGTGGGTTCGCTCGAAGTAAAAATAGATGCACTCGAAACAAAGGTAGATTCGCTTGAAACAAAAGTGGATGTACTTGAAAAAACAATGAACGAAACAAAAGCGATTTGTGAAGCAGTTCGCCACGGCCAAGAAGTACTCACTGCAAAATACGATCACTCTCGCTCGATCTCCACAAAACGCAAGGAAGCATTTCCCACCTGACAAACGTGCTTGAACAAAAAGTGCTCCCTGTCCTTCATGACCACGAATCAAGCATTTAGCGTCTTTAAGGTCGAAAGCACATTACAAAAATTAACCCATTTGTAATAGAAAGAGGCGGCATCGCCGATGAAGCGGTGTCGTTTTTCTGTCGCTCATCCTTATTATTTGTGAGAATGTTGAGAATAGCATAAAATGAAAATAAAAAAGGTGGCGGGAGTATGTCCATTCCAAATGAAAAGGAACGTTACACTTATGCAGATTATTTGCATTGGAATAAAGAAGGACGATATGAAGGAACAGACGGCATTGTGTTTATGACACCATCGCCGACACCGCAGCATCAACGAATTGTGACAGCATTATCCGCTTTATTTTTTCATCACTTGCAAAATCATCCTTGTGAAGTATTTGTTGCGCCAATTGACGTATGCCTGTTCGCAACAAAGGACACCCCTCTTCATGATATTAAAGACTGGTACGTTCCGGATCTGATTATCGTTTGTGATCCAAACAAAATCGGAAGTGAGCGAATTTACGGCGCTCCTGATTTCGTCGTGGAAATCCTTTCACCGTCTACCGCCAAACATGATCGTATTACAAAATTTCGCAGCTACGAACAAGCAGGTGTGAAGGAGTATTGGATTGTCGATCCGATTCATACAACCGTTGAAGTTTACGTGTTGCAAAATGATCGCTTTCAACAAATAGGCATGTATTATAAAGACAACTCTATTTCCGCCCATACTCTCCCAGAATGCATCATTGAATTAGAAAAAGTGTTTCCATAACTCCCTGTCAACAATATAAGGCTGTCTCGTAAAGGTCCGACCCCACGCGCATTTCACCATATATAGTTTTATGTCCTATATATTGTGTTGCGGGGGCAGACCTTGGGCGTTTGAGACAGCCTCGCTCTTTTATCGTTTATTCATTTCTTCTAATAATAACTTATTCACAAGCGGCGGATTCGCTTGTCCTTTTGTCGCTTTCATAATTTGACCGACTAAGAAGCCAATCGCGCGGTCTTTTCCGTTTTTGAAGTCTTCGACGGATTGCGGGTTGGCATCAAGCACTTCAAGAACGATTTTGCGCAATGTCGCTTCATCAGAGATTTGGACAAGTCCTTTTTCTTTGACGATTTGTTCTGGATCTCCGCCTTTTTCGACAAGCTCTTTAAACACTTTCTTCGCGATTTTTGAAGAAATCGTGCCGTTTTGAATCAGTTTAATCATACCGGCAAGGCTTTCTGGTGTTAAGGCGATTTCATGAAGCTCTTTTTGTTCTGCATTTAAGTATCCTGATACTTCAACCATGAGCCAGTTGGAAGCAAGCTTCGGATCGGCACCGTTTGCTACGGTCGCCTCAAAGAAGTCTGCCATTTCTTTTGTTATTGTCAACACTTTTGCATCATATTCAGGCAGACCAAGCTCTTCAACATAGCGTTTTTTCCGTTGGTCCGGCAGTTCTGGAATCGTCGCGCGGACGCGCTCTTTCCACTCATCATCGATGTAAAGTGCGACAAGGTCCGGTTCCGGGAAGTAGCGATAGTCTTCTGAACCTTCTTTAACACGCATTAAGATCGTTGTTTTTGTTGCTTCATCAAAGCGTCGCGTTTCTTGTTGAATCACTCCGCCGGAAAGAAGAATTTTCTCTTGACGCTTTGCTTCATATTCAAGACCGGCACGTACGAAGTTGAACGAGTTTAAGTTTTTCAACTCTGTTTTTGTACCGAACTTGTCCGAACCGATTGGACGAAGCGAGATGTTTGCGTCGCAGCGAAGCGAACCTTCTTCCATTTTACAATCGGATACGCCTGTATATTGGATGATCGATTTTAACTTTTCAAGGTACGCATATGCTTCTTCCGGTGAGCGGATATCCGGCTCCGATACAATCTCGATTAATGGTGTACCTTGACGGTTAAAATCGACTAGTGAATAACCGTCACCTGTATGCATTAACTTGCCGGCATCTTCTTCAAGGTGAATGCGCGTAATGCCGATTTTTTTCTTTTTGCCGTTTACTTCAATTTCAATCCAGCCGTTTTTGCCGATTGGCTGGTCATATTGCGAAATTTGGTACGCTTTCGGATTGTCTGGATAGAAATAGTTTTTACGGTCAAACTTTGTATATGTTGCGATTTCACAGTTTAATGCCATCGCTGCTTTCATCGCAAAATCCACCGCTTGTTTGTTTAAAACAGGGAGAACCCCTGGATAACCTAAGTCAATCACGCTCGTTTGTGTGTTTGGGGGTGCTCCGAAGTCGGTTGGACTGCTTGAGAAAATTTTCGACTTTGTTTTTAATTCAACATGGACTTCAAGTCCGATGACCATTTCAAAGTTCATCCTTCTTACCCCCTTACAATGCTGGCTTTTGTTTATGATAGTCGGTTGCCTGCTCAAACGCGTGAGCAACGCGGTAAATCGTGCTCTCGTCGAAGTGTTTGCCGATGATTTGCAATCCTAGCGGCAAACCGTTAGAGAATCCGCACGGAACAGAAATTCCCGGTACGCCGGCAAGGTTGACCGGAATCGTTAAAATGTCGTTTGCATACATCGTTAACGGATCGCTTGTTTTCTCTCCGATTTTAAACGCAGGCGTTGGCGTTGTTGGCCCGATAATCACATCGTATTTTTCAAACACGTTTTCAAAGTCTTGTTTAATTAATGTCCGCACTTTTTGCGCTTTTTTATAGTAAGCATCATAATAGCCGGAGCTTAACGCGAATGTGCCAAGCATAATGCGGCGTTTTACTTCGTTACCGAAGCCTTCGCTGCGCGTTTGCTTGTACATATCAATTAAATTTTTCGCATTGTCGGTGCGATAGCCGTAGCGGACACCGTCAAAACGGGCAAGGTTCGCTGATGCTTCTGAAGATGATAGTAAATAGTAAGTTGCAAGCGCATATTTTGAATGCGGAAGCGAAACTTCTTCCCATGTTGCTCCAAGGCCTTCTAACACTTTTAAGGCATCTAATACAGACTGGCGGACTTCCTCAGATACACCTTCGCCTAAATATTCTTTTGGCACAGCAATTTTTAACCCCTTAATATCGCCTGTTAATGCCGATACATAATCAGGAACATCGACATTTGCAGAGGTAGAATCCATCGGGTCAAGGCCTGCGATCACTTGTAAAAGATAAGCGTTATCTTCGACTGTGCGCGTAATCGGTCCAATTTGGTCAAGTGAAGACGCGAAGGCGACAAGACCAAAGCGGGATACACGCCCATATGTAGGTTTCAAGCCGACGACACCGCAGAACGCTGCCGGCTGGCGAATCGAACCGCCTGTGTCAGAACCTAACGCAAACGGTACTTCCCCTGCGGCAACGGCTGCTGCGGAACCGCCGCTTGAACCGCCCGGTACGCGCTCAAGGTCCCAAGGGTTGCGTGTTAATTGAAAGCCGGAGTTCTCTGTAGAAGAACCCATCGCAAACTCGTCCATATTTAATTTACCAATCGTAATCGCATCCGCTTCATGCAGGCGCTGCATGACTGTCGCATCGTAAATTGGGTCAAAGTTATAAAGGATTTTACTTGCGCATGTTGTGCGCAGCCCTTTTGTTACGATATTGTCTTTAATTCCAATCGGCATGCCAAAAAGTAAACCAAATTCTTTTTCTGTCGCTAACTTTTCATCGAGCTCTTTCGCTTTTGCGCGGGCATTTTCTTCGTCTAATGTTAAAAACGCTTGCACTTTTTCTTCTACTTCAGAAATGCGTTTAAATGATTCATTGACTAAATCAGAAACAGAGATTTCTTTTTTATGCAGCATGTTATGTAGTTCAGAAATTTTATGGTCAAATAATGACATCGTCTTCCCTCCTTACTCTATAATCGCTGGTACGCGGAATTGCCCGTCTTGATGGTCTGGAGCATTTTTCAAGACTTCCTCACGCGGAAGCCCCGGTGTCGGTATATCCTCGCGCATAACGTTTTTCATATCAAGCACGTGCGACGTTGGCGGAACGTTTTCTGTATCTAATTCGTTTAATTGCTCGGCAAATGTAATAATCGCATCTAACTGCTTCGTAAACATTTCTGCTTCTTCATCGGTAATCGCTAAACGTGCCAAATGCGCCACGTGTTTTACTTGTTCAATAGAAATTCTTGACATTCCCTTTCACCTCCGAAAGTTTCGACCTTTCACAATATAATGATGATACCAAACTTTCGCCCGTTGAAGCAATATTTGTCATGCTTTAATAATACAAAAACTAACATTCTCACACTAACCATTTACTTGATCCATCCGAACAGGCAGACTAGAATTGGAATAAATAGTTATTTAAACCACCTTTAGGGGAGAGGGAATGAAAAAATGAATATTACATTTGACCATCTCGTTCATTTTACAAAAAGTCCTGAAGAAGCAAAAACCGCGTTTCAGCTTATCGGATTTCATGCGATAGACGGAGGGAAACATCCTTCTTGGGGCACATATAACTGCCTAAACTACTTTACCGGATTGCGCTACATTGAATGGATTGGCTTTACGGACTTTGATAAAGCGAAAACTTCTGACAACGTATTAATCCAGCAAATCGTCACAGACTTCCATAAAGAGGAAGGCTTTTCGCAATTAGCATTCCGCACAAATGATATGGATGCTGTCATTAACCACGTTCAGGCAAAAGGGAGAAAGCCGATTGGTCCGTTTACTGGAAGCCGAAAACGTGAAGATGGTAAAGTATTAAGTTGGTCGATGCTATTTATCGAGGAAGAACAAGATGATACATGCCGCTATCCGTTTTTCATCCAATGGGGCGAACCAGAAGAAGCCCGCATGAAGGAAATGGAACCGCTTATGCAGCACAGCATCGGCTCGCCGTCTCTTTCATATATTGGGATGCATGTAAGCGACCTTGACAAGTCATTGCAAAAATATTGCCATTTATTCGATATGCCTCGTCAGTCTGTAACGCAAAACAAGGATGAATTTGGCCCCTATTCCGAGCTTTTTATCGGAAACATCTCGGTCCGCTTGTATGAGACCGCTCCAATCGGCCATGCTCTTATCAATCGTCCGTTTTTATGCGGAATAACCAAAATGCCGGAAAATAAGACCATCCAGGTAAAAAACGGAATATATCAGTTTACCGTATGAACCTCTTCCACCTACACGTTGTTTAGAGATGGGAGGCTTCTTACCAACTCCATCAAAGAAGCGACAGCGCAGAAGAGGGCTGTCTTCTTAGTGGATATAGTAAACAATACCGGTTTTCTATCGATCGGGCGGAGCAACCCATCTACTATTTCTTGCTTACGCATCCGCAGGTACGTCAGCTTGGCCGGTTCCTTATCTCCTCAAGTGATGGATCAAAAATCCGTATCACTTCATAAAAAATGGAGGCCTCTTTGTTATTTTCATATATCTCCTATCTTGCCAATAAGCTCGATATGAACAAGAAAATCACAATAAGAGGATTCATCACAATCACACTAAGTACCAAATACTTCATGACTCCCCTCGTTTGAATGCGATTGTTTTGAACGAATAGATAAAGGATATACGTCATATAAGGAATCATTAGCAAAACAGCAGAAATAAGCCCTGGAACATAATGTCTGTACACAAAAAACTGACCGGCATGAACCACCCCATTCACCAGCAATAAACAGATACAAAAAACGGTGAGATGAAGCGTGAGCCGATTGCGTTTCTTATATTCCATCCAGACAATGATACTAGCGGTTAAAGTAAGCAATATCATTGCAATGGCTAGATTCTTAAATTCATATAATCGTACCAAAAACATAAATGGCCGCTTATCTAAAAACTCATTCGCCCATCGTTGAAGAAATGGAAGCTCCTCTATATTATGAATCGCAAATACAACCGGCAGGAGCCATAAAATTTGATAAGGATGGATGCTTTTCTTCTTTTCTCGTTTCATCATCACTTTCGCGTCTACTTTTTTCTAGGGAAAATCCCTGTCATTAAAATCAAACTGTATGCCCATAACAGCCAAGAGCCAAAATATCGATCAGATTCTACAGATAAATTCGTAAACACATCTGGAAAGATAACTAATACAATCGTATCAATGAACATGCCGGGAAGCGCGATAAACATAGCAGCTTTTAAGCGTTCATCCTTTGTTAAACCTTTAAGCTTGTATAGCGGATAGGTTAATAAAAAAATGACCGGAACAACAAGCAAATAGGAAAGTAGAAGAAGTAAAGCATTTTCTGGGTTGAAGAAAAAATGTCCAAGAAATCGAAAAATGAGGGTGGCTCCTAGCCAAACAAGAAAGCCCCAAATAAGAAAATGCACGAACATCTCTCTCCTTTCCAAAGATACAATCTTGATGATCACAACCCTTGACAAACTGTCCTTATTTCTTTGCGGCAATGAAAGTTCTAATAAAAAATAATGGGTAAATCATTAAATACAAGTTGACAGCCCACCAAGTTATGTCAAAATCTTTGCTGAAAGTCCAAAATGCAATGGCTTGTAAGCCCGAACAAAAAGTCAAAACAAGAGAAATCAAAGCATAATTCATCCACGCTGGGTTATTTTTATTATATTGATATATACTGTAAAGACCGGTTATCGAAATGAAAATATCTAACGGAAAAAACGACCAGTTCCATGCTATAATGATTGGATTATCATAGTCTTTAAACGCTACACTTTCAGGTATAAGATGGAAAAAGGTAATGAACCAGTATACAATAAATCCAATATCAGTTACTAAAAAAAACGGTTTTAAATACTTCATTTTTCCTCCAACGTCACTCATTATTCTATTGTTTAACATATGTAGCGTTTCGTTCATGTTTCATCAATCGAGAAGACAGACTGTAACATATTAAAACAAAACACATGATATAAAGAGCTGTTGATATGCCAAATAAATCGGCCAGCCCTCCTCCTGCAATCGGCCCAAGGATCATTCCTAAGGAGTAGGCCATATTAAAAACAGCAAATGCAGCGGCATACGCACCACCTCCCAACCGATCAACGGAATTCGCTAATTCCGGCAAGGTTGGTGTTAAGGCAAAACCAGCAGCTGCCCCTACCAAAAAAAGTACAGCTCCTGCTAATATTAACGATTTAGGGATTATAACCAATGGAAGAGAAACGGCTAAAATAAGCAGACCTGACATCATCACAACAAACGTTCCGCATCGATCAGATAACCAACCAGCTAAAGGACTGATCATTCCATAAGAAAGAGTTGTAATGCCGAATAGAATTCCTATATGCACGGAATTAGCCTCTAAATGTTTTTCAAGATAAATAGGTAAAATAGGTTCCAAAATGCTTATTGCAGAAGCTCCAAGTAAAACTACACCAAAAATTTTTAATACGATACGGTCCCGGAAAATTTTCATTCCGGCGCTATTAGCACCTGTATCCTTTGGCGGATCCTCTAATAAAAATATCCTCGCGAAACCATCTAAAAGAATAAAACATGAAACAAACCAAAACGGCAGCTGATAACCTCCCCATTCAAACAACATCCCACCTACAGGTGCACCTAAAAGAGTCCCTGCAGACATAAAAGTCAGTACGGTTCCTAAAGCCTTTCCCCTTTTAGCAGGCGGATACATATCCATAATGAGCGCCAATCCCGCCGTCCATGTCGCCGCTGCTGCCACCCCTTGCAGCAATCTAGCAACAATTAACAGCATCATACTGTTTGCAAAAGCAAATAGGAAAGTACTTGCTAAAAGAACGGCCATCCCCCATAGCATGACTCCTCGTCTGCCAAACTTGTCAGAGATTCCCCCTAATATAGGAGTAGCAACCAAAAAAGAAAAAGCATAGCAACTGATCAGTATGCCAATAACTGTTTGCGAAGCACTAAATTTAGAAATGTAAAAAGGCACGATAGGAACAACAATACTGTACAAAAGCATATCAATAAATACGGCCATCGCAATGACAATCAATCCCGTTAACGGCTTTTTTCTCATAGCTTTAAGCTTTACCATAAGTTCACCTCTCTTCTTGTTCTACCACCGTTGACCACGCTAAAATTTTGCCTATAGCTCTGTTTTAATAGTTCTTTTCGTATTGTTGTTATCGACTATGATAAGAATGAAATATGTATCAAACAAATAATAGCAATTGCTTAAAAAACGATTGTCCCACCAATAGAAATCCATCTTGGTAATTTGCCTGCCCAATACCTTACAACTTCAAGTACGGTATTCAAAACTGCCAGCAAACAAACAACCGAAGTGAATTTAGCATTTGTTGCTTACTTCGTCGATCTCTTTCATTTGCATCTTCACTGTTTCTTTTTCGAGCATTTCAACAACACCTTATAGATAAATTTTAACAAAATCCCAAAAATTCCTTCTTCACATTGATAAAAACTCTAAAACAAAACCCCTTTGCTGTAACAAAAGCTTCACAATGTACTGTGTGATGAACATGTTTTATCCAGCTAGCATATTTCTAGAATCGAGTAAAAATCACAGAAATAGGTAACGTATAAACAAACTGGCGCCTGTTGAGTACTGACGTCAGCTTACAGATGTTCTTAACCGGATAAACATAGAGGGTGGAATGATAGTGTTGAAGTGCGGGAGCCAATAGATTGTTATTTTGAATAAAATAAACGTGTCATGCATTTTTTCACAATTATTGTCACGTGACTGCAGATTCAGGATTTCTGCTAAAATGAAGATAGTACTAATGACAAACTAGGTTGTTCAAGTATGACTTCTGATTGGAATTCAACAGGAATTTCAAAAATTGATCGGTGAGCTTGTTCGACAAATGACAATCGTTTTATTCGGCTCACTGGCAAGAGGAGACTATCAAAAACGTCTGACATCAACTTGGTGATATGGACAAACGATGGCAAAACTTGATGGAGCATGTCATTCTAATCGTTTTCACCTCTAACTCATTTAAAGCGAATCAAGCTACAAGAAAGGCAAAAAGCAAGGGGTTTATCCTCATACACTTCAAGTTAGTGAAATAACTTTTAGAATTTAGGAGAAGAAATTGAAACGCAAAAGGATATGAAAGATCGCTGATGATGAAAAGAGTTTTTCTTAACTTGATGGTTATGGGATCATCCTACCTAGTTATCACGGGGAATTTCATTTTGTTGAATGAAATTAGGGAATTTTAAATCGTTGTTGACGCCATGGAAAGATTTAAAAGATCGCTATTTTATTTTAAACAGAAAAGGGAGCCGGGATAGAAGAACACTCGCTGCATACTTCTTTTATTTTTTATTAAAAATTGAACCGATATTATTAAATTTGATTATTACCTTGCAAAAGATTTATCTGTCTAACCCCCCCCACAGCTACAGCCTCGAGTCAGCCGTGCATGTAAACGAATACAAAAAAGCTCCTGACAATCTAGACTTTTTGCATTTATGAAGATAATCTATTCGCATGAATAAATATTTAATGAACACCTATTCTTGCACAGCCCATCTCCTTGACAGAAATTTATCACTTATCGAATTCACTAAGTCATGTTAAAAATCATTGAAATTAGTTTGAACTAACCTTTCATTTTACACGTTATAAAGCCCTTAAAAGGGATGGTAAGCAACGCAATGTTTATGCTGAAAGAAACAAGAACATTCGTTCGTTTATGCATTTCATTGCTCCCAAAGAAACGGTTTATGTCATTTACTTTTGTAAAATTGTGCAAGATAATTTACTTAAGCATAATTTTCTGTAAAGAAACAAAAGTTTACACAAAACGCAAAAACTATAACAAAATGAGGTAGGAGATGGGCAATGAGAAAATTCAAAATTTTATATTTAAAGGAAGATATTACATTAAAAAATGTTGAATATCTTAAAAGAACAATGACTAAATTAATAAACGGGAACAACGAGTATATTATTTTAAATATGGAAAAAGTACGATACATTAACAGCATAGGTTTAGAAATTATCGCTAAATGTGCAATAATCGCAAAAGAACGAAAAAAAGAAATAGTGATTACGAACATCGGAAGCCCGCTGAAAGAAATTTTTCAGACCATAAAACTTCCCATCTTTACAAAACTATTCGATTCCGATAAAGAAGCAATTGACTATTTCAACAAAAATGACGACACTTTAGAAGTGAAATAATCATTTAAGATAAACGTGAGGCTGACTCATAAGAGTCTGTCTCCCTCAAACATTAAGAGCTAATTCTCCATGTTTATTTTAAATGATTCTCAGAAGATTGAAAAACCGGCATAAATAAGGCGTTTAGGTTCAGGCAAAAGAGCAATTGAGACGTTCTATATATGCTGGAAAATCAATCTACTATATAATTAATATAATAACAAAACAGGACTTCCTTTGTTCGATTATCTAAGTTTTTGCTACTTTTGCGACAATACCTGAATTACATTCAACAAATAAACGTTTTAAACAATTACATCTCGTTTATGTTTCTCCTCTTCGTTATGTTCTTCCCTCTTATTTGTGAACGAAGATTTATACCATAGACGATTATATATGAAAAAATGGCGATAAATATATCACCTTTTATTCCTATTCGTATATTTTTTAAACAAAAATAGTAATCAGGTACTACATCATTCCGAAAGTATAAATTTCCTTACACACATTTAATGCTCTTCTTTATTTCGACTATTCATATAATCAAGTTTATATACCATTGCAATCAATTGTGCCCGATCGGTTACACCTAATTTTTGAAAAATGTTTGTAACATGATTTTTAACCGTATGAATGCTAATAAATAAATTTTTTGCAATTTCACGATTACTATATCCTTGCATTAACTGCTTTAATACTTCGATTTCCCTTTTGGTTAATCGTTCAAGTAATGACAGATGCTCTCTTCCTTCATTAGGTAACAGAAATTCATCGACATTTGCAATGAATAATTGTTTCAACCTTTCTTGGCTAATAGTAAACAATGTAGTTACATACACTTCCGCTTCCTTCAAATCCTCCTCTTTTTCAACATGAACAGCTAATACTCCTCTTATTTTTTCGGATAACGAAAAAAACGCCTCAACCATTAAACCAAACGGTGCTTTAAATAACTTTAAAAGAAAACCTTCCCCCTCATTCTTTTCTTGGACATAACGAGCTCTTAAATGCTTTATATAGTCTTCCAGCTGCTCTTCAGAAAGTAAGTGATTATTTTTTATATGACTATATTGTTTTCCAATAAAGATAACAACTAATCTACTTGATATAAGATGCTGCACTAAATCGGTAATAATATGGAGCATCTCTTCAATATTGTTAACAGTTCCTATGACTTTACTCATATCATTTAAAATTGAAAGACGCATCAAATGCCGATCAATCGAAGATATGATTTTTTCGTATTGTAAATGAAGAGTTGTTACGTTAACAGCTACCTGCATGATTTCTTTAACCGTAGACGCAGAAAAATACTTGTTGTGGAAACTGCCGGCAAATAAAATTCCATGTAACTCATTATCGACCATTAAAGGATAAGCCAAAAAAAGTAAAGGCCTAAATGGATGTTTAAAAAACGATGGCAAAAGCAAATGAGTTGCTGCATTTTCTATAATAAGTGGTTGTTTATTTTTCGATAAAAATTTAATGAACGGATCATCACTATGCAACGATAATTGACGCCATCGCTTTATTTCTTCACCGACGGTATGTTGAATTAAAAATTTATGTTCATTTACCTTCTTTGCATACGCTACAAATTCAATCGAAGAGTCGATTTTTTGAAACATTTTTAAACCATTTTCTATATCCGTTTGTTTTTTAGAAATTGATTGTATTGCGTCATTTAGCCATTGGAGATGGTTAATATATTCACGTTCATATTGATGCGATTGAAGAAATTGTTTACATATATTTGCCATTTGTTCTATATATTCAAGCTTTTCTTGCATACTCTCTAATGAAATTTCTTCTGCCAAATGAAGAAGATGAGAACAATGGTTCTCTCTGAGAGAAACTTCCGCCCATCGCTTCATTCCTTTTTCAATGAATACCCCTGCCCAAATAAAGAGACGGGATTCATTTTGAACAGCAACAGGAGCAATCAAAGCTTTGAGGCCAACCACCCCCGTATCCACCCACATGGCGCGGCGTAAATAAATAAGATCACTTGGAAGACGAAAAGTAGACAATATAAATTCTGTTAAATCATTTATTCTTGATATTTTAGTAACCGGTATAAACGATTGATCAAAAATAACAAGTGTAGACTTTAATAATGAAGCATACGCTTCTTGAACACTTTGTAGAAATTTTTCTAACTCCATTGACACTCACTCACTTTGCCATTTATAATTCATTACATCCTCAATTGAGTTAGCCCCCTCCTAAAGTTATACGTACTATTAAAAAATCGCACAATCGTGATTTTGTTTCCCATTTATTTTAATTTTCCGATTTCAACTTTTTCAATAATGTATTTTACAAAAAAATAGCAATGAAACTAAAGTTTCAAGCTTATTTCTGCTACACGATTCATGACCTTGCTTCCCTTCTTCGTAAACTTTCCCCATTTTTGCACGAGATTTGAACCAAGGTTATATCCTCTAGCCACTAATGCTTTATTCTCAACTTCGATACTTTTTCACCGCTTGCAGTATCAATTTCATTGGAATATTTTCTCCGCTTTATATATATCTGCCTAAATTCCTTAGGAGTTAATGTGAGACAACGGCTAAATACATATATGATGCGTAAAAAAGTTATATTTTTCAAAACGTTTTGCACATCCCATCATTACTATGCCTGTTCGTCTGTTCAACTAATATTCATAATAAATAGGAATAAGAGGTGATATATTTTCGTTCGTTTTTAATATTACAATGATCTTCGTTAAAAATGAGTTTATTCAAATAAATGTGTCCAGGAGTATGACGCAGGAAATAACTCTTATAATCCCAGTATTTGTTGAAATATTTGTCACAAATCGAGTGATAGATTTTCGTTAATTATTATACTATCGATTGTTGGTTTTATTATGTTTACTTTATTCTCTCTCAAGCCGTTTTTTAGCAGGGATTTAACATGTTTTCTACAAGAAATATAAAAAAACCTTAAAATTTTGTATAAAAATACAGTTAAGAATTTAGCTATAGAGCTGCTATAGTTCTCTTTTGCCAAGCACCAGCCGCAACAGTTTTGGCAAAACTAAAAAAGGCTATCATGGCTGCAACTCCATGTAAAGCCTCTATGTATATTCTTTTTGCAATTTTCTGCAATTTTTATTTTGCGAAAGACAATTTAACACACAAGATGTACTTGTTATTACTGAAATAAAACATCTAAACTAATACAGCTTAGAAAGGAAGGATTAAATTGAAATTAAGAATGTCATACTTAAGCTGGGTGATTTTGCTCACGCTAATCGGTTTTGAAATCGTTTCCTATCTTCTTGATTACTTTCTTCAGGACAATAGGATGATTTCTTTCGTTACGTCTGTGGTATCAATCATGATATCCTTTATGATTCTCCGTTATTTTTTAGTCAAGCCGATTGCCGAACTAACGGAACGGGCGCAAGCGATTATGGATGGGGATGTAAGCCAAACAGTGCAAGTCGAAGCCAAAGGTGAGCTTGAAGTGCTGGCGAGAACCATCAATAATATGACTGAAAGCTTACGAAATCTCATTATCAAGCTGCAAAA
>NZ_QLMH01000006.1 GCF_003259935.1 Paranoxybacillus vitaminiphilus | reverse complement strand
AACAATTACGATACCAGAGTTTTCGCTTTTTTTATACCTATACATGGAAAAATATTCATTTTTATATTAACAACCCCAAGTTATGGTGATGAACCATAAAATGGAATAGAAGGGAGATGGAAACATGAAAAATGATTGGATTAAACCGAGATTAAAAAGTGTCCCACTTTTTCGCGAATTATCCGATCATGAACTAAATTCACTTGTGACGATTTCACAAGTGCACATCTATAAACCAAGAACGTTTGTCTTTATGCAAGGCGACCCGTTAGAGCGCGTATTTTTCATTCATTCAGGGACGGTGAAAATTTATAAAACAGATGTGAACGGAAAAGAACAAATTGTCTCTATCTTGCAAGCCGGAGAAATGTTTCCACATACTGGTTTTTTCCGAAAAGGTGCTTATCCAGCACACGCAGAAGCCGTCGAAGAAACGACATTAATTGCGATTCCAATCTCAGATTTTGAACAAACACTCATTTGCTATCCGGAATTATGCATGAAACTATTTCGCGTCATGGGCGAAAAAATTATTGACTTACAAAATCGGTTAGAAGAGCAAATTCTTCATAATACGTATGAACAAATTGTGATGCTCCTTTTGCGGTTAACGAAAACGAATGCCGTTCCACAAGGACGTTACTTCCGGTTCACGACCCATTTTACGAACCGGGAGTTAGCAAATATGATCGGTACATCGCGCGAAACAATTAGCCGGACACTCAGCCACCTGAAACGGAAAGGGCTTATCGACATTGATGATGATGGGTTTTACTTAATTGATGTCGAACGATTAGAAAAAGAAATTTTTTTGTAAAAATGTTTTGACATTAAAACAAATGATAAACGAGAAATGGAAAATGCGGTTCCATACAAGCGGTTTTCAATAATTAATAACAAAAAAGGATATCCAACAAATTGCTGTTAGGATACCCTTTTTTCCTCTTTATACATATTTTTCAAACCATTTCACCGTTTCTAAAAATGCTTCTCTTGTTACTTTATGTCCTGCTTTCGCATCAGAAATGAATTTTAAATGCGCTTCGTTTTGTGCGTAAAGAGGTTTTATTTTTTCATAAAATTCATATGTATAATGATAAGGCACGACTTGGTCAAGCTGTCCATGCCAAATGAAAAGCGGACGGCCGTTCAGCTTTTCCGGCTGCAATGACAAGTCATAAGCAGCAAGACGCGCCTTTTCCTTCTGCAGCTCTTCTTCGGATAAAGGAAGCTGATGCCCCCTTTTTCTTATTTCGTCGATTTGCAGCTGGAAAAATGTTTCATAGCAAGGTGTTCCCATAAGCGAAACGGCCGCTTTTATCCAAGGATATTGCGTCAACGCGCCAAATGTTGTAATCCCGCCCATCGATGTGCCTGCTAAGCCGATTCTTTGTTCATCGATTATATGGCGCAAAGCAAGTTCATTTTTTATTTTCGCAATTTCTTCAATTTCATTTAATACGATATTCCAAAAGGAAAATTGTAATTCTTGCTCTGTTATCTTTTCCCCGCGTTCTCCATGATAAAGCGCATCAGGCAAAATGACGCGATATCCTGCTTCCGCAAGCAAATAGCCAAAATGCAAATTATGCTCTTTCGCACTTGTAAAACCGTGAATAAAGATGATCAGCGGCAGTTTTTCCTGCCGTTTATCTTCCTTGACCACATGCAAAACTGGAATATGAGCGATTTTCTCATTTTGAATGACAACCATATTCTCTAACTCCTTTTTTCCTTTCTAACGCTAGTTTAACATGTGGACAAAAATTTTGGAAAAGAGTTACACTAAAATCAGAAAAATTATGATGATATAAAGGAGTCGTTATGGAAAAATATTTAATTGCTTTAGATTTAGATGGAACATTATTAAAAGACGATAAAACGATTTCTCCTTACACAAAAGAAGTGCTGTTGAAAGCGAAAGAGGCCGGGCACATCATCGTGATTGCAACGGGGCGGCCGTATCGCGCCAGCAAAATGTATTATGAGGAGCTTGGACTGACAACTCCAATTGTTAATTTTAACGGTGCTTTTGTTCATCATCCCAAAGATGACAGCTGGGGCTTGTACCATACCCCTCTTCATTTAGAAACGGTGAAAGAAATTATTGAAGTAAGCGAAAAATATAATGTCAAAAACATTTTGGCAGAAATTATGGACGATGTCTATTTCCACGAGCATGATGAACAATTGCTTGATATTTTTAATTTAGGAAATCCTCATGTCCAAATCGGTGATTTGCGGCAAATGTTGCGAAAAGACCCTACTTGTATTTTGATTCATGCTGATGAAGAACATGTAGAGGAAATTCGCACCTATTTATCCGAGGTGCACGCCCATCTCATCGACCATCGCCGCTGGGCTGCACCATGGCATGTCATTGAAATCGTCCGCACTGGGGTGAATAAAGCGGTAGGGCTTAAACGTATTGCGGAATATTATCAAATCCCGAGGGAGCAGGTCATTGCCTTCGGCGATGAGGACAACGATTTAGAAATGATTGAATGGGCAGGTTATGGCGTTGCGATGGGCAATGCGATTGAACCGCTAAAAGCAATCGCCCGCGATGTGACAAAGACAAATGAGGAAGATGGAATCGGTATTTACCTAAAATCGCTGCTTAAGCTGTAAGCAGCCTTTAAGTTAAACATTCCCTTCATTAAAAAATTGCCTGCACGGTTACACTACCAATGAAAGCTGATCGACAAACCTCTCCGACTGCTTCTATTTGGAAAGGATGTCTCCTTGTCATGAATCAGCTTTCTCATTTCTTTAAGGGGGAATGCATCTTGAGTAAACGCAGCAAGTCCAAACGTTTCATTCAACAAAGTGTAGACACTGTTGAAAAACATGATGAGCGAATCCCTTACCATATGACATATGCGGAAGCGGAGGAACGCAAAGCAAAACAAGCAGTTGAATCTTCGCTTGGAGGCGCATAGCAATGGGAAATCCATTATTCCAAAAAGCGCGTGAAGCAGTCATGATGGCCAAACAAGCGGCAAATGGACAGTCTCCTGTCAACTTGCGGCATGCCATTGAAACAGCAAAAAACGCGCTTTCCTCTGCTTATGCAAATTCAACGACAGCAGAGCAAGCGCAATTGCGTCAATTTCAGGAAGAGCTTGATAAGATAACACATTAGCGCCATCACCTGAACATGTTAAACTAAGAAACTGCCGCCCATCTTGTCTTTTTTGGTTGCGGCAGTTTCTTGTTACGTCAGCCAATATCTTTTCTAAACAATCAAGCACTTCTGTTGTCTGGACAATATTCGTGAACGCTTTTGGATCTACTTTCTTAATAATCCGCGCTAAATCAAATCATCCATATCATGTCATAACGATAATTAACATATCTTTATCCTCATTGGAGAATGCTCCCCTTGCCGGAACAGTCGTTATTCCTCGCACAAGCTTAGCATGATAAGAAACAAGTTCATGGCAGCCGCATTTAGAAGCGCTCCAATTAATACAATCGTGAATTTTTTACATACATCCAAATCGTATCATTTTCCTCCTGTTGCTCTACTCTAGCTGTTTTATCACTTTAAAAATTGTATTTTTCCAAAATAATCGTTACACTTAACTAAAGCGGAAGGAATTTTATCACACTTGAAAGAAGGTGAACATCATGTCGATTCAAATTTTAGCGGACAGCGGCTGTGATTTGCCATACTCTTTTCTGCAAGAACATGGCATTACGTTAATACCGCTTATTGTGCATTTAAATGACCAGGATTATGAAGACCTTGTTACAATTCAACCAAAGCAAGTATACGATGCGATGAGAAGCGGTCAAGTCGCCAAAACATCGCAGGCAAGTCCATTAAAGCTGAAAGAAGTGTTTACGCAATACGCAAAAGAAAAGCGCCCTTGCATTTATATTGCGTTTTCTTCCCAGTTGTCAGGTACATACCAAACGGCCATGATGATTCGCGCCGAAGTGCTTGAAGAATATCCGGATTTTCAACTAACGATTATTGATTCAAAATGCGCCTCTCTCGGCTTAGGATTAGTTGTCGCTCAAGCGGCCAAACTCGCGCAAAAAGGCATGCCGTATGAGCAATTATGTGAAACGGTTTCAGACTATTGCCGCCATATGGAACATATTTTTACCGTTGATGACTTGGAATTTTTGGCACGCGGCGGACGAATCAGCAAAACTTCTGCGTTTGTCGGCGGACTATTGAACATAAAACCGCTTCTTCATGTCGAAGACGGAAAATTAATCCCGCTTGAAAAAATCCGCGGCCGCAAAAAAGTATTTAAACGTATGCTTGAGCTAATGGAAGAACGCGGAGTCGATTTACAAAAGCAAACAATTGGCATCAGTCACGGAGATGATGAGGAAGCTGCTTTCGAATTAAAAAAACAAATTGAAGAAAAATTTGGCTGCACGGACTTTCTCATTTTTCCGATTGGCGGTGCCATCGGTGCCCACGCCGGACCGGGGACACTCGCTCTCTTTTTCTTAAATAAACAAATCGAAGCATAGAAATACATACGGCGGAAAAACTACTCCTATACAACGCATAAAGGAGTGGCAAATCGATGTCCCATACGAGCGATAATGATAAAAAGCCGCGAGATAACAACGCAAAACATCATGAAAAAAATATGCTTCGTGAAAAAAACCGCCAGGCAGGCAAATACGAATACTCGAAAAAAACTGACCATTTATAAAAGCAAGGCTGTCTCAAAAATAAAGGGTCTGAACCCGCAATACAGTAAGGGGGCAGACCCTTATACGACAGCTTTTTATGTTGTTTTCATGTTTAACGGGACTGCTTTATCTGCCATTTTAATTGTTGTTCTCCTCATAATCTGTTTATTTATTCTTCATAAAATATGTCCATCCATCTTCTTGATATACTTTATTTTCTTTCATCAATCTTCCTAACGCCCGTTTGAATGCGGCCTTGCTCATGTGAAAACGCGCTTTAATGTCATCCGGGTCGCTTTTATCACTGTACGGCATTGCCCCGCCGCGGCTCTCCATATATTGATAAATTTTCCCTGCATCTTCATCAATGCTTTCATGTTTGCGCGGCAATAACGAAACATTGACGGTCCCATCTTCTTTAACCCCGATAATCCTGCCTTCGACTAATTCACCGAGGCGCGGTTCTTTTCGGCGTTGAGAGTGGTGAATAAACCCGAGATACCCGACATCAGATATCATGAATGAGCCATCCTTGATTAAGCGGTAAATACGACCGCGAATATTTTTGTTAAACTCCGCTTCCGTTGCTTTAACAGCGATTGCCTCCATCACTTTTTCCGCAGCTAAATCCGCAAGCAAACGGCCGCGCTTGTCCGTTTTTAATGAGCAGTATAATTGATCGCCGCACATCGGCCAAAGCTCTTCAAGCGGCGGCAAATCATCAAGAGAAACAAGAACGTCTTTAGAAATACCGATATCAACAAAGACACCGAGCTTTGGTACAACTTCAACCACTTCCACCCAGCCATAGCGTTCATTTGTAATCGTCGGAATCGTTGCTGTTGCTATTAATCGTCCGCGATTATCACGATATAAAAATACAGTTACTTCATCATTTAACTGAAGCTCTTCTGCTTCCTTTTTATGAAGAAATACATCTTCTTTTCCATTTGTCAGCCAATACCCAAACGGGGCTAACTTCTTTACAGTTAACGCAACTACACTTCCAGGCAATAATGGATTCATAATCTTCCTTCTTTCTTTTCATACTCTGTAAAAGTTGTTTCGCATGCTATATTTTACTATAATGGAGGCAAATGACCAAACTTTCCGGAGGTAGCATAATGTCAAAAGAAAGCTCATTTGATATTGTATCCAAAGTTGATTTGTCTGAAGTAACAAATGCCATAAATATCGCAATGAAAGAAATTCAAAACCGCTATGACTTTAAAGGCAGCAAAAGCAGCATTTCTTTAGAAAAAGATGAACTCGTTCTCATTTCTGATGATGAATTTAAGTTGGAGCAGTTGAAAGACGTACTCATCGGCAAACTCATTAAGCGCGGCGTGCCAACGAAAAATATTCAATACGGAAAAGTTGAACCCGCTTCCGGCGGTACGGTCCGCCAGCGCGCCAAACTTGTCCAAGGCATCGACAAAGACAATGCGAAAAAAATTAACACCATTATTAAAAATACCGGCTTAAAAGTAAAAAGCCAAATTCAAGATGACCAAATCCGCGTCAGCGGCAAAAGCAAAGATGATTTACAAAAAGTCATTGCTGCGATTCGCGAAGCGGACTTGCCGATTGATGTTCAATTTGTCAACTATCGCTAAAACCAAAAAAGGCGGACTTATAATGGTCTTACCTCACATGCCATCCACAATCATATCATTTATCTAAATTCCATTATGTCCTATACGTTGTATGGCGGAGTCTGACATCCCGCTTAGGTCAGCCTCCTTTTTCCTTTGAACGCGGACTCCTTTTTATGCAAATTAATAGTTGATTATTTTCTAAAAATTATTTAAATTATATATAAATCATTTCGTAACAACTAAATAGCAGTTTCTTATCAAGAGAGGGGGAGGGACTGGCCCGACGAACCCTCAGCAACCGACTTCAGCGAAAAAACTCTTAAGGGAAACCGGAAGCAATGAAAATTGCTTGTTGTGCCCCCTATACACACCGGTTTCCCTAAGAGCACAAATTGTTTCTCTTTTCGAAGTCAAGGTGCTAAATCCAGACAAGCGTTTCGCTTGGAAGATAAGAAGAGGAATGAGCAAATAAAAAAGTCTTCTTCTTAGAAGGCTTTTTTATTTTTACAACGGAACGGAGGGAAGAGATTTGGGATTTCTTGATGATTTAGCACAGCAGATTTTAATTGCTGATGGTGCGATGGGAACGCTGCTTTATTCCCACGGAGTGGATAGTTGTTTTGAGGAATTAAATCTATCACGGCAAGAAGAAATTTTGCATATACACAAAGCTTATATTGAAGCGGGAGCAAACGTCATTCAAACAAATACGTATGGAGCCAACTATGTGAAGCTTGCCCGCTACGGCTTGGAAGAGCAAGTAAAAGAAATAAACGAAGCCGCCGTCCGCATCGCAAAGCAGGCCGCAAAAGGGCGCGCCTACGTACTTGGAACAATCGGTGGTTTAAGAAGCATAAAAAAAACGGCGATTACACTTGAAGAAGTGAAACGCACATTCCGCGAACAGTTATATGCCCTGTTGTCTGAAGATGTTGACGGGCTTTTACTAGAAACGTATTACGATTTAGAGGAACTGTTAACGGTTTTGCCTATTGCCAGAAAAGAAACAGACAAACCGATCGTTGCCCATGTGACTCTCCATGAAGTAGGCGTGCTGCAAGATGGAACACACCTCGCTGATGCATTTGACCGGCTTGAAGCATTGGGGGCTGATGTAATCGGGCTGAACTGTCACTTAGGGCCGTATTATATGATTCGCTCGCTTGAAGAAGTACCGCTTCCGAAAAAAGCGTTTCTATCCGTCTATCCGAATGCAAGTTTACCGGATTATCGTGACGGACGACTTGTCTATGAAACAAACCCAAGCTATTTTGAAGAAACAGCCTTAGCTTTTCGCGAACAAGGCGCCCGCTTAATCGGCGGCTGCTGCGGCACGACGCCAAAGCATATTGCAGCGATTGCGAAAGCATTAAAAGGATTAAAGCCGGTCACTGAAAAAAAAGTAAAAGAGCGAAATATTGTCGTTTCTGTGCAGGCTTCTGCTCCTAATAAAAAACCGGCTTTACATGAAATCGTCAAACAAAGACGATCCGTTATCGTTGAACTTGATCCGCCGAAAAAGCTCGGCATTGCAAAGTTTTTAGAAGGAGCTAAAGCACTAAAAGAAACGGGAATTGATGCATTGACACTTGCTGATAATTCATTGGCAACACCGCGCATCAGCAATGTAGCTCTGGGCACGATCTTGAAAGAGCAGCTTGGCCTCCGCCCTTTGATTCATATTACGTGCCGCGACCGCAATTTAATTGGCCTGCAGTCGCATTTAATGGGCCTGCATACGCTTGGCATTACCGATGTTCTTGCTGTCACAGGAGATCCGTCGAAAATCGGCGATTTTCCTGGCGCTACGTCTGTTTATGATTTATCATCATTTGATTTAATTCAATTAATTAGTCAATTTAACGAAGGTTTATCTTATTCAGGCAAACCTCTCGGTGAAAAAACAAACTTTTCGATTGCAGCGGCATTTAATCCGAATGTTCGCTACCTTGATAAAGCAGTTGAACGGCTGGAAAAGAAAATTCGCTGCGGTGCGCATTATTTCATCTCACAGCCGCTTTACTCTGAACGACAAATCGAAGAAGTATACGAAGCAACAAAACATTTGTCCGTTCCGATTTATATCGGAATTATGCCGTTAACAAGCGCGCGTAATGCAGACTTTCTTCACCATGAAGTGCCGGGAATTACCCTTTCTGACGAGATACGGGCACGAATGGCCGCCTGCGCAAACGACCCGATTCAATCGGCACGCGAAGGAATCGCCATTGCCAAGTCATTAATTGATGCAGCGTTTGAGTTGTTTAATGGCATCTACTTAATTACGCCATTTTTGCGCTATGAGATGACAGTGGAACTTGCTAATTATATTTATGAAAAAGAAAGAGCATCACAAGAAAGGAAGATTTTCAATGGCTAGTACTCTATTGGAACAACAATTGCAAAAGAAAATTCTTGTCATCGACGGCGCGATGGGAACAATGATTCAAAGTTTTCAATTAACCGCTGATGATTTTGGCGGAGAACAATACGAAGGCTGCAATGAATATTTGTCGCTCACCGCTCCTCATGTCATTGAACGTATTCACGAAGCCTATTTAAAAGCTGGTGCCGACATTATTGAAACAAACACATTCGGGGCGACAAACATCGTATTAGATGAATATGCACTTGGTCATCTCGCCTTTGAGCTGAACGTACAATCGGCAAAACTGGCGAGAAAAGCAGCCGACCGCTACTCCACCCAAGAGTGGCCGCGGTTCGTCGCCGGATCGATGGGACCAACGACAAAAACACTTTCTGTTACAGGCGGAGTTACGTTCGAACAATTAATTGAAGCATACGAAGAGCAAGCCCGCGGTTTACTCATTGGCGGAGTAGACCTCCTTCTTCTCGAAACTTGTCAAGACATGCTGAATGTGAAAGCGGGATTTATCGGGATTTCTCGCGCTTTTGAAAAAGTAGGAAAAAAAGTTCCTCTCATCGTTTCAGGAACGATTGAACCGATGGGAACGACACTTGCCGGGCAAAATATTGAAGCATTCTTTATTTCGCTTCAGCATATGAAACCAATCGCTGTCGGCTTAAACTGTGCAACAGGACCGGAGTTTATGACCGACCATCTTCGTACCCTCTCCTCGCTTGCGAATACAGCGGTGAGCTGCTATCCGAATGCCGGATTGCCCGATGAAGAAGGCCATTATCATGAAGCGCCGGACATTTTAGCAAAAAAAGTGAGACAGTTTGCTGAAAAAGGTTGGCTTAATATTGTCGGCGGCTGCTGCGGCACGACACCGGAGCATATTCGCGCGATTGCTGAAGCGGTAAAAGGGATCCCGCCGCGTCCGATTCCATCGTCTTTTGACACACACGTTGTATCCGGCATCGATCCGCTCATTTATGATGAAACAATGCGTCCTCTTTTCGTCGGCGAACGGACAAACGTCATCGGTTCGCGAAAATTTAAACGATTAATTGCCGAAGGAAAATATGAAGAAGCGGCGGAAATTGCCCGCGCCCAAGTGAAAAACGGCGCCCATGTCATCGATATTTGCTTGGCTGACCCTGACCGGAACGAAAAAGAGGATATGGAAAAGTTTATTCAACAAGTCGTGAAAAAAGTGAAAGTTCCGCTTGTCATTGATTCAACCGACGAACAAGTGATTGAATGCGCCCTTTCCTATTCACAAGGGAAAGCCATTATTAACTCAATTAATCTGGAAGATGGCGAAGAACGGTTTGAAAAAGTGGTTCCTCTCATCAAAAAATACGGTGCGGCTGTTGTCGTCGGAACGATCGATGAACAAGGAATGGCGATTACAGCCGAACGGAAGCTGGAAATCGCGCTTCGTTCCTATGATTTACTTGTCAACAAATATGGGATTGCTCCGCAAGACATTATTTTTGACCCGCTTGTATTCCCGGTCGGCACAGGGGATGAGCAGTATATTGGTTCAGCAAAGGAAACAATCGAAGGAATTCGCCTGATTAAAGAAAGACTGCCGCAATGTTTAACGATTCTCGGCATAAGTAACGTTTCCTTCGGATTGCCTCCTGCCGGCCGGGAAGTGTTGAACTCTGTTTTTCTATACCATTGCACACAGGCCGGATTGGATTATGCGATTGTGAATACAGAAAAACTGGAACGATTCGCGTCGATTCCCGCTGAAGAAGTAAAACTTGCCGAAGCCTTATTGTTTAACACAACTGATGAAACATTGGCAACGTTTACGGATTTTTACCGCAATAAAACGAAGGAAACGAAAAAGCCAAAAATCACGTTAACACTTGAAGAACGGCTCGCCAACTATGTTGTAGAGGGAACAAAAGAAGGGTTATTTGAAGATTTAGAACAAGCACTGCAACGCTATTCCGATCCGCTGCAAATCATCAATGGTCCGTTAATGGATGGAATGAACGAAGTCGGAAGATTATTTAACGATAATCAATTAATCGTTGCCGAAGTGTTGCAAAGCGCTGAAGTTATGAAAGCGGCTGTCGCTTTTTTAGAACCGTATATGGAAAAAACGGAAGACAGCTCGAAAGGCAAAGTATTGCTTGCAACCGTAAAAGGAGACGTTCATGATATCGGCAAAAACTTAGTCGATATTATTTTAAGCAACAACGGATTTAAAGTGGTCGATTTAGGAATTAAAGTGACTCCGCAGCAATTGATTGAAGCAATAAAATTAGAAAAACCGGATATCATCGGGCTTTCCGGCCTGCTGGTAAAATCAGCACAGCAAATGGTCGTAACGGCTCAAGATTTAAAACAAGCCGGTATTTCCATTCCGATTTTAGTCGGCGGTGCAGCGCTATCGCGGAAATTTACCGAAAATAAAATTGCCCCTGAATATGACGGCATTGTCTTATATGCGAAAGACGCCATGGACGGGCTGGCCCTCGCCAACCGCTTGCAGCGAGGTGAAATCGAATATTCTAAACAGAAACAACGGACAGCGAGTGAAAATATGGCAGCAAAAGCCGCTGCTATTCCAAGGTCGAATGTTTCAACGGCCGTACCCGTTTTTAAGCCATACGACTTAGAACGCCATGTGATCAAAGACTTTTCTCTATCTCACATCGAGCCATACATCAATTGGCAAATGCTTCTCGGCCATCATCTCGGCTTAAAAGGAAAAGTAAAAGAATTGCTCGAAGCAAACGATGAAAAAGCCGTCATGTTGAAGGAGCTTATTGATGATTTGCTGTCGGAGGCGAAAAGACAGCAATGGATTACACCAGCGGCCGTTTATCAGTTCTTCCCTGCGCAAAGCGATGGCAATAAAATTTATATTTACTCTCCTGCTGATGAAAAAACAGTGATTGAAACATTTGAATTTCCGCGGCAGCAAAAAGCGCCTTACCTTTGCTTAGCTGATTATATTAAATCGGTGGAAAGCGGAGAGTTGGATTATGTCGGATTTTTTGCCGTAACGGCTGGGAAAGGTATTCGCGAGCTGGCGCAGCAATGGAAAGAAAACGGAGAATTTTTACGAAGTCATGCAATTCAAGCACTTGCTTTAGAAACAGCTGAAGGATTAGCCGAACGCGTGCATCAAATTATGCGCGATCGCTGGGGCTTCCCGGACAGCCCTGACATGACAATGCAGGAACGATTTGCCGCGAAATATCAAGGGCAGCGGTTTTCATTTGGTTATCCGGCATGTCCGAACCTTGAGGACCAAGAAAAACTGTTCCGCCTGTTGCAGCCAGAAGAAATTGACATTGAGTTAACAGAAGGATTTATGATGGAACCGGAAGCCTCCGTATCAGCGATTGTTTTCGCCCACCCGGAAGCGAGATATTTTAACGTTCTATAGAAAGTCGAAGCGAATTTTGCTTCGGCTTTTTATATTTTTTCATAAATTCCCCATACTAAAACTAATCACTGAACACTTTACAGGAGGAAAAGGCAAATGGCAAATAAACGGACAACCACATTACCGCCGCAGCATCAACTTCAACAGCCTGGATTACAAACGGAAATGAATCCGCAGCCGGTTTCTGAGGATCCGAACTATCGGGGAAGCGGGAAATTAAAAAATAAAATAGCTTTAATCAGCGGCGGAGACAGCGGAATCGGCAGAGCAGTGGCGATTTACTTTGCAAAAGAAGGCGCTGATGTAGCAATTATCTACCTTAACGAGCATGAAGATGCCGAAGAAACGAAAAGGCAAGTGGAGCAGGAAGGACGGCAATGTTTGCTTATCGCTGGGGACATCGGTGACGAGCATTTTTGTAAAGAAGCGGTAAAACAAACCGTTGCTGCGTTCGGTCAGCTTGATATTCTCGTCAATAATGCAGCTGAGCAGCACCCGCAAAACAGCTTGCTTAATATTACATCCCACCAGCTTGAAAAAAC
Source organism: Paranoxybacillus vitaminiphilus (assembly GCF_003259935.1). Classification (GTDB taxonomy): domain Bacteria; phylum Bacillota; class Bacilli; order Bacillales; family Anoxybacillaceae; genus Paranoxybacillus; species Paranoxybacillus vitaminiphilus. Next base: position 179,951 of record NZ_QLMH01000006.1, on the reverse strand, counting down.
ATTCCGCACAAACGTGTTTGGCTATTTCTATTTAACAAAAGCAGCCCTTCCATATTTAAAAGAAGGGAGCTCGATTATTCATACATCCTCCGTCACCGCATATGAAGGTCATGAGCAGCTTCTTGATTATTCGGCAACAAAAGGAGCGATTGTTACTTTCACACGCTCATTAGCAAAGTCCCTTGCGCAAAAAGGAATTCGTGTTAACGGTGTCGCTCCTGGTCCGATTTGGACACCGTTAATCCCATCTACCTTTTCGAGTGAAAAAGTCGCCACATTCGGCTCGAATACGCCAATGAAGCGGCCGGGGCAGCCTGAAGAAGTCGCCCCAAGCTATGTGTTTTTAGCCAGCGATGATTCCTCATACATCACAGGGCAGATGATCCATGTCAACGGCGGGAAGATTGTGAATGGATAAGCATTGCCTATCCGTTACAAATATTTAGAAGATTCAAGGAATGAATCTATAATGAAATATACCTCTCCCACCCACACTGGTTTAAGAGGTGGGAGTTTTTCATTAAAACTCCAGTCCTTCTACCGCATCAATTCCTTGTTCATAATAATGCTTAATCGGCTTCATTTCTGTCACCAAATCGGCGCAATCGATGATTTCTTGTTTCGCCGCTCTTCCCGTAATCACTAAATGCATCTTTTTCGGCCGCTTTTGAATCAACTCAAGCACTTCATTAAACGGTAAAACATCATCAATCGGAAATCTTTCAATAGCAAGAGCATTATTTAGCTCATCTAAAATCACGACATCATAATCCCCCGACATCACTTTCTCTTTCGTAAGCGCCCAAGCTTTTTTCAGCGCTTCCCGATGTTCTTCCGGTGTCTTTGTCCATGTAAAACCTGCTCCTGTTTGATGCATTTCAATTCCCAGTTGTTGAAACATTACCTTTTCACCGTAGATGCGGTTCGGTGATTTAATAAATTGAATGATTAATACTTTTTTCCCATGTCCCGCCGCCCGCAGCGCCAAGCCTAATGCCGCTGTTGTCTTTCCTTTCCCATTACCTGTATAGACGATGACGAATCCCCGTACATGATCCATTTTCCTCGCACCTTTACGTATAAGCTGGTTCAAATTGTTCCACAAACCAGTTTATTTTTTCCCTTAGTTTCACAACTTGTCCGACAATAACAACTGCAGGACAGGAAATGTTCGCTTGTTTAGCTTTTTCAACAATTGTCGCTAAATCGCCAACGACCGTACGCTGTTCATTGGTCGTTCCCCATTCAACAATCGCCACTGGTGTGTGAGGACTTTTTCCATAGGCCATTAAACTTTCACATATGTCATCCAGGTTGCTTATGCCCATATAAAAAACGATCGTATCGCTTCCTTTTGCTAAAGCTTCCCAATTTATATGTTCCTTTCCTTTTTTCCGATGCCCTGCAACGATGGTAACAGCAGAAGCATACTCACGGTGAGTGACGGGAATTCCTGCGTATGCAGCGGCGGCAATTCCTGCTGTAACACCCGGGACAATCTCAAACGGAATATGATGCTTTGCCAGCACTTCCGCCTCTTCTCCCGCTCTGCCGAATACGCACGGATCTCCGCCTTTCAGCCTCGTAACAATTTTTCCCTGCAATGCTTTTTCAACAAGAAGTTGATGAATTTGCTCTTGAATCTGCGCATGCTTCCCTGGCTCTTTTCCGCAATAAATCAGCTCAGCGTCTTTTTTGGCATATTGCAGCAGCTCTTTGCTTATTAATCTGTCATATGCAATGACATCGGCTTTTTGAATGCATTCCATTCCGTATAATGTAATCAGTTTTGGATTTCCCGGACCGGCTCCGACTAAATACACTTTTCCCTTTTCCACTATCTATCGCTCCCTTTTCTCCATTGCTTCACAATGACGGATCATGTCGATTAGAAATTTGTGCTGACGAAAATGTGGCCATCTCACTTAACATCTTGGTCGCAAACTGTAACAGCGGAAAAGCAACCGCTGCCCCGCTTCCTTCTCCAAGACGCATTCCTAAATCAAGCAATGGTTGTTTCCCTAACATGTCAATTGCCACTTGATGCCCGCTCTCTTTCGAACGATGTCCAAGAATCATATAATCAACTACTCTAGGATTAAATAATTTCGCAATCAGCGCGGCTACCGAACAAATAAATCCATCAACGAGAATCGGTATGCGGTGAGAGGCTCCTGCCAGCATCGCCCCGGCCATTGCGGCAATTTCTAATCCTCCCACTTTTGAAAGAATATCCAATGGGTCATTCACATCCGGATTCCGGGCTGATAAAGCACGTTGAATGACATCTCGTTTATGGGCAAGTTTTTCATCAGGAATCCCCGTTCCTTTTCCGACAAGTGACTCGATCTCTTTACCGCTTAATAGCGCAAGGATCGTGCTGCTTGCCGTCGTATTGGCAATTCCCATTTCTCCAACAATTAAACATTTGATTCCCCCGGTTATCATTGCTTCCGCCTGCTCATAGCCAATGGCAACCGCCTGTTTTGCTTCTTCTATGCTCATCGCATCTTTTTCACAAAAGTTTTCCGTACCATAGCGCACCTTTTTACTTATTAAACCTTCTCCTTTCAAATCCGTTGCCACCCCTACATCAACAACAGTAAATTTCGCTCCGATTTGTCTGCTAAACACATTAATGGCGGCGCCACCGTTTAAAAAGTTCAATACCATTTGCGCTGTGACTTCTTGCGGATAAGCCGACACACCTTCTTTAGCCACACCATGGTCTGCCGCAAAAACGATGACACCCGGTGGAGTAACACTTGGAAAAGGGGATGCCGTCATTTCGGCCAATTCGATCGCGATTTCCTCTAGCCGCCCAAGACTTCCAACCGGCTTTGTCAACTGGTTAATATAAGAACGTACTTGGTCTCCTATTTCTTTATTTAAAGCCGGGATTTCCTGCAATACATTCATCACTGCTTATCCCCCCTTTGTTGAAATTCAACCATTTTCTTTTCAATCACATCGATGTTTACATATTGCTTTACATGATTCGCTAAACGATTAAACGCTTCTTCGCGCAATGCCTGAAAAGAAACGCGATCATTTATAGGTGCCAGCCCTTTCTGTTGACGAAGATGATTTAACAATGTTTTCCGGAATTCATCATTATGAAAAATATCATGAAAATACGTACCAATCACCCGCTCATCACGAGTTTTACATCCTTCCCTGCGGTGCTGCATTTCAATTAAGGATTCACACTTGCCGCTTAATTCAGATTGCCCCATATGAATCTCATAGCCTTTCACTTTCATTGTTTTTCCAGCAAAGTGTAACGTTCCCTCCGAAAGCACCGTCGTCTTTTCCTTCGTAATTGTTGTTGAAATTGGCAATAATCCAAGCGTTTTCACTTGCTTAATGGTCGTTTCCATATGGAAGGGGTCGGAAACTTGACAGCCAAGCATTTGATATCCACCGCAAATGCCAATAATAACAGACTGCCGCTTTTCATGCAGCTCTTTCAGCTTCCCGGCAAGTCCGCTTTCTTTTAAGTAAAGAAAATCTTCAATCGTATTTTTGCTTCCCGGCAAAATAATTAAATCCGGCTGTTGTAATTGCTCTGCCTTTGTCACGAAACGAACATGGCAATCCGGTTCAACCGTGAAAGGATCGATATCTGTAAAATTTGCAATCTTTGGGTATTGAATAACGGCGATGTCGATGTCTTTTTCTTTATTCGGACTTGTTGTATACCGACTTAACCCCATAGAATCTTCTATATCTATATTTAAATTTGGCAAGTAAGGAACAACCCCAAGAACAGGGACACCCGTATATTGCTCAAACCAATCCAATCCCGGCTTCAGAAGCGATAAATCACCGCGGAATTTATTAATAATGACCCCGATGATTCGTTTACGGTCTTCTTCCTCAAGTAACTGCAGCGTCCCTACTAAACTAGCAAACACTCCTCCTTTTTCAATATCGCCGATTAAAATAACAGGAGCGTTTGCCATCCGGGCAACGCGCATATTTACTAATTCGCGATCGTTCAAGTTCACTTCCGCCGGACTTCCCGCTCCTTCAATAACAACTCTGTCATATGTACGCATTAATGTATTCAGCGACTGCTCAATCAACTGAAGTCCGGTATAAAAAAATTCTCCGCGGTAGTCTAAAGCCTTCATATTTTTATAAGGTTTGCCATGAACGACAATTTGTGCTTCATTATCGCGGCTTGGCTTAATTAATATCGGGTTCATATCGGTTGTCGCTGCAATTCCAGCTGCCTCCGCCTGAATTCCTTGAGCACGGCCTATTTCTTTTCCATCGACTGTTACATACGAGTTTAGCGACATATTTTGTGATTTAAACGGAGCCGTTTTCCACCCTTTTTGCGCAAAAATGCGGCAAAATGCGGTCGTGAGCACACTTTTTCCAACATCTGAATGAGTGCCTTGAAACATGATCGGAAGAGCCTTAGACATGTTTCTTCACCTTCTTGCATTGCTCAATCCAGTTTTCCACCATTTTCGGACAGGAGCCGAAATGGAAATGAATATATCCGGCAACTAAATTTCTTTTCATATAGCCATCCTTTTTTGTACTGCGTAAGCTCTTCACTTCATACGCATATGGAATATCGCTTTTCGGCTCAAACGTCGAATAATGAAATTCATGCCCTTTTGCCCCCGCGGTTCCTGCAAGCAGAAAGTTTCCGTCTTCTCCTTTTACTTCGCGATATCCAAGTGCCGCCAGCTTCTTGTGCATTTTCACTACTCCCGGAATCACACCGGCCATTTCATAGCGATTTCCATTCGTTGTTTCAATTGCTTCTGTTAAAAACATAAATCCCCCGCATTCTGCCAATGTCGGCAGTCCGTTTTCGATGGCTGTTTTTATAGAATCCTTTGCCTTTTGCTGTTTTGCCAGCTGCTCTGCAAATTCTTCAGGAAATCCCCCGCCGATATAAAGACCGTCAATCTGTTCAGGCAGCACTTCTCCATTCAATGGTGAAAATGTCACGACTTCCGCCCCGTATGCTTCTAACAGTTCGAGATTTTCTTGATAGTAAAAATGAAATGCAGAGTCTTTGGCAACAGCAATACGCACATGAAGTTGTTCCTTTTTCACAAACAAAGATGGATTTCCATCCAGCTCTGGTGCTTCCGCTAACGTAAGCAATTGCTCGATATCAATCGTTTCTGATACAAGTTCACCCAATCGGGCAAAAAAATCGTTCAGTTCGCCACGCTCGACAGAAGGAACCAAACCTAAATGGCGTTCAGGGATGGTGAGGGCATCATCCTTTTTAAGAAAACCAATGACAGGAATCCCGCATTCCTGCTCAACAGCCGCTTTAATGATTTTAAAATGTCCTTCGCTGCCAACACGATTGGCGATAACGCCAACAAGATTCACACCCTCTGCAAATTGTTGAAATCCCTTTACAATGGCTGCTGCACTGCGCGCCATTCCGGAACAATCGACAATCAATACAACAGGACTTTTTGTAATGATGCTGATTTCTGCGGTTGTTCCTGTATTACTAGTCGGTTTTTTTCCATCAAAAAACCCCATTACTCCTTCAATAATCGAAATATCCGCCCCTTCGCTTCCGCGCCGGACAATTTCTTTTACCAGCTCGTGACTTAGCATCCAACTGTCTAAATTCCGTGACGGCCTTCCGGTGACCGCCGTATGATAAGTCGGATCAATATAATCCGGACCGCATTTAAAGCCTTGAACGGCATAGCCTTTCTGCCGCAATGCTGCCATGATTCCAATTGTTAATGTTGTTTTGCCGACACCGCTTCCCGTACCGGCAATGACAAGCCTGCGATGTGTCATCGTTTTTCCTCCCTAGTAACGAATCAGTGCAACCGAAATGGTTACATTTCCCGATTTTTTCTTCACTACTTCCAGTTGCTTTGCCCCGCTGTACAGCTTGGCAGCAGGCTCGCTTACGCCATAGGCCCCCGTATAGCGAAACACTGTCTCGGATGGAAGCTCCAATTCGACGGAATTTAGCTCTTCCGGAGAGTAATAAACAAATTCCCAGCCATATTTATTGGCTACTTCAATTAACCCTTGTTCATCCTTTTTTAAATCGATCGTGCAAAGCGCTTTGACACTTTTTATCGAGAACGACAGCTCATGCAATGTTTCTTGAATGACCGCTTCAATTTCCGATGCGCTTGTCCCGCGGTTGCAGCCAATGCCAAGCACAATGACTTTCGGACGATAAAGAACGCCGTTTTTTAAAATTTCTTTTTCTCTGTCGGACAAAATGCGATGCGTAACGATAAGCGCAGCAGCCGGTTTATCTTTCAGTGCCTCATCAATGGAAGAGTATACTTGAATATTGCTTGGCAGAGGCGTATCGTAATGCCACCAGTCTTTTTCTCCCGACTCTTGCACAATCGCTACCTTTTCTTCATTGACTACCGCTGCGCTTACAGGTGTCAAGTTTTCCTCCGATTCCCAAACCCAGCCGAACCGTCTTCCAAATAAATCAACGGGGATCGTCTTTTGCACATCAGATGCCGTTGTAATCACAGGACGTGCTTGCAAAATCGCTGCGACTTCCCTGGTCAATTCATTTGCCCCGCCAAGATGTCCGGATAACACACTGATGACATGTTCAGCCTTATCATCAATCACGACAACAGCTGGATCGGTTTTTTTATCCTTTAAAAGCGGTGCAATCATGCGAACAACGGCACCAAGCGAAATAATGAGAATCAGCCCGCGATACGAAGAAAAAAGCGATGGCAAAAGGAGGCGGACGCTTCCTTCAAACAATTGAATTCCTTTTTCCTCTTCATCCCCTTTCGCAAATTTGTTCATATAATACACATCACTGGAGGGCAAACGAACTCCTAATTTGCGCGCAATTTCCACTCCGTGCTTCGTAATGGCAACAACGGCATACTGTCCTTTCACAATCGCTCCCCCCCTCGGCGATAGCCGTGTGTAAACGAATAATCATACAGCTTTGAACGGTAATTTTGCTCATCAATGTTTTCATCGAGCGCCCATCCTGCCAAAATCATGGCATGTTGACGAATCCCGTTTTTCTGCATATCTTCATCTAAACGTCCGACCGTTGAACGAACAATTTTTTGTTCGGGCCATGTTGCCTTATAGACAATTACTACCGGCGTCTGTTCGCTCCAGCCGGCATCAAGCAGCTCTTTTGTTACTTTTTTCGTCAATGTTGCACTTAAAAAAAGCGCCAGTGTGCAATGATGTTTCGCTAAATCTTGTAATTTTTCCGTTTCTGGAACAGGTGTCCTTCCTTCTGCTCTTGTCAAAATAACGGTTTGCGTTAAATCAGGGATGGTTAACTCCGCTTTTGCTGCAGCAGCTGCTGCAAATACTGAACTGACACCGGGAACGATTTCGACATCTACTCCTTGCTTCTTTAGGAGCGATATTTGTTCTTGTATGGCACCGTAAACGGAAGGATCACCCGTATGAACGCGAACTACCTTCTTTCCTTCCCTTAATTTTTCCAGTATCATACCGACGATCTGTTCTAAATGCATTCCCGCCGTTTTGAACACTTCCGCCTCTGGCTTTGCCCGTTTCATCAACTCCTCATTAACAAGAGAATCTGTATAAAAGATGGCATCCGCTTCTTGGAGAAGCTTTAAGCCCTTGACCGTAATCAAATCCGGGTCTCCCGGTCCCGCTCCGATTATATACAGTTTCACTTTCTCACCACCATAAGTGTTAAGTATTCTAGTTCAGCACCTTCAATGTCTTCGAGCTTCCAAATGATTTCTTCGTCTGAGGTCGCTTTTGTGATGACAGACGCCTTATGAAGCAAATCAAGCTCTCGTAAAATCTTCATGATTAAATCGATGACCTTCGCCACTTTAAGAAAAATGACACAATCATTTTCTTGAATGACTTTTTTCATTGTTTCATAGTCATCGCGTGCCGGGACGATGGCGATATGCTCGTCGCCATCAGCAAGCGGAAGACCAAGCCGTGCCGCCGCTCCGTTTACAGAAGAAACCCCTGGAACGACTTCAATGACCACTTCTGGATGCTGCTCGTTCATGCGCCGCATCATATGTATAAATGTGCTGTATAAAAAGGGGTCTCCTTCTGTGACAAAAACGACATCTTTTCCTTCTTGAAGCTTTTCATATACGCGGTTAACCGTCTCATCCCATTTGGCTTCCAACGTCTTTCTATCTTTCGTCATCGGAAAAACAAGCCCGAGCATTTCTTTTTCGTTCGGCTGAAAGTAAGCTTCGACAATTTTTTGCGCGTAACTTTTGCTGCCTTTTTGTTTTTTAGGATAAGCAATCACTGCTGCTTCTTTTAAACGGCGAAACGCTTTTATGGTAATTAGTTCAGGATCGCCCGGACCTACGCCTACCCCGTATAACGTTCCTAGCATTCGGCATTCTCCTTTCGTTCAGCAGAAATAATGTAAATGGGATTCAGCGCAGCAAAACGTGTCAATTGTAAAATCGGTTTGCTCCGTGAAATTTGCGCAAGAACAATATGGGTGCGAAATCCATTCTTTTCGAGTATTTCAACTGCTTTTGAAAGTGTTTCAATCGTAATGGCATTTATTACGATTCTTCCATTCTTTTTTAAACGTGCACAGCAAACTTGCACAATGCTTTCTAATTCGCTGCTTGTCCCGCCGATAAACACCGCATCAGGATCCGGGAACTCATCGAGCCTCTCCGGTGCTTTGCCGTGTACCAGTGTGAAATCGGTACGAAATTTACGCATATTTTTTCGACAAATCTCGATATCGTGTTCGTTTTTTTCAATCGCATACACTTTTCCTTCACGAGCCATCCGCGCTGCCTCAATCGCCACGGACCCCGTACATGTGCCGATATCCCATACAACACTGTCTTCCTTTAAATGAAGGGCACTTAAGCTTAATACACGAATTTCTTTTTTTGTAATCAGTCCTTTTTCCGGCTTTCGCTGGACAAACTCATCATCTTCAATTCCGATTGGCCACACCGGACTTTTAGACACTTTCTTCAAAATAACAATATTTAATGGGGAAAATTCCGCTTTCACCATTTCTTCCAACGAAAACCAGCGGCATCTTTCTTCTGCACCGCCTAAATTTTCAGCAACAAATGCCTCATATTCGTTCATTCCAAAAGAAAGTAAATACTCAGCCAGCTTGTTTGGAGAATTTTCCGCGTCTGTCAAAACCGCTATTTTCTTTTTTCCATCAATGCGTTGGGCAAGACCTTGCATACTTCTTCCATGTATGCTTACAAAGTATGCATCCTGCCATGATTCTTTCATTTTGGCAAATGCAAGCTGCAAGGAGCTTAAATAAGGGTAAATCTCGATATCTGCTTTTCCTGCTAAATAGCTTCCGATTCCATAAAACAAAGGATCGCCTGAAGCTAAAATAACCGTGGAGCGCGTTTCATGCTGCAGCCGTTCAACGATCGGCTGCAAACCGCCTTTAAGTATTACCTTTTCCCCTTGATAGTCGGGAAAAAAGGAAAGCTGCCTCTCCCCGCCGATGAGCACTTCACTTTCATAAATCCATTGCTCATATAAAGGAAATAAACTGTCTTTACCGTTATCTCCGATTCCAATCATTTTGATTTTTGACACTTTCCCGTACCGCCTTCCCTAAAAATTGCCCGTTCATTGTATAAAGAGAAGTTTCCACTTCCAATCCGCCACCCACTTCTTTTAATGCGGATAAACAGCAGTAATCACATAGCTTCTGAAAAAATTCTATATTGCCATCCGCCAGCATCATATCGCCTACTTGTGAAGCCGTATTCGCGTTTTTGATTTGCTCGATCACCTCTTGTGAAGCCCCGGCTTCCCCTGCGACTTTTGCCAAAAAGTGAAAATCGACAGGAGCACTTTTTGAGTGAACCATCATCACTCCTTGGGCGACTTTTGAAAATTTCCCCATCATCCCAACCATTGACACTTTTTTGATCCCTAGTCTTTTGCATTGCTTTAATGTAAATCCGACAAAATCGCCCATTTCAATAAATGCTTCTTCAGGAAGGTGCGGAAACTCTTTCATCGCATATTTTTCGCTGCGCCCGCCGGTTGTAATGACAACATGATTACATCCGTTTGCTTTTGCGACGCGAATGGCTTGGACAATGCTTGCTCGATAGGCAGCAGTTGAAAATGGTACGACGATTCCCCGCGTACCTAAAATGGAAATGCCTCCAATAATTCCGAGGCGCGGATTTAGCGTTTTTTTCGCAATCTCCTCGCCGTTTGGCACGGAGATAATGATTTTAATTCCTCTCGTTACTTGGTAGTTTTTAAGGACTTCTTTTGCCGTTTCCAAAATCATTTGGCGCGGAACCGGATTAATCGCTGCCTCGCCAACCGGAACAGGAAGCCCTTCCTTTGTTACACGGCCAACTCCTGCACCTCCATCAAGGACAATCTTTGCTTCATTTATCCATGTAACTGTTGAAACAATATGCGCTCCATGAGTGGCATCCGGATCATCGCCACCGTCTTTTACAACGCAGGCAGTCGCTGAATCATTTGCCACTTCACAGCTTTCAACTTGAAAAGTGACAAACCTTCCTACCGGCAAATAAATGGTCGCTTCTTTCTGCACATCTCCAGTAATTAAAGCCGTTAACGCTGCTTTTGTCGCTGCGGTTGCACACGCCCCCGTTGTATACCCTTCTCGTAATTTCGTTTTCTCTGTCATCTTTCACACCTGATCGGCTAAAATCGAAATCGCATTTAATGCGGCGACAGTAACGGTGCTGCCTCCCTTCCTGCCCACGTTTGTAATAAAAGGAACATCCAGCTTCGCCAATTCTTCCTTTGATTCCGCAGCCGACACGAATCCCACTGGCAGGCCAATCACTAAGCCCGGCTTAGCCTCTCCTTCTTTAATTAAGCGAATAAGCTCAAGCAGAGCCGTTGGCGCATTTCCAATCGCAAAAATTCCGCCTTCTGCTTCTTTGACAGCTTTTCGCATCGAAATAATGGCGCGCGTTGTGTTTAGTCTTTTTGCTTCTTCAATGACATCCGGATCGGAGATATATACTTTCACCTCTCCCCCAAACTTTTCAATTCTTGTTTTGTTAATTCCGACTTGAACCATTTGTACATCAGCAACAATTTTTTTCCCTTCGCGAATGGCCCGTATCCCTGCTTGTATCGCTTGAGGATGAAAGAGCAAACTTTTTCCCAGTTCAAAATCAGCTGAAGCATGAATCACACGCTGCACAACTGCGTATTGCTCCTTTGTAAAAGAATGGTCACCTATTTCCTGGTCAATAATGGAAAAACTTGTTTGTTCGATTGCTTCAGGTTGAACCGTGAGCGGTTTAAAATCCGTGCGAAAATCCATGTTTTCATCTCCTTTTTTCAACTTTTGATTGAGACTAACTGATTTAAAGCAGAAATAACCTCTGAAAAAGTAGAATATACAATGCCATAATCAAGACGAGGGCGGTTGATCACAATCGTTTCAATCCCGAGCTCCATGGCTGCTTCCACTTTCTCATCCACAAAGCCTGCTTTTCCGCTTTCCTTCGTAATTAACAATGTGACGCCAAAATGCTTAAATAGTGCTTTATCTAATTCTTTTGAAAATGGCCCCTGCATAGCAACAATATTCTTTTGCGGAAAATGAAGCTGTTCGCATTTTTCCATGTTATCCTTCCGCGGCAGCATGCGCGCAATTAAGCGCGTGTTTGGGAGATTAAGCAATTTCTCGGCAAAAATGTGCAGCGTTTTACTTCCTGTTGTTAACATAATCACGCCTCTCTTTTCCATGGCGAGTCTTGCCGCTTCTTCATAACTGTCAACGACAATCAGCTTTTCATATTCAAAAGACTGCGACTCTCTCTCATAGCGGATGTAAGGCACATTTACCTGTTTTGCTGCGCTCATTGCATTTTTTGAAGCTTCTTCAGCAAACGGATGGCTTGCATCAACGACGGCTTGTACATTTTTTGAGCGAATGAGCTGCGCCAGTTCAACGTCTGATAAACGCCCTACATGCACATCAAGTCCCGCAGCTTTCATTTCTTCAGCGGCATTGTCTGTCACTACCGTCGTTAACACACGATATCCGTTTTGCTGAATACGTAATGCTAGTCCGCGTGCATCACTTGTTCCCGCTAATACAATGATCATCTCAGCTCCCCTGCCTTATGAATGGTGATGGTGATGGTGGTGATGATGGTAGTGATGATGTTCCATCGCTTCCAGACGATACTGGCACATATCACAATTCATCTTTACTTCATCAGCGAGCGCTTCCTGAACACGTTCGATAAAAATCGCTTCTAATTTTGGGTGAAAACCGAAATATTTCGCCAGTTGAAAATCTACACCCTTATATTGTCCGCGGAACTGTTCCACCATTTTTTCCAACCGCTTAATGAGAACACCCGTAAATAAAAAGTATGGCAAAATAATCACTTTTTTCGCTCCGAGTTTGACACATCTTTCCACTCCTTCGCTTACGAGCGGAGCAGTCACTCCCATAAACGCAGGTTCGACTAGCCGATAGCGTGATTTTTCCCAAAACAGCCGCGTAATTTTGTATAAGTCGCTGTTCGCGTCCGGGTCGCTTCCACCTCTGCCTAACAAGAGAACCGCTGTATGTTCAGAGGGCTGGTCAATATCTTCGCCAATTTCTATTAATCTTTCTTTTAAAATCGAAAAAGTTTCCTCATGAATACCGACCGGCCGGCCATATGTAAACTGCACATGAGGAAATCTCTTCTTTGCGTGATCAATTTCTGCCGGAATATGAAGCTTTGCATGCCCTGCCGCAAGAAGCATCATTGGAATGACAACGATGTGGCTTGCTCCTTTCGCTACACATTGATTGATTCCTTCAGAAACAGTTGGTGAGGCAAATTCTAAATAGCATGTTTCAACAATAAACGAACTCTCGATTTTTTTTTCTAATTGCGCAATAAATTGACGGACTTCTTCATTTCCTTCCGCATCTTTGCTTCCGTGCCCAACAAACAAAATCGCTTTCACGTGTTTTCCCCTCCTAATCACCGCAAGAAAGCGGCTGTACTTTTACATTTGTTTCTCTTTCCTCATACGCAAAACCGGCAATATGACCGACGCGTTTGAAAAACTTATAAAACCGTTCGTTCGGATGTGCTTTTTCTTTATATTCCGTAATGATTTTTTCAATGGTATCAAGCAGTTTCTCAGGACTTATTCCTTCAGCAGCAAGCTGGCCAGGATGAGCGTCTCTCCCCACTGTTTTCGCTCCAAGAAATAAATCGAATGCCCCTTTTCGATAGACGATTCCAATATCCTCATGAACGGCACCATAACAAGCCATGCCGCATCCATTGAAACCAATTTTTAATTCTTTAGGCATTTCCATTCCATTGAAACGATTTCTAATTTCTTCTGCATAAGGAATTGACTCTTTTTTCTCTCCATCACAAAAGTCACATGTCTTTAATGTCAAAACATTTCCGACTGGTAAGAGGGTAAGGCCAACTTGCTTCAGTCTTTCAACAATTTTTTGCGGATTGTCTGTCTCAACTTCCAACTTCATATAATGATCCGGTGTATATTTCATGACGCCATTTTTTCCGGTTACTTCTGCCATGACCATCAGCTGCTGAGCAGTAAACTGCTTCGTCGTCTGCGGACAAACCGCGACTTCAAAGATGGCAGAAATCGGTTTATCTTCTTGCTTTTTTTCCACCCGCTGCAACGCTTCCTCTGCGATACTTCTTAAAGAATCGGTTACCGGCTCCGTTTGTTCCAGCGCCCACGGCTCAGCTTCTCTCCGCAGCCGTTCATGCGGTTTTAACGGCTGCTCCGCTGCTGTAAGCGTATATTTCCGCTTGTATCCGCGCGGCGTAATCATGACACCATCATGAACAAATGTGGAAGAGTTGCCGACAATGACCGTCGTTAACATGCCAATGTCATGTTCCAACATATTCTCTAAATCGGTCAGTACGATATGCTGGCGCTCGCGATAAGCGCTTTTCACTAACCCGACCGGCGTTTTTGGCGAACGATGGCGCAATAAAATCGTTCGCGCTTCGACAATTTGCCGCGTTCTTCTCCCACTTTTCGGGTTGTAAAACGCAATGACAAAATCGGCCTGTGCCGCCGCCTCGATCCGCTTTGCAATGACGGCCCAAGGGGTTAAGTGGTCACTCAAACTAATCGTACACGCATCGTGCATGACAGGCGCACCTAATAAGGCGGCACATGATTGAATCGCTGAGATTCCGGGAATGACTTCGACTTCGACTCCCGTTTCTTTTTTCCAGCCTTTTTCGGCTAATACTTCGTAGATGAGTCCTGCCATTCCGTACACACCTGCATCCCCGCTGGAAATGACAGCGACTTTTTTGCCGGATTCCGCCTGTTTCACCGCTGCCTGCGCCCGGCTCACCTCTTCCGTCATACCGGTGCTGATAATTTCTTTATTCGCCAGCAAATCGCGAACGAGATCGACATACGTTTTATAGCCGATAATCACTTCGCTTTCTTCAATCGCTTCGCGTGCCCGTTTTGTCATATGATCCGCACTTCCTGGACCAAAACCAATCACAAACAATTTTCCGCTCATTTTCGCACCACCCTATTGTTTAATACATTCAACCGCTCAATAAACTGTCTAACGTCGCACGGAACACAACCATCGACAGGAAAAAGCGATTTCCATACCTTAGCAAGCAAAGGAATCCCCATTTGAAACTGATTCAGCTTTTCGCTTTCGGCAAACACTTTCGCTGGCTCTCCTTCCATTACGATTTGACCACTATGCATCACAAAAACAACATCTGCCCATTCTAAAACGAAATCAAGATCGTGCGTAGCGAGCAAAATCGTGACACCTTTTTGATGAATGTCATTTAATTTTTCGAGAAATTGTTCGATTTGCAAGCAGTCTAAATAAGCTGTCGGTTCATCTAAAATCAGCAGGCTTGGCTCCATAATCATCACGGAGGCAAGCGAAAGCCACTTTTTTTGTCCGAGACTTAAATGATGAACCGGCTTGTCCAGCCACGGATGCAACGCAAAGTCTTGAATTGTTTTTTCAAGCCGCTTATGAATGACATCCTTTTCTAAGCGCAAGTTGTACAATCCAAAAGCAAGCTCTTCCATCACTGTCGGAGCAACCAGCTGGTGTTCAGGGTTTTGGAAAACAACGCCAATTTCTTTGCGTAAGTTTTGCAGCGTTTGACGCTTATAGTCAATCTTCTGTCCCTTCCAATGCACTTCGCCCCGGTTTGGTTGAAGCAGCCCATTCGCGTGCAAAAATAATGTTGTTTTGCCGCAGCCGTTATGGCCAATAAGTGCACATCTTTTTCCAAGCGGAACGTGCAATGATAATCCGTTTAGCACATGTTGGCCATTCGGATACTTATAATGAATGTCATAAAATTGCAACATCGGCTACCTATCTCCCCCTATCCAGCCAAACAGCAAAAGCGCGGACACCCCGACAATCGCTTCGATTAAGTAACGGTTGCATACAGCGTAATCATATCTCTGTAAATAAGCGACTTCGCCAGAAAAGTTGCGCGCACGCAAAGCAAGCGACAACGCTTCATAATGAAACCATATTTTTTGCACAAGCTGAAAAATAAGCATGCCTCCCTGCCGCCAATGGTTTCCGCCGTTGCGCGCTTTCATCGCAATCCAAAGTTCCTCCGCCGCCTGTGCGAAAACGAAAACAAACCGATACACTAAAAACAATAGCTCGATGATAATCAACGGAACTTTAATTCGTTTGAACATATAGAGAAGTTCTGTGAACGGCGTCGTTAGCAGCAGAAAAAACAGACATGACCAGGCAGCAAAAGAACGGAAAAACAGGTCAAGCGCCAAGTCAACCGCCGCTTTATTCAGAAAAATATGAAAAGAACGATCAACCGAGACAATAAGGAGCGGCAAGCTGGCAAAAAGAAATACGGAAGCAGCGAATGCAGCCTTTGCATACATCCGCCACGAAACACGGGCATACCCAACAATCCATACTAAAAGCCAAACGATAATCGCCGCTTGAATTTCCCGATTTCCAAACATGACGATGAAAAGTAAAACAAAGGCAAAAAAAACTTTTTGTTCAGGCGGTACTTTTCTTAGCCGGTTGTTATAGGCAACTGCATCAAACTGTTTGATCATTTCACTTCATCTCTCCGGCTTGAACGCCCTTTATATACGCCGATAATATAACCAATGATTCCAGCGCCAATCGCCGCTTGTACGGAAAATAAAAGCGTCTCCACTTCTCCGCCGGGCGGCTCAAATATCGCTTGAACCCAAGGTTTATATTGCGGAGCAATCGTTTGAACCGCTTCCTCCGCCTTACCGTCGGCGCCGGCAAACTCAGAATCGCGGATAACAAATAGCGGTGCCGCAGCAATGATGAACGCAAGCAAAAGAAGAGACCCATTTCGTTTCAAGCTTTACACCCCTTTCATCGAACGTAATTGTTCTAATTCATCGCGGCTGTATGTAGAAAGGAAATTCCATACGACGACTGTTAACAATCCTTCCGTAATTGCAAGTGGGATCTGTGTCACAGCAAAAATGCCGGCAAATTTGAAAAATGATGCTATTATTCCGCCTGTTGCGTCAGGAAACGCCAACGCCAGTTGAAAAGAGGTAACAACATATGTCGCTAAGTTGGAAAGAGCCGCAGCAGCGAAAACAACAAGCCGCTTATTGGCCGTTATTCTTATTCCAAAACGGTAAACTCCATAGGCTGCCATTGGTCCAACGACCGCCATTGAAACGGCATTCGCTCCTAACGTCGTCAATCCCCCGTGCGCCAGCAATAACGCTTGAAAAAGCAAAACGACGCTCCCCATCACTGTCATCGTCATTGGTCCAAATAACAACGCTCCGAGGCCGACGCCTGTAGGATGGGAACTGCTCCCTGTCACAGATGGGATTTTTAACGCGGAAAGAACGAAGGAAAATGCTCCGGCAAGGGCGATTAACAGCTTTAACTCAGGCTTTTCCTTCGTTATCCGCAAAAGTGAACGGACTCCAAGAATGAAGAACGGCAGAAAAACGAGCCACCAAAAAACCGCCCACTTCACCGGCAAAAATCCTTCCATAATGTGCATTGCATATGTAAACGGCGGTGTGGCAAACATGAAATATATAAAGAAACATAATGATAAAACAATAAACCTTTTCACCTTTTTACCTCCTTACTAAAGCAAATCACGTAAAACGCAAATGTAGTTTGTTTTATCCCGTTCTAATCATCCGTAAGACTCCCACCTCTACAGGTAGGAGATAACGGACGCTATTCAACTAACATCAGTGGGGAATGAAGAACCCCCACTGATGAAGTTGCACTTTATTGCCAGCGTGCGCTATTCTCATGATACTTGCAGGGAGCGGCAGGAAATTTTGCAGCTCATCTATAAGGTTTAAAGAGGTTTACGTAGACTTTTTGGCTGTTTTAGAAATCCCGATCGGAACATCCGGGTTTGCGAGAAAAAATCCTTCCTGTTCCTCATATTTGTAGGAAATGGCTT
The DNA here is from genome assembly GCF_003259935.1 of Paranoxybacillus vitaminiphilus. Taxonomy (GTDB): domain Bacteria; phylum Bacillota; class Bacilli; order Bacillales; family Anoxybacillaceae; genus Paranoxybacillus; species Paranoxybacillus vitaminiphilus. The sequence goes on along the minus strand of NZ_QLMH01000006.1, from coordinate 162,489 downwards.
CTTCAAGCGGGATTCCTTTCAATAAATGCATTTTTACGAGCTGACGAGCTAATTCAGGAGTTATCGCCTTGTACCATGTACCTTCCGGATAGACGATAACCACGCAGGCATCTTGACATCTACCGTTGCAGCGTGTTCTTGATGTATGAACGAGGTCATCTAAATATAATGCTTCAATTTCTGCACGAATGGTTTGCGTCACTTCCTCTGCCCCTTTGCGCATGCAGCTTGCGCCATTGCAAATAAGAACGTGATGCTTCGTCCCAGATAAATTCCAAGTAGCCAAATCTTTTCCTCCTTTTCCCAAAAAAAAAATGCACCTCTATAGTAGAGGTGCAGAAAAATACGAATAATCAGAATAAACAAAAGCAAGCTGCCGTTGCAGACAACCATTACAAGAAAAATCACTATCCATTCTCGTGGTCGTCCACAATGAAAATCGCATTCTACCGCACGTCTACCTATAGTCCCGTAGGCATCCGTACAAAACACAAGCAAGGCAGGTCTCCTGACTTAGGATCATCGCTTCATTGCGCCTTCCCGAAATCGCTTTCAGTGACATGTTGCAATGAAACTCCCCATCACAGTGGCGGGTACCGTGACGGCCTTTCACCGTTCTTCCCTTTTAAGCGTATAACTTTCATACGCACCCTACTTGCCAGCCATATTCAGCTTTCAAAGAGCTATTTTCCAGCAAACAAACTATTTTAGTCTTTATGGTATTTCATTAATATAATGAATGTTTAACATCATAGGAGCGAGAATTATTCAAATGGGATAACAAACAGCATATAACTTCTAAGTTCTGATTTCAGCAATCATTCATTTTTATTTAAATATATAATATATTCAAACTTTTATCAATCTATAACATAAAAATGATTTCGAAAAAGGGCTGACCGATAAGTGTCTGACCTCACGATCATTTGAGATGACACTTTGCTTTTTGGTCAGCCCCTTTTCTTTCGATAATACCCACAGGAACATCGCTTAATTAAAGTATGAGGAATGATAATCCGCTTAATCGGCTCATTCGGGTTTTCCACTTTTTGAATTAAGTTTTTTGCCGCCTCATAACCGAGCTGAAAAATATTAATATCCACTGATGTTAACGGCGGCCGAGAGAGCTCTGATAAAAGGACATTATTAAAACTTACAATTGAAATATCATCCGGTACGCTCAAGTTCATCTCATCTAATGTATTTAACACTCCAAGCGCCATTAAATCATCAGCCACAACTAACGCTGTCGGCGGCTCTTCTAAGGAAAGAAGTTCCTTCATTGCTTCTTGGCCGCCTTCTTTTAAAAACTCCTCATGAACGATATACTCTTTTCGATAAGGTAAGCCTGCATTTTTCAGCGCTTCCTCATACCCCAGCAAACGATCCACTGTCACCATATAATTTAAATTACCGCCGACAAACGCAATTCGTTCATGACCGAGTTGGACTAAATGCTCTGTTGCTTCTCGTGCTGCACGATAGTTGTCATTATCCACATGAGTAATTTGCTCCGTTTTTTTATGCGGCTTTCCAATCACAACAAATGGAAAGCCGTTTTTCTGTAAGTATTTCGTAATTTTATCGTTAATGCGAGAATAAAGAAGAATAACACCGTCCACTCTTCTGCCTTGGAGCATTTCAATGACACCGTCGTAAATATCTTCTTCGCTCTCTCCAGTCGACATTTGCAAAGCGTATTTTTTTTCATGAGCCGCCTTGCTGATACCGCGAATCACTTCCGGAAAAAACGGGTTTTGGAATGCCTTGTCAGCTGAACTCGGCATGACAAGACCGATCACCTGCGTTGATTTATTCGCCAAACTGCGCGCAATAAAGTTCGGGTGATACCCAAGTTCTTTCATCGCTTGGCGCACTTTCTTCTTTGTTTTCTCGCTGATGCGCGGACTATCGGCAATGACTCTAGAGACAGTGGAGGGAGCGACATTGGCTAGTTTTGCAACATCTTTTATCGTTACATTCATCTTTGACTCCCCCATGTATAAAACGTTTCTATTTTTTGCTCTTTTTCTTTGCGTAATAAAGGAAAAAGCCAAATGCACTATAAATAACAATTAATGAAGCAATGAACGGAATGTTTAATCCTGATTTTTCAGTCAGCACGTAAATTTCCGCTGTTTCGCGGTCTAAAATAATGTCATAGCCGTCCTTCGTGCTGCGGACTAAATCTCCTGCAAGCAATCCTCTTAACTCTTTATTTGGTTCCAACTGTTCATTGTCAAAATGAACCTTCTGCGACTCCGATGTATTATTAATCGCAATAACCGCTGTCTCATTTTTATATGTCCGTTTAAATACCGCCATACCGTTCTTCTCATATAAAAGTTCAAAATCGCCGCGCGTTAGTGAAGGCAATGTATTGCGAAGCTCCCCTAATTTTTTAATATAGTCAATAATTTCCTTATCTGTTCGGAAATTCATCAAGCGGCGGTTATCAGGATCTTCTCCGCCATCCAAAGCGATTTCCGTGCCATAATACATAATCGGGATGCCTGGAGCAGTAAACAAATAAGTTAGTCCCATTTTGACTCTTGTTACTGGATATTGCTTATTTTGTAACGCAAGCCGTGTAAACCGTACAGTGTCGTGATTATCTAAAAACGTGCCAAGCAAGTATGGGTTTTGATAAAAAGTTTTATTGCGAAGCCATACATCATAGAGAGGTTGTATGGATTGGTCAATATTACTGAAAATTTTCGAAGCTTCATAATAAAACGGATAATCAACAAATGCATCGATTCCGTATTTTCCATAGTCGGCTATATAACGCGGATCATCGTGCCATACTTCACCGATTAAAAAGAAATCTTTCTTTACTGACTTCACTTCTTTCGCAAACTCTTCCCAAAACACCTTAGGCACATGTTTTACCGTGTCAAGACGATAGCCGTCAATATCCGTTTCTTCAATCCACCATTTGGCCATATCAATTAAATATTGTTTTACTTCAGGATTTTCCTGCGCTAAATCCGGCAGACCAAACAACCAACCATTTTCCACTTCTTCTTTATCTTTCCAGTTGGAAATTTCTTTCTTTTCATGGAACCAATCTTTCTTATCCGGGTCATTCAACCACGGATGGTGATAGCCGGTATGATTGAGAACAATATCTAAAATCACTTTCATATCCCGTTTATGCGCTTCTTTCACAAGTTTTTTAAAATCTTCAAGCGTACCAAAGTGTTCTTCGACTTCATAAAAATCTTCCACCCAATAGCCATGATAACCGCCAGGCTCGTTTTTAAAAATCGGCGTCAGCCAAATAGCGGTAAAGCCCATTTCTTTAATGTAATCAAGCTGTTGAATAATCCCCTTGAAATCCCCGCCGTGATAAGCTTTCGGATCTTTTACATTGACTTCATAATCATTGCTTGAATCACCGTTGTTAAAACGGTCAATCATAATAAAATAAATGCTTTCATCTTGCCAATTGCGTTCTTCTTTTTCCGCTGCCTGTGCAGGAAGCGTATAAAAAAGAAGAAACGGAAGTAGAAGCAGATTCAACCATTGTTTTCCCATTTCCGTTCCCCCCTTTAATTTATTATCGTTTGTATTGTTCGGAAAAGGGCAACACCACTTCTATCATACCGATTATTACCCTTTCATTCCATATATCCAACATTTAAAGGGGAGAGAATTTTATTATATAGCTGAAAATATTCTCATCGTTGGATACTGTGTTACTTTACCGCTCCCTCTGAAACTCCTTTGATAATTTGTTTTTGTGCAAAGAAGTATCCAATAATGACAGGCAAAATAGCTATCGTCAGTCCTGCAAGCGCCAAATGCCATTGTTTTGTATATTCTCCGAAGAAGAAGAACATTTTTAGCGGAATCGTATGCATTCCTTCTTTATTAATGACAAGCGAAGGTAATAAATAATCATTCCATATCCAGATCGTATTTAAAATAGCAACGGTCACCGTTATCGGTTTAAGCATCGGAAAAATAATATACCAAAATACTTGAAAACGGTTCGCTCCATCTATGATAGCCGCTTCATCCAACGACTTTGGTATGCTGTTTAATGTTCCATGATAAAGGAAAATAGAAAGGCTGCATCCAAAACCTAAATACATAAATATCAATCCGATTTTATTTAACATATCAACTTGTCCAAATATATACACGAGCGGAATCATAACGGATTGGAACGGAATAAGCATGGAACTGACAAATGCAAAGAATAGGAAAGAACTTATTTTCCCCTTTCTTCTTGAAAGCGCATAGGCACCCATGGAAGAAAATATAATAATGATACTAACACTAACAATAGTAATGAATAAAGAATTTGCAAATGTTTTTAAAAAATCTAATTGTTTAAAAGCCTCTGCATAATTATCAAATGTAAATATTTCAGGGAACCGTAAAGTGTCTGTAAATATTTCTCTTTTTGTTTTAAATGAATTGACAATCATTAAATAAAATGGAGACAACCAAATGACAGCCAAAATAATCCCGATGATCTCAATCATATATCTTTGCACTCTTTTCATTACATCTCCACCTCCCTTTTCTTATTGAAATACACTTGCGTTAAAGAAATTACCGCTACAATGATGAAAAATATAACCGCTTTTGATTGAGCATAAGCCATTTGGTTTTCGCTAAAAGCTGTTTTAAAAATTTCCATTGCTAACATTTGTGTCGAATTATAAGGACCGCCGCCTGTCAATGACAAGTTTTGATCATACAGCTTGAAAGAGTTAGACAACGTTAAAAATAAACTTACCGTAAACGCTGGCGCCACAAGAGGGAAAGTGATATATCGGAACCTTTGGAAACTGTTAGCGCCATCTATTGCCGCAGCCTCCAGTAACTCTTGCGGGATATTTTCTAAATATGCAATATAAATAACCATGATGTAACCTGCCATTTGCCAGCTCATCACAATAGCAAGCCCCCAGAAACCTGTTTCCGGCGTCGATAGCCACCCTCTTAAACTTTCTATATTTAGTAAATCTCCTATACTAGCAAAAACTTTAATAAAAATAAATTGCCAAATAAAACCAAGTATTAATCCGCCTATTAAATTTGGCATAAAAAAGACCGTACGCAAAATTTTCGAAGTTTTAATGTTTTGTGTCACAATAAGTGCAAGAGAGAGTCCAAAAAAATTAATTAGAATAACAGATACAATAGAAAATTTAACAGTAAACCATAAGGAACTTATAAACTCCTTATCCTTAAAAATTTCCATATAATGTTCAAATCCTACAAATTTAGTACTTTGTATTCCATTCCAATCAGTAAATGAATAATATAATCCAAACATAAATGGAATAACAACTACACTTATCAGTGCTATAAGAACTGGAGATAAAAATAACCAGTACCATAATGTCTGTTTTTTCATTTAAAAATTCCTCCAATGGAATCATATTGGATTAGAATTTCATTTAGAAATAGAAGAAAACAAAGCAACATATATAATTGTTGCCTTGTTTCCCCTTATCTAATCATTTTATTTGCTTCTTGCTTCTTCCCAATCTTTTTTAGAAGCTGTTATCAATTCGTCCCATGTCATTTTTCCGCTTATATATTTTTGAATATTTACACCTAGCTTATCCATTCCCCATCCTGTTGGATATCCCATGAACACCCAGCCAATCGTTTTTCCTTGCTGAGCATAGTTATAAATTTCTCTGGATAGCGGATCAGCGATTTTTGAAGAATCATATTCTTTATATGCCGGAATGAATTTAAAATCATTCAACACAATGTCTTTTCCTTCATTAGACGTATATAACCAATCTAAAAATTTCTTCGCTTCTTCTACTACTTTTTCATCTTTATTTTTGTTTACAGCCCAGTACATCGGTATCCCTACCGGAATAGAATCTTCTTTAAATCCTTCAATTGGAATTGGTAAAATTCCTATTTTTTCCTCCGCTAATTCCGGATCAATATCCGCTATCGAATTATAAACCCAGTTACCTTGTTGAATCATTGCCACACGTCCAGTAGAAAATAGTTCCTCTACCTGCTGTGAATAATCTAGGCTGACCGTAGGTTGAACAGAGTATTTATTTTGCAAATCAATGAGTTTTTTCATTGCGTTACCATACTCGAAGTTAACCGTTTTAGCATTAAATGCATTAACGACGTTCGAATCAAATTCCGGTGCTAAAAACGCATTCGACAAATGCAACCCTGTTACCCAAGTTTCTTTAGCAGGAAAAGCAAATACAGCATCAATGCCTAAAGATTTTTTCTCGTCATTAAGCTTTTTAACCGCCTGTTCTAAATCAGCAAAAGATTTAATATTGCTTGCGTCAATGCCAGCTTTTTTAAAGATTTCTTTATTATAAATTAATCCATATCCTTCTTGGTTATATGGCAAACCTAAAATTTGGCCATCTCTTTTAACACCATCAAGCGTTCCGTCAAGAGCTAACGATGCAGCTTTTGTATCCGACAAATCAGCCAACTTGCCTAACCAATCTTGCACATCTTGCGGTCCGCCAACATTAAAAATCGCCGGTTCATCACCTGAAGCAAATTTTGATTTAAGTGCAGCCCCGTAATCCTCTCCTCCGCCAACTGTTGTAATATTGATTTTGACACTTGGATGCTGCTTTTCATATTGCTTGGCAACTTTTTCAAATTGATCTTTGAACTCTACTTTAAATTGAAAAATATCCAAGGTTACTTGTTCTCCAGAGCTTTTGTTTTCTGAGGTGTTCGATGATGAACATCCGAATAATGATACGCTTGATAATAGAAATAAAGAAAAAATCGCTAAAAAGAACTTTCTACTTTTCATTTTTCCCCCTCCAAATCATCTTTAGAAATCGTTTGCACACAATGAAAACGGTTGCATTAATGGTTTTATTATACAATATATATGGAATTTATCAAGTTTTTTAGCAAAAAAATGATCTGAAAAATTGTGTATAATATAAAAATTGTGCAAACGTTTTTCTTATTTCGCTATTTCATCGTTTTGTTCGGCCTTAAAATGCAGCCAAATAAACAACGTATCTCCCATAACCGTATGTTCGTGTTGAGGGATCAGAGTATTATACTCCCCGACACTTACATGAAAAACGCTCTTCTTTAATGCTCCTTTATAAGTTCAGATTGAAAAAACGACATAAAGAAGACGTTTAAGTACAGGCAAAATTCGTCAGTAATAAATATATGTCAGAAAATCAATATTTATTATTATCGTTTTACATACAACAAACGAACAAATAATGAAGAAAGAAAGACAGCCGACAAAGCTGACTGTCTTTTTCGTTCATTTATTCTTTTATAGAAATCCCATATTCTTTAAACCAAACATGAATCTGCCCAAGATGGGCGAGCAATTGTGGCCCTGTCATTAACTGACCGAACCATGGTACTTGAAACGCTTTTCCTTCTGTTTCGACAATCTGCATTAGCTTTTCTTGTTCAAAAAATTCATATAAAGCAGAAGTTTTATCTGTTAATATTTCTTTCAACCATTGTTTAACGAGCTTCGTATATAGAGGGTGATGCGTTTTTGGATATGGACTTTTCTTACGGTACAATACATCATTCGGCAAAATTCCTTCTAAGGCACATCGCAAAATTCCTTTTTCGCGGCTGCCGTACATTTTCATCTCCCACGGAATATTCCATACATATTCAACAAGACGATGATCCGCAAATGGCACCCGAACCTCCAGGCTTGCTCCCATACTCATGCGATCTTTTCTGTCAAGCAGGGTTGTCATAAACCAAATCATATTTAAATAAAACAATTCGCGCCGCTTCGCTTCAAGCGGATTTTCCCCCTCAAGTCTTGGAACTTCCTTAATCGTTTCATTAAATCGCTGATGTACATATTCTTTTAGATTCAATTTGTTTTTCCACTCGTCTTTTAGTAAACCGGCTCTCGCCTCTGTCGATCGCATCCAAGGGAAACCGTCGCGCGCCAAATCATCCGGACGGTGAAACCAAGGGTATCCGCCAAAAATTTCATCGGCACATTCACCGGATAAACTGACGACAAAATCTTCTTTCATTTTTCTGCACAGCCAAAGCAAAGAGGAATCAATATCTGCCATCCCCGGCAAATCGCGGACGAGCACCGCTTCCGTCAAATAATCCGCCAACTTTTGTTGAGTAATAACGCAGCGATGATGTACCGTGCCAAATGTTTGTGACATTTTCTCAATCCAGGGGCCATCAGCATTTGGCTGAAAAGCATTTGCTTTAAAGTATCTATCGTTTCCTTCATAGTCAATCGAATACGTATGGAGCGGACCCTTCCCTTCCTGTTCAAAAGCAGTAGCAGCAATTGCTGTGATCGCGCTTGAATCAATTCCCCCTGACAAAAATGTACAAACCGGCACATCGGAAACAAGCTGGCGAGTAACGGCATCTGTTAAAAGAAAGCGAATTTTCTCAGCCGTTTCCTCTAATGAATCCGTATGAATGTCACTTCTTACATTCCAATAGCGCCAAATTTTTAATCCTTCACGCGAAAAAATAAAAGCATGGGCCGGCCGCAATTCATCGATCCCCGAAAACACCCCATGCCCTGGTGTGCGCGATGGCCCTAACCCAAAAATTTCTGCTAATCCTTCGCGAGCAACCTCTGCTTTTACATCCGGATGAGCTAATATCGCTTTTAATTCAGAACCGAACAACAAACTACTGCCATCATGGCGGTAGAAAAGCGGCTTTACACCTAAACGGTCGCGTGCTAAAAATAACTGCTGACGCTTTTCATCCCAAATGGCAAACGCGAAAATTCCGTTTAAAAATGGCAAGCATTGTTCTTGCCATTCCATATAGGCTGTTAATAACACTTCTGTATCGGAATGCCCTTGAAATCGATAACCTCTTCTTAATAGTTCCTTGCGAATATCCTCGGTATTATACAACTCTCCGTTATAACAGATCGTATAAGCATGATCGTTTTTCATTCTTGTCATTGGTTGGGTGCCGCCTTTTGGATCAACAACAACAAGACGCTTATGTCCAAACGCTGCATTCACCGCAAACCATGCATTCGTATCATCCGGACCGCGCTTTGCTAACGTCTCTGTCATTTTTTCAATCGTTTCTTTTTCTATTCGTAAATCACGTTGGAAATCGATCCAACCAGTGATACCACACATTTCAATCCATCCTTTCTGTTATTCAAACAGCTATACATATATACATAAATGCTGTTTTCATAAAATTTGCTCCAGTCCGAATTCAATTTGCCGGGCATACAGACATAACTCCCTTCTTGAAAACAACCTCCAGCCGTAACATGCTTTCATTTTATGCAGCAATCTCCATTTCGATGAATTGTCCCATTTTTGTGAAAGCCATTACAGAGTTATATTTGCTTAAAAATTTGTCAAAAACGAATACAGAGAGAAAGGAGGAAATGACAAATGAGCTTACGGCAACGGTTAACCTATTTAAAAGAACAAAAACGGGCATACATACAAGGAACGTTAGAATATGTGAATGAACAATGGGTGTTTTTTGATGAAGAAAGCGAAGAAGCGGCATTGCTTGAAGATATGACCGACGGAGAGATCGAAGTTTTTCGCTTTGGTAAATGGATAGGTGGAAAAATGGGGAAAGATGGCACCATATTATTTTCCACCCAATATTATGCTTTAAAAAACGGAGATATCGTCCGCTTCCGCAGACATTTGCCTTATGCATACGAACAGTGGCTTCAATCTCTGTCAGATAAAACATTTTTTTATTATATTCAGCTCTTAAATGAGCACGATTTTTCACTATATGATTGCTTATATTGTTATAACGGTCTTTTGTTTGGAACAGAGATAGGAGTAAATTTCATCATTTATGATAATAATGAACAAATCGCCAATGTTCAGCATTACTATGAGCGCGGAAGTTCACATAAAGATCGTTTTGAAATTACCTTTAGCACAGGAAATAGATTTGTTTGTACACAAATCGGCTAAATGTTTAAGCGTCTATTCAAGATGACGAATTTTTGCTATGTAGTGAACGATGAACGCAAACGTAATAAACGCAGTAATAAACCCTAACAAAGCAAGCCATTTCATTTTCTATTCTCCTTTGCCATATAAGTTGGACAGCGCAAGAAGACTCCCACTTTTAACCAGAATCCGTCTAGCTCCGGCTCCCAGCCTTTTGTGTCGAATCACCTTCCTACATCGAAGCACAAGCGCTTCTCGCCGGAAGAACAGTCGCCCTACGAGGCTGAGCAGCCGCCTTCACTTTTCGGAAAGTGGGAGTAGTTAACAATTAGAAAGATATGTTGTTGAAACGAAAGATACTCCTCTCAAACTCTTCAGCACTCATCGGATTATATATAATATATCCTTGGGCATAGTGGCACTTCAATTCTTTAAGCAGGCGGATTTGTTGCTCTGTTTCCACCCCTTCGGCAACTACCTTTAATTGCAGGCCGTGTCCCATCGTAATAATCGCTTTGACAATGGCAATGTCTGACTCGTTTTCATGCAAATTTTGTATAAAAGAACGATCGATTTTTAACGCATTAATAGGCAGATTCTTTAAATAACTAAGCGAAGAATATCCCGTTCCAAAATCATCAATGGATACATGAACTCCTAGTTCTCGAAGCTCCTTCATAAGTTGAATGCTGTAATGAAGGTTCCGAAGCATTAAACTTTCCGTTAATTCTAAATTTAAATAAGACGGCTCAAGCCTGGATTCTGTTAATGCCATTTTCACATCATCAAGAAAGCCTGGCTGTTGAAACTGAGTTGCCGATACGTTGACCGATATGACCAATGGCCCGAGACCCATTTCTTGCCATTTTTTCGTCTGCTTGCAGGCGGTCAAAAGCACCCAGCGTCCGATCTCATGAATCAGCCCCGTTTCCTCAGCAAGCGGAATGAACTCAGCCGGCGAGATTAAGCCAAGCTTCGGATGATTCCATCGTATAAGCGCTTCACTGCCAAAAATAGTTCCTGTTTTTAAATCAACAAGCGGCTGATACAATAAGAAAAACTCATTTTTCTCCAATGCTTTCCGCAAATAACCTTCAAGCTCAATTCGATAAAGAGCTTGTTCATTCATATCTGTTGAATAAAATTTAATGCGGTTTCCACCTTGCTGTTTAGCCCGGTTCATCGCCGTATCTGCATTTTTCAACAAAGAGTGGGCGTCAATACCGTTATTTGGATATAGACTGACGCCAATGCTTGCAGTAATGAAAAATTCTTGGTTTTGATAAACAATCGGTTTAGAGATCTCTTGTAAAATATGCTGGGCCATTTTGATAATGTTATCCACTTCCACATTTTTTGTTAACAATAAAGTGAATTTATCTCCGCCAAACCTTCCTAAATATGTACCTGACGGCAAAATATTGCGAATCCGTTCAGCGATTTGCTTTAAAATTTCATCACCGGCATAATGTCCAATGCTGTCATTTATAATTTTAAAGCGATCCATATCAATAAATAAGACGGCTAGTTTTCGTTTTTTTCTTCGCCTCCGCTCAATAAATTTCGTAACTAGTTCCGTAAATTTCGCGCGGTTAGGCAGGCGGGTATCTATGTCATAGTAAGCTAAATACGCGATTTTTTCTTCTGCCTTCTTCTGTTCGGTTATATTCCGTCCAATTCCATAAATTCCTACTTTCTCTCCATTGACAATAATCGGGATGTTTTTCATTTGAAACAATAACGTTTCGCCGGACTTAGTAGGGATTTCTAAATTATAATACTGCACTTTGCCAAGAAGCGCTTTAAAAAAGTGCATTTTTACACGCGGAATGTCTTTTTTATGAATGTATTTCAATGAGTTCGTATATAAAATCTCCTCTTTTTTAAAGCCAAGCACTTTTTCAAACGCTGGATTCACGCTTGTAAAATTGCCGTTCAAATCCGTAGAATAAACAATATCCGTATTATGTTCAAACAAAGATCGATAGCGTTGCTCAGACATTTCAATATTTGAATTTAAGCGCTCAATATCTTGAGATGACGCTTTTATGAGATGAGATAATGTCAACATCCAACCAAATGTTTCCGGTATATCATAGCGGAAGTCAATGTCATAGGCTTGTGTTGTTTCTGTTGATTCTGACAATGCTAATAAAGTCATCGACTGCGTACCATACTCCACTTGGCCATTTTTCGTAAAAATTTCGCCATATGTGAAAAACCCGGAAACTGGCGCTATTTTGCACATCATCTTTAAATCTTGCAAAATGAAATCCTTTAAATACCGCCGCATCGACATACAGTTATATATAAAAATCGTCTCTACCGGTTTTTTAGCTAGCTTCTTCATTTGGTCAATCGTGTTTTCTAATACAAGTGGTATATTTAAATATGTAAATTTTACTTGCTCCCCTTCATCAACGTTCTCGTTGACTTGTACAGAACCATCCTTATGAACCTTTGTGATAAAAAAATATCCCTTTTTCTCATTTCTCTGCAAAAGAAACGGAAACTCGACGCTCGAACGCGGCAGCTGCCGCATAAATTCACTGCCTAAATAATGCTTTAAAACTTGTAAAATCGGCTTGCGATCTAACTCATATATTCGATTGTCTGATATTTTTGTAATCATGAACGCTGTTCCAATCTCCTGCCAATTAAATCTACTAAATGTATGAATTTGTAAATGTTCATTATTTAAACTGACAGCCGCTACTCCATTAGAAATGACCTCTTGATCGGAAAAAACATAAATTCGTTCAAATAAACCATTATCTCCCGCTGCTCCGCCGGCAATAACAATATCTTTTTTAGCAATGGACTTCATTCCTGCCAGCAATTCTTTCACATTGACCGCTAAATTGTTTACAAATAAAATCATCGCTTTTGTACGTTCAGTTATAATATTTTTGGCAACATGCTCTCCGAGTGCATAACTGCCGGCAAATTCGTCACATGATAACACCGCAGACCGAAGCGTAGTTTGTTCAAATACGCTATAGGAAATAACCGTGCAATTATTGGTAATCTTATCATCGGCAATTTCTCCATCTGTTGTTGTACCGATAATCGTTGCATGAGGAATCATATGTTTAATGTTTCTAACGATTTCTTTTATGTACGTTTTGTCTAATATGCCGGAGAAGATTTGCACAAGAACATGATGATGCTCTTGAAGTCGATGTCGTTCGATAAAAGGGGCAATCTCTCCGATGTCAGTGCATATCATGTTATATGTTTTCATGATTATCGCTCACCACACACTAGAAATTAATTTTTCATAATATTAAGAATAATATATTTGTATTTAAGATACCATATTTTACAAAATTAATAAATTATAAAAAGCTGCCTGTTTTTTGGCAGCTTTTAAGATAAATAGAAACCTAAAGGCAACTTAAGCCCTAAATATACCACAATAATAAACGCAATGACAAATTGAAGCCAAAACATGTTCGTACTCTTTCCCTTTGAGGCGCGGACAAGAATCATTTCCATTGCTCCAATGACCCAAACACCAACGAGCACTTTTACAATATAAAGCGGCGGGATAGAAGCGATGCTATGTAACAAAAGGGCACCGGTTCCTATGATAATAAGATAGAACAGTCGTAAAATCATTTGCATCATTCGGGCTTTTGGAGAGTTACCGCGCTGCAGAGAAACAGTCACAAAAAATAGAAGAAGGGCAACCACCCAAGCGGTAATATGCGCATGTGTCATACAACATCCTCCTTTAAAAATGGTTAACTCTATCATAACACGTTTTTAGCAAAAAAATGAAAAAGAAACTCTCTTTATTTTGCTTTAACAGATGAATCAAAATTTTGCTATAATATTGACAAATGTCATACATAACAGGAGGAGCACTCATGAATAAAACAACGGAAATGATTCACTTAACGGAGCAATACGGTGCAAACAACTATCATCCGCTTCCGGTCGTTCTCTCCAAAGGGGAAGGCGTGTGGGTAGAAGATCCAGAAGGGAATCGTTACATGGATATGTTAAGCGCTTACTCCGCTGTCAATCAAGGGCATCGTCATCCGAAAATTATTCAAGCACTGAAAGAGCAAGCAGACCGCATCACATTAACATCAAGAGCATTCCATAACGACCAGTTAGGCCCTTGGTACGAAAAAGTAGCGAAACTAACCGGAAAAGATATGATTTTACCGATGAATACAGGTGCCGAAGCGGTAGAGACAGCCGTAAAAGCAGCACGCCGCTGGGCTTATGACGTGAAAGGTGTCGAAAAAGACAAGGCGGAAATTATCGTATGCGAAAATAATTTTCACGGTCGCACAATGGCCGCTGTTTCCATGTCTTCAAACGATGAATATAAACGCGGCTTCGGACCGATGCTTCCCGGTATGAAAGTGATTCCATTTGGTAATGTCGAGGCATTAAAAGAAGCAATTACTCCTCATACAGCAGCATTTATTTTCGAACCAATCCAAGGGGAAGCAGGCATCAACATTCCACCGGAAGGATTTTTAAAAGCCGCTTATGAAGTATGTAAAGAAAACAATGTTCTTTATATCGCCGATGAAATTCAATCCGGATTAGGCCGTTCCGGCAAAATGTTTGCTTGCGACTGGGAAGAGGTCGTTCCTGATATGTATATTCTCGGTAAAGCGCTAGGCGGAGGCGTATTCCCGATTTCTTGTGTAGCGGCAAACAAAGATATTCTCGGCGTATTCAATCCTGGTTCACACGGTTCAACATTCGGCGGAAATCCGCTTGCTTGTGCGGTTTCCATCGCAGCGATTGACGTGCTTATTGAAGAAAGATTAGCGGATCGTTCATTAGAACTCGGTAACTACTTCTTGGAAAAACTGCGGGAAATTAAGCATCGTGATATTAAAGAAGTGCGCGGAAAAGGATTATTCATCGGCGTCGAATTATACGGTCCGGCCCGCCCATATTGCGAAAAATTACAGCAAGAAGGATTACTATGCAAAGAGACACACGATACAGTCATCCGTTTTGCCCCGCCGCTAGTCATTACAAAAGAAGAACTTGACTGGGCCATCGAAAAAATAAAAAAAGTGTTTGAACAATAAGAAAAGCGGAGGGCGCTTGCTTATCGGCGAAGATCGCACCAGCCCCACCGAGGAGGCTGTCGCCGCCGCAGGGTGGGGCGTAGCGACTCGAGCCGATAGCGCCCGAAGCTAGACAATAAGAAAAGCGGAGGCGACGTATAATAAGTAGTTCAGTTATTGTGGAGAAACAGTCGAAATAACATATCAATTTTAAGACCAAATCGCATAATGATTTGGTCTTTTACTTTTGTTGATATATCAATGATTTTGATAAGAATAGGTATAAAATAACAGGTAAAATCACATACTAAATAACAGAGTGACAATAACTGTTGTCAAATTAAAAATTGGGGTGTTGAAATAGGTGTTAATTACTATGCTATTTTTACTATATTTAAAAGGAGTGAAGAAAGGATGCAGTTTATAAAGCCTAAAAACAATAACGCTGACAAAGTTGATTGGTTAATCTCTGAACAAGTCCGAGAGATAGTGAAGAATTATGCAGAATACTGTGAGTATAGCGAAAGTGAAGTAGTGGATATGTTCTTAAAAAACCTTCTAAAAGACGAAGGTTTCCTTAAATGGATTGATGGCATTCGACACAATAAAAGAATGTTAAGGAAAATGGGTTTAGAAGAATTTATGGAGGGAGAAAAACTTGGCTAAATTGCAACGATTGGCGACAAAAGAAGACGGTATCGTTGTTATTCATAATCCTGTAAGCGAAGAAGAATTGAAAGACAGAAAGGAACAATATCAGCTCCTATCTGACAAACAATTTGCGTTTCGCTATAACCATATGCTTTTTCACCCAATTGAATTTACTTGGAACGGAATTACACATAAAATCCAATACAATTTCTGCACGAACCCTTTCTGTAAATGGTGTGGGCAAGAACAAGCTGCTTTAAAAGGCAAAAGTAAGCGATATAAACTTAGTGGAACAAAAAGCAAGAAATCACTTGTCTGTAATCCAGATACCATACACCATGACAGAGGTATGACGCTAAACTGTAATTCAATTACTGTTTCAAATTGGTCAGTTGCCGAAGAAATTTCAAGGCTTATTCGTATCAATCAAACACAAGAGATTGAACCCGAATACAATTTTCATAAGGATGGTTGTACTGAAAGACATTTAACACCTTTTGAGACACCTGACAGATTTTATAAACAAGGTAAAACCTTGAACAATTCTCAAAGGTGGCAGTGCAAAGTATGTAAGAAAAAGACAAGTATTCTACCAAACAAACGACAATCCACAACATATCGCCAAAAGAGAAATGACATTCTTCCAATGTTCGCAAAATTGCTTTTAAATAAAATGCCTATCAGTCGCACTTGTGATATTTTAGAAATTGGCATTGGCACTTATTATCAAAAATTAGAATGGCTATATCGCTGTTGTTTAGAGTTTTTAGAGAAGTACGAAACAACATCTTTAGCAAATATGTCATTCAAAGAAATGTGGTTAAATACTGACAAAATGCACTATAACCTAAATAATGTTCGCAAGAAGGGGCAAGGTGGTCAAAAGTATTTTGGCTTAGAAGACAGCCAAGTGCAGACATATGTAGTCGTATCAGCAGATGCACTCTCACGATATGTATTTCGCTCTGATGTCGCTTATGATTGGGAAATGACAGTGGAAGATTTAAAATACGATACGGTTATATATAAAGAAGACCATTTGAATGATTTCAGCAAGAAGAATAATCGTTTGGACTTTTCCTATTACCCACAAGAACCTTCACCGAAAGATACTCAAAAGCCACACGAATATCGAACTGAACTAAATAATTTTAATAAGAGAATGCAGTATGTAGATGGTCTTCACGTCAATCCTACTTATACGACAATTGCTCATTATTGGCTCATTAAACAGCTTGTAAAGGCATCTGAATGGAGAATGATTAGCGATAATGATTCTTCCGTAATTATAGCGTTTTTTAGGGTGTTTTCAAAGGAAGTAAGAACATATGATGCACACCACTTCCTTTGTTTGCTTGACAAGAACAAGAGCAGAAAACAATGCTTAGAAGAGTTTGACGATGCAAAAGCCGACTTATTGGATTGGGGTTTTCATAGAGGGTACGAAACAAAGAACTTACGGAAATTGGCTTATCTTTCATTAAAAGAACTATTTGAAACGCATCATTTTCATAGCGAAATTAAAACACCAAAACAATCCTTTAATGTTTGGGCTAAAAATCCAATTACACACCCATTAGCATCAAGAGATAAAGGATTTCATAGAGTGGATTGCACAACTGATTTATCTTCTCTCGAACCGAAGGACATAGCGAAAATGGTAATCAATGTGAATGATAATGCCACGAATAGTTTTATTCAACAAATTCGTAGAAGTTTATCAATTCTTGAAAGACCTTTAATGACCGCCAGAGGTGATGGCAAAAGTTATATCTACGCCAATTTCAATCCGAGATATGCTCAATATGCCTTAACTATTTTGAGAACTTATTACAACTTTTGTAAGCCCTATAAATCTGCCGATGGTAAAAAACTAACTCCTGCACAACGATTGGGAATAACCGATAAAGTATTTGATTTGAAAGATATAATCTATCAAAGATAAGTTCGTCAATTTGAAGGCGAACTTGTTTTTTAAGGATAATGGAATTTTATGTTAAAATAAATTTATAAGATTGTGAATAATTATAAATCAATAGGGGGGTGAAGAAATGAAGGTGTCACTTTGGTTCTATTTGGGTGCTTTATTTGTTTATTTTTTAAGTTTTATTTCTGGATTTTCAATTGGATTATATGTGTTATTTGGGGCAATTTTACTTTTATTTTTTCGGTTTGGCAATATCTTTCAAACTTCTAAAAAAAGAAAAGAATGTTTTAATATTGATAGGTATTTCCATTATAATCTGTGTCGTTTCTTATATCGTTTGGTATCTTTTATTTCATAATATAGATGACTATTATATCTTTTATCCTTTTACATTTTTCGTGTAAAGGTGATTTAGTTGAAGAACAAAATATACGATTAAAAACGCTTGGATGTTTCTCCAAGCGTTTTTAGGTGCTAAATGGACTGTTAAACCTAATGTTATTCCAACTGTGTTTTTTAATGAAATTTTTAATGTGAATTCAGATTTTCTCCACATTATCTGAACTACTTAGACGTATAAGCCTCCTTTTTTCATCAGCTATTTTTCTATTTCGTTTCGCAGCGTCCCTATTCCTTCAATAGTTACTTCAACGACGTCTCCCGGTTTTAAGAAACGGGGCGGCTTCATTCCTTTTCCGACTCCAGCAGGTGTTCCCGTCGCAATAATATCACCCGGCTCTAGAGTCATTCCTTGAGAAATCGTGGAAATAATTGTTTCAATATTAAAGATGAACTGTTCTGTGTTTGCTTTTTGTCTCGTTTCGCCGTTGACTTTCGTTTCAATCTGTAGGCGGTTCGGATTTGGAATGAGCGATTTATGAACAATCCACGGCCCCATTGGACAAGATGTATCTAAGCTTTTTCCAAGCAAAAATTGTTGATGGCGCTCCTGTAAATCTCGTGCCGTAATATCGTTAATGATGGTATAGCCAAACACATATTCAAACGCTTCTTCTTTTTTGATTCCTTTCCCTTTTTTACCAATCACAACTGCTAATTCCCCTTCATAATCAAGCTCATTTGTCACGTGCTGATGGTTAAGCACGACTGCCTCATGTCCGACAACGGTTGTCGGCGCTTTCGAAAACAGCATAATATGCTCCGGAATATCGGAATCGTTTCCTAATTCAAGCGCATGTTCAACATAGTTTTTACCGACACAAAAAACATTTTTTGCCGGCCGCGGAATCGGCGCTAACAAGCGGATGTTTGAAAGCGGATATATGTATTCATCCGAAAAATAAGTTTCTGTCCATTGCATGATTTGGCTCGCCTTTTCCATAAAAACATCTCCTAGAGCGATACACTCCAGCAGCGAAGAAGGTAGTGTTACTTCCCCGTTCATCGCACGCTCCGCTGCCTGCAGATGAATAACAACATTTCGTTCCGTATCCGCTATCCCAACAAAAGCATTTCCATTTTGTTCGGCTGTGACAAATTTCATCTCTATCCCCCACTATGATCAAATTTTAGTTTTTAATGTATATTCGCTGTCCGCTCCTCAAATCCTACCTCATTTTATGTAGAATTTTGTAACGTTATGACTTATTTTAGCGAACATATTTCCTTTTCTGACGTTATATGTATAATAAGTTATGCATTAGCACAAAACTGATCGAATAAAAAATGTTGGTGAAAAAATCATGTGTCATCCCCTTATTGAAGAAAAAAGACAACAAATGATTGAATTAGCCCTAGTGTACGGTTTTACCGCAAAAGAAACCGTAAAATGCAGTCAAGAGTTAGATGAATTGTTAAATACTCAATTAAGAGAAACTCTCGCCACACAGCAGGATCAAAGTAAAAAAGCACTGCTTTCTCATTAAAAACAAAGCATATTTTTTACAGTATCCAGCAAAAAATGAGGTTGCCCTTTATGAGACAACCTCATTTTTTTGTTTGTCCAACTATTCCTCTATTCAGATGGGGCTGTTCTTTTGAACGGCTGCTTTCGTCCATATGTCAATGTTCGCCATATCCATTCCACCGGACCTATTCTGTAGTACTTCAGCCACAGCTTGCTTAAAACTATTTGCAAACAATAGATGACAATGGTTAAAAGAAGGCCGTAAAATGGGCGGACACGGCCATACCATCCTAAACCATAGTTGTAAAACAATAGTGTACAGAGCACAGACTGAAATAAATAATTGGAAAGAGACATGCGGCCTATAACGGCGAGCGGAGCAAAAATCTTTTTCCAAAAAGTTTTTTGTGAAAAAATCACTACCGACGCAGCATAAAAAACAGCTGTTGCTGAACCGCCAAACGCATCCTGCATATATTCAGTAAAGATGTTATTAGCCGTTAAGTAAGGCAATAGCTTAAAAGAAAAACCAATAATACATGTCATTATCCAGATTTTCTTCAGCTTTGCTGAATGTTTTTCTACATCAACGAACCACCGTTTCTTCGCAAAATAAGCTCCTAATAAAAACAGCGGCAATAGTGAGATGAAAAGAAAAAAAACGCCAGCTAAACTTCCATTTACATACATCCAGTCATTCCAACGCTGCCAAAAAATATCAAACCATGTACCGTCGCGATAATTTTCTAACGCTTGATACGCCAGCTTTTCATCATAAAATGCAGAAGAATCTCCTTCTCCTAAAAGAACAGCGAATCCTAGCAAAACGCTTATCATACTATTCGGCACAATCAATAACAAAAGCGCCCAAACCAGCAAGCCGCGCGGGCTCATCTGATGAAACAACAATAACACAAATCCTAAAAGCGCGTAGGAAATTAAAATATCTCCATGCCAAATTAAGAAGGCATGAATACAACCCAGTCCTAGCAGAACAAGAAGCCTCCTGCAAAAAAGCTTGGGAAAAGAATATCCTTTTGCCAATGCTCTTTCCTGGAAAATAACCATACCAAAGCCAAATAAAAAGGAAAACAACGTATAAAAGCTTGCTTGGGCAAAAATGTCAATGAAAACTTCCGTCCAGTGATCAAGCGGTTCCTTCCACCAGCTTCCCGGCTTTAAATACATGACAGGTGAGTTAAAATCTTGCATATTGACGAAAAAAATACCGAGAATCGCCAGCCCTCGCATCATATCAATCGCTTCGATTCTCTCATTCATAGAAATAGGCGTTAATTTATTCATATATGTACCTCTTTTTTAAAATTTTTTACTTCATTATAACAAAAAACAAAACAAGGTCATCTGTCGATCGACAGATGACCTTGTTTATTTAGTTCACATAACGCCCTTCTTTTCCGATTGATTTCCAATATTCGTTACGCAAGTGTACCTTTTGAATTTTCCCTGAAGCTGTTTTTGGCAGCTCTTCAACAAACGTAACTCCGGTAATTGCTTTGAAATGGGCCAATTTTTCACGGGAAAAGGCTATTAACTCTTGCTCTGTCACTTGATGGCCCGGCCGTGTCACGACAAATGCATGCGGTGTTTCTCCCCACTTTTCGTGCGGTACTGCAATCACAGCTGCTTCCAGCACGGCTGGATGCTCATAAAGAACTCCTTCTACCTCAATGGATGAAATGTTTTCGCCGCCGCTAATAATGATATCCTTCTTGCGGTCAACAATATCAATGTTGCCATACTCATCAATGGTTGCCATATCCCCCGTATAAAGCCAGCCGTTGCGGATCGTTTCCATCGTTGCTTCAGGATTTTTCCAATATCCTTTCATCACACCATTGCTTCTGACAACGACCTCGCCAATTGATTTGCCGTCGTGAGGAACCTCCTCACCAAGGTCATTGACAACTTTTACTTCACATCCAATCATTGCATGGCCCGCTTTCGCTTTCATGCGATATTGCTCTTTCAGCGGCAAATGGCTTAAATGAGAGCGAATTGTTGAAACGAGGCTGAGCGGTGAGGATTCGGTCATGCCGTATACTTGAATGAACTCCCAGCCAAGCTCTTTTTCCACGCGCGTAACAAACGCTGGCGGCGGAGCTGAACCGGCAATGACAACGCGAACATCATGCTCAATGACCGGAACATTTTGCTCATAATATTGTAAAAGTGAATTTAACACGGTTGGAGCCATATGCATAACGCTCACTTTATATTTCTTCACATAATTGAAAATCACTTCTGGAATCGCTTTCCGCAAACAAACATGTGTGGCTCCGTTTGCCGTATAATAGAAAGGTGCTCCCCATCCATTAACATGGAACATCGGTAAAATATGAAGATAAACATCCTTATCGGACACGCGAAGATGATGCATCGTTACTAAAGCGTGCAAATAGTTGTTGCGGTGCGTAAGCATAACTCCTTTTGGATTTCCTGTCGTTCCACTTGTGTAAAGGAGGCTGCACACATCATTTTCATCGATTTCCGGCCGTGCAAACGGTGTTTTCGGATATTGTGCCAGCCATTCATCGTAAGCGATTTCATTTGTTTGCTCATCTTTATAGTGGACGATGATTTTCTCTACCGTTTCAAGCTTGTCCTTAATCGGAACAATTAAGTGATATAACTCTTGATCAACAAATAAAATTTTGCTTTCGCTATGGTTTAAAATAAATACATAATCATCCGGCTTCAATCGAATATTTAACGGTACCATCACGGCTCCCAGCTGAAAAACACCATAAAATCCTTCAAGCATCTCTAATGTATTCGGCGCTAAATACGCAACACGGTCCCCTTTTTTCACTCCTAAATCCTGCAATCCATGTGAAAGTTGGTTGACTCTTTCATTTAACTCTCTGTACGTAATCTCTCTGTCGTCACAAATTACCCCCGTTTTTTCTCCGTATAGTGACACAGCACGATCTAAAAACTGTGTCAACACTAATGGCACATTCATTTCTACATCCCCTCCCGAACTAATATTTCAAAAATTCTAAAATCACAAAATATTATAACATATTATTCGTTTCATATAAAATTATCTATAAAAAATAAAAGGGCTGTCCTATAACAGATGACCTCACGTACTATCAATCAGATTGAAAAATGGACATAAGTAGTAATTCAGGCAAAAGAGCAGTTAAGACGTTTTTATCCCGTTCTAATCGTCCGTAAGACTCCCGCCTCTACAGGTGGGAGTCTTACGGACGCTAGAAGTGCGATAAGTTCAACTAACATCAGTGGGGGATGAAGAAAACCCCCACTGATGAAGTTGCACTTTACATATGTCGTGTCGAAAAATCAATCTGCATTTATATAAGTTGTGAAGTCTGACCCTTTTTGAGACAACCTATTCTAGTTATTCGCTTTATTATTCGAGTCGATGATATCTGGATCAAATGAGTTAGTAACGCTTAAAACGGTATTTGTCATCATAAAATCTCCTGTATTTCCACCGCCGCCTCCTAAATTGGATTTATTGGTGCTTTTTGGGGCAATTTGCAGCACATCTCCGACATTGATTGTCCCGTTTCCACCGACATTTGTCACTTTCACCGCTCCTACAATAACTGCTGGCATGCGCATCATCCTTTTGAAAACTTACTTAACATAATTGTATGTTTCAATTATGAATTGGCGTGGACGTACATCATCCTATTTTTTTGACATACACTAAAAAAAAGAAAGAAAGGATGTATACCTATGCCATCATTTATTGGAGGTCCAATAAAGATTACCAACGTCAGCGGTGATGGAACTGTCAATTTTGGAGACGCTTTGCAAATTGCGCCGAAAGGAACTTTAAAAACTAATAGCGGTGCAGGAGCAGCGAACACAGGAGACTTTTTACAAACAAATACCTTTGTCAGCTTTACTAACACTCTCGATCCTGATGTCGCCGACTCAAACAATACAGCAAACAACTAAAGAAAGGAACATTTCTATGCAGTTGCCCATAGTATAGTCATAAGAACGGGAAAAGGGTGTATACAAATGCCAGCATTTGTGGGAGCAGTAAAAATAAATAGTATCAGTAGCAGCGGTGTGTTTCATATCGGCGATGTTTTTGCCATTTCGCCGCATAGTGTCGCAAAAACGTTTGCTGGTGCTGGCTCTTTTAATACGGGTGACGGATTACAAATTTATAATCAATACAGCAACACAAATACGCATGATGCTGATGTAGCAGATCAGAATATTGTCAGCAACGCGTAAAGGAGTGAAGACATGAACTTTTATATCAATCAAAGTATTTGGATTTATCAACTGAAAATCGGTTCAGTCACCAACTCGTCTGTTTTGCAAATCGGCAGTGCCGGAAAAATTCAATCTCTCTCTACTTTAAGCAATTCAGGTGGGTTTACAGAACCGGCACCTGAAGCAAAGAAACCTGTTGAAAGTTCACCATTTGCTCCAGTAGTTCCTCTTTCCTCACCATCCTCATCATAATTGAAAATCAAACACACATCATCCAAAAAAAGTGCTGATAACCATTCTAGTTAAATACATTGAAATAGAAAGGATTTTGGAGAGGATGATGAACAAATGAACGCTCCTTTTCTTTATGACTATTTGATAAAACTTCAGCATTATTTGTCTTGGCAAACAGAAAAAATGATAAAACTTGAAAAAAAGATCGCCAAACTTGAAAATGAACTAATGAATATCAGGAAACTTCCACAAACAACAATTGAAAAAATTGAGTATAAATTTGATCAACTAAAAGTCGAAACATTGGAAGGCACATTAAATATCGGACTTACTCCAAACGGTGCAGAAACCATTGAAGATTTTGCTGTTAGTCCAGAGAAAGTGATTATTCCGCAACCACAGCCTATCCTGTTTCGAAACATTCAAACGAAAGTAAATGACTACTTAACAAATGAATGCAAAGATATTTTAAAGAACATCGAAGAACGTTATTCTCAACGTTTAGACGATACGTATCGTCAGTTCATTTTACAAGATATAGGGCGGCAGGTGGACGAGCGAATTCGTTTTTACATTCAGCAAAAAATAAACAATGGACAAATGCCGGCTTCTGGTTCTTCCAAGGAGATAGAAGATGAAATTGGTGAAAAAGTAAAACGGGATATCGAACAATCGATTGAATTATTTATTAAGCATTTGCCAAAGGAAGGATGATGAGTGATGAACTTTACAGTTATTAATCGTGATCTTCAAGTAGGAGACGTTCACATTATTGCCGTTACAAGTTCAGCCGTGTTTTTAATCGGTGACGCGGATATGATCAATGTAGCATCTGCCTTTGATACACCTCCTGAAGCATTAATTATCGGTCCGTTAGTTCCTTTAACTCCAAGGGGTTAATGTGAAAGGTTGATGTTTTTATGAGGCGACTATCCATGGTTCAACTTGTTCATAACGAACTAACAAGCTTTAGCGCTGTTTTGCAAATTGGCGACTCTAAAGAAATTACATCCCGTGCAAAAGTTTTAGCTGTCCAGCGCCAACAGGAGCTTTTTTTCGGAAATGAAGGGGAAGGTAATTTTCCTCTATTCACCAATCCAATTCCTCGATTGGCAATGGATACAACTTCATGGCAGATGAATAAATTAAATGAATCTCCAGCTATTTCTGTTCGTACCATTCGCGTGTTAGCGATTTCTTTCTCTTCCGTAGTCCATATCGGCTCCACTTCCACCATTGACACAGAAGCAAGAGTGAAGCACACAAGACAATTAGCTGCAAATAGCGGAGCCAAACCAGCATTGATAGCCCCGCAATCCTCCATTCGTATAATAAAGGATGAATCATCATGCCTTCAGTAGTAGGTCCGATTAAAATTACAAGTGTCGCGAGCGGTGCTGTTGTCAATTTCGGAGATACCCTCTATATCTCCCCAAAAGTGGCAACAAAAACAAATGGCGGTTCAGGGGCTTTTAATACAGGAGATTTTATTATTATCATGAATGGTATTAACTTAACAAACGACTTTGATGCAGATGTGTCTGACAGCAATGTTACAGCCAACAATTAGTCGCTTCTAGTGTTGGCTTTTTTATCCCGTTCTAATCGTCGGTTATCTCCCACCTCTACAGGTGGGAGTCTTACGGACGCTAGAAGTGCGATAAGTTCAACTAACATCAGTGGGGATGAAACCCCCACTGATGTTAGTTGAACTTTATTTTTGGAAGTTTAAATGCTAGGTGTTTGCCCATCCGTTTTACGATAAAAATAGAGGGCGAATCCAAAGAAATGATTCGCCCCTCTTTATAATGAAATGAAACGCCAATATCGTTATCCTCAAAATCTCCCTACATCATCTCCAGTTTCACGCGCGTTCCCCTTCCAGAAGGTTCTGCCGGCTCAACAATTAACCGCTTCGGCAAACGTGCTCTCAATTCCTGCACATGGCTGATGACACCGATGGCAAGCTGATTCGAATGAAGCTTTTCCAAAGCAGAAATCACCGTATCTAAAAGCTCGGCATCCAGCGTTCCAAATCCTTCATCTAAGAAGAAAAATTGCAACGGATATTCACCGCGCAATTGAATTTGCGCAGATAATGCCAAAGCAAGGGATAAAGATGTTAAAAATGTTTCGCCTCCTGACAAAGTGGTGACAGGCCGTCTTACACCGCCGTTTGCATCATCGCGAATAATAAATCCGCCTTGGGAATCGACCTCGATCGCATAACGTTGTCGCGTTAATGAACCTAATCGCTCTGATGCCATTTGCGTAACTTGAATGAGCTGTTCTTCAGCAATAAACTCAACAAAACTATTTCCTTTTAAAACATTTTGTAATTGCGTATATCTAGAAACAAGCAATGATAGCTTTTCCCGCTTCCTTTCTAGTTCGTTAAAGCGCTCATGTTTTTTCAGCAACTCCTCCACTATTTTTTGTGCTGCGCCAACTTGCTGAATCGCTTCATTTACACTTTCTCTCATTTCTTGCCGCAGCGCTTGAATCTGCTCCCATTCTTCTTCTGTCACTGTATGGCCAGCCATCGCTTTAGAGACTCGCTCTAATTCTATTTTCCATTTTTTAACACCACTCCAGTATTGCTCGACTTTTTCTTTTAGATGTTCCTTTTCTTGTCGTGACAAAAAGGCTTGTCTTACTTCCTCTTCACTTTGAAAAGAGGTTTGTCCTAAATTCAACTTCCACTTGCTCTCTGCTTCTTCATATTGACGCCGCCCTTCCTCAAGCGCCTGCCATGCTGCTTTCATTTCACTTTCTAACGTTTGGTATATTTGTTGCGAGTTTTGCCATGCATCGTACGCTTTTTCTTCCTGCTCTTTTAACAACATCATTTCTCTTTCAACATGTGCAAGCAATCGTTCAACTTGTTCATCGCCAAGTTGCCCTTTTATTTTCGCCTCGTACTCACGGAGCAATTCCTGTTTTGTTTCAAGCAATGAAACGAAATGGATTTTCTCTTTCTCTAGCATTTGCTTTTCTTCTCTTAGTTGCTCCCATTCTTTTCTTTTTTCTTCCAAAAATTGAACGCTTCGTTCAATGCGCTGTTGTAACTGTTGTAAAGCATTCTCTTTTTGCCGTATTTGTTCACGAAGCTGTTCCATTGTATCAAAATCAAAATCTTTATATTGTTCATGCCATTTTTCTTTCAATGACTGATAATGTTCCTGACGTTGTTCATATTGCTTTTTTCGTTCTTCGATATCCGCTTGCAGCATGTTTATTTGCTTTTCCAACTCAAGCCGTTCATTTTCAAACCGGCGCAACCGCTGCAACGCTTGTTGCACTTCTTCCTTTATTTGTAAATAGTCTTGCTGTAAAGACTTTATTTCTACTTCAAGCTGCTGAATCGTTTCACTTTCTTCAGTGATTATTTTATTTATGTCTGTTGGTTGTAACTGTAATTCATTAAAAGTATGTTCCATTACCGTTTGCGCAAGCTGTTCAAGCTGAATTTTTAATGTGTACAACAACTGCAATCCGCTTTGTCCCTGCTTGATGAACCGCTCAAGCTGCTTAATGATTTCTTCACTGTCCGTCGTCTCCTCTTCCATATGTTTGTACGGATGAGGATGCTCGAGCGAACCGCAAACAGGGCATGCTTCTCCTTGACGCAGCTGTTGTGCAAGAAGAGAAGCAAGACGTCGCGTTTTTTCCTTTTCTTGTTTCGCACGAGCTTCTTCCAGTTCTTTTTCTTTTTTATAAATCAGCTTTGTCAGCTGTAATTCCCGTTCGCAAACATGATGATAGTTTTTTTCAATTCGCGAAAAGATGCTTTTAATTTTTTCTTTGATGCTTAATGCTTGTGTTTCTTGTCTTGCCTTTACTTCATATGCCTGCTGCAGTGCTTCTTGTTTTCTTAACAGCCCCATTTTGCTTTCTTGCACCGTTTGCTGAATCGACATCAATTGCTGTTTCTCTTCATAAGCGCGATATACTTTTTCCTTTTCTTCAACAGATAGATGATATTGTTGCAGTTCTGACTTTAACATTTTCTGCTTCTCACTGCCGCGTTGATAGAGCTGTTCTACTTCATTAAATTTTTCGTTTTTTTCTTTCTCTCTTTGCTCGATCAACTTTAGCTGCTGCTGAAAAGATGCCACTTGTGCTTCAAGCTTTTTCATTTCTGCAAACATCTGCTTCACTTGCTCTAACTGTTCTTTTTTTGTTAACAGCTGCGGTTCTTTTTCTGCTTTCTCTCGGCGCACCAGCTCGTAATGTTGCAACGATTGATTATAACGTTCTTTTGCTTCCGCTGCACGCCGCTGTAAGTTTGCCAATTTTATCTGCCACGCAGCAACTGCATTTCTCGCCGCTTCGTATTGTTCAAGATATGGACGCAGCCGCTCTGCCTGCTCTCCCTGCTCCTTCTTCACCTCTAATAAGCGGATTGCTCCTTCTTCTTGTTGTAATTTTCCCAGTTTCGCTTCGATGTCTTCCTTTTCCTTTTGCCAAATCCATAATTGCTTTTTCTTTTCGTATTCTTCTTCTGTTTGTTTCAATTCCGCTTGCCGCTTTTGTAAAAGAGTTTCACAATCACGCAATTCCTTTTCAGCCCGTTCAATCGCTTCTTTAGAAGCATCTCCCAGACCGCTTTGTTCTGCCATAATTTCGTTTAATTGCGACGATGCTTCCCCCAGTCGCTGTTTTAATTTTTTGTTCAGCTTGTCGCCATACTGTTCAAGATGAAAAAGCCGCTGCAGCATTTGCCGCCGCTCGACTCCTTTTAACGACAAAAATTCGGCAAACTTTCCTTGCGGCAACACAACGGCACGCGTGAAATCTTTCATTTCCAATCCAAGCAACTGTTCAATTTGTTTATTGACTTCATTCGTTTTATCTGCAAGAACGATCGATTCTTTATCGATTTCGATTAAACGGCTGGACGTGCTCTTAATCCGCCATTCATCGCTCCGTTTAAAACTGCGTTCAACCGTATACCGCTTCTTTCCTTGTGCATTCTCCAACTCAAATGTAAACGATACGAATAATTGATTTTCCGCATGATTGATAATGCCATGAGTGTTATTGGATGCACGTTCTACACTTCCAAAAAGGGCTAATGTCATTGCATCTAAAATAGACGACTTCCCGCTTCCGGTTGGTCCAAAAATTCCGAACACACCGCCTTCACATAACTTTTGGAAGTCAATGACCTGCTTTTCCCGAAAGCTATGTAATCCTGCCACAGTTAAGCTAATCGGCTTCATGCATCCTCCGCCTCCTCATCCCCCGCAATTAACTCAAGAAATAGTTGAACAAGCTCCGGTTCTGGTTGGGCGCCTCCTGTCTGTTTCTCATAAAAGCGTTTAAACATTTCTTCAATCGGAACATGTTCTCGTTTCCATTGTGCCGCACGTTTTTCCTGCTCCGGGAATACAGGGCGAATCTGAATGAACCCTGGATGAAGCTTGCGCAGCCGCTGAATCTCCTCCATCGACAATGCGGAATTCACATAAATTTCAAGATCAATCCAGGCATTCTTATCTCTTCCTTCATCGATCCATGTATACACTTGAGCAATTCCTTCCGTTGCTTTCCATTTTACTAGGGGCTTCCCGCTGGAAAGCGGAATTTCCGATATAAGCGCTTCTGTGCCCGGCTTTACATCGACAATTGTTACCGATTTTGCATATCCCGCTTCAGAAAAACTGTAAGCAAGAGGCGAACCGGAATAACGGGCAAGAGTATGGGCCCGTTTTACATTTTGCGGTCGATGCAAATGCCCTAGTGCGACATATTGCGCTGCTTTCGGCAAACTTGTTGCCGCAACCGTGTAAGCCCCTCCTACTTCAATCGGCCGTTCCGAATCGGAAGTGCTTCCACCGGCCACATAAATATGGCTCATCGCAATATTCACGGTATCTGGCAAAAACATCGTGCTCATTGTTTCAAAAAGCCCGCGAATTCGCTCATCATATTTATCACGTAAAAGCAATTCTTCATTGCTCTCTGATAATAGCTCCGCTAAGCGGGACTCTGACGGATATGGCAAAGCTGCTAACATAAGCGTTTCATTGCATGTTGGCACATCGATTCGCTGTACGGCTGCAGTCGGCAATCCGAGAAGAATGATTCCATAATCTTGAACGAGGCTTCTAGCAGCAGAAATTCGCTCTGGATGATCATGATTGCCGGCAATAACAACAACAGGTCTCTTTCCTTTATCGGAAAGCCGCGCCAAACTTTCATAAAACAACTGTTCCGCCGACGCTGGCGGGTTGACTGAATCAAACGCATCTCCTGCCATTAGCACAACATCGACTTCTTCCTTTTCAACAATCTCCACTAATTCATCAATAAACTGTTCTTGCTCTGGCAGCCGGTTTCTTCCTTCAAGCGTTCTCCCTAAATGCCAATCCGCCGTATGCAATATACGCAAGCCACTCGACTCCTTTCTAGTTTATGAATTTACTAGAATTAAATGTAAAGGCGTGAAAAAACACGCCTTTACATGGACAGTAAATAAGAACCGTCAAATAAATAAAGATAACATTCTTTCACTTCTTTTTTCCAAATTTGCTCGATCGCCCGGCGATATAAATCCACTTGCGTGCGGTAACGTTTTTCCAATACGGCTTTTGCTTGGTCTAATCCGCCTGGAAAACGGTTTGTAATGGCATCCGTTTTAAAGTCAATCAACACAAGACCAGCTTCATCTTCAAACATACAGTCGACAACACCTTGGATGAGAACATTTTCTCGTTCCGATTTTCCTTCAAGACGATATACTTCACTCGCTGCTAACGATAAGCTGAACGGAATTTCGCGATAAATATATTTCGCTTTTAAAAGGCGTTTGCCGATATCGGTGGCAAAGAAAGCAACAACACTGAGAACGTCGACCGACTCTGCCTGCTCGTAAGTAAGCAGCTCCTCATTAACCATTTTTGCTATTTGCTCACGAACCGTTTCCTCTGTAATCGGCTTTGTTAGCTCTACATGCTGCATCACCATATGCATCGCGGTTCCCTTTTCCGCCGCCGTTAATTTCTTTTCTTGCATAAATAACGGCCGTTTCGCAATCGGAGAAGAGAACGGTCGAAGCAACGCATCATCCGCATTTTCGCCAAAAATTTCCCGTTGTCGTTTTAATTCGGAAACGCTCTGCTTCGCTCGCAACATCGTCAGTAATTGATCGTTATACTCCCATGTCAAATAGTAATAAATTTTTTCTTTGTATTCGCTTGGCTGAGAAATTGGATGCATTTTTTCAAGCGATTTGATGATTTGGTCATTTTGCTGCTGTGTTGTTTCATCCGTTTGCTGCAATGTTTTCGCTTCTATCATTTCTATATGCCATTTCGAAGGGTGATTCGCAATTTCTTCTAAACTTGTAACCACACTTTCTCCGTGCAGCTTTGAGCTATCTCGATGGCGAATTAAAGCAGGGCCGATCCAATCTAAGTAACAATTTGCCGAAGCGCGAACTGCATCAGGAAGCAGCCAGTCAGTATGCGTCAAGTAGTTTTTCCAATTTTCCATTTCCTTTCCTGCGTCTTTTACCGTACCAATTAAATATAACTTTTCTTTTGCCCGTGTTAGCGCTACATAAAGAACGCGCATTTCTTCAGCGAGTAAATCAAAACGCAGCTTTCGTTTCATTGCTAACTGTGGAAGCGTCGGATAGCTAATCCGCAATTTTGCATCAACAAATCGCGTCGCAAAGCCTAGTTCTTTATCCAGCAAATAACTTCGATTAATATCTTTCAAATTGAACCTGCGTGCCAGACCGGCAACAAATACAACAGGAAACTCAAGACCTTTACTGCTATGAATCGTCATAAGGCGGACAACGTCCTCTTGCTCGCCTAAAGCGCGGGCGGCACCTAAATCGTCACCGCGGTTTTGCATCCGTTCAATGAAGCGCAAAAACCGGAATAAACCGCGGAAAGAGGTCGCTTCATATTGTCGGGCCCGGTCATATAATGCACGCAAATTGGCTTGCCGCTGCTTTCCGCCCGGCATTCCGCCGACAAAATCATAAAAATGCGTTTCCCTGTACAGCTGCCAAATTAAATCAGCTAAAGAACCTTGCCGCGCTTTTGTCCGCCACTGTTGCAGCTCGTCATAAAATTGGCGCAATCGATGCTGCAGATTTTGTTCTTTTGGATCCGCTGTCACTTTATTTAAAAAGGAAATGAGCGCTTCATAATATGTTCCTTTTCGATTGTGAATGCGAATCATCGCCAGTTCATTTTCATCTAAGCCAACAATCGGCGAGCGCAGCACAGCAGCGAGCGGAATATCTTGATACGGGTTGTCAATAATTTTTAAAAGCGACAACATAATCGATACTTCTGTTGCCTCAAAATATCCCGATGACAAATCGGCATAGACGGGAATGCCCTGCTGACGAAATTCCTCAATAATTTGCGGTGCCCATGGCATGGAACGCAATAAAATCACAATATCGCGGTACATCACCCGGCGGCTGCGCTTCAACTTGCGGTCATAAACCTCAAACGGCTCAGAGATTAATTGTTTAATTTTCTGTGCCATTAACCGAGCCTCAAGCTGTACGGTTTCCAATTCGATTAAATCGAAATTGGACTCATCTATTTCCGCTTGAATTTCCTTCTCTGTATCGGCACGATTAATCATTAAAAACTCGACTGCAGCATTTTTGTTTTCCGGATAATCATTAGCCCCAAATTTTAATTCAGCATCTTCGTCATAAGCGATTTCTCCGACTGTTTCCCCCATGATTTGTTTAAAAATAAAGTTTGTTCCGTCAAGCACTTCCGTACGGCTGCGGAAATTGCGCGATAAATCGATTTTTAATCCCGTTTGCCTGCCATCAGGCGTAAACCGTTTATATTTGCTTAAAAATAAGAACGGTTCGGCAAGTCGGAAACGGTAGATGGATTGCTTTACATCCCCTACCATGAACAAATTTCCTGTCTGTTCATGCTCTTTTGTAACAAGCTGTAGAATCGATTCTTGCACCATATTCACATCTTGATACTCGTCGACAAGCACCTCGACAAATTGGGCGCGGTAATCAAGAGCAGCATCGGAAGGAATCAGCTTGTCTGACGTCGAATCAGGATGGCGCAAAATTTGTAAGCAATAATGCTCCAAATCAGAAAAGTCGACTAATCCTTTTTCAAGCTTTGCCTGACGGAAACGTTCCGCAAACTCTTTGACAAGCTGAACAATAACCTCAACAATCGGCTTCATTTCCTTCATGTGGCGCAGCCAAGTTTGCGGCCGGAACGAAAATAATTCGTCGCGTATCCCCTCGAGCTTTTTCTTCGCTGTCTCCCGCAAAGAACTCGCTTTATCAAGCAATTCTTTTTTATATTCATCGCCGCGGCACGTTTTTGCTCTTGAAAAAGAAAATGCATGCATTTGTTCATACAGCTCTTGCCATGAACGCTTTTTTGCCTCTATTAATCTTTCGACAATCTGTAAATCATCAAGAAAGTTTTCCGCACGCGGCAAAGGGCCGCCGGGAAGATAAGCAATTTCCAATGCTTTTGTTAACAAATCTTTAACCGCCTGAAACTCCATGTCCAAATAACGGCTAAGATAAGCGGTATAAGGCAATTGTTCAACAGCTGTATCTTCACTGATGTCATACATGTTTACT
The DNA here is from genome assembly GCF_003259935.1 of Paranoxybacillus vitaminiphilus. Taxonomy (GTDB): domain Bacteria; phylum Bacillota; class Bacilli; order Bacillales; family Anoxybacillaceae; genus Paranoxybacillus; species Paranoxybacillus vitaminiphilus. The sequence continues at coordinate 129,017 of NZ_QLMH01000006.1, read as the reverse complement.
AATTGATCCAGCCAAGCCGACGGATAAGGATGCGAGCGGGAAAACTCATAAAGTTCAAGAATTAACTGTTGTAAATCTTCATCGGTCCGATCAGATGTGTAACGATCAACAACGTTAAAAAATGCTTCATTTCCCTCTTTCCCGTACTGTTCCTCAAACAATTCCTCCATTACTTCTTCTTTCAGCAAAGCCGCCTCTGTTTCATCAGCAATGCGAAACACGGGATCGATATCAATTAAATAATAATACTTTCGTATAACATCTAGACAAAAAGAGTGAATCGTTGAAATGGAGGCGCGGTTTAATAAGCTTAACTGCCGCCGTAAATGAAGTGAACTTGGATGCTTTTCAATCTCCTTTTCAATCGCTTCGCCGATGCGCGTTTTCATTTCCGCTGCGGAAGCGTTCGTAAATGTCACAACAAGCAAGCGATCGACATCTACGGGATCGTCTTTGGCAACAATTTTTTCAATAATGCGCTCGACTAATACAGCTGTCTTTCCCGAACCGGCAGCAGCAGCGACAAGAATATCCTGCCCATCGGCAACAATCGCCTTCCATTGTTCATCCGTCCAATGACTTCCTGGTGGTTTTGGTCGAAGCAAATCACTCATTCTCCTTACCCCCTTCCGCGATTTTAGCAATGATGTCATTTTTGGATTGCGGAATTAGCAAACGATATCCGTTCTCTTCAAAAGCATCGTCAAATTGACATACCGGCTTAAACTCACAAAATTGACATGGTGTTTTGTCATTCAGCTTATAAGGAGATATATCGACAATGCCGTTTACAATGTCGAGACCGATTGACTTGAATAAATGGCGGACGTGCAAGCGCAAGCGGTGAAAATCGTCTTCGCTGACAATCGATGATTTCGCATGAAACCCGCCCTTTTTTGTAATTTGAGCAGGAACAATTAACGACCATTTTCCTTCTTCCATCGTCTTGTCCATCAGCCGTACCGCCTCTTCGTCTTCTAACAAGAGACCGCGCATTTTAAATTGCTCAAAAAGTTTTTTCTCGACTTCGCTTTCATTTAACAACAGTTTGTCACTTTTAATCATTGGATTATGAATATGAAAATATAAAATTCCCGCCGGAGAGGCAGCACTGCCAATCAATTGTTCAGCATACGTAATGACAATGTCTAAATACGTTAACATTTGCAAAGCAATTCCGTAATAAACTTCCGTTAAATTTAACGCTTTTGTACTTGATTTATAATCAATGACACGCAAAAGCATCCCTTTGGAGCTTTCTGCTTTATCCACTCTGTCAATTCTTCCGACTAATTCCATTACTGTACCGTCACCAAGCTGGAACTTAACAGGCGGCAGCACCCCATTAGGGCCGAATTCCAGTTCAAGGCCGACCGGGGCAAAACCGCTCGCTTTCGCATGTTCGCTTAACATGACAGCCGTGCGTGAAATAATATTTTGCAGCTTTCTCTTCATGTAATGATAGCGGTTTGAGCTTAATAAAATTTCTTGCTGAATTTTTGGCGCAAGTTGCTCGACTGCTTCAAAAGACAGCTGTTCACACTGCTGTTTGGATAACTGGCTCCATTCAAGCTTCGTATCATTGATGCGATCAGAAATATACTTTAAAGCGGAGTGGAACAACTGGCCGATATCGGGCGCTTCCAAACGGAACATTTTTCTTTCTTTGAGACGCAATCCATGCGCGGCAAAATGAGAAAACGGACAAGCTTTAAACTGCTCCATCCGCGATACGCTCGCTTGTATTTTCTTTCCATAAAGTTGTTTGCTTATATCTTTTTTTAATGGTTTCGCTACGTTTTGATAGAACAAACTCGATAAAATTTTTCCACCTATCTTTTTCCATTCTGCATCTTCCGCATAATAATTGTATACATCCCACCATAAATCATGGATTGGATAATTTCGTTTCCATGCTTGCAGCTGTGTCACAAGATAAGCGATCGTTGCCTTTGGATTTGTCACAAATGATAACTGTTCCTCTTCATTTGCCTCAACTGGTTCGCTGCCCCACTGTTTTTGCTGAACAGCTGGAAATAAATCGGTTAAGCGCTTGATCAAAATCGAAGGAGCTAACGATTTTCCTTCCTCATTCGCCAAAGGATACGTCATATATAACCGCTCGCTCGGGCTTGTTAACGCCAAATAAATGGCAAACGGTTCATTTAACAATTGTTCCCGGCTTCCCGGTGCCACTTTTAAATCGAATTGCTGCAAAACTTCCCGTTCATTCTCTGTTAAAATTCCATCTTCTGCCGGCTTGGCAGGGATGATTCCTTCATTAACCCCAACAACAAAGGCACATTTTATGCCGAATAAACGGGAACGGTCAAACGGAGCAATTAATACTTGGTCAATCGCTGGCGGAACATGAGAAAACTTCAGGCTGTCTAATCCGGTTTCGATAATTTTTATAAATGGTTTAAGCGGTAAATGTTCATCTCCTAAAATTTCTACATACTGATCCAGCAAATCAATAATCGCATTCCATACTTGATCATGCTGTCTCGCTTCTATAAGCCTGCCCTCCGCTTCCGCCTCGCTGCGCAGTTGTTCTAATTTCTTTGGAATCTCTAACTCTTCTAAATATAAATAGATTGCCTCGCACATCGCTCGGCCGTTTTCAGCTTTTTGCAGGCGTTTTTGTAACTTAAAAAGCGGCTTCACAATCATTTCACGCCAGCTGTTCAGCTTCTCTTCATATTCTTTCTCTTCATTTGTTTGCGCAACCGAAATTCCATCTAACGCCTGGTAACGGCGATACGTCCAACGATCATTACTTGTCCATTTTATTCCTTGAATTCCGTAAGCAAGCACATAATTTTCGAGCTGGTCCATCGCTTCGCGCAACTTCATGACATCCGCATCAACCGGGAAAAGCAAATCGGTTTTAACAGCACGAAATACCGCTTCGTAGCGCCAATTGGAAACAATGACTTCAAGGCTTGAACGAAGCAATTCCACAAGCGGGTGATGAAGCATCGGCTCTTTCTGATCCATAAAATAGGCAATACGGTAATCAGCAAAAACCGTTGCAAACAAATCACGATAATCATTTGTATTGCGGACTAAAATAGCAATATCGCGATATCGGTATCCTTCATCGCGCACAAGGCGAATAATTTCACGGGCAATCCCTTCTACTTCAGCGCGGCGATTAGCTGCTTGGTAAATACGGATTGCCTTTGTTTTTTCAGCAAACGGCACAACAGGTCTGGAATCGTAATGTTTTTCTAAATGAATCAATGCTTTTTCTTTATGTCGGACATTCTGTTCGAAAAGCTCGATTCCTTCTATCGGCACATTATTGAGCAGTGCCATTTCACGAATATCATGATACGTCTGGCCTGTCATTTTAAATAAATGCAGTTCGTCTGGAAGTGTTTCATTATAAGGAGCATCGACTGTTAATGCTACCGTTATTCTTCGGCAATGGAGCATTAACTGTTCAAGCACCATATATTCTTGTGGCGTAAAACGATGAAACCCGTCAACGTAAATCTCCGCTTCGGCAAGATAACGCGAGCGAGGGATTTTTTCGGCAAGCAAGCGCAGATAGTCTTCCGATTCAATATATTTGCTCATTAATTGCTTTTCCAGTTCGCTATAAATCAGCTGTAAATCGCTTAGTTTATCGGCCAGCACTTTCGCTTTTGCATTCGTATCGCGCAATTCTGCTTGTTTTTCGAGAAGCTGTTCCGGTGTTAAACAATATCGTTTACATTCAACAATCATTTCTTCCAACTGTTCGAGAAACCCGATTTTATCAGCGGCTCGTCCAAATAATTTTAGTTCATGCTTATGATGTTCAATAATTTTGCGCAAAAGCATACGCACACCAACATCGCTGAGATGATATCGGCTCATACCGCCTGTTTCTTGAAGAACCCGCCAAGCTAAACGGGTAAAACTAAATACTTGAGCGCGAATCATTCCGCCGAGCCCCGGTGTATTAATAAGCGCATACTCTGACTGAAACGTCATTTGCTCAGGAACAAGATAGATAATCGGCTCGCCGTTTGGCTTTTCTTCCAGCTGTTTGCGAATCTCATTTAAACATGTTGTCGTCTTTCCGCTCCCTGACCTTCCTAAAATAAATCGAAGCGACATCGATATCACCTACATTCAAAGTCTTATGTACTATAAAAACATATCAAAAGCATCACAATTTCCAAAGTACAAATATTTTCCTTTATTATAGCACATATGTTCGTAAATAAAAAGAAAAGCCTATTTAAGCTTTACTTATAAAAAAGAACTGACCCTCAAGCAAAGTGTCAGTCCTCATAACACAGTATATAAGACGATGTTAAAACTGTACGCCAAATTCATTCATCGGCCAGTAGCGTAAATTGACTTTGCCGACTACTTGCTCTATTTTGACAAAGCCAAAGTGACGGCTATCCAAACTGCTCAAACGATTGTCACCAAGGACAAAAACATGGCCTTTTGGTACCGTTTTTTGCCCCGTTAACTCTTTTAATGTAAAATCTCCTGTTAATTTTCCATCAATGAGTTTACTTTTATAAAGTTTTAAATACGGCTCTGTTACTGGTTTGTTGTTTATATACAAAACGTCATTTTTATATTCGATTGTATCCCCTGGCAGCCCGATTATTCGCTTTATATAGTCTTTGTTTTTATTCGCATGAAAAATAATGACATCGAAACGTTTTAGCTCTTCAATTTGATTGTTTAGCTTATTCACAATCAGCATGTTGCCGTCCTGAAACGTCGGCATCATCGACTCGCCTTCTACCACATAATTTGTCACAAAGAAGAAACGAATAAAAAAGACGACAAGCAGTCCGATAAAGATCGATTTTCCCCATTTCAGTCCTTCATTCTTTATTTTCTCATTCATATGACCGCTCCTCAGCCCCGCTCCTCTTTTTCAGCAAAAGAAAGCCTCGCTTCAACCAATTTGCCGATATACCATAAAAGAAATACAACGATGGCAACAAAAACGGTACGGAGCGGCTGTTTTACAAGGGAAACGATATCATATCCAATAAAACTAATCGTAAAAATCATCACCATTTTTCCAAAAATAACAGCTAATGAAAACTGCTGTATACTCACGCGTGATAAACCGGCTACAACATTGACAGCTGCCGACGGGGTAAACGGAAAGCAATATAATAAAAACAGCGGTCCAAATCCGTGACGTTCCACCCAGTTCATCAATTGCCGAACTTTCGGATGGCGGCTTAAAAATACAAAAAACCGTTTCTGCCCCACCTTGCGTGCGAGATAAAAAACAAGCAAAGAACCGATACATGCGCCGGCCCAAGAAATGATAAATCCTTTCCATAATCCAAAAGCAGCCGCATTCGCCATAACAAATACGAATAGAGGTAAAATCGGCAAAAATGACTCAAGCAGCGGCAAAATAATCCCCGGTACAATCCCGAAGGAGCGATAATGTTCAAGCAATGCAAGCACATTTTTTAAAGTAAACCATTCTTTTAACGTTTCAAAGTCCATCGATACTCCCCATTCATTATTAGCTCTGTTACTAATATACTTATTATTTTACATGTTTAACCGGGGGATAGGAAATATACAATTTTTATCGTTAACAATTTCTGAAAATTCAATTAATTATTTGCATCAGTGCTACTGCCATTTCGTGTTACTGCAAAGTCCATCCTTTTGTTCGATCCATTCGATATAAATATTGCAGTTTTCTCTCCCGCGCTTCCATCCGCTCCGATAACTTTGTCCGAAGCTGCGCGGTACGATACAGCTGATTAACAAATGAGTGGTAAGAAACATCGAGGTAAATACTTTTTTCATGATTAAAATAAACGCATGTTTTTTCTCCTTGCATAGGTTCATACTTGAAAACATGAAAATGAGATAGCCAAACGCAGCGAGGGTCATTCGGAGAAGTGGTCGGAAAAAAGTAGATTTCATTTAAAGGTTCAATCGCGATTGGTGCTTTATGAGTCACTCCAATAATTTCCCGGGTTCCGTCTTTCCTCCCTTTGAGACTTGAGCCGTAATAATGACAACTTTGTTTAATGATTTCAATCGGCTTCATTTTAACAATGTACTCACCATCTTCCTCAATTACTTTGGAATAACGAAACCCGCTATGATGATACGGTAGCACTGCAATGGTATAACGGCTGACAATAAATTCATCAAGAAGAAGAAACTCTCTTAACTTCATTTCATCCTCTCCCTCTCTATAAATTTATCCGCCTTCATCATACCATTATTTTACATAATTTTCTATATTTTTTAAAAAATATAATACCGCCCAAAAAGTGGCTGACCGCACATAGTGTTTTCATCACGTTATGTACCTATATTGCAGGTCTGACACTTTTCTTTACAGCCAGCCTTATGAATTGTTAAATATTTGATTCACTCCTTCCTCAGCCAAATATTCATTCGCCTGCTCAATCACCGTATGCTCAGCAACAGAGTCTCCCGCATAGGCTTCTTCTGGTAAAAACGCCTGACGAAATTGAAAATCTGTACTCAACCTTACGCCTGGATTTAATACAGAATCCATTGGTATTTCTTGCTTATCTTTTTCCCTCATAACTAACACCTCCGTTTATTAGCATGTTCCTATATGTTTAAAACATTCACATAACATAAAAAAGGTAACAAAAAGTTCATGAAAGACATTAAACTCGGGAGGTACAGTCCGGGCTTTACAGGTGCAAAACGCATAAAATCAATCGAGAAACATTAAAAAGAAGAAATAATAAAAAGAGGCTGACCATTATCAGCCCCTTTTTCAAATGAATGTATCAGCTTTACTTTATATCCCCCAAAAAAGCCCTTTGTTTATCTATTATACTGTTGTAAATTGTTCTTCTTCTGTTGAACCTTTTAACGCCGTTGTAGAAGATTGACCGCCGGAAATGACCTGAGCCACTTCATCAAAGTAACCTGTACCAACTTCACGCTGATGCCGTGTTGCTGTGTATCCGTATTTTTCCGCAGCAAACTCAGCCTGCTGCAATTCAGAATATGCTGCCATGCCGCGTTCTTTATAACCGCGGGCAAGTTCAAACATGCTGTAGTTAAGCGCATGGAATCCCGCTAATGTAACGAACTGGAATTTATAACCCATCTTGCCAAGCTCAACCTGGAACTTCGCAATCGTCTCGTCATCTAATTTTTTCTTCCAGTTAAATGACGGCGAGCAGTTGTAAGCAAGCAGTTTACCCGGGAATTTCTCATGAATCGCTTCAGCAAAACGGCGGGCTTCTTCTAAGTTTGGCTCACTTGTTTCGCACCAAATTAAATCAGCGTATGGAGCGTATGCCAAGCCGCGGGCGATTGCCTGATCGAGTCCTGCTCTTGTGCGATAGAATCCTTCAGGAGTTCGTTCTCCTGTAATGAATTCACGGTCGCGCGGGTCAATATCGCTTGTTATTAAATCAGCCGCATTCGCATCCGTACGTGCGATTAATACGGTTGGTACACCCATGACATCAGCGGCAAGACGTGCGGCGATTAAGTTGCGGACGGCTGTTTGTGTTGGAAGCAACACTTTTCCGCCTAAGTGCCCGCATTTTTTCTCGGAAGATAGTTGGTCCTCAAAGTGAACTCCTGCCGCACCTGCTTCAATCATCGCTTTCATTAACTCAAACACGTTTAATTGTCCGCCAAATCCTGCTTCCGCATCAGCAACAATCGGTACAAAATAGTCAATATCTCCGCTTCCTTCAAGATGTTGAATTTGGTCAGCGCGTTGTAACGCTTGATTAATTCGTTTTACAACATGAGGCACACTGTTAGCTGGATACAAGCTTTGGTCCGGATACATTTGTCCTGCAAGGTTTGCATCTGCCGCTACTTGCCAGCCGCTTAAGTAAATCGCTTTTAAACCGGCTTTTACTTGTTGAATCGCTTGATTACCTGTTAAAGCACCCAATGCATGAACATAGTCTTCCGTATTTAACAGCTTCCAAAGCTTTTCTGCACCGCGGCGCGCCAACGTATACTCGATATCAATCGAACCGCGTAATTTAATAACATCTTCCGCCGTATAAGGACGAGTAATCCCTTTCCACCGTTCATCATTTTTCCAACTTTCTTCCAACTGTTTAATTCTTTCATCATTCCGTGTCATATTTTACTCCCCCTTTGTTTTGATAAAACCCTTAATGTTATTCACTCATCCAAGCATTTGTATAATCCCATCCCCTGCCTCCAAATTTGTTATAATACAACAAATCTAATTTACGCTATTATTATATAACAGGATACCGAAAAAATGGAACCCTTTTTTTTAAAAAAATTCAAAAAAATAAGACTGACCAAACACGTCAGTCTTCTCAATATATATGATTAGTTACGCGTAAGGTCAGACACTTATACGCGTCAGACGCGAGATGCTATTTATTCATACGTATTCAAAAAAACAATTCGTTCCAAAATCGTTGGATGTCCATAGCGAAAAATTTTTACTAAATACGGTGGATTCACTTGACTTAATCCTGCTCTTGTCAACTCTTGAAAGGCTGAAACAGCCGCTTCCGTATTTTTCGTTAACTCAATTGCATATTGATCGGCGGCATGTTCTTCGTATCTGGAAACAGCATTCACAAGCGGGCTAGCGGAAAAGCTTAATAATGAAATAAGCAGTAAAAACAGCGGCAAAGAATTCAACTCTTTTATATTTTTTATATGCAGACACGCTCCCCAACGTTGAATAATCCATTTCATCAGCTTATTTGTAGCATACAATCCTATCAATATAAGCAATACATATCCAGCTACTCCCCAATAAATATGCTTCATCACGTAATGTCCCATCTCATGGGCCATAATAAATAAAATTTCATCTTCCTGTAATCGTTCCAGCGTTGTATCCCATAACACGATGCGTGAATTCGGGCCGATTCCTGTAACATAAGCATTTAACGCATTCGTCTTTTCTGACATATTCACCTCAAAAACATGCTCCGCCGGAATGTTTGCCTGCTCTGCCAACGCCAAAATTTTTGTCTCCAGTTCTTTGTCACGCAGCGGGTAAAAGTCATTGTAAAGCGGATCGATAACAACCGGCTGGATAAATGTTAAAAAGACGATAAACGGTATCGATAATAGCCACGCATAAAGCCACCAGCGTTTTTCAAACTTGCGGATGAGCCAATATAATACAGACACAATTATAACCATTAGCACATAATTTACCCAAAAGTTGATTATCTCATCTTTCAGCCAATGTGAAAACGTCTGTGTGTTAATGCCGTATTCTTTTGCCAAGCGATAGGCAATAAAACTAAGCGGAAGTGTAAACACTGTAACAAGCGATGATAACCAAAACAAATAAACCACTGTTTGTAAAGCCGACCATTTTGTTGTTGCTTTTGCCCAATCCTGAAATTTTCTTGATAATCCTAACACTAATATAACGATATAGATAAGCCAGTCATAAGGAATCGCTAAAAAAAATAATAAATTTTTCATCTGCGAATACTGCTCGCTTAGCATCCATTCCCTGGGGGTTAAAAAGGTTTCTGGGTCAGCGCTTGTTCCTTTAAACTCCTTTGGAATAGAAGTATCAGCAAAATAAAATAAATACCAGATAATAAACAGCACATATATGAAATAAATTCCGATTGACCAACTAATTGTTTTTCGCAAGAAACAAGTCCCCCTTTCGTTACTACTTAGTTTAGTAATTTTTTGCTCATTTAGAACAGAAAATAAAATTCAAATAATATTCAGGATTTTGCACGTTTACAACTATTTTTCTCATGTATGATGATAAAAAAAGGGGGGATTTCGTTGAAAAAATTATATATTACATTCACCGGCTTATTAGTGATTTGCATCGGGATCGGTATTTTTTATTTTACCGTCTATCGACAAGAGAAAATGGAATTCCCAAATAATGTAGTAATGGAAACAGCTTGGGGAGAACCATACAGTTTTGACAATATGAAACCAAAAGTACGCTTGCTGGAATTTATTTATACAAATTGTCCTGATATTTGTCCGAATACGACGTTCCAAATGCAAAAATTACGTGAAAAACTTGAGAAACAAAACGTATTCGGAAGGAAAGTTGAATTTATCACCATCACCGTTGATCCAAAGCGCGACACTCGGGAAAAACTCCAAGCATATGCGAAAACATTTGGAATAAAGGAAGACGACAAAGGCTGGCTTTTATTGCGGGGAAGCGAAGAAGATACAAAAAAAGTCGCTGATGCTTTTCAATTCCGATACCGCGACCCTGGCAACGGCATGATTATTCATAGTACGGTTACGTATTTATTAGATGAAAATAACCGTGTCATTGAACAGTTTGGCATGGGGGAAAAAGGGTTTAAGCAAAATGAAGTATATGAAACGATTATGAAAGAAATAAAATGAAACTCTTTCATATAAAATAAAGGTCAGAGCACACACACCAATCATAATATTCTTGGTTGTGCGGTCTGACCTTTATTTATAAAACAGCATTACATGAATAAAGCATATACACTTAACGCCGCAATCGCTGTTAGCACAACAATAATGACATTGGCTCCCAGCCAGGCGGCAATCAATGCGCTTAAAAATCCGAGAACGCCAAACCAAATATCTTCATTAATAAAAAAGATACCAGGAACAATAAGCGCACCAAGCGTCGCATATGGTACGTTTTTCAATACTCCTTGCAAAAACGGCGGCATCTTCACTCCATTAAAAACAACAAGCGGCAGCATCCGCGGTATGTATGTGACAACACCCATTCCAAGAATCATTAACACGATCATTTTATCCATTGTCCGCTTCCCCTCTTTCTTTATAGAAAAACTCGACAATGACAGCCGCCAGCAACGTAGCGCTCACAATCGCCCAGCCGGTAGAAAGCTTGAGAACGAGCGAAAACACGGAGTTGAAAATAGCCGCAAGTCCGGCAAGCCAGATCGTTTTTCGATGTTTTTTTAAAGCCGGTACTAACAACCCGATAAACATTGCATAAAGCGCAACTGACATACTTTCCTGTAAACTTTCCGGAAGGCTTGCCCCGACAACATGGCCGATGCCCGAGCAAATTACCCAGCTTCCGTATGAAACGGCATTCACACCAAATATATACGAAGTAGTTACCGTTCCTTCTTTTGTTGCCACGACAGAAAATGTTTCGTCTGTAATACCAAACGCATAAAGCGCTTTTTTCCACAGCTTGTCTTTTTCAGCCTTTTCGTTCAAGGAAGCGGACATTAAAAAATGACGGATGTTAACGATAAAGGTCGTTAGCACAATTTCAAAAATGCCCGTTCCAAGCGCGAGCAAATTTAAAGAAATGTACTGTGAGGCTCCCGCGTAAACAATTAAACTCATAAGTACCGTTTCCGCTAAACCTAATCCTGTTGTTTTCGCAATCAGTCCAAATGTAAGAGCAATCGGCATATAGCCAATGGCAATGCTTATCCCCGCCTGCATTCCTTGGCGAAATTGGGATGATTTCCCTTCAGCAAGCGTCGTTTCCATGTGAGTCCCCCCTGTATGCAATCATTATTCTTATTTTCTTAAAATTTACAAAAAACCGCAATAAAAACTCAAGGGAGAACCATCTTAAAAAAGCTACTCCATCAAAGTTTTAGCTTTTAACTTAACACCGCTCTATCGCTGACAAACTGGCTGCCGCGAATGCGCTGGAACTCCTGTAATAATTTTTCAACTGTCAACTTTTTCTTTTCTTCTCCGCTTGCTGCAAAGATAATTTGCCCTTTATCCATCATAATGAGCCGATTGCCAAGTTTTAATGCTTGTTCCATGTTATGGGTAACCATCAATGTTGTCAGCTTCGACTGAGAAACAATTTCCTCTGTTAATCGGGTAATTAAATCAGCACGCGCCGGATCTAATGCTGCCGTGTGCTCATCTAACAAAAGCAAATCAGGTTTTGTAAATGTTGCCATTAATAAAGACAATGCTTGCCGTTCGCCGCCTGACAATAAACCAACTTTTGCATTTAAGCGATTTTCTAAGCCAAGCTGCAATGTTTGCAGCGTCTCTCTAAAAAATTCGCGGCGTTTTTTCGTCACCCCAAACTTCAACGTCCGCCTTCTCGTTCTTCCATAGGCAAGCGCCAAATTTTCTTCAATGGTCATATTCGGTGCAGTGCCGGCAAGAGGGTCTTGAAATACCCGGCCAATATAGCGTGCACGCTGATGCTCGCTCATTTCCGTTACATCTTTTCCATTAATCAAAATAGAGCCTGTATCAGGCAGCAACCGCCCCGAAATAATATTCATTAAAGTTGACTTACCTGCTCCATTGCTGCCAATGATCGTCACAAAATCTCCGGGAGCCAGCGTCAAATCAATTGATTGTAAGGCAATCTTTTCATCTAATGTCCCTTCGTTAAATACTTTCGTAATCTTTTTTAGCTGCAGCAACACCTTCACCTCTCAATCGGCTTTTTAGCTTTTTACGCCGCTTTTCATTTTGCGAAGCGATAAATTGCGGGAAAATCAGTGCGGCGATGACAATTAACGCCGTGATCAGTTTTACATCACCTGTTTCAAGAAATTGTACCCTTAATGCTAAAGTGACCACGATGCGGTAAACAATCGCCCCGCCAATGACAGCTAACGTTGCTCTTGCAATCGAATTTGCTCCAAATAACGCTTCACCAATAATCACGGAAGCCAAACCGACAATGATCATCCCGATTCCCATACCGACATCGCTAAAACCGCCGTATTGTGCGATCAATGCACCTGAAAAAGCAACAAGCGCGTTTGATAAGCCTAGACCGAAAATCGTTAACACATCCGTATTCGCTGAGAAGCTGGAAATCATCTTCTTATTATCGCCTGTAGCACGCAACGCCAAGCCGATTTCCGTTTTTAAGAATTGGTCGAGCAAAACTTTTATAATGATAACTACAAACGCCATTAGCACAACAATCGCCCATGTTCTAGGCACAAAATTCACTAAATTCATCGATGTCAACGCATTTTCTATCATTTGATCAACACCGATTTTTTGCCACCACTCCACCAAAATGGTGATGACGGTTTCTTCCTGCAAAAGCGGTACATTCGATTTCCCCATAATTCGTAGGTTAATCGAATAAAGAGCAATCATCATTAAAATGCCTGATAAAAGCGGATTAATTTTCCCCTTCGTATGCAATAATCCAGTGATACATCCTGCAGCAAAACCAGCAAGCAAAGCAACAAAAGAAGCGATAAACGGATTTGTGCCATTAATAATTAAAACAGCCGCAACCGCTGCTCCTGTAACAAAACTGCCATCAACCGTTAAATCAGGAAAATCTAAAATCCGAAAAGATAAGTAAACTCCTAGAGCCATCACCGCATAAATAAGTCCTGCTTCAACTGAACCGAAAAATGCTGTAAACATCGTTCTCCCGTCCTTTTAAAAAGTAATGGGGCTGACCCACAAGTGTCTGACCTCACATACATTCCACAATATATCGCTCATTTCATCCAATGTTATGTGTTATATATTGTGTGGTGGGATCTGACACTTTGCTTTTCCGATCAGCCCCGAATGGTTATCCTATTATTCGATGTACTCCGCCATCGTCTCCCATTCCTTGTTGAGTTCTACCCCCATCTCTTCGGCGGCTTTCTTATTAATTTGCAACTTGAGTTTTTGTGGATATTGAACAGGTAAATCGGAAGGCTTTTTCTTTCCTTCTAAAATTTCTGCAGCCATTTCTCCTGCTTCATAACCGATATCGTAATAGTCGAATCCATATGCGGCAAAACCGCCTCGTTTAACGGAATCGAGCTCTCCCACAAATAATGGGATATCCTCGTTGTTAGCGACTTGAATCACGGATTCTAACGCAGACACCACCGTATTATCGGTGATGATGTAAAAACAATCAACTTTGCCAACAAGTGATTCTGCTGCTTGCTTTACTTCCGCTGAAGTTGATACAGATACAGGGACAATTTCTAAATCTGTTCCTTCCATCGCCTTCTTCACAATTTCAACTTGGGCAACAGAGTTTTGTTCGCCAGAGTTATAAATCATTCCAACACGGTTTCCGTCCATATATTTATCAATAAACTCCACCGTTTTCGGGATGGCTTCCGGATGAGTATCTGTCGTACCAGTTACATTTCCGCCAGGCTCTTCCATGGATTTGACTAGCTGGGCGCCAACAGGGTCTGTCACCGATGTAAATACGATTGGAATATCTTTTGTTGCATTTAATGCTGCCAATGCGCTTGGAGTTGAATTGGCAAAGATTAAATCAACTTTATCAGCAACAAAATTGTTGGCAATCGTTTGATTGTTGTTCATATCTCCTTGAGCAATTTGTACATCGTACGTAACGGACAACCCTTTATCTTCCAATGCTTTTTTAAATCCTTCAAAAGCCGCATCCAATGAAGGATGCTCGACAATTTGCGTAACCCCGATTTTATAAGTTTTTTCTTTATTATCTGATCCTGTTTCTTCCTTTTTACTTGTTTCACTTGCCCCACATCCGCCTAGCAAAAGCAGACTGGCTGCTAACATAAAAACAAGTTTCCTAACTTCCTTCTTCATCTCCTCTTCCCCCTTAACAACTTTATCACTTTTATCCTTCTATGCTTTTATGTGTTAAATTATACAAAGCCATCATTTCCGTTTCAAGCATATTCTGAGTATTTAATAAAATAAGAATTACCGCAACAACAAAAGGTCTGATCCCTCATGGGCAAACTGAAAAAATTTCTATAAAAAATATTGCAGCAAGTTTGAGGAAATCAGATCATTATAAAGCTGCCGCTTATGATTTTGGTGCCGTTAATTGTTCTTTTAATGCACGCCGCAAAATTTTCCATGTCGTATTTTTTGGCAGTTCCTCTAAAAACTCCATTGAGCTTTGCACTTTATACTTCGCTAAATGCTCACGGCAATAAGCTATTAACTTTTCTTCTGTTAAGCTGTCATTTTTTGAAACAACAAAACATTTTACCTTCTCTCCAAAGTTCGGATCGGGAACGCCGACAACCGCGGCTTCAACGACATCAGGATGATTGTAAAGCACTTCTTCCACTTCACGCGGGTACACATTATAGCCGCCGACAATAATCATGTCTTTTTTCCGGTCGACAATATAAAAAGAGCTGACCCGTAAGTGTCTGACGCGTTCCTTTCACAATTACGTCCGATAGACACTTGCTTTGGATCAGCTTCATCTAGCTAGTAAACTAAATCAATAAACTCTTCCTTTGTAATATTTCCAAAATAAGTTTGAACATTGATTTCCTTTAATGCTTTCTCAATTTCTTGCCTGCTGTATCGTACACCAGTTAATAATTTTTCAATATCGCTCACATCACCGACTCCAAAAAAGTCTCCGTATATTTTACAGTTTTCGATCATTCCTTTGTTTACTTCAAGCCGGACATCGATTTGCCCTATCGGAAAACGATGAGTATGCTGTAAATTAAATTTTGGTGATTTCCCGTAATTCCAATCCCAATTTTTATAACGCTCTTCAGAAATACGGTAAATCTCTTTCCAATCAGATTCGGTCAATTTATATGTTGGAATTTCCCCATTCGTGTCAAAAATAGAGTGAAGCAGTATTTGCTTAAATTCATCAATTGTTATCGGCTCTTTTAAAAATTCGCTAATGTTAGCGACGCGGCTGCGAATAGATTTAATTCCTTTGGATTCAATTTTATCTTTTTTTACATTTAGCGCCGAAACGACCGCATCAATTTCAGAATCAAAAAGAAGTGTGCCATGGCTGAACATTCTTCCTTTAGTGGAAAATTGCGCATTGCCGGAAATTTTCCGTCCTTCTACTAAAATGTCGTTCCGTCCGCTCAACTCAGCGTTAACACCAAGTTTGCGCAACGCCTGAATCACAGGTTCCGTGAATTTTTTGAAATTATGAAAACTTTCACCGTCATCTTTCGTAATAAAGCTAAAATTCAAGTTGCCTAAATCGTGATAGACTGCACCCCCGCCTGATAAGCGACGCACCACATGAATGCCCTTTTCTTCAATATATTTCGTGTTTATTTCTTCAATCGTATTTTGGTTTTTCCCGATAATAATGGACGGCTCGTTAATATAAAACAATAAATACGTTTCATTCATGTCGAGGTTTTTCAGCGCATATTCCTCTATCGCTAAGTTTACGCGCGGATCAGTCATTCCTTCGTTGTCAATAAAAAGCAAAATATTCTCCCCCTTTCTCTTTATTTCTCCCATACAAATCCGGATTTTGCTAAATGGACTGGTCTGTTGAAAACTGCTTTTGCTTCTTTCACTAGATTGTCTAACTCTCCAAAATGAGGCAGGTGTGTAAGCAGCAGTTCACCGGCATTGGCATCGCGGGCAATTGTTGCTGCCTCTTCGCTTGTCATATGTCCAGCCGGCGCTGCGTTTTGCCCTGCATAAAAATTGCTTTCGCAAATAAGCAAGTCGGCATTTTGCGCAAACGGCACAAACTCCGGCAAATAGCTGGAATCAGCTGTGTAAACAACAGTAGCGTCTCCCGCTGTGATTCGCATTGCATAGCAAACGGCCGGATGTTGCGTTTTCATAAATTGAATCGCAAATGGTCCAATTTGCAAAGTTTCTTCTGGGTTATAAGCAATGTTTTTTGTAACATCTTTATGGGCTAACCGGACAAAACCGTCTTTATCAAAAGAATGTCCGTATACCGGAAGCTCTTCAAGATTAGCGCCGAGATTCTTTTTAATTAAACGGGCGTATTGTAAAGGACCGATGTCAGCAACATGGTCATGATGATAGTGCGAAACAATCACCGCATCGAGCTCTTCAACTGATATATAATTTTGCAGTCGGGCTAATACTCCGCTCCCGCAATCCACTAACAAATTAAAGCCGTTATGTTGCAATAAATAGCCGGAAGTTGCTTCATTTACTGCCGGAAATCCTCCCCAAAAACCGACAACCGTTACTTTCATACCTATCCCTTCCTTTTAGAAAATTTCTGCTTCTGCTTCTCACTATAAACGATTTCGTAAACATTTGCATTGTTTTATAAATTTGTTACAAAACAGATATTGACATAATCATTTCTGTTATAATACAATATAATCAACAAATGATTCGGAGGCGATAAAAATGTTGATCAAAAGTTCGGAATTTTTCAAAAACCTTCCGCCAAAAAAATGTATCGAATGCGGCCAAGAAATGGAAGAACAGCATGAGTGCTATGGAAACAAATGTAATGAGTGCTTACAAGTCGTCTATAAATAAGAAAAAGGGAGCTGACAAAATTCAGCTCCTTTTTTTATTCTTTCATCAAACAAAAAAGTTTCCATTTTCCTCGTTACAAGTTTTGCAATGAGTTAGAAATTGTCGATTCTCTTACAACTAATTTTAGTGGAAACTCGCAAATTTCCCGCTGGAGACAATGCAGCTTTCCTATCATCAACTATTATAAAAAACTCCTAAGACTTATAATGCCTTAGGAATTTCTGCTTCATCATGCACCATTGTATGGAATTGTCTTTTATGTTTTATTGTAAAATATAAAATTGTTCCTGCAGACAAGACAGCGATAAATCCTATTAATGTGAATGCGTTTTTCCACATAAACGCGAAGTCTCCGCTTGAAATCACTGCTTTAAAACCAAATACGGAATAAGTCATCGGCAGCCAGGCGTTAAAATGCTGCAACACTTTTGGAATTAATTCAAGCGGGAATGTTCCAGCACTTGTGGTTAATTGCAAAATTAAGATAATAATGGCAATAAATCTTCCGGGATCTCCTAATGTAGTTACAAGGAATTGAATTAAAGCAATAAATGTAAGGCTTGTGATCACGCTGAATAAAATAAAGTTCGCTACACTTTTCACTTCAATATCTAGTCCAATAAGCAATACGGCATTCGCCAACAGCGCTTGAATCACTCCAATGATCATTAAAACACCAAATTTGCTAATGAACCAACTTATTCCTGAATTTGGCACACCGGCAGGTTCACGTAACGGAAAGACAATGGATAATAATAATGCCCCAACAAATAAACCTAATGATAAGAAATACGGCGCAAAGCCAGTACCATAGTTTGGCACTTCATTTATTTTTTTATTTTCTACTTCAACTGGTTTGGCAAACATGTCATATACATCTTTATTCGCTTTTACGTTTCCAACTTCTTTGGCACCGTCTTTTAGCTTCGTTGCAAGTTCACGAGAACCTTCGTCTAGTTTCCCCATTCCAGCGGAAAGCTCACCCGAACCAGAAGCTAGTTTGTTCACACCATCCTGTAATTGATTGGAACCGGAAGCTAGTTCATTTAAGCCTGACGATAATTGGCTGCTGCCGCTCGCAAGTTGTTCAACGCCGCTTTTTGCTTCATTCATTTTTTCACCGAATGTGGTTAATCCTTGGACAAGTTTCGCTTGTCCAACAGCTAACGTATGAGCACCTGCGGCCAGCTGCTCTTGTCCGGCGATTAACTGTTTCATTCCATTGCTTAAAGCGAGCTGACCATTATATAATTGCGTCGCACCAGAAGCAAGTTGATTGGCACCGTTTTTTAATGCTGCTGCCCCTGCAGAAAGCTGCTCCATTCCTCCTGAGACTTTCTTGCTTCCTTCGGCTAACTGCTTCATATTATTTTTTAATGTTTCTAACATTGCTTTTTCTTGCGGATCAACGGTTTGTGAAATCATGGCATCGAGCTGTGCGACCATTTTCTCCAGTCCAGCGCTTACTTGCACAGCTCCTGCTTTCGTTTGTTCCACCCCTTGTCTCCATTGTTCCAATGAAACGGAAAGATTGCTTGCTCCGTCTTTTAATCGCTCCGCACCATTTGTAAGCTGCGGAAGTTTTTCATTCATTTCTTCCGTTCCTGCAAGTGATTGTTGTAAGCCGCCGGCTAATTGTTTAGAACCTGTCTCCGCCTTTTTCGCTCCTTCCAAGAGCTGCGCCTGCCCTTCTTTCAACTGCGCAAAACCATTGTTTAACGTATCTAGCCCGTAATTTAAACGTTCAGAACCGGAGGCAGCTGTTTGCAATCCGTCTTTAAATGCAATTGATTTTTCCGCTAACACTTTTAAATTTTTGTAAATTTCTGTCGAACCATCTTTTGCAGCGACAATTCCACCGTGAAGCTTTCCTGCACCATCACTTGCATCATTTAATCCTTTTGCTACCTCTTTAATATTTTCGAACATCGTTTCCGCATAAGTTGCCGTTAACGTATCGGAAACTTCTTCTTTAATTTTTTCTACGGCTGTGCTGCCGATTTGTGCCGATAAAAAGTTAAAACTTTCATTCGGCATATAAATGAACTCCATCTTTTTTGGGTGCTCATCTTGTAACGTTGTCGCATTTTTCGAGAAGTTTTCCGGGATTTTTATGACCATGTAATATTTTTGGTTTTTTAATCCTTCCTCCCCCTCTTCTTCATCGACAAAATGCCAAGAAAACTGTTTGTTCTTTCTTAAGTTTTTCACTAGCTCATCGCCGATTTCCAGCTTTTCTCCATTGAAAACGGCGCCTTTATCGTTATTCACAACAGCCACAGGCAATTCATCAAGATGAGCATATGGATCCCAAAATGCCCATAAAAACATGCCGCTGTATAGCACCGGAATAAATAACACCGCAATGACAGGAATGAAAACTTTCCGGTTTGTCACCATTGCTTTTAATTCCTCAAAAAATAACGAAAACGCCCGCATGTTACTCCCTCCTTCCAGGATATTTGACCATTTTGTTCATTTAGTCAGTTTAAACAAAAAAGAAGAAGGACTATCTATTTTGACAATCCTTTCAAAAAGTAGAGTTCAAATAATTCAGCGATTTTTTCCTTTTCAAGCGGCTCGTGATTTTTCTCCCAGTCAAAAATAAGGGCGACATACAGTTTCAACATAAGAAAAGCCGTAATTTCTGCATCACAAGGACGGATTTCCCCTTTTTCAATCGCTGCTTCAATTTTTTGCTTAATGTAAGCGATAATAGCTGTTTCTAACTTTTTTATCACTTCTTGAACAGCAGGCGTCCCCATCTCACGCTCTTCTTGAAATAACTTAATCGCTAATTGATGTTGTTTACGAAACTCTAAAATTCGGTACAAAGCGCGATGTACGTTTTCAAAAAAGCTGAGCTGAGGGTCAATCACCTGCTCTGCCGCTTCTTTCATTTCTGAAATTAATGTCGAGACGATTTCATCGAATAATTCTTCTTTATTTTTAAAGAAAGTGTAAATCGTTCCTTTTCCTACATTCGCTAACTTTGCGACTTGATCCATTGTCGTTGCTTTATAGCCAAAAAGAGAAAACGATTTTGTCGCTGCATCAATAATTTGTTGTTTTCGATTAACAGCCATTTTCCTCATCCTTCAAATTGACTAAATGAACATTTTGGTCATTTCGTAATTAAAGAGTAGCATACTTTTTGATAAAAATAAAGAGGTTAACTAACGATTAGCTAACCTCAACCACTTCTTTTGTACCGGCTTGTAAATAATGAAGCACTTTTTTCACCGCTTCTTCCCCTTGGTCGATACAGTCTGGTAGCCCTAGACCTTCATAAGAACTTCCTGCTAAAAAGACCCCTGGAAGATGCTCCGTCATCTTTTCTTTGATTTTTTCAAGTCTGTCCTTATGCCCGACTACATATTGCGGCATCGCTTGCTTCCATCTTGTCACAATCGAAAATTCCGGTGATGCAGTAATATTCATAATTTTATTTAAATCATCCATTACCACTTTTACAATTTCATCATCTGCCTGTTCAACAATCGCCTCATCGCCGGCTCGTCCGACATAACAGCGAAGCAGCACTTTTCCTTTCGGAGCAGTATGCGGCCATTTTTTATGTGTCCATGTACAGGCAGTAATCGTATAATCGCTGTTGCGTGACACGACAAAGCCGGTTCCGTCAATATCCTGCTGAATCGCCGTTTCTGGAAACGCAAGCGCCACGGTGGCAACCGATGTAGCCGGCATATGGCTGAAAGGTGCAAAAAACTCATATTGTGAAAACATTGCCGGTACAGCTTGATGCTGTGTAGCAACAACAATCGAGTCCGCTCTGATGATTTCTCCGTTGCTTAATGTTAGCTCATAATCACATTCATTCTTTTTAATATTCTCAACCCGAAGCCCTTTCAAAACGCTGCCAGGTTCCAATCGATTTTCAATTTCTTCTACGAGTGACTGCAATCCTGTTTTTAACGTTTGAAAAATCCCTTTTGGACTTGTATGCTTCGGTTTAGGAGCAGACCGTTTCATTCCTAAAATCAAGCTGCCGTGCTTTTGTTCAACATGGAAAAATTGCGGAAATGTAGCCATTAAACTTAATTGATCAATATCACCTGCATAAATTCCTGATAAAAGCGGTTCAACAAGGTTTTCAACGACTTCATCGCCCAATCTTCTGCGGAAAAACTGTCCTAAAGAGATATCACCTTCTGATTTTGTTGGCGGTAACACAAAATCAGCTGCTGCCCGCAATTTGCCAAACGGTGTGAACAATCCGGTTGTCACAAACGGACCAATTTGCGTCGGGATTCCCATGACCGATCCGCCTGGCATCGGATATAGTTTTCCTTTCACAAGGATATATGACTTTCCTGTTGCATTATGCACTAATTGGTCGTTTAAGCCAACCTCATTAACAAGTCTGGAAGCGCTCAATTTTCTTGCTAAAAACGAATCAGGACCTCTCTCAATGACAAATCCATCTTTAACAACGGTTTGGATTTTCCCACCCAACCGATGGGTCGCTTCAATGAGCTTGCAGTCAATCGCCAGTCGTTTTTCTTTGATTTCCTTTTGTAAATAGTAAGCTGTCGTAATTCCCGTTATTCCGCCGCCGATAATGACGACTGTTTTCTTTCCGTTACTCACTTGTTCATCGCCTTCTTTAATCAAATTTCTTAACGTTTTAAATGTTTCAGAACAACGGTTGCTAAAGCATCAATAAATTGTGGATTCGCATTCGGCATTTCCGGTCTGTAATAGTTTGCACCAATTTCATCTGTAACATTTTTACATTCAATATCATTATCATATAACACTTCTAAATGGTCAGAAACAAAGCCAACTGGCGCATAAACAAAAGATGTATATCCTTTTTGCTCATGCAATTCTCTTGTTAAATCCTGCACATCGGGACCAAGCCATGGCTCCGGCGTATTTCCTGCGCTTTGCCAGCCAATTGTATAATGCTTAATGCCGGCCTTTTCAGCAATTAAATCCGCTGTTTCCTGCAGCTGCTGCGGATATGGGTCGCCAGCAGCAATAATTTTTTCCGGCAAGCTATGCGCTGATACAATTAAAACCGCTGTTTCCCGTTCCTCTTCGCTCATTTGCGCATATATATCCTTAATCTTTTCGACCCAATAATCAATAAATTTCGGCTCTGCATACCAGCTTTCAATCGCATGAATTTTAGGACCGCCCAATTTTTCTGCTTCTGCCTTGGCACGGCCATTATATGATTTGACGCTGAATGTCGAAAAATGCGGAGCAAGAACAATGCTTACCGCTTCTTCAATCCCGTCTCTGTGCATTTGCTGCACAGCATCTTCAACGAACGGCTCAATATGCTTTAAACCTAAATACATGTTAAATTCGATTTCGTCTTGAATTTCATTAAGACGTTTTTCTAAACTTTCCGCTTGTTCTAGCGTAATTTTTGCAAGCGGAGAAATTCCGCCGATGGCATCATAACGTTCTTTCAATTCTTGAAGCATCTCCGGCGACGGTTTATGGCCGCGGCGAATGTGCGTATAATAACGCTCTAAATCCTCTTCTTTATAAGGGGTGCCATAAGCCATTACAAGTAACCCCATTTTTTTCTTCGTCATTCTGTACACCTCATGTATTTGTGATTCCCTTATTATTTTGCACGAAAACCCGTTTTGTTCCAATGCTTATGCTTTGTTAGCAGTATATTCATGAATAAAGGCGGTTAAACGTTTTAACGTTTCCGGCTGAATTTGCGGGAAAATGCCATGTCCTAAGTTAAATATATAACCTGGGTGCTCCGTGCCCTCGTCCAAAATTTCTTTTACTCTTTCTTCAATAACTTCCCATGGAGCAAGCAATACAGCTGGGTCAAGGTTTCCTTGCACCGCTTTTGTGATTCCCATTTCTCTTGCCTCTTTGATTGAAAGACGCCAGTCTAAACCAACGACATCAAGCGGCAAATCATGCCATTCTTTCGCTAAATGACCTGCGCCGACTCCAAACATAATTAATGGAACATTCTCTTCACGAAGCGCTGAGAAAATTCGTTCCATCGTTGGTTTAATAAAGTAACGATAGTCTTGTACATTTAACGCTCCGACCCAAGAGTCAAAAATTTGAATCGCTTTTGCACCTGCATGAATTTGTGCTTTTACGTAGCGAATCGTCATATCAGCCAACTTGTCCATCAGAGCAAACCACGCTTTTGGCTCGGCATACATAAACGCTTTTGTTTTATTATAGTTTTTGGATGGACCGCCTTCGATCATATAGCTTGCCAATGTAAACGGCGCACCGGCAAAGCCGATAAGCGGAACATTTAACTGCTCGGTTGTTAACAGCTTAATCGTTTCTAATACATAAGGAACGTCTTCTTCTGGATTGATCTCTCCCAACTTTTCTACATCAGCAAGGGAACGAATTGGATTTGAAATCACCGGGCCAATTCCCGCTTTAATATCGACATCAACGCCAATCGCTGGAAGCGGTGACATAATGTCTTTATAAAGAATCGCTGCGTCGACATTATATTGCTCAACAGGCAGCCGCGTCACATAAGCGCAAAGTTCTGGTTGATGCGTAATTTCAAACAGCGAATATTTTTCCTTCAACGCCCGGTATTCTGGCTGAGAACGCCCTGCCTGCCTCATATACCATACTGGCACATACTCTGTTTTTTCCCCGCGACAGGCGCGTAAAAATGTATCGTTAAATGGTCTTGTCATGTTCATCCGCCTTTCCAAAGATCTTACCTAGTTAATATAAAATAAAGGGCTAACCCATAAGTGTCTGACCTCACGCATAACTCACAATGTGATCGTGTTTTTATCCATTATTATGTCGTATAAGTATGATGGTTGTGGGGTCTGACACTTACTTTTGGGTCAGCCTCATAGCTTAAAACGAGCAAAGTTTCTCCCAAATACAACTATACAAGTTTCCTTCACTAATGTATAGAGAATAACATAAAGTTTCAAAAAATCGACGATTATTAGCCGTAAATCTCTTATATTCTGCTTAATAAACAACAATGACTTCAAAAACTATAACATTAGGATAAAGAATTGTTCAGGAATGTGAGTATGAATAATAGTATTTTTGTCAGTCTGTTTTATAATGGTATTTAAGACACAATAAGGAGGGGCTGAGTAAAGCATGAAGATGTATATCACAGCTGGAACAACCGACTACTTAACAAAATTAAAAAACAACTATCCTGCCGAAAAAATGTTATTGCTTGAAAATGAAGATTCCGCCATTTTACTTCATGAAACGGCAGGAAAATCTGTATTTAATGAGCCGCGCGAATACGAAGTGCTTGATTCTGTAGGTGACTTTGGCGGCAAGTTTGCTGTATGCAACAACATCCCTGTCACAGATGAAGGGAGACCTATCTTTGAATATCGCTTTAACCAGCGAGCAAGATTAATTGAAAAAGCGCCTGGATTTGTAGCGATCCGAGTATTACGTCCGTTGTCTAACGATACATACATTATTATGACATTATGGGAAAGCGAGAAACACTTC
The DNA here is from genome assembly GCF_003259935.1 of Paranoxybacillus vitaminiphilus. GTDB lineage: Bacteria > Bacillota > Bacilli > Bacillales > Anoxybacillaceae > Paranoxybacillus > Paranoxybacillus vitaminiphilus. Next base: position 104,345 of record NZ_QLMH01000006.1, on the reverse strand, counting down.
AAAGATTGGCAGCAATCAAAAGCGTATGAAAAAGCACATCAAAAACGCGGAAAACAAGAGGAAATGGACCAGCAGAAAACCATTTTTCCCCGTCCTTCCTATGTTACAACTTATATCATCCCTAAACAAAATTAATCGTCAATGCCGTCTCAAAAAAGAGCGGCATTTTTCTTTTTTGTGACCATTTCTGTGGAAATATTCCTTTATTCTACAATGCCCTATCAGTCTCCGAAAGTTTTCACATCTTATTTCTCCATTCATATTCTGTATTACATCAGTTAGGCCATTATCACAGGCACTAATGGATGATATCGATGAGGAGGAAAACGATATGGGTATCGAATTAACAGTATTACATTGGATTTACATTACCTTCATTTTGCTGATTATCAGCTTTATGATTATGCGAAAAGATACATCATTCATTTGCATTGCCGGAATCTTTTTATTAACGTTCACAGCGACACACTCATTAAGCGCTTCTATTAGCAGCATTTTTAACAGCTTTATTTTTGCCATTACAGAGTTGCTGCCAACCATACTTGTCATCTCCATTATCGTTGCGATGAGTAAAGTGTTAACCGTTACCGGAATTAATGATGTCATGATCTCTCCTTTTACAAAATTAATCCGAACGCCAGCATTAGCTTATTGGACAATTGGATTGCTTATGATGGTCATTTCTTGGTTTTTCTGGCCTTCACCAGCTGTTGCCTTAATGGGAGCGGTATTGCTGCCTGTTGCCCTTCGTGTCGGCTTGCCGGCATTAGGCGTGGCAATGGCGATGAATTTATTTGGCCACGGCATTGCTCTATCTGGCGATTTCATCATTCAAGCCGCGCCAAAATTAACTGCTGATGCAGCGGGCCTATCTGTCTCCGAAGTTATTTCCGCGAGCGTTCCTCTCGTTTTTATCATGGGAATTGTTACCGTAACGGTTGCCTTCCTTCTTTTACGCCGAGATATGAAAAAGGGAAAATTAGCAATAGAAATGAATGAGCAGCTGACTGCAAACAAATTCACCGATTTCCATGAAAAGCAATCTTATCTATTATCAAAAGCATCCAAAAAATGGCTTGCTTTTATCATTCCATTGTTGTTTGCCGTTGATGTTGCTACAATGTACTATTTAAATTTGCAAGGCGGCGACGCAACAGCGTTAGTTGGAGGAACATCGATATTTATTTTGATTATGATTGCTCTTCTTGCCCATAAACATAAAGGATTAGAAGAAACAACAAACTATTTAATTGAAGGTTTTCAATTCGGATTCAAAGTGTTTGGGCCTGTTATTCCCATCGCAGCATTTTTCTACTTAGGAGATGTCGGTTTTATCAAAGTTATCGGTGAATACTTGCCGAAAACATCACAAGGAATCGTAAATGATCTAGGGATAGCACTTGCGCATCTTGTTCCGTTAAATAAAGAAATCGGCGCCGTTACATTAGCAGGAGTCGGTGCGATCACCGGGTTGGACGGCTCGGGATTTTCCGGCATTTCCTTGGCTGGCTCGATTGCTAAATTGTTCGCAACCGCCATTGGAGCAGGCGCAGCTACATTGACAGCATTAGGTCAGATTGCTGCGATTTGGGTCGGAGGCGGGACACTTGTTCCTTGGGCGCTTATCCCGGCAGCAGCCATTTGCGGTGTTGACCCGTTTGAATTAGCGCGACGCAATCTTCTTCCTGTGACGATCGGATTAACCGTGACAACGATTGCAGCGATGTTCTTTATTTAGACAAATGAGGTGTACAATCACATCTGTACACCTCGTTCTTGATTGGCAGAAAGTTTTGCTCTACGGTTTGCTTTTTCGTAAAGGAAAACACAGAAAAACAAATATATATACCCAAGCGCAAATCCACCAATGACATCTGATAAATAATGGACGCCTAACACCACTCGGCTTATGCCGATAAGAAAAATAAATAAAACAAGAAAACGGGCAAAATATTTCATTGCAGGGATATGAGTATAACAAAGATACGCGATAAAACCATAAAAAATGAATCCTACCATCGCATGCCCGCTTGGAAAACTATATCCCTCTTCCAATATGTTTGTTAGCGGTCGTTCTCTGGCAAACAGCTCTTTCATCCATTCATTAAGTTCATTGCCGCCAATGACGCTGATTAGAGTAACTGCTATCGCTATGTAATCTTTTCTCCATACTAAAATGAACAGCCAAATAAGTCCGACAGCAATAATCCCCCATTCCGAACCAAAAAATGTAATAAAAGTACATACACTATACATAAGAGAATTTTTATCAGCGGTGAACGAAAATTGGTCAAGCCACAGTTCTTTACCTAACTGCAATGAACCAATTATCCAAAGCGAAACAAACACACTAATAACGAAAAAAACAATTCGTTTTTTAGTGAAAATCTTACTCATTTTTCATCTTCCTTTGCCCATCAAATATTTATCATCATTCACAAAACAAAAACACCCAACTATTTCAGTTGGATGCTTTTGTCTTATCCATTCCACGCATTCATTCCGCCTTTTACATTTGTTACGTTTTTAAATCCGTGCTTTACAAGCAATTTAGTTGCTTGATTGCTTCGCATGCCGCTTTGACAAATGACAACAATTTCTTTCTCTTTATTTAGTTCATCTAGCCGCGAACTTAATTCATTCAATGGGATATTTTTAAACTCTTTAATGCGGCGCGCTTTATATTCCATCGGTGTTCTTACATCGATAAACTGGCAGTTGTTTTTACTTGCAAGCAGCTGTTTTAAATCTTCTATCGTAATTTGCTTAGCTCCTTTAGGCGGAAGAATTTTTGTAATAAAGAAGTATGCTAATAAAACAATTAAAATTCCGTTTATCATCAAGCTTTCCATCATACCCCTCCTTTTATACCTATGTGGGTATGTTAAATAAATTTTATCAAATTGTCAATCATTTCGGCAATGAAGGAAATGTAATAATGATAATGAAATTGTTAGAAAAATGACTTATTCAGCGAATCATGCTGATGTGGCACAACGTTGACGCAATTGAACCGATAAACAGGTCTTTTTCTCAACGATTGGAATAGGTTCAACAGTAGTAAAAAATCAACAACATTGTTTCACTGAGATATCTAAATAAAAATGGGTCTTGTCCATAAATGTCTGCCCTGCCCTCACACATAATACAAAGTATTTAATGAGCTACACACTCATTAAGTACCCTATATTATGACTGTGGGGTCTAACACTTTGTATTTGGGTTGACCCCTTCTTTTGCAAATAGCCGCAATCGATAACAGTTCATCGCTGTTTCGCCAAGATGATCCAGTAAAAGATAATTCGCAACAGCACCGACAACCGCGCCGATTCCCGGCACAAGCGCAGCTTGAGTCACTTTTTTCATACTCTCTGTGACAACTCGATGTACCTTTTCCGGAATGAATTCATTCACTTTTGTTTGTGCTCGTTTTGAAAGACGATGCAGCAAACCTGAATTTTGCATCATTTTCTTATTCCAGTAGAAAAGCTCTTTATGCACAAGCTGGTCATATGTTCCCATCTCATTTCATCCTTTTTGTCATGTCATCTTAGTCATATTTACGGATAAAAAAGATGGAAGTTTCCACTAACTCCATTTTTTTTGTGCATATAGAAATAAAAATAGGTAACTAAATAGTATTCCGCTAATAAATGACAACATCCCAACAAGGAAATGGCTTGTCAGCAGAACAAACACAGATAAAATGACCGTTTGTATGGTCAGCAATGTAAATAAAAACCTTAATAATGTGATTTTTTTCTGTTCATTTGCAAGCGGATACAGCTTCAGTATCATTTTTGTACGATGATGGCGCGACAACGTATACAGCTGAAATCCTGTTGCATAGATAAAAAACAATAACACGGCACTTTTTCCATAACTAGACGGAACCATATAAATAAGCAGACAGGCAATAATGATAAGGCGGATATAAAGCCCAAAATAGTCGCTCGCTCGAAAAAATGTCCGCATATATAAATACAAAAACGTGTTTTCTTGACGATACGAAACGAGCGGTAAAAATACATCAAGCCATTTTCGGCGTTTCACCTGCTCTTTCAGCTGCGGCACGTCAGTAAATAAATTCGCAAGGCGGTAAAATGTCATCATGCGCTTTGCATCTTGATGAATGAGACGTTCCCATTTCAATCCTTTTTGCTTTGTCGCCTTTGCAAAATAGCCGAGCAATATGAGCATCATCACGAATAAACTTGCCGTAAAACCGATAGACGCTTCGGCAAGCAAAAAATATATAAATAAGAAATTGAGTAGCAAACGCACGCCCCAGCTTAACCGATACATCATTGGCTCAATAAAGTAATTTCCTTTCCAAATCATCCACATGTTCCAAACTTTCAGCAGCAACAACACAATAAATAGAAACCAAATTGGCACATGTGAAAATTTGATATACAAAGGCGAAATAGCCGCAATGACAATAAGAAGCGTATATATTTGCATCATCAGGCTAAAAAGAAAGGCACGTTGAAAATAAGGACCCAGCTGCTTTTCTGCCGGCAGTAAAAAGACGAGATCTGCTTCTTTCAAAAGTGTTTGCACCGGACTGTGCGTTAAAAACGGCGCCAAAACCAATGCAACGACAAATGCAAATGGGAAATCATGCGGCAATCCATTCACCCATTGTTTATAAATAACGGCACCTGCACCAATTCCAATTAACAAGATAAATAATAGATGGTCATTAAGCATATAGCGCAAGTAGCGCTTAAGTTCGTTGAAATAAGCAATGACCCGCTGTTTCCATAACTGCTTGCCATCAATCATACTTCTTCTTCCTTTGTCAGTTGGATATAAATTTGATCAAGTGTAGCTGACGGCAGCTGAAATTGCTGGCGCAGCTCTTCCAGCGTACCTTTCGCTCTTATTTTTCCATTATGAAGAATGACAAATGAATCACAATACCGCTCGGCTGTCGCTAAAATATGAGTCGACATTAAAATCCCCGCTCCTCTTTCCTTCATCGCATTTATTAAATCAAGCAGCGACTGAATCCCAAGCGGATCAAGACCGACAAACGGCTCGTCGATAATATAAAGAGGAGGTTCAATTAAAAAGGCGCACATAATCATGACTTTTTGCTTCATGCCTTTCGAAAAATGGGCAGGAAACCATTTTAACTTTTTCTCCATCCGGAATTCTTTTAACAGCCGCTCTAATCGCTGCTCATATTCGTGTTTATTTAAGCCGTATGCCATCGCTGTCAATTCCAAATGTTCCTGTAACGTCAACTCATCGTAAAGAATCGGCGTTTCCGGTATGTACGTAAATTGGGAACGGTAGGCAGCCGGATCGTCAGCGAACGTCTTTCCATTAATCGAAACCGTTCCTTTTCTCGGTTCCATCAGTCCGATAATATGTTTGATCGTTGTGCTTTTCCCGGCTCCGTTTAAGCCGATAAGCCCGACGATTTCCTTCCGGTTTACAACAAATGAAACATCTTCAAGCACGTTTTTATTTGTATATCCTCCGTAAAGGTTTTGCACTTCAAGCAATGTCATATTTCCTTTATCCTCTCTAATCCCATGATTTATTTTTATTGTATCAAAGCAAGAAGCTCCTTTCCAAAAATATCTGCAAAAAAACCGTATAGTCTTTTCATTTCCGGGCATCATAATGAACGAAGAGGGGATGATGTTTGAACATTGAAATGAGGTGTTTACGAAAGACTACTTCCTGTAGTATCACACTCATTTTCTCTTTACCTTACCTGAAACAGGGGATGGTCATCTTGAACAAAGTGAGCAAAACACTGCGAGTTTAAGAACACACTTTTTGAAATGAGGTGTCTACGGCACGCGAGAAACACTAGAAGTTCTCAACAGTTGCCTATAAAAACTCTTTCGTAAATGAGGTGTTCATCAAAGATCATCAATTGTAGTTGTAGGACTTAAAAAATACCTGCAATGATAAAGGGATGATCAACCTAAGCAGAAAGCAACTCACTTCCTATCCCATTTATCAATGAGGTATCTATAAAAACTCTTCCCCTTTTCACACAGACAGAGTGTACACAAATCCGCTGTACACTCTGTTTCTTTTTTTGTGTTACAATACGAATAAAAAAATGAAAAGGAAAGGATGAGATATAATGAGCGATTGCATTTTTTGCAAAATCATCAATGGGGACATTCCGTGTGCAAAAGTATACGAAGATGAACATGTTATCGCTTTTCTTGACATTAGCCAAGTGACAAAAGGTCATACATTAGTGATACCAAAGGTACATAAAAAAGATGTGTTTGAACTTACACCGGAAATCGCCGGAAAATTGTTTTCCGTTGTTCCAAAAATTGCGAATGCTATTAATGAAAGCTTTTCACCAATTGGATTAAATATTTTAAACAACAATAAAGAGCCTGCTGGACAAACCGTCTTCCATTTCCATATGCATTTAATCCCGCGCTATGGAAAAGGCGACGGATTCGGAGCTGTTTGGAAGTCGCATCAAAGCCAGTACTCGTTTGAAGACTTGCAGGAAATCGCTTCCGCTATTCACTCTGCCATTCAATGATAAAAAGGGATGTCTTATTACATATGAGACATCCCTTTTTTATCCAATCATGACTCGCTCTGAATCAGCCTCGTTATTCCTTCTCACTAGATTCAAAAACCTCTTTTAATTGATCATCATTGACTTTTACGTCCGCTTTCTTAACTAATTTTTCCACTTCAGACTGAACTTTCGCAGGATCGAGCTTGCTCTTCTTAAGCTCCCACTCAATTTCTTCTTTCATTTCTTCAAAGGATTTTTTCTTTTCTTTATCGGTTACTTTAATAATGTGGTAACCATATTCCGATTTTACTGGTTTGCTGATTTCTCCTGCTTTTAACGCATATGCCGCATCTTCAAATTCTTTCACCATTTCTCCTGAGCCAAACCATCCTAAATCGCCGCCTTTTTCCGCAGATCCCGGATCTTTAGAATATTCTTTCGCAAGCTTTGCAAAATCTTCTCCCTTATCAAGCTTTGCTTTAATTTCGTTTGCTGTTTTTTCATCATCCACTAAAATATGGCTTGCTTTTATCTTTGGCTTGTATTCGTCATAATACTTTTTCATTTCTTCTTCTGTTACTTTAATATCCTTCATCGCTGCTTTTTGCCGTAAAAGATCGAGCTTCACCATATCTCTAATGGCTTGCTCGCCGTTTTGCTGAACAGCGATTTCATATTGCGCGCCATACATTTTTTTTAATTTTTCCATTTCTTTTTCAATCTCTTTATCGGTTACTTTAAATTCTTTGCTTAATACTTTTTCATGCACAAGGTCGCGAATGACATCTTTTCCAAAGCGCTCTTTCATCACATTATAAAATTCTTCTTTTGTAATATCGCCTGCTTTTGTTTCTACAATTACTTCCGAATCTCCGCCATTGCAGGCAGATAAAGCAAAAAGAGAAGCAGCAGTCGATAAAGCAAGAACCCACTTTTTCATTCTTTTCACAACTCCTACATTCCAAATTTTTTACGTGACAAAAATCACAACAATAACTATATCATATTTGTTCAAGATAAAAAAATTTTTTCCTACTCCTTTTGCCAACTATGTAATTTGCCTATACGCAAATTCATTAATTTACATATGATAAAGTGTCTCGTTCATCAAATACGCTAAATATTCAAAAGAACTCTCCCTTCAACGAAAGGAGGTGCTGTAGATGAGCGCAGGTTATGCAGGCGGCTTTGCGTTAATCGTTGTATTGTTTATCTTATTAATTATCGTTGGTTGTGCGTGCTTATATTAATTAAGATAAACAAAAACAGGCTGACCCAAAAAAGTAAGTGTCAGACCCCACATCATAATATTATAGGACATCGCAACGGATAGAACATTATAATATTATGAGTTATCCGTGAGGTCAGACATTATAGGTCAGCCCTTTTTTCTATGTAAATAGTACCTCAATATAAGAAGTAATAAGCAAGATGGTAATAAGTACATTAATCGTCCGAAACACTTTTGGCTGTTTGTCTTCGGGAATTTCCCTTTGGACACAAAGTGTATTTGTCAGTTTATTAATATAGAATAAAATGACAACAGCAAGAGGGATAAAATACAATGCCAAGTTTGCTCCCCTCCTATCTTCCCCGACAAAATAGATGACTCATTTACTTTACAACGTTTTATAAAAGAAATCAATATGGCCTTCACGATAATTCCCTATTGGTTGTTGACAGCAATTTAGGTAAAATATACATGATAATGACAGATTGCCTAATTAAAGGAGTACCGTTATGGATACACTCGAAGAACGAATCGCGAAATTAGAATATCACCAATCTTTATTATTGGAAATGATCGATGGAACGAAAAAACCATTTTATCAACTCATTATAAAAGCAAACTTAGCAAAAGAAGAAGCAGACGAAGTCATCCAGCTATGCCAGCAATTAAGTGAAGAGTACGAAAAACAGAAAGCGGAAGGTCTTATTGTGTTCACCCCGCTCCTTACTCAATTTGCCGGAATGCTTCACCCTAAGCTTCCGCTCGAACAAACGATTGACGCTTTGCTGCGCCAAAATATGTTTGTACCGCTTATGCAAGAATTTAAGAAAATCATTGCCGACTTGAATGATTTATGAATGAGTTACCGGTTCCTCTTTGGTTTCTTTGCTTTCTTTGCGCTTAAGCAATTTGCCGTTCTTTTCAACAAAATCGTTTTCGATATTCTCAAATGATTTTTCAAAAATTTGCATAAAATCATCGCCATATATATTGCGGATAATACACATCATTTCTAAAATTTCTGGAAACTTTCCGTACAAATCACGTAAAGGTAAAGCTCCGTTAAATACTGCATTTTGCGTTGGATCATACGATTCCATCAATTTCAGCAAAATCTCTTCGCCTTTTTCTGTCAGTTCAATATAGGTGTTTCGTTTGTCACTTTCTTTCTTGGAAAAAGATAACAACCCCCGCTCTTCTAGTTTTTTCGAGAAATTAAAAGCCGTGGAAACGTGCATGACACCAAATTTAGCAATTTCTGAAATAGACGCCCCTTTTAAATGATAAGCGATCCATAAAATATGATGTTCATTAAATATTAAGGTCAAATGGTTTAATCCATTGCTGCCAATCTTTTTCAATTGATTTCCATAGCGCTTTGCTCAACTGGGCAATACGCTGACTGAATAACATCGCCTCTTTTATAGAATAGTTTCGCTCTGTACCTTTCATCTTTCCACCCACTCTTCCCTCACCATATCTATATTTTTATTATCTATTATGCCAATAAAATAAAGATTAATAAAGAAAAAAATTTTTGAATTTTTAAATAGATAAATCAGCATCGAAAATCGCTAATTACTTTTATTCAATGATTGTATTCTATCAGCTTATGAAATTTTCTTTTGTTTTATTAGAAAAATAGTCGTCTTGTCTTATTCATAGTTAGCAATGAAATTACATACAGTAAGTAGTAAAAAGGGGAGATACCAATGATTTACGCAATATCCATTTTCTATATGATAAGCGCCATTTTTTCTTACTTAGCTATCACGACGTTTCTTTCGTTAAATAAAGCAAGAATGTACCCGCCAAAGCAAGTATTGAAGAAAAAAATAGGTTTGTATATAACGGGTGCGCTTTTATGCATTCTAATTGGCTGGTCTTTTCAGTATTTTTAAAAGAAAACAGTGAAAAACCCGACCATAAAGATCGGGTTTTTTATTATGCTACGGTTGAGCAGCCAAGTTGGCGCGTTTGAAAATCGATTGAACAATTGGATATATAATCACCATAGCGATTGTATTGACAACCACGGCCGGTAAAACAACAGCTGCAAATAACCCTGAAAAAGTCGCGCCACCTGGAAGACCGACAAGCAATAATGCCGCTGTTAAAAATACGGCACCGGATACAACCGTACCGACAGCGGTCAAAATGGCTGCCGCTATGACCGACTGGCTGTATTTTTTCACAAGTAAAAGCAGCGCTGCGAAAACAATGGCGGTAATCGGTTTATCAACCATGTTCGGAAGCAAGCCCCCCGGAAAACTCGTCGTCACACCGGAAATAATTCCTGTTACGATTCCTAATAAACCAACTGTTTTTTTCGAAGGAACAAGCAAAATGCCAAGGAACATCATCGTCAGCATCATATCCGGCTTCATGCCAAAGAAAAATCCGGGAATGACCGCATGCAGAACTGCTCCGATTCCAACTAACAACGCAAGTGAAACTAAAACTCTCGTATTCATTTCTCATCTCTCCTCATCTAATCTAGCTGTTCATTTCCCCAATAGTGCCCTCGATGCCTATTGCGGGAAACTTAGGTTTATTATAACACTTTATAATCTATAGTGAAATATAGTAAAAAGAAAAAATTTCAAATAAATCTTTGTTGAAATTCTCTCATAAAATCAGCTAACGCTTCACACGCTTCAAGCGGAACGGCATTATAGATAGACGCGCGGCAGCCGCCGACGGAACGGTGGCCAGCCAGCCCGACAAATCCCCGTTCTTTTGCTTCCGCTAAAAACGTTTTCGTCAACTCATCATTCGGCAATGTAAACGTTACATTCATAAACGAACGGCTTCCCTTTTCTGCATGCGGTGAGTAAAAGCCTTTGCTTTCGTCAATGCAGCGATATAAAATATCTGCCTTTTCTTTATTGCGTTTTTCAATGATGCTGATCCCGCCTTGCTCATCCACCCATTCAAGCACAAGAGAAAGCATATAAATGGCGAATGTCGGCGGCGTATTGTATAACGAATTGCTTGAGCTGTAAGTATTGTAGTTCAGCATTGTCGGGAGATGATCAGGAATGTTTTCAAGCAAGTCTTTTCGAATAATAACGACGGTAACACCGGATGGTCCCAAGTTTTTTTGTGCTCCCGCATAAATCAATGCAAACTTTTTCACATCAACTTCCCGGCTTAAAATATCGCTCGACATATCGGCAATTAAATCGACAGGTAAATCAGGAAACTCATGCCACTGCGTGCCGAAAATCGTATTGTTCGATGTAATATGTAAATAAGCGGTCCGCTCAGAAAGCTGAATATGTTCCAATGCCGGAATGTGTGTATAGTTGGCTTCTTTGCTTGATGCAGCGACATGCGTCTCACCAATTTTTTTTGCCTCTTTTAACGCTTTTTCCGACCATGCTCCCGTCAGTACATAGTTGGCAACTTTCCCTTCATGAAGCAAATTCATTGGTACCATTGAAAATTGCAGGCTCGCTCCGCCCTGCAAAAATAAAATGTCATGTGTGTCAGGAATGTTCATGAGCTTTCTTAATAACTGTTTTGCTTTGTTGTGCACCTCATCATATTCTTTGCTGCGATGGCTCAATTCCATCACTGACATACCGGTATTTTGAAAATTAAGCAATTCTTCCTGTGCGCGTTGTAACACCGGAAGCGGCAATGCAGACGGTCCTGCGTTAAAATTGTATGCTCGTTTCACGTTCAATCCCCCGCTTTATCTCTTTAGTGAATAACAGTTACTATTATCCTAACATGAAATCATAAAAAATAAAGAGAATTTTGAATAAATTACACAAAAAAATAAAGGATCAGACCGCTAAGTATCTGACCTTGCACGCATCCATAATATATAACTGTGTCGTGCCCTATATATGATCATTGAGGAGGCCGACATTTTGTTTTTAGGTCATCCTTTTTATCTGCTGCCGGCGCTCTCTTTCTTCCCTAATCCGTTCTATATATACTTCTCCTTCTTTTTCAATAAAAGCTGCGTCAATTTCCCGGTCTTTTTTCGCTGTGCGAATCGTCATATAGCCGCTTACAACGATTCCCATCAGGACTAAATAAATCCACCAAGGCACGCTCAGCACCGATAATCCCCCCTTGTAAACTTGTCTTACTTCAACTATACGCAGTTAGATTTCATTGTATACATAAAAAAGCTGTCTTATAAGGGTCTGACCTCACATACTAATCATGATATATAATGTATTTCAGCTAATGTCATACACTACATATCATGGCGGAGGGGTCTGACCTTGCTTTTAAGACAGCGTCTTTTCACTGATGAAACGTCGGTTTGTAGAAAGAACGATTATCAAGCGCAAAAATTTTCTCGGTAAACTCGCCTGGCTTTACTTTTTCGAGCGCACGATCAAGCATATTCATCTTCGCATCTAAATTATCAATATAGTGAAGAATTTCTGCTTCTTTCACCATCGGCGGTTTTGGACTTCCCCACTCTGCCTTGCCATGATGAGAAAGTACCATATGCTGCAAGATCACCACTTCTTCACCGGTAATTCCTAAATGTTCAGCTGCTTTGCCAATTTCATTAACCATAATCGAGATATGTCCGAGCAAATTTCCTGCTACTGTATACGTTGTCGAAATCGGCCCCGATAACTCAATCACTTTTCCAAGGTCATGCAAAATGACGCCGGCATATAATAAATCTTTATCTAATGACGGATAAAGATTAGCAATCGCTTTTGCTAAGTCAAGCATAGAAACAACGTGATACGCCAAACCTGAAATATATTCGTGATGATTTTTCGTTGCCGCTGGATATTCAAGAAATTCGTTTTGATATTTTTTTAATAAATGTCTTGTAATTCGTTGAATATTTGGGTTTTTCATTTCAAAAATATATTTTGTAATTTTATCAATCATTTCTTCCCGCTTCATCGGCGCCACTTCAAGAAAGTCGGCAACCCGCACTGGATCACTGCTGTTTGCCGGGCGGATGTTTCGAATTTTCAGCTGTGTTCGGCCGCGGTAATTATTAATATCACCAAACACTTTGACGATGCTTTCCGGCACATACACAGCCTCATCTTCCGGAGACGCATCCCACAGCTTTGCTTCAATTTCGCCGGTTTTATCTTGCAAAATCAGCGTTAAAAACGGTTTACCGTTGCTGGCAATGCCTTTTGTCACCGTTTTGATAAGCAAATAAATATCGACCTGCTGGCCGACTTCGTAATGAATAATTCCTTTTGTCAAGCTATTCTCCTCCGTTTCGCGTTCAACGTATATTCATTATATCACATGAGCCTATTATGCAAATAATGACTACGATAAAAGCAAAAGGCTCGGCTTGCCAATTTGGCGAAAGCGAGCCTTGATTTATCACTATTTTTTCGTCAGTTGCAGCGCTTTTTTAATGTCTTTGAACGATGTCGTTTTTCCGTACATCAACACGCCGCCGCGATATACTTTTGCCCCAAAATAGGCGAAGAAACTGATTGTCGCTACTAATAAACCAATGCTTAAAGCAACTTCCCATATCGAGACATTTAACATCCCGACACGCAAAAACATAATCATTGGCGCAAAAAACGGAATAAACGATGTCACTGTGATGAAAGGAGCTTCTGGATCACTCAAGCCAAACATTGCAATAAAAAAAGCAGCAACAACTAATAATGTAACAGGAGTAATCATTTGCTGCACTTCTTCAATGCGGCTCACGAGCGAACCGAGCAAAGCGAATAAAGTCGCGTATAAAAAGTAACCGAGCAAGAAAAAGACAACGGCATAAACAAGAGTTGCAACTGGAATTTGCTCAAAACCAAAAATAGAGGTCATCTCACTATTTCCTTTGATCGATGTATAACCGATCACAAAAAGGAGGATAAACTGCGTTAAACTCAATAACGCAACGCCAAAAATTTTGCCAAACATTTGCTGTACAGGCGAAGCGCTCGAAATTAATATTTCCATGACGCGGGACGATTTTTCCGTTGCCACTTCCATCGTAATCATGTTGCCGTACATAATCACAAAAATATAAATCGCAAATAATAAAATATATACAAGCGAACGCGCCTGATTTAATTCTTCCTCTGTTTTGGCATTTTTCTCTAATGCCACTTTGTCAAACACAACCGGTTCATACAATTCCTTTACCTGTTCAGGGCTTAATCCGATTTTCGCCGTCGCTAATGTTGTTTTGATCTGCTGCAATGCGTGCTCTAATTGTAAAAGCGTGTCACTATCGGCTACTGTCATTGCATAATAAGCTGCCTTTGGTAATTGTTTATCGTCATAGCCAAGAACAACATACGCCTGCCACTCTCCGTTTTGTACTTTTTCTTTTGCCTTCTCTTCCGTTCCTTTAAACATTTGTAAGTCTATATCTTTTTTCCCGCTTGTTTTCAGCTGCGCTTTTAACGGCTCATACAGCTTATTTGTTTTATCAATAACAGCAACCGTTTTTGTTTCATCATCGCTAAAAAATTCAATAATATGATTTAAGTTTGCCACTCCAAAAACAAGCAGAGCCGTAATCATCGTCGTAATCAGAAACGATTTCGATTTTAATTTTGTGAAATACGTATGCGCTAAAACAATCCAAAATTTATTCATATGACGCACCTACTTTTTCAATAAAAATGTCATTCAAAGACGGTTCCTCAAGAGCAAATTTGCGAATAAATCCTTTTCCAGCAATATGAGACAAAATGCGCTGAGAAATTTCTTCATTTTCAATTTGCAGATGAATCCCTTCCGCTGTCGTCTTCGCTTTCACAACACCGGGAAACTCATGTAAATCATTAAGCGGAAAGTCCGCATGAATGACAACGTTCTTTTTGCCGAATGAACGTTTTATCTCTTTTAACGTGCCATGCACAACCGGCTTGCCACGATGCATAATACAAAGATGCTCGCAAAGCTCTTCGACATGCTCCATTCGATGGCTCGAAAAGACAATGGTTGTTCCTGCGTTTTTCAAATCAATGACAGCTTCCTTTAATTGTTCTACATTCACGGGATCGAGTCCGCTGAAAGGTTCATCTAAGATGAGCAGCTTCGGTTTATGAATGACGGAAGCAATAAATTGAATTTTTTGCTGATTTCCTTTTGACAGTTCTTCTACCCGCTTGTTCGCATAATCGGGTACTTTAAACCGCTCCAGCCAATGTTCCATTTCTTTTATAATGGCTGGCTTGCCAAGTCCACGTAATCGGCCCAGATATATAAGTTGTTCTTTTACTTTCAATTTCGGATACAATCCCCGTTCTTCCGGCAAATAACCAATGAGGTGGCTGCTTGCATAATCAATCGGCTCACCGTTCCACGTAATCTCTCCCTCTGTCGGGTCTAATAATCCTAATATCATGCGGAACGTTGTTGTTTTGCCGGCACCGTTTGCCCCTAAAAAGCCGAACATTTCCCCCTCAGGAATTTCCAGTGTCAAATGGTCAACTGCCGTAAAATCCCCAAACCGTTTTATCACATTTTGCAAGCGCAAGCTCATACATAAAAACTCCTCTCAACTTCACATTTGTTAATAAACACCAAAAATTCCAACATTATATTACACGTTTATTTTAACGAAAAGTTCCATCTTTTTTGAAGGAAAATTGCGAAAATAAAAAGAATAGTAGTCAGTGAAAACCAATCATCAAGGAGGGAAGCGCCGATGAAAACATATACGTTAACGGTATTTGAGAAAAACGGCGAAAAGTTGTTAGACGAAACTTTTGAAGCAGCGAGCGAAGAGGAAGCAAAAAAAATCGGCGAACAGAAGCTAAGAGAAAAAAACTGCCACGAAAAAACATACCGCTGTACATCTTCAAGCGGCAAATTGATTCTTTTCCATCGTTAAAAAGGGGCTTGCCCGTAAGTGTCTGACCTCACATGTATTTCACATGTATTCACATATATAGCTCATTTATCCAATATTATGTCCTATTATACTGTATTTCGGGGTCTGACACTTGCCTTTGGGTCAGCCCCTTTTATTTGTTGAAACGATTTTTCCGGCACATCTTTATTTCCTTTTTTTCATTTTCTTTTCAGAATTTACTTTTAAAATAATCCCAAAAGGAAGTAGAAAAAGGGGGAAACCGCAATGAGAAAAATTTTTTCCATTCTAAGTTTCATTTTCTTTATTTCAGCAACAGCCGGATTTCATGCTGCATTCGTTCAAGCTGACGATGATGAGAAGAAATACGAAGAAAGAGGAGAATATGAACATGAAAACGATGATGAGTACGATCACGATGATGACGAACGGTATGAGGAGGAATATGATGAAGAATATGATGAAGAATTTGAAGAAGAAAGAAATGCAAACGGTAGCTATTATGAGCAAAATACCGGCACTTCTGAAAAACGAATCACATTAAAGCAAGAATATTGGTACAAGTGGTCGCGCTCTCCTGAAGCACCTGATAAATTTGCAGCAACACCAATCTCTTCAGAAAAAACCGTGCCAATTCAATTTAAAGAAAAAGACTTGCTGTATACGAACGTCATTCCTATGAAAGGGCAGCTATTTGTTCCGCTTGAGGAAACGGCACAACACTTAGGTGCTTCAGTTATTGTATATTCAACATCAAAAATAGCTGAAATCAAACTCAATGACAAACTTTTGATTGTAAAAAACGGCTCAAGGGCAGCTTACGAAAATATGAAAAAGACACCAATGCCTCTCCCTATTTTTGAAAAAAATCAAAAACTTTATATTCCAATCAGCGTTTTAGCGAACAGTTTAGGATTTCAAGTTACATGGACAAAGCAACAGCAAATACTCGTTTATTAGAAAGCAGGTGAAGTTCTTTATGAGAACAAATAAATGGACAAAATGGATTGTAGGATTAGGCGGTATTACTGTATTTACAAGCTTTCTTCAGCTGGTAAACAATTCGGACGCACATGACAACGGGCAGCAAAACAAGACGCAAATCTCATTAAAAGAAGAAACCGTTTCATCTCAAAATAATAGTGTAGAAGTGAATGAAGCAAAAAAACAGCGTGAGCAGCTGCTGCTGTCGCTAGATTGGGATGAAGGAAATTGGGATGTCGAATATTCGAACGAAGCCATTATCGCCATACCGAAAACACAAACTTCCCGATTGCAGCCGGCAGAAAACCGGACAAGGAGATCATAACAATGGGTGAAGAACAATCATTATCAATGAACGGTATGGGAACGGCTATTAATGTTCGAGTAATAGAGTACAAGCGGTCGCTCAACTGGAAGCTGCTTGTGCAAACTTGGTTTACTACTTTTGAAAAGATTTGCTCCCGTTTCCTAGATGACAGCGAATTAACTAAATTAAATCAGGTCCCTGCTGAGACAGTGATACAAATTCACCCTATTCTCTATGACGTCCTGCAAACAGCGTTCGAATATGCGGTAAAGACGGAATTTTATTTTAACCCATTTGTAGGAACTATCATGAAAAATATAGGTTATACGCAATCTTTTCACAAGCAGCATTTTTTACCCGAACATAAAGAAAATATTGATTTATTTCGTGTGCCGTCTGCAAACAGCTTGTCGTTTTTTCCCGCATTAAAAGCTGTAATCAAACATACAACCGAGGAAATTGACCTTGGAGGAATCGGCAAAGGCTGGAGTGTCGATAAAGCATACCATTTATTAAGAGACTTAGGGATAAACGCTGGAGTTATTGATGCGGGAGGTGATATGTTCATTTGGGGAGATGCCGGCAGAAAAATAGGAGTTGCAAATCCTTTTGCAGAAAACGAAGATATCGCACAATTTTTTATTTCTTCCGGCGCAATCGCAACATCCAATGTTCTTTACCGAAGCTGGAAAGTAAACGGAGACACCGTTCATCATATCATTAACGGCCAGACTGGAAAAAATCCGGTCAGCGATGTTGTCCAGGCAACCGTTTTTGCTGAGTGCGTCTCAGAAGCAGAAGTGATTGCGAAAGTACTTTGCATGCTTCCTTCTCGTCAAGGTGTGCAATGGTTAAAAGAAAAATTTCCGCAATCAGCGTGTATGATCGTGACCGAAAGCAGAGAGTTGCTTATAACTCCTTCTATTTCGCGTTATATTGAAAGGCTGGCGATTTAAAGATGATTGAATTTTCTACTTGGGAATGGATTCGCGCTTCTGGATTAAGCGCCTATTTTCTCCTTTTTATATCTATCTGCTTTGGCATCATGCAAAATATGAGCATCATCCCAAGAAATATCGGCAAGCACTTTCTTGTCATCCATCAAACAGCTGGATGGCTCGCATTTTTGTTCGCATTTTTGCACGGCTTTTTACTCTACTTTGATCGTTATCAGCCATTTTCGCTACTCGAAATTTTTGTACCGTTCCTTGCAAAATATAAACCTTTTTTTACAGGATTAGGAATCATCTCTTTTTATTCAATGTTTCTCCTATTTTTAACAAGCGATTTACTAAAAAAAGTAGGGCGAAATATATGGAAAACCGTCCATCTTCTTATTTTGCCAAACTTTATCTTTGCAAGTATACACGGAATGTTTGTTGGAAGCGACGCAGATGAAACATGGGTGAAAATCATTTATATCAGCAGTATATCCATTTTTTTATTATTAATGATTTTTCGTTTTCTTACAAAACCGCCAAAACATTTAAAAAATCATCACAATGAAGGTGGGAAAGATGTATATTCTCTTGGCAGAAGATGATATGCGGCTTGGCAAGCTGATTGTTCATATGCTGAAAAAAGAAAATCATACTGTTGATTGGGTGCAAAACGGGGAAGATGCATATTATTTTGCGAAACAAGCAAGTTATGATTTATTAATTCTCGATTGGATGATGCCAATTAAAGAAGGAACCGAAGTTTGCAAAACATTGCGCAAGGAAGGCTTTAACGGAGCTATTCTCATGCTGACAGCGAGAGATGCACTTGAAGATCGGGTGAAAGGCCTAGACTTAGGAGCGGACGACTATATTGTCAAACCATTTGAATTTTCCGAACTTCTTGCCCGAATTCGTGCTCTCGCCAGAAGAGCAACAAAACCATTTCAAACCGAAAAACTTTCTCTAGGAGACTTATCTCTTCATCTAAGTGAATACTCTATCAAAAAAGGAGGTAAAAAAATTTCATTAACAAACCGCGAATTTCAATTAATGGAATTATTTATGCGCAATCCGAATCAAATTTTGCCCCGCGAACTGATTATTGAACGAATTTGGGGGTTAGACGCTAATATTACAAGCAATAATATCGACTCCTTTATTCGTCTTTTACGAAAAAAACTTGGGGATGACGGTACGCTTATTCAAAATATTCGAGGGGTAGGTTATAAGCTTAGCGATGAACGACAAAATGTTTAAAAAAATCCGCTTCCGTCTCACTCTTCTTTTTACAAGTCTTATCGTTATCTTTTTAATATCGTTCACAGTCATCAGTTACAGCCTGCTGTCATCGCTAATTACAAATAAACAAAAAGAGCAAGTGATTACATTAGCTGAGGCAGAATATGCTGAACATAAAAACGAGCTTTTTCATTGGTATGATCATGCCAAAAATGTAAGCAGTAACAAAGCGAGAAATGATTATCTTGAGTACAATCCAGAAGCTCCATTTTTCTATTATGTCATAACGCGGAACGGGGAGATACTAGACGGAGACGAATCTTTTCCAGAGTTGCGCGAAAATATACTAAAAACGATTCACGGATGGATTCCGCAAAACGAAGAAGTGCGCCATGAAACAATCAAAATGCAAAACGGAAAAACAATATCATTGCTGCTTTCCGGAAAATCCGTATTTAAAAATGGGGTATATATTGGAACGATTTATACCGGAACAAATATTACAATGCAAACCTATGTTGTAAAAACTTCATTAATGATATTAAGCTTAATTTCGCTCGTATTTATCGGTCTGTCTGCTTTGCTCGGCTACTATATGTCCGGAAAAGCGATGGTGCCAATAGCCAAGTCTTTTCAGAAACAAAAAGAGTTTGTTGCCAATGCCTCCCATGAGCTGCGTACACCGCTTAGTATTTTCCAATCATCCCTTGAAGTCATCGAAGCGGATGAAAGAGAGAAAATGGGCGAATTTTCCTTGCTAGTATTAGATGATATGAAAGATGAAGTAAAAAGAATGACAAAATTAATTAATGACTTATTGCTGCTCGCCCGCTCCGATGCCGATGCTGTCGAGTTGAATAAACAATGGTTTGAGCTTGAGCCGATTATTAATGAATTGATAAGGAAATGCCTCCCTTGGGCGGAACAAAAAAATATTGAATTTCTCACGAATATACAAGAAGGAATAACAATGTACGGGGATAAAGAGAGAATTACGCAGCTGCTTCTTATTTTGCTCGATAATGCCGTAAAGTACAATGTCGAAAATGGACTCATTCGCATTATGATATCGCGTGAATCGCAAAATATAAAAATCGAAATAAACGATACGGGGATCGGCATACCGAAAGAACATCTGCATCACATCTTTGAACGATTTTACCGCGTAAGTAAAGCGCGATCACGCCAACTTGAAGGAAATGGGATTGGCCTTTCGATTGCACAATGGATTGTTGACACTCATGGTGGAACAATCAGCGTACAGAGCGAAGAAGGAAAAGGAAGTTGTTTTATCGTTACGCTTCCGCAGCCTATTCAATAACTTCAAAATAGGGAGTGGAGTTTATGAAAAAATTAATGATGGTGTCCGTGTTTATTTTTATGCTCAATATCGCTTACGGACAAGCGATTCCTGTTTTTGCTGATGATGAAGAATATGAAGAATATGAGGGGCATGAAGAAGAAAACGAAAATGAAGCCTTTGTTGAAGAAGGTGGAGAATTATTAGGATGGGGAGCGGTTGCTGCCACAGTCGCTGCCGGAACTCTTTTTCCTTTACGGCGGAAAATTTCCTTTTTTACAAAAACAATTCCAAATGGGAAATCATTATTTATCAATCTATTAAGAACACTTACAAAGTGGCATATTCCAATCGGGGCAGCTGCCGTTACATTAGCTTCCATACATGGGATATTAATGTATATGGCAGAAGGAGAATTGACACTCCGTGAATATGCGGGAATCGCCGCTGCTGGATTGATGATTACAGCAGCCGTTATCGGTATGATGCTTGCCAAAAATAAAGCGAATTCTTCCATTCGTTTCGCCCATATTGGAATGTTATTGATGGCTAGTATGCTAATCATTTTCCACATTATCATCTCATAGTCATGAATAAAGGCTGGCTCCAAAATGTCTGACCTCCCGTAAAAACCATTGATCTGACAGTCAGGCCAGCCTTTCATGTTAAAATATTTCTTTCATTATCTTTAGCTTTTCTTCCGTATAATACACATAATTATCATTATAAGCTTTCGGTTCTTTCGGATTGGCAAAGCGCGTGATTTTCCCTGTCTCTGGATGAACAAATTTGCTCGATGCACCGCAGCCGAGCCCAATGATCGATTGCTTCTCTTCCATAATCATAATGTTATAAATGCTTTCTTGCCCTGGAAGTGCGTAGCCGACATTCTCAAGGTTGCCAAGAATATTTTTTTGGCGATATAAGTAATAAGGAACGTAACCATGCTGCTTCGTCCACTGTTGCGCATTTTTCATCATCATGCTGATTTCATCTCGGTCAGCAACTTTGTATTTTTCTTTGTTTTTCGTCATTTCGGAAGCGCGCTTAAATGACAGCGTATGAACGGTCAATGATTCCGGCATTAATTTTTCTGTTTCCGCCAATGTGTAGTTAAATTCTTCTACTCCCTCTCCCGGAAGACCGATAATTAAATCCATGTTAATGTTGTTCATGCCCATGCTGCGCGCGAGATGAAACTTTTCAATCGTTTCTTCCACCGTATGATGGCGGCCGATCGCTTTTAACGTTTCTTGAATGTATGATTGCGGATTGATGCTGATTCGGTCGATGTTCCACTTTTTGAGCACTTCCAGTTTCTCCGGGGTAATCGTATCGGGACGCCCGGCTTCCACAGTAATTTCGCGGACGCGCTCTACATTTGGAAATGATTCGTACATCTCTTCATAAAGCATGTCCATTTCTTCCGCGGTAATGCTTGTCGGTGTGCCGCCGCCGTAATAAATCGTTGTGATGTTAATGCCGCGCTCTTTTAAAAAGCGGCCAATCTCCCTCATTTCATAATGAAGCCCGCCTAAAAACGAATCAACAGAGCCTTGGCGCCCGTTAATCGCATAAGCCGGGAACGTGCAATACGCGCATTTCGTCGGACAAAACGGAATGCCGATATAAATACTCACTTCATGTGCCAAATGGTATAAATCAGGCACGACCGCCAGCTGCCGGTCAACAATTTGCTGCATGAGACGAATTTTTTCATCTGTTACTAAATAGTCTTCCCGCAATTGTTTATGTGCTTCTTCCTTAGAAATTCCGGATTGCAGCTTTTGATGCAAAAGCTTTACAGGGCGGACACCCGTTAAAATGCCCCAATGCTGCAACAGGCCTGTATATTCCTGAAGCAATGTTAAATACACGTGGGAAACGGAATTTTTCACTTGTTTAAAACGTTCTTTTTCGTCTGTGTACAAACGCAAATCTTTTTCATAGCCCGCTTCAAACGTTTTTCCTGTTGCTGCTTCGCGAAGCGTTCCTCGAACATGCAATGGATCATTACCGTTTAACTCAAAAGTAACGATGACATCTGGAGCATCTATCGATAAGAGTGAGATTTCATTTTCCTCAAAAAATAAATCCGTTATCACTTCAAGCGGTCGCTGAAACTTTTCCACATGATGCAACCCATTGATTTGAATTCGCAATCGAATCACCTTTCATTTGAAATTCCATGTCAAACTTATATAAGTGTACAGAAGATAACGAAAGTTCGTCAAGAAAACGATGATATCTTTTCAATGGTATTTGAAAAAAGAGCTGTCACATAAGGGTCTGACCCGACGATATAAAGTGCATCTGCCAAATAAAGTGCACAGTATATTGCCGTCGAGTCTGACCCTTTGCCAGCCTCTTTTCGACTATCTATTAATCTTGATTTGCCGCAAAAATTCAAGACGCTGCTGCTTGCGAAAATGTTCCTTAATCATGTAAGCGACACCTAGTTGTTCATTCGAACGCGTCACCCAGTCGGCTGCCCTTTTCACTTCAGACGGCGCATTTCCCATCGCCACGCCTAATCCTGCCGCTTCAATCGCTGAAATATCGTCTGGACCGTCGCCAATAACGACCATTTCCTTTAAAGAAATCCCCAAATAATCCCCTAATTTTTTTAAACCGTTTAATTTCGAGACACCACTTGTCACAATCTCTATTTTCCAATTCGGCTGCATAATGAGGTCAATTCCGTAAAAAGCTTTGCGCAATACTTTTGCCGCTTCGTCTCTTTCTTCTTCGCTTGGAAAATACACGTCTATTTTCGGCACTGCTAAAGGTTCATCACGGAGCGTATCTCCAAGCGAATCAACAAATTGCGTCGGATAAACGAACGGGTCTCCCGTTGACAATACCGTTTGTACGACGAGATTTTTTTGGATTTTTTTTCGGTTACCGATCGAGTAACGTTCATGCATTAAACGAATATTACACTCAAAATTCTCCAGCACTTGAACAATATTAAATGTCTTCTCTTCAGAAATCGTTTTTTCGTATATTTTCTCATCGAGAGTTTTTCCAATGACCGCTCCTTGAAACGTAACGAGCATCGCATTCAACTTCAATGCTTTCGCGACTTTTCTTGCTGATAAAAAATTTCGGCCCGTTAATAGCGTGACATACACTCCCTTTTGTTTGACAAATTCAATCGCTTCTTTCGTTTCTTTTTGCAGGCGTCCGTTATTTTTTAAAACCGTCCCGTCAATGTTAAGAGCAAGCAATTTATAAATCAAGGCTGTATCCCCCTTTTCCTGTTGTCACTTACCTTGTCACTTATAGCTATGACAATAAGGACAAAAAAAGAACACCCATTTCCATGAGTGTTTAAATTCATTAGGGGGAAGTATACGTCTCATTTCTTCGTTACAGGAATGCTGTTTTTCACTCTGGCATTACGATAAAACAATTGACTATAAAGTCTGGCACTTATAAGTCAGCCCTATTCAAACTCGTTATATAACTCTTCAAGAGGCTTCAACACAATTTTGTTCAATTCCGCAATTAGAAAGCTCATGCGCTGTTCTAACTCCATCAGCTGCGCAATTTTGTCATGTTGCTGCACTAACGCTGCCACCTTTTGCGCCTGCTCAATCTCCTCTGGCAAAATCTCCTCACCTGTCATTTGTTTTTGATGAAGCCGCATTTGAATGTTGCGAAAGTTATTGAACATCCGGCTTGACGTTTCATCGTGTTGAATTTCTTCATACATCTTTTTTAAACGCTGAAACTCTTCGCTTTGACGAATCGCCTTTTCCAAGTTGTAAGCAACTTCATAAATAGACATAAAAATCCTCCTCATAAAAATTCCTGCCGTTCTCCTATTGGATTATATGAACAGGAGAACGGCAGTATGTCAACTTTAACTAATGATTAACCCGACAATTCCCTGTATGATGCCAATAATCCCGCCTAGAAGCGCGCCTAAATAAGTAATCATTTTAAATTCCCGTTTTGAAATGGATAAAATCATCTCCTCTAAACGCTCTACGGAAAACGTTTCGACTTGTGAGCGGACAATCTCTTCTAACTGCAAACGTTGAATGATCGTATCAACCTTTTCAACAACCAACCCGCTCAAAACGTCTACCGCTTTCGGAATCAAATGATGAATCATTGTTTCCTTATATGGAGCGATAACAGTCGAAAGCGGTTTGTTTAAAAGTTCGCCAATGTCCAAGCTTTCGACAACGAAGTTCTTTACAAAATCCATTGCTCTTTCTTTACCGATCCACGCCTCAACATCAGCGAGTTTATATGCTTTCAGCTTGTCCCATTCCTTTGCTAAAAGATTCGCCAATAACTCTTTTGTTCCTTCATTATTTAAAAACTTGATAATTTCCGGCTGAATTTTATCCGCTAAACTCACATTGCCGAGAAACATTTGCAGCATATTTCCCAACATGCCGCGTCCTGACAAGAAATCACCAACCATTCGATCAATACGCTGTTTTCCTTCCTCACTGTTAAAATAATCAATGGCTTTATCGGCAATGTAGTTGGCAAGCGCCGGAAATGTTGCTTCTACTTTCGCATGCAATTCAGCAGGAAAGGCTTCATGAATCGTTTTGGAACGGATTTCCTTCATCCACTGTTCATATTTCGTTTCCACCAAGGAAGTTATTCGCCTTTGAATCATTTCCTCAGGCTGCTTTACTCCAAGCAACGTAACGAGTTCGCCAATTGTCTTATCACTGCTGAGCCATTTTTCCCCTTCTTCTTGTGCCCATTTCACAACACCTTGTATAAATGTTTGCTCTGTTAATTTTCTTCGTATTCCTTCTGGAGTTAACAAATGTTCAACAACCATTCGTCCCATCTGATAAGCGAGCTCTTCCCGGCGCTTTGGAATTAAACCGGGAGTAAACGGCAGGCGCTTTCCCGCTATGTAAATCGGATGATACGGACGGAACAACATTTTAATCGCTAATGAGTTCGTTACTCCCCCAATTGCAGCTCCGACAATCATCATAAATGCTAAATAAAAAACAATATCCATGCTTCTCCCCTTTCCTCATCTTGAGCTTAGAAAATCAAGTCACCTATCTTAGGCGATTATCATACGATAACATATCAAGCATTTGCCTAATTTTTGATTATATCGCTTGTTAATCGAAAGAGCAAATGAGGGAGAAACATGAATTCGACACGTGCCATTGCTGTTATAACAGAAATCTTAGAAACAAATGAAACGAATCATTTCGGCTCCATCCATGACTTCTGTATAGAGCTTGCTGAATATGCCGCACGAAAAGGGTTCCTGTTTTACGTAACTTCCCTCACTATTTATACAGGAAATGAACGGCTGGGATATATATGGAAGAATAACAGTTGGGTGAAAACTCCCGTCCCTGAGGCTGGTTGTATTTATAATCGCATCCATTCACGTAAAACAGAACACTCGCCGAACTTTCAAGAGTTTCTGCAACATCTGCAAAACAATCATATCCCTATATTCAACGAGCGATTTTTGAATAAATGGGAAGTTTACCAATGTTTATCAAGCTATGAATACTTATGTCCCTTTCTTCCAGAAACAAAAATGTTTACATCGAAGCAAACATTAGAACAATTTCTCGCTGAATATGAAACAGTATTTATCAAACCGATTCACGGCAGCCAAGGCAAAAAAATTTTCCGCATACAGAAGAAGGAAGGTCACTTTCTGCTGGACTATTCGACCTTTTCAGTGGAAAAAGAGCAAATATATCCGTCTGTTTCTGCCCTGTTTCTTGCTCTTAAAGAAAGAATTAACCAGCCGGTCATTATCCAGCAGGGAATACCATTGCAAACATATAAAAACCGTCCTGTTGATTTTCGCTTATTATGTCATCGCGTTAATGAAAGTAAATGGAAAGTTACTTCCTTGGTTGCCCGCGTTGCTTCTGAAGAAAACTTTGTATCAAACGCGGCAAGAGGCGGAGAACTCTTTCATATGAATGAAATGTTAAAAGAGCTTTATGAGCCAAGTACAAGCACATGGCAAAAAAAATTTTTAAAAGAATTGTCCCTTGAAATCGCCGCTATCCTTTCCGCTTCCACCGCTGGCTTATACGGCGAATTTGGTATCGACCTTGCGCTTGATACATGCGGTAAATCATGGGTGATTGAAGTGAATACAAAACCTTCAAAGAATTTAGATATGGCGTTCTCCGCAAAACGAATTCGCCCTTCCGCTAAAGCGATTATTGATTATTGTACTTATTTAATCAACCAAAAAGAGGAGGAATTTTCTTGATTTCATTCGGTTTTTTAACCATCCGCGAACATCAGGAACACGAATACGCAACCGAAATGGCTAAACGGGCTTCCCTTTACGGAATCGAGATGTATCGTTTTACTCCGCTTTCGATTGACCCGTTAACCGAAAAAGTAAATGGCGAGAAATTTAGCCACGAATTACAATCGTGGGTTTCTTGTCTATTTGATATTCCAACTTTTATCTATGACCGTTGTTTTTATCATTCTGACTCCCGTTCAAAACAAAGCAAACCAATTGTTCAATGGCTGAAGAAACGGCCTGATCTCGTATTTTTAGGGAACGGCCTCCCAAATAAATGGGAGTTATATGAAAGTCTGCGCGCCCATCCTCTTCTTTCTCCGTACACAGTAAAAACTTGGCGCATCACTTCTGTTCATGATGTGATTGAAGCGTTGAAGTCGGAAAAAAATATCATCTTAAAACCGGAAACAGGTTCTCAAGGGAAAGGAATGTACAGCTTAAAGCAAACGAAACATTCGCTGCAAATCGAAAGCACTTCTAAAGAAGATATACAAATTATTAACAGCAAAGCAGAATTAAAAGCTTGGGCAGAAAAGCAGCTTCAGTTGCAGTCTTATATAGGCCAGCCGCTTCTTCCTTTAAAAAATAAATACGGCCAACCATTTGACCTTCGGTTACTTTTGCAAAAAGATGAACACGGCCAATGGAAAGAACGAGGAAGGGGTATTCGTATCGGGGAAAAAGAAACATTTATTGCGAATGTAAGTGCAGGAGCAGCCATTATCCCATTTAAAGAGTGGATGAGCCAAATTCCAGAGCTACAGCAAGTGCTTATTAATGACGGAATTGATACGATTATTACTTTGCTGCCTTCTTACCTTGATGAAACACACGGTCAACTTTTCGAAATCGGTTTGGATATTGGCATTACAGATGAAGGTGCTGTATGGATTTTAGATGTTAATTCAAAGCCCGGACGAAAAATTGTGTTAGAAACGTCCCCTCATGAAGCGGAAAACTTATATCACGCCCCTCTCCGTTATTGCCGCTTTCTTTTTGAAGGAGTGGAAGTGCGATGATTTATACATTAAAGCTCAGCGAAAAAGGTCAAAAAACCGTATGGCTGCCTTCTAACATCCCTATTACCGGACAAACGCAAGCCATGTTTGGAAGCTATAGTGAACCATGTTTGCTTATTTCTCGTTTAGACGACAAAAACGAAATCACAATCACGAAAGATTTGGCAAAAAAATTGAAAATCCCTTTTTCAAGTCCTATTTGCGTATTTCTCGATGAACAATCCGTTCATCTTGGACCGCTTATTGGCATTTTTACAGCGGGATTCAGAAAGTCAAATATTCGTCCACTTGGCAAGAGGACATTTTTCTTTGCGAAATTACTGACGAAAGAAAAAGAAGTCGGCGGCTTTGCCTTTGTATTCGGCGCCCATCATATTAACTGGGAAACGGGAACGATCAACGGCTATTTTTATACAGAAAACGGTTGGAAGCAATTTGAAGTTCCTTTTCCAAATGTGATTTATAACCGGCTTCCAAATCGGCGGACAGAAAATGAAGCGGCGTTCCAGCAAATTAAACATAAATTAAAAAACGAGTATTTGATCCCGTGGTTTAACGAAAGTTTTTTTAATAAATGGGAAATTTACCGGCTGTTGCAAAAACACCCGTCCGCTTTGCCTTATCTTCCGGAAACGCATGCCCATCCAACGGAAGAAATCGTACAGATGCTGCTGGAAAAATACGGGCGTGTGTATGTGAAGCCGGCAAACGGAAGCCATGGTTTAAGCGTGTATCAAATCATTCAAGCAAAAGACCAAAAAACCTACTATTGCCGCTATCGCGATGAATATGAACAAAACCGTCTGAAAAAATTCACCTCTCTTTCTTCATTATGGAACAAGACATTTGCGCAAAAAGAAATGGAACGCTATATTGTTCAGCAAGGAATTCCACTTATACGTTATAAAGGAAGACAAGTCGATTTTCGAATTCATACAAATAAAAATAAAAACGGAAAATGGCAGGTAAGCGCCATAGCAGCAAAAACAGCAGGGAAAGGAAGCGTGACAACACATATCAATAACGGGGGCATTGTGAAAACGTTAGACGAAATCTTCGAACATGAACAAGAACGCTGTTTCATGACAGAAAAACTGAAAGAGGCAGCCCTCACCCTTAGCCAATGCTTAGAAGAACAAATGGGGACGGCAATTGGAGAAATTGGATTTGATATCGGAATCGACAAAAAAAGGAATGTTTGGCTGTTTGAAGCAAACTCAAAACCCGGCCGCTCCATTTTTACTCATCCAAAGTTAAAAAAATATGAAGAATTAACTACTACCCTTTCATTAGAGTACGGCCTCTATTTAAGTGAACAAATCATTACAAAACCCGAGGCCATCATCACATGAAAATGACCATTTATTACGATTTTGAGCAAGAAAAATGGTTTCATGATAATGACTCCTCTTATACATTTGGAAAAAATGCGATTTCGCTTCCCTTTTCCGAAGCGAGACGATCTTGTTTATCTTTTTCCGTTGTCAAAAAAGGCCGCCAGCTTGGTCCTCTCATCGGCATTGTCATCAGCAATTCTGCCGTTAAACAACTGTTAAAAGGCCATAAACGCAGTTTTGAACAGATTCATCAAGAGCTAAAGTCGCTTGGAGGAGTATGCATCGTTTTCACAGCGGAGAACGTACAAACAAATGAAATACACGGTTATGTATTTTCTGATGATAAAAAGGAGTGGGTTCGTGTAAAAGCTCCGCTGCCGGATATCGTTTACAACCGCATTAAAACCCGAAAAGAGGAACGAACGACAGAAAGCCGGCATTTTTTTCAGTTCTTGCAGCAAAACAACATTCCTTACTTTAATCCTTCCTTTTTTACGAAATGGCAGTTATATCAAATTTTAAATTCGAATAAAATACTTCGCCCTTATTTGCCGGCAACTTTGCGCATTTCATCCTTCAATGATGTCATTACGATGCTGAACGCATACGGACATATTTATATGAAGCCGAACGAAGGCCATAAAGGAAAAGGAATTTTTACCCTTCAATTAAATGGCGAACAACGTACAGTCGTTTTTTCCAATATGAAGCACAAACGAACTTTTGAAAATATAACGACACTTTTCGAGTTATACAATTTAGATGAATATATAGCTCAGCAAGCGATTCAATCCGATACAATTAACGGAAAACGATATGACTTACGCATACTCGCCCATTACCAAAACAACAGTTTTGTGATAAGCGGCATCGGCGTTAGACAATCGATAGCCCAAGAAATTACAACACATATTCCAAACGGCGGCAGGCTCATTCCATACGAATTCATAAAAGACAAAAACGACGAATCTCTTTTGCGTCATATCGTTGTACAGTGCGGTAAAACACTTTCTGCCCATTTAGGACTGATTGGTGAATTTTCGCTTGATCTCGGGCGGACACCGGACGGACATTATTATATTTATGAGCTCAACTCAAAGCCAATGATTTTCGATGAACCGGAAATCCAACAGCAAGGAACGAAAAATCTTATCCGTGCGTTTCATGAGCTGAGCGGATTTGTTCAAGCTTAACTTCTTCAACCATTTCGAGCAATGCTGCCGCACACTGTAATGAATGTTTCAAAGCCTGCTTCATTATCTGTTTCTTTGTTCCTGTAAAATTTGTGAACAGTTCATAAGACCAATTCGTTTTTCTCACCTCATTGAACAATGCCGTATCAATCAAGTCATTTGTTGAATCATGAACGATCGGGCGTGGCTGATGTTCATAATAGGTCCCATTTATTAAAAAATGGAGATACTGAAACGATTGATACTGTTTTTGCCCATGCTCCAAAAAGAGCTGCAGCTGCCGTTTCCGCTTTTCATCATTCATTTTGCCACACAGTGATTGATACAGGTTGATTGAAAAACAAGCCGCGTCAATTATTTTTTGCAGCACATCCAGCAATTGCCTTCCCTCCCTCTGCTTGTCCATCTGCTTCATCTATATGAGAAAAATATGCAATACATGACAAATTTTCCGCTATTAGCCCATCCTCTTTACACACAAACTACACATAAAGTCAACTTCATCAGTGGGTTTTTCTTCATCCCCATTGATGTTAGTTGAACTTATCGCACTTCTAGCGTCCGTTATGAGGCTGTCTCATAAGGGTCTGATCTCACGCGAGTTTCACAATATATCGTTCATTTATCCAATGTGATGTCCTATATATTGTGTTGCGGGGGCTGACCCTGGGGCATTTGGGACAGCCTCTCTTACGGACGATTAGAACGGGATAAATAAGGAGGGAATTATTATGAACAATCATCACAAAGATTCGTGCCATGAAGGCCGAGACAAATACTTTATGGACATTGAGCGAATGATGAATGAAGGCATGTCCGGCGGTTCTGTCCATATGCGCCACAATGCAACAAACATCGAAGAAGCCCATGATCTCTTAGAAGAAGAACCGCCTCATGAAATAAGCGAAAATGAAATAAGCTAAAATCCCATAAGGGTCTGTCCCATACATCATCCACCATATAGAGCCATGGTAGTTGCGGGGCTGACCCTTTGTTTTTGAGACAGCCCTACTGCTGGTATCTGGTATAATAAAGGTAAAAATTTTTGCGAAAGGAAATGTACGATGCTCGAACAACTAAAAGCCCATTATAAAGAAGCACTGACAACGGATAAGTCGATCTCCAATCCGAATGACTACGAGTGGTTTTATACAAACAGCGGAGAACAATTAGGAATTTTAAAACGGCATCTTACAGAGCAGGAAAAACAATTATTATCCATCTTTCTTACGCCTATACCGCAAAACCAGCCATTTACGAACAAACAAGAATTCATTTGGTACAATTTTTTAATACATGGCAATACGAAACAAATCGATTTACAGCAAAATCATGCTCCCTGCTACCGTTTTATCCAATTTCACCTCAAACAAACAACGGTTTATAAAGAAGATTTTTGTGCAGCTGTAAAAGAATTGCTTCCGTCTAATCTCATCATTATTTGGGAAAACGCTCATCAAGGAGTCATCATCGAGGAGAAGAACGAGGGCGATCGTGACGTTGTCTCCTTTGCGGAATTTATTGATACGTTATCAAGTGATTTATATATTAATCTTCGGATATTTGTCGGACAAGTATATCCTTTCTCAGAGACACTGCGTGAATATTACATGATGGAAAAGCAATATTTTCGGCTTGCGCTGGCTCATATATCCAAACAAAATATATTGACAATTGAAGATGTTTTTCCCCTCCTGCTCATAAAAAGCAGCATAAACAACAAAGAACTGCAACACGCTATTCACTTCATCGATTCAATCAAAGAAGATGACGAGCTTTTCCAAGCGATTAAAGCCTTTTTCGAATGCAACTTAAACGTTTCACTGGCAGCGAAAAAGCTTTATATGCACCGCAACAGCCTGCAATATCGAATCGAAAAATTCAGCGAACGGACAGGAATTGAGATCAAACATTTCAAAGGAGCCGTTACAACATATTTAGCTATGTTGGCCCATCAGTATCTTAATCATGAAAACCGGCAGGATGCCTAAAAACTTTTCTATTTTTTGTGCAAGTTGTACATTTACGGAAGATGATAGTTTTAGTACTCTTATAGCAAATGAAACCGTTATCAGAGGAGGTACTAAAATGGCTGAGCTCCGTCTCGAGCACATTTATAAAATTTATGATAATAACGTAACAGCCGTAAAGGATTTTAACTTACATATTAAGGATAAAGAGTTTATCGTCTTCGTAGGTCCATCCGGCTGCGGTAAATCAACAACGCTGCGCATGATTGCTGGTTTGGAAGAAATTTCAAAAGGAGATTTATACATTGATGGAAAACGTATGAACGATGTTCCTCCTAAAGATCGCGACATTGCAATGGTCTTCCAAAACTATGCACTATATCCGCACATGAGTGTATATGACAATATGGCGTTTGGTTTAAAACTTCGCAAGTTTCCAAAAGACGAAATCGATCGCCGCGTTCGCGAAGCAGCCCGCATTCTCGGCCTTGAACAATATTTAGACCGCAAACCGAAAGCATTATCTGGCGGCCAGCGTCAACGCGTCGCACTGGGACGTGCAATTGTTCGCGATGCAAAAGTATTCTTAATGGACGAACCACTCTCTAATCTCGATGCCAAACTTCGCGTACAAATGCGCTCAGAAATCGCAAAATTGCATCAACGTTTAGGAACAACGACCATTTACGTAACACACGACCAAACAGAAGCAATGACAATGGCAACCCGGCTTGTCGTCATGAAAGATGGGGTTATTCAACAAGTCGGAACGCCAAAAGAAGTATATGAAAAACCGGAAAACGTCTTTGTCGGCGGCTTTATCGGCTCTCCGGCGATGAACTTCTTAAAGGGTACATTAAAAGACGGCGTGTTTGTCGTTGGCAATGTAACCATTGCTGTGCCGGAAGGAAAAATGAAAGTGCTTCGCGAACAAGGTTATATCGGCAAAGAAGTCATTTTAGGTATCCGTCCGGAAGATTTCCATGACGAGCCTGTATTTATTGAAGCATCAAAAAATACGAAAATTACCGCAAATGTTGAAGTCGCTGAATTAATGGGCGCTGAAACAATGGTTTATTCACAAATTGGTGGCCAGGAGTTCGTTGCCCGTGTTGATGCCCGTACAGAAGTAAAACCTGGACAAACAATTGAGCTTGCTTTAGATATGAACAAAGCCCACTTCTTCGATGCAGATACGGAAGTTCGCATTCGTTCAAACGCCGAAAAAGCATAATTCTCGTTGTTATGCCCCCCTTTTTAATAAATGCTCAATAAGAGGCTGACTCATAAGTATCTGACCTCACATATAGTGATTATCGTTATGAGGTCTGGCACTTTGGTCAGCCTCTTATTCTTTAATCCATTGTATTTGCTCGTGATCACAATGCAGACAGTAAAAAAGATGAACGCATTCATGTCGCCTTAGTGTAGAAGGATAGCCGTCTTCACGCTTCGTGAGGTCAATTTCCATATATGGACTATAATCATCGAAATAGTCCATTATTTTCCCCTTATCTTCTAATTTTCGGCCGCAATTCTCACAATATAATAGAAGCTCACGGAAGCCATTACAAAGCGGACAAATATTCATCGCATGCTTATACCTCCTGTGCGAAAATTCTTCACACTTCTACATATTCCCTAATGTATAAAAAACATGTAACCACAAAAAAGATAAAAATTACCAAGAATAATCATTTAAAAACTACTCAAAATAGTAGTAACATCAGTAAACAATACCGATGGGTTAGGCCAAGACTGGCAGCGTGATACTCTCACGCGCCGCTGGTGCAAATCCAGCTGACCCAGCCATTAAAACTTCAATGAGGAGATGATTCAACATGGCTCAAAACAACAACACTAACCAATTACTAGTTGCAGGTGCACAACAAGCAATTGATCAAATGAAATACGAAATCGCTCAAGAGTTTGGTGTTAACCTTGGTCCTGACACCACTTCACGCGCTAACGGTTCCGTAGGTGGAGAAATCACAAAACGCCTAGTTTCTATGGCTCAACAACAACTTGGCGGCGGTAGATTTTAATTTAAAGCTTGACAATTTCATATAAATGGCTAAAGCCCCAAGCGTTATGCTTGGGGCTTTATTTTACTGAATAAGCTGAAGGAACTGCTTTGTCCGTTCATGTTTTGGAATCGTAAATATCTGCTCTGGCATCCCGCGCTCAATAATGACACCGTGATCCATAAAAATCACTTCATCCGCCACCTCTCTTGCAAAGCGCATTTCATGAGTAACAACGACCATTGTCATCCCCTCGTTGGCAAGATCTTTCATTACTTTTAATACTTCACCAACTAATTCAGGGTCCAATGCCGATGTTGGTTCATCAAACAACATGATCTCCGGCTCCATTGCCAGGGCTCTTGCAATGCCGACGCGCTGCTGCTGTCCGCCTGAAAGCTGGAATGGGTAAAGGTTTATTTTGTCAGCTAAGCCAACTTTCGCTAATAACTCTTCCGCTTTTTTCCGTGCTTTTTCCTTTGCTTCACCTTTAACCGTTACCGGTCCTTCCATCACGTTTTCTAAAGCCGTCATATGCGGGAATAAATTATAATTTTGAAATACCATTCCCGTTAAACGGCGAAACTCACTTATTTCTTGTTTTGTTATCTTTTTCGAAAAATCCAATTTCTTATCGCCGAGCGAAATGATTCCTTTTGTCGGTGTTTCTAACACATTTAAACAACGAAGCAATGTCGTTTTTCCTGAACCGGACGGGCCGATGATTACGACAACCTTGCCTTTATCGATTTGTAAATCAATGCCTTTTAAGACCTCTAAGTCACCGAACGTTTTATATAATCCTTGAACAGAAATCATTTTCCTTTTCTCCTTATGATTAACGCACAATATAGCGGTTTAATCGATGTTCAATTCCTGCTTGAACAATCGAGAGAAGAAAACAAATAATCCAATATATAAGGGCAGCCTCGGTATAAAGTAATAAAAACTCATAGTTCGTCGCAGCGATTTCCTGGGCTTTACGGAACATTTCGGAAACAAGAATAAGCGAAGCTAATGATGTATCTTTTACTAAACTAATAAACGTGTTCGATAACGGCGGAACGGATACACGAGATGCCTGCGGCAAAATGATGCGCTTTAATGCTTGAGCGTAGCTCATACCGAGCGAATACGCCGCTTCCCACTGTCCTTTCGGAATCGATAAAATCGCCGCACGGATAATTTCTGATGCGTATGCTCCGACATTTAACGAAAAGCCAATGACCGCGGCTGGAAATGGGTCAATCGTAATTCCGACGGTTGGCAGCCCGTAAAAAATAATAAACAACTGCACTAACAGCGGTGTCCCACGAATCGCTGATACATATACTCTCGCAATGATTTGTAACAGATTCATGTTCGAAAGACGCGCCAACGCTGTCAAAATCGCCAATACTAAACCAATAGAAAATGTGATAAGAGTAAGTGGAATGGTGTAAAACAAAGCCCCCTTCACCAAAGGGAGAAGGGAACTTTGCGCAATGTTTATTAGCCTTTCTAAACGTTCAGGATCCGTAAATACATTATTTAGATACATCTTGACCAAACCATTTCTCTGAGATTTTCAAATATGTGCCGTCTTCCATCATTTCTTTCAGCACTTTGTTGACTTCATCAACTAACGTATCGCTGCCTTTGCGGAACATTAAACCGCTTTGGGAAGCATCTTCATGAGTAGCAACAATCTTAATCGGCGCATCAGGTTTTTGTTTTAAGAAATCAAGTACAGACAATTTGTCGTTAATCGTTACATCTACGCGCTTAGAGCCTAACAGTTCAATCGCCTGATTAAATCCATCGACACCAACGATTTCCGCACCGTACGAACGTGCTAAATCCGCATAGTTGCTTGTCATCGACTGTGCTGATTTTAAACCTTTAATATCCTCAAATTTGGAAACTTCATTATTATCTTTATGTGCAACTAATACAGCAGCAGACGTAATATATGGCTCAGAGAAATCATATTTTTCTTGGCGATCTGGGCGAATTCCTACTTGGTTGGCAATCATATCAAAGCGTTTCGCATCTAAACCGGCAAACATCGCATCCCATTGCGTTTCCATAAATACCGGCTTCACACCAAGACACTTTGCCACTTCCTTCGCGATTTCCACATCAAATCCTGTTAACTCGTTGTTTTTATCATGAAACGTAAACGGTGGGTATGTTCCTTCCGTACCGATACGCAACTCTCCTTCTTTCTTCACTTTCGCCAATAAATCAGTTGTTTCTTCTTTTGCTGTTGTATTTTCTTTCTTCTCTTTTTCTTGAGCTGCGTTATTTCCACATGCCGTTAACAATAACAGGAAAATCAAGAAAATAGTTGTTAGTAATAAAGACCACTTTTTCATCTTATTAACTCCCACTATTCCGATTGGTTTTACAGAAACATATGTCATAGTAAAGGAGATTATCCTATATGTCAAACACATTTATTTCCTGCAAAAAATAAAATCAGACCTCTCAACTCGTTCAAGAGGTCTGACTTACATGAAAACGCTTTAGATACTGTCGCTGACCGGATCGTTAATCCGAACAAGCACTTTACGAATTCGTCTGTTCTCGACTTGTCTGACTGTTAATGTTAATGATTCATAGGTAAATTTTTCGCCAACGTTCGGAATGCGGGCAAATGTTTCGAATACCCAGCCGCCTAATGTATGGGAAGAGCTTTCCGGCTCGGTAATTTTCATGATTTCGCAAAACTTATCGAGCGGCAATTCCGCGTTAAATTCATATTGAAATTCATCAATTTTATGAACCGTTTTTACTGCTTCATCGTGTTCATCCCATATCTCACCAACGATTTGTTCAAGAATATCTTCTAATGTAATTAAGCCTGATGTGCCGCCAAATTCATCGACGACAATTGCCATATGCACTTTGCTCTTTTGCAGCTCTGGGAGCAATGCTGAAATCTTCATCGATTCGACAACAAATAACGGCTGCCTTAACAATTCGCGAATATTCACTGCCTTTTGCTGAACAAGCTGGCTGAAAAAGTCGCTCTCTGACAATATTCCAATCACATTATCAATATCATCTTCATAAACCGGAATTCGTGAATATTTTTCGCGAAGAAAAAGATCGCGAATTTCTTCAATTGGCCGATTTACTTCCACCGCTACCATATCAATGCGCGGCGTAAAAATCTCGCCGACTAAAATATCATTAAAATCAAGCGAACGATGTACAAGCTCTTTTTCTTTATTATCAATGACTCCCTCTTCCTCGCTTAAATCAATCATCACTTTAATTTCCTCTTCCGTGACGGCAGGAACAGAAATGCCACGGGTGAGCCATGTCGTAAATTTCGATTTTAACACCGCAAAAAAAATGGTAATGGGCGCTAAAAATTTTACTAGCACATAGACAATCCCCGAGTATTTAAGCGAAAGAGATTCTGCATTTTCCTTTGCGAACGACTTCGGCAAAATTTCACCGAATATTAAAATGAGAACTGTCATGCCGACCATGCTGAGAAACAGCCCCATATTCTCACCAAATATATCCATTGCAACTTTGGCAGAAACGGAAACGGCTGCGATATTTACAATGTTATTGGCAACAAGGACAGTTAATAAAGCTGCATCTAAATTTTCCGTAATGTATAATGCTTTTTTGCTGCCGCGTCGATTTTCCTCAACATAGTTTTTTAACCTAATTTTATTGACACAGGAAAAGGCGGTTTCTGCAGAGGAAAAGAAAGCAGATAAAATAATAAGAAAAAGAATCAGCCCACACAAACTCAGAGGCAACTCTCCCAAGGAATATTCACACTCCCAAATGGTTACTTTGTTATGATTATCCAATGTATTTATATGCATCATGATAGCAAATTTTTCAGAAAATGAAAATGTCCCCCACTAGATTTGCATTGCTTCCATGTAACTCTCGATTATTTAAGAATCTTGCTCTCGTTGAAATAATGCTTATAAAAAAGAAAAAACTGCGGAGCCATGCCGCAGTCATTATGCTTCCCATAAACATACGCCCATAAAATAAGATAATATTATCAAGGAAGCAATATTTAACGTAACAGACCATTCTTCCATCTTGCCGTCTCCTTCCTATGATGAATAGAATCCCCTTTATAGCGTAACACGCCGCTTTATCATACAATCGCAACAAATCGTACATTTTTTTGACTATGGAGTGAACAATTTATGAACATGCCGAGCCGGAAAATCTAAAGAGACCGTCTCAAAATCTCCATGGTCAGACCCCACAACACAATATATAGGACATCATGTTGGATAAATGAACAATATATTGTGAAATACGCGTGAGGTCAGACCCTTATGAGACAGCCTCGCTATCGTTCGCCCTTTTGCACCTGTTGGAGTTGATACATCAACAATATTTTCCTTTCTTTTTCATCAGCTCATCATGCGTGCTGTGTCCGCAGAGGCGGCATTATCCTAAATAACGGTGATATAACGTCTTTGCTTCGATCATATCCTTTGTTCCATGGATTAAAACACGTCCGTCTTTAAAAACAACTAGACGGTGCCCATCGGCCATAAACGAAAGAAGATATGGATTTTTCTCGACTTGTATCCCTTGTTTCGCAAGCAATTCGGCAAGTTCTTCTAAATCGCGGTCTTGTCGGACAGCAGGGCGGATTTGCACCGAATCTCTGCCGCACAGCACCGCGGTTTTGGTTTGCATGTCATAAGAAAGATACGGATAGGTAGGGTTGTCTCCGCAAGATGGACAATCCGCCTTTTTTACTTTATCGACACGAATCGCTGTATGCTGATTTTTCCATAAATCAAAAGAAACGAGCTTATTTCGCAGCGACTGCCAATCTTCTACAAGAATTTTCAACGCTTCTGTTACTTGATAGGCAACGACCATCTGCACGGCCGGGCTGATAATTCCCGCCGTGTCGCACGTCAAACCGCCAAGCGGCACCGCTTCAAGCATGCAATTTAAGCACGGCGTTTTTCCCGGAATAATCGCATAACTGATGCCGTAGCTTCCGACACAGGCACCATAAATCCATGGAATTCGATATTTTTGTGAAATATCGTTAATGACCATTCTTGTTTCAAAATTATCGGTAGCGTCAATGAGCAAATGCGGCTTACTTTCTTCGATGATTACCTCCAGTTCTCTTGCGGTTGCATCGCCGACAATCGCTTCAATGGACACATCTGAGTTTACCTGTTCAAGACGTTGTTTGGCGGCAATCGCCTTAGGCAGACGTTCCTTCGCATCTTCTTCGCTGTACAATTGCTGTCTTTGCAAGTTGCTCCACTCCACATAATCGCGATCAATGATCGTAATTTTACCAACCCCGGCCCGTACAAACGCTTCTGCATTTCCCGTCCCTAACGCTCCTGCGCCGATAATAAGCACGTGTTTTGCTGCAATTTTTTTCTGTCCTTCTTTGCCAATCGGTGCAAATAACTCCTGACGTGAGTAACGTTCTGTCAAACAACACTCATTCCTTCCATTGGACTACTCGCAGTCGCGTAACGCTTTTTCGGAATTCGCCCGGCTTCATAGCCAAGGCGGCCGGCTTCAATGGCCAATTTCATTGCTTTTGCCATTTTCACCGGGTCTTTTGCGCCAGCTACTGCTGTATTTAATAATACACCATCCGCACCTAATTCCATTGCCAAAGCTGCATCCGCCGGACTGCCGATTCCTGCATCAACAATGACAGGAACGGTTGCCTGCTCAATAATTAGGCTAATGTTTAACGGATTAATAATTCCTTGCCCTGAGCCGATTGGCGATGCTCCAGGCATGACAGCGTGGCATCCCAGCTCCTGCAGGCGTTTCGCTAAAATGACATCGTCTGAAGTATAAGGTAAAACGATAAATCCTTCTTCTAATAACATTTCAGCAGCTTTCAATGTTTCTACAGGGTCTGGAAGCAAGGTTTTTGGACAGCCAATTACCTCCACTTTAATCATATCACATAACCCTGATGCTTTTGCCAGCCTTGCAATACGCACCGCCTCTTCCGCTGTTGTTGCTCCCGCTGTGTTTGGTAACAGCTTGTATTTTGTTAAATCAAGTTTTTCTAAAAAGTTCGGCTGATTCGCTTCAAAAATGTTCATACGGCGGACGGCAAACGTTAAAATTTCCGCTCCCGATACTTCCACCGCTTCTTTTTGAATATCAAAGTTCGGATACTTTCCTGTTCCTAATAACAGCCTCGACTGAAATTCATAAGGACCGATTTTTAACATATCAACCGCCTCCTACAAAATGAACAATTTCTACTTTATCGCCATTCGATAATGTCGTTGTTTCGTAATCTTGTTTATTGATAATGTTTAAGTTCACTTCGACAATCGCGATTTTGTTGTTTAATTGAAAATAGGTGAGCAAATCGGAAACGTTTTTTACACTTTCAGGCAGCTGAATCATCTCACCGTTAATAATAAGTTCCACGGTGTTCCCCCCCTCTAAGTGATACATGTCACTTTTCTAATCAATGAGAAACTAGAAATATCAATGTCTGTTTTTTCCTTGATAATGAAATCCGCTAACAATACTCCTGTAACAGGACTAAGCAAAATTCCGTTTCGATAGTGGCCGGCTGCGACCCATAGCCCGCTGCAGCGCGGATGTTCCCCGATATATGGCAACCCATCACCGGTTTGCGGACGAATACCAGCCCACATTTTTTCCCATTTTGCTTCTGCAAGCTTCGGCATCATTTGTTGTGCCCGTTCAAGTAAGCTGTAAACTCCTTGAACAGAGACATGTTTATTAAATGTATTCGGTGTTGATGTCGCCCCGATTAAAAGCCGGTTTCCGCGCTTTGGAACAATGTAGCAGCCGTTTTTCGCAAACATTGTTGCTTGCAGCAGCGGTTGTTCAGTGACAACGGAAAAACATTCTCCTTTAACAGGATACATGTTTAGTTCAATTCCCGTTTGCTTTAACAGATGCGCCGACCATGCCCCGGCTGCCACAACGACTGTATTGCCGTAGATCGTTCCGCTATTTGTAACAACGCCGCATGCTTGATCGTTTCTAAGTAAAAGTGAGTAAACTTCCGTATATTCGCGAATTTCTGCTCCATAGATGGCGGCTGCCTTTGCCAATGCATGAGACAAATCCGCCGCGTCTACTTGGCCGTCATTTGGAATATACATGGCTCCGGAAATGTCTTCAGTTACATTCGGTTCCAACTCACAAAGCTCTTTTGCTGTCAGCCAGCGCACACTCGCATCGCGCGTCCGCCAAAATTGATATTGTTGTTGCAGCTCGTTTAATTCATGTTCCGTAAAAGCAAGCTTTACCAATCCTTTTTGGATGAAGCCGATATCCATGCCGGTTAGCTCTTTCAACTCAGCAGCAAGCTCCGAAAACATTTCTCTGCTTTTCAATGCGAGCGGAATCATTGGACTATCGCCGGAAAATTCCGACTGTGCCCCAAGCATTCCGGCTGCGGCACTTGATGCTTCGTTGGCTATTCTCTCTTTTTCCAACACAATCACACACAAACCGCGTTTCGCCAGCTGGAAAGCAATCGAGCAGCCAATAACCCCGCCGCCGACAATGACAACATCATATATCTTATTCATTTTTTCTCCCCCATTTTTTTAAAATACCGGCAAAAAGGCGCGCCTCAGCCACCGGATCATCAGCAAGAAACACTCCCGACATGACCGCAATTCCCTTTGCTCCTGCCTGCAGCACCTTCTCAACGTTATTTGGCCTAATCCCGCCAATCGCAATAACAGGAATGTGAATTTGTTTAGCAACGACTTCCAGCTCAAAAAGCCCTCGCGGTGCCAGTCCCGCTTTACAATCAGTCGGGAAAATATGTCCGTATAGACAATAATCCGCGCCGTCCCTCTCTGCTTCTTGCGCTTCTTCCAATGAATGAACGGAGCAGCCGACACGCAATGAAGGAAAATGTTCTTTAACCGCTTTTACATTTAGGCTATGATAAGCAAGCTGAACCCCGGCTGCTCCGCAGACAACTGCTACATCGACTCGGTCATTGATCATTATTTTTTCCGCCGGCACTCCTTTTGCTATAAGTACAGAAATAAGCGCCGCCAGCTCTTTTGCTGTTTTCTGCTTTTCTCTTAAATGAATCGCATCGACATAAGGATGAATGTGTGTAATCACTTCAATTAAACGTTCATTTGACTGCTGCCCCGTCGATATGACATGAAATTCTCCCACCATCATTTCCCTCTTTCCTAGCGTACATCGGCAATCGGGATGTACGAATAAACAGTAGATACATAGTATGCCAGCAGACTAATGACAACGACGTAGCTGGCAAATAATATGTCATATTTACTAAAGCCGAGCTCATAGTAAAACGTTCTGCCCTCTGCCTTGGAAAAACGTTTCGCTTCCATAGCGATCGCGATTCGCTGCGCGCGGCGAATGCTTTGGGAAAGAAGCGGAATAGCGTACCGTTTGATTTTGTGAAAAACGTTGCTGTTTTCAGCCGCTCCTCTCACTTTCAAAGCGTTTTGCACCGTTTGAAACTCCTCAAGCATAATCGGAATGAGACGAATGCCCGCTAAAAAGCTGTAGGCATATTTCGGCTTTAATTTGAGCTGCTGCATGAGCGAGTAAAATAAGTAAACCGGCCTTGTTGTTAATGAAAAGAGGAGACCGAGCAGCGCAAAAATAAGCGCGCGGAACCCGAGATGCAAGCCGCGAAAAAAGCTCTCTTCCGTAATATGAATAAGCCCCCATTGAAACCATGTTGTTTGACCGTTACCGAAAAGAATCATCGATGCGGCCGTCGAAACAAAAATAAACAAAAACGGCAAAAGAAATAATAAAACATATTTCAATGGATAACCTGCAAACACAAACAGTAACAGTAAAAAGCCGAGTGTTAAATTAATCAATACATTAGGGTTATGAATAAACAGAACAGCGACAAATAAGACGGTCATTACGATAAGTTTTAAACTTGGATTAATTCGGTGCAGCCATGTTTCACGATAATGGATATCGAATCTCACCGCTCCTCCCCCTTTCAAACACTCAACACAGCGCTGTCAGAACAGGAAGATATAAGCAGTTCATCGCGGATTAAACGGCCGTCTTCTATTTCCCATCGTCTTGTCGCAAAATGTTTAACGATATGTTCGTCATGGGTGACCATGATAATGGTGGAACCTTGCCTGCGGTACTCTTCTAAAAGCTCTAACAAAGCAAATGTGTTTTTCGCATCCTGTCCGAATGTCGGCTCATCTAACAACAGCAATTTTTGTCCATTTACAATCGAAGCTGCTACACTTAAGCGCCGCTTTTGTCCCATTGACAGCTGATATGGATGCTGCTGCTTTTGTTCTTCTAAATCGAACATTTTTAACATTGAAGCAACCGTGTCTTTTATTTCCGGTTCCGCTCTTTTTTGCAGGCGAAGCGTATAGGCAATTTCTTCATACACAGAGTTCGTGACAAATTGAAACTCCGGATTTTGAAACACAAAGGCGATATAGTTCACGATATTTTTCATTTCCCGAACATTCTTGCCGTGCAGCAGGCAAACTCCATCTGTGCGAATTAACCCCGTAATGGCGTGCAGCAGCGTGCTTTTGCCAGCTCCGTTTTGCCCTGTAACAGCAATCCATTCTCCCTCATAAACAACCGCTTCATTGATACGGATTTTCACTTCTTTATTTCGATAGCCTTTAAAGTCTTGCAGACGAAGCACTTCCGTTTGCGGATGGAACTCGGGACGTTGGGAACGGTTCTTTATATAATCGTTCCAAACATCGGGATACCAAATTCCCTGTTGCTGAATCACACTCTTATATTCCCGGAAAATCGTTTCTGCCTCACCGTCTGCCACAATTTCTCCGGTGTGATTAAACAAGATGATGCGATCGACAA
Organism: Paranoxybacillus vitaminiphilus; assembly: GCF_003259935.1. Lineage (GTDB taxonomy): Bacteria > Bacillota > Bacilli > Bacillales > Anoxybacillaceae > Paranoxybacillus > Paranoxybacillus vitaminiphilus. Next base: position 60,347 of record NZ_QLMH01000006.1, on the reverse strand, counting down.
AATCGAGAACATGTGCGATTTTATGCTCAACAATAATGATCGTTTTATCGCCGGCAATTTGTTTAATCGTTTCCCAAACGGTTTTCGTTCCTTCCTCATCAAGCATCGCTGTCGGTTCATCTAAAAATAAAACGTCCGGATTCAATGCCAGTGTGGAAGCAATGGCAAGCCGCTGCTTCATTCCTCCAGATAATGTTTGAATATTCACATGGGGAGTTGGCAGCCGTAAATCAACGAGCTCTAAAAGCTCATTGATTCGTTCCTGCATCTTCTCCCGCGGAACTCCTAGATTTTCAAGGACAAACGCAATTTCCTCATCGACAAACGGCATACAAAACTGCGTATCGGGATCTTGAAATACATATCCCCATTTTTCAGGAATGCGAATGTTTTCCGCCTTCATCGGTATATCAATCGAATGGGGAATCAACCCTGCCACTACTTGCAGCAAAGTTGATTTTCCGCACCCTGAAGGTCCTAATAGCAATACTCTTTCTCCTTTATGAAAGGAAACGGATAAATCTTTAAATAACAACGTATCTTTGCCGGGAAATTTTAATCGTAATTTTTCAACAAAAGCAACTTTTTCCATTCACTCACCTTCTAGCGATCCAGTGCATCATAATCTTCTTTTGATGCCGGGCGCACCATTTGTGTCACCCCTGTTGCTTCCAACGCTTTTACGAGAGAATGGGCAAAGATGCCGGCGATAACGATGGCACCAATAAAACGGGCACCGATAAACAACGTAAGATTCCAAACAGCCAGTTCCTCAATATACCCTTTGTAAAAGTCCATAATGAGCGAACCAATGGTGGAAGCAGCGGCAGCCAAAGAAACGACAAATACATCAAAACGCTTATAACGGAAGGCAGCAAACACAAGCTCGGCAAATAATCCTTGTACAAATCCATAAATCAATACCTCAAGTCCCCATTCAGAACCCATAATAAATTCGCCCGATGCCGCCGCTGTTTCGGCAAGAAGTGCTACACCCGGTTTACGAATAATGAGATAGGCAACTGTCGCCGCGATAAACCACATTCCATATATAAGTTGGTCCATATGCAAACCAAAAGGTTTAACAAAATAATAAAACGGTCCCCAAAGTTTATAGACAATACCGAATACAATGGAAATAACAACGGTTGTTAAAACGTCAGCTAATTTTAATCCCTTATTATTTGGCATGTTCAACCGTCTCCTTTTACAGGCCATGTTTCCAACGTATAAGCCATTTCCCAAAAGGCGTATTCATATTGGCTGCTGATGATAAAATGTTGTTCCATCCGCTTTCTGTCTGCTTCTGTAACCATTTCAGCAATCGCATCCATCCGGGCAATTTGTTCCTCTACTAAACTGCGGAACCACTCGGATCCATAGGCAGCGATCCACTCCTGGTAAATCGGCTCTTCCGGCTTACAATCTTTCAAGCGTTCACCGATTTCATAATAAAGCCAATAGCACGGTAAAATCGCCGCAAGAATATCTCCCAAATGCCCCTCATACGCGGCGCGGTACATATGCGATGTGTACGCATAAGCAGTCGGCGCGGGAACAAAGGAAGCTTTTTCTTCCTCGGTAATTCCCAATTTCTTAATGAATTTTTCATGTAATGCTAGCTCCGCTTCATACGTATTTTGCGCGTGATGCGCCATGCGGGCAGTCGTATGTAAATCAGCGGTTTTCGCTGCCCCCAACGCCTGAACTCTCGCAAAATGGCTTAAATAATACGAGTCTTGCAAAACGTAATAACGAAAGCATCTTAAATCAAGCGTTCCATCGCCTAACTCTGTTACAAATGGATGTTGAAAGCTCGCTTCCCAAATAGAATCTGCCGCTTTGCGCAGCTGTTTTGCAAATGACATAGCATTCCCTCCAAAATGAAAAATCGTTTTATGGAAAACACAGAACAGGGCCCCGATTCTGTGATTTACACAAACAAAAAACCACTTTCTTTACAAGCGTAAAGAAAGTGGTTGGAAATACCTGGTAGAATAAATGTGCAACTTCGCCACTTCCACTTCCCTACGCTGGTATGATCCAGATCAGGTTCTAAGGGTCTCAAAGGCACACTTTGATCTCAGCCTATCTAAAGGCACCCCTAGTGGAATTCATCATTTATTCAGTTTTATTTGAATTTATCATAACTACGTTTTCAAATCGTTGTCAAGAATTTTTATACAATTTCTTCATTATTCTTCGACAACAACTGCTGTGCCGTAGAGGGAACTGCATCGCTGTTGAAAGAAGGAAACGTTGCTTATTTCTCCTTCATTCTGTATCATAAAAAAAGCAAATAATTCTATTTAATGGAGTTGAGAACGTGGCAAAAGTCTTTTTGAAACGGAAGCGAAAAAAACGACTCGAACAAGGGCATCCATGGATTTTTCAAAGCGAAGTGGATTATATTGAGGGAGATTTTGAACCAGGGGACTTCGTTGATGTATATAACCACCAAAATTATTTTTTAGCGAAAGGATACATCAATCCAAAATCGCAAATGATTGTGCGCGTATTGACGCAAAATCCGAACGATGAATTAAATGAAGCGTTTTTTATCGAGCGGATCCGCAAAGCATGGGCGTATCGTGAACGAATGATTCCCGGCGTTCGCTCCTGCCGCGCGGTTTATGGCGAAGCGGACTTTTTGCCGGGATTGATTGTCGATAAGTACGAAGACGTCTTAGTTGTGCAAATCCTTTCTCTCGGCATGGAAAAACGAAAAGACTGGATTTTAAAAGGGTTGCTTGAAGTATTTAATCCGAAAGCGATTTACTTGCGCAATGACGTATATGTTCGCGAACTGGAAGGATTGGAGCAGGAAAAAGGATTTTGGTACGGACAATGCGATACGGAAGTGCAAATTGAAGAAAACGGCGTCAAATATATTGTCGACATTGAAAACGGACAAAAAACGGGCTTTTTCTTTGATCAGCGCCAAAATCGCGCGGCGATCAAACCGTTAATTACAAAAGATTCAACCGTGCTTGATTGCTTTACGCATACAGGTTCGTTTATGCTAAACGCATGTTTATATGGCGCCAAACATGTAACAGCTGTTGACATTTCCGAACATGCCATCGAAACGGCAAAGCGAAATGCGGCTTTAAATGGTTTTACCAACGTCGATTTTGTCGTTGCCAATGCGTTTGACTACTTACGTGAAGCCGTGCAGGAAGGGAAAAAGTGGGACATTGTTATTATCGACCCGCCGGCCTTCGCGAAATCGGCACATGCCGTTCCAAAAGCGCTGGCCGGGTATAAAGACATTAATTTAAACGGCTTAAAGCTTGTAAAAGACGGCGGCTTTTTTGTGACGGCAAGCTGCTCCTATCACATTCATCCAGACATGTTCCAAGCGATGATCAAAGAAGCAGCGTTTGATGCGAAAAAAATCTTGCGGCAAATTCATTGGAGCGGCGCAGGGTATGATCATCCGAAGCTGCTTGCCGCCGATGAAGGAGACTATTTAAAATTTGCGATATATGAAGTGCATTCGCGAAGATAAAGGCTGACCGATAAGTGTCTGGCCTCACGCACAGCCACAGAATATATGGTGGTTGCGGGGGCGGACACTTTTGCTTTAGGTCAGCCTCTATCTTGTTACCATCCCTTTTGTGCTCGCAAATGTTTAATATGTGCCACATGATGTTTCCCATGCCAAGCATACATCGCCACACATGTGTACAAATTCATTGCCGTTTTTAGTATCGGATGATAAAGCTTGCGCTGAAACTGTTCCGGCTCTAATGATTCAAGCAAAGCTCCCCAGCGCTCATGAAGCCCTTCTAACAATTTAAGAGACGCTTCAATAGGAAAAGAACTGGCCTCAGCCGTTTCCGCCCAGTCGTTCTCTTCAAAAGGTTTTACAGTAGGAAGATCTTCTGTGATCACCAGCTTTGTGCGAATGAACGCGTTCATATGGGCATCCGCGAGATGATGCACAACTTGGGCAACCGTCCATCCTCCTTCGCGGTAGGGGGTATTTAATTGTTCCGTGTCAAGACCGTCCACAGCTTCCTGTAATTGTTTGGGAAAAATCTTGATATCATCAATCCAATTTTTTAAATCTTCCTGAACAAATATTTCAGGTTGAACAAACTTGCCGATTGGATAGCGAATATCCATGCTCATTCCCCCTTGTTCATGTATGCTCCCTTAAACATATTCATTAACAACACAAAAAATCCTTTAACGGTAGCGATTTATTTTTAATTATAGAATTGAAAGAAGGGATGAAATTTCATACGGCCAAAAACACAAATATAGTCCAAACAATAAATAGAAAAAAGGTTTAGTGAGCAGCATCTTCAATTTTAAATAAATACACCCGCGCCTCATACGGCTTCAGCTTAAAGCGCGTCGCATTTTTGTGCGGCTTTACATCATAGTTTTGCAGCACTAAATGTTCAGAGGACAATTTGATTCCATCATAACGGTAAAGAACCGGTCTGTCCGTCATATTGACAATAATCACCGCTTTTTCGTTTCCAAGTGTTCTTGTGTAAGCGTAAATCGCTTTATCTTTTTCCAAAATTAAATCATATGCTCCATAAATAAAAACTTCATTTTCCTTGCGAAGGCGAATCATTTTTTTATAGAAGTTTAGAACAGAGTTAGGATCTTTTAATTGTTTTTCCACATTAATTTCTTTGTAGTTTTCGTTGACACCCATCCACGGTGTTCCAGTCGTAAAACCAGCATTAGCTTCCGCAGACCATTGCATCGGTGTGCGTGAATTGTCGCGCCCTTTTTTCCAAATAATTTCCATAATTTCTTCATGAGAGCGCCCTTTTTCTGTTTCAATGCGGTAAAAATTTTTCATCGCGACATCGTCGTATTCATCAATGCTCTCAAAACGAACATTCGTCATGCCAATCTCTTGTCCTTGATAAATAAATGGGGTTCCTTGCATAAGAAAATACATCGCACCAAGCGCCTTCGCACTTTCCACAAGATATTCTTTGTCATTTCCCCATGTCGAAACAGAGCGGGGCTGGTCGTGGTTTTCAAGGAATAGAGCATTCCAGCCGCGGTTTTCTAATCCTTTTTGCCATTTTGTGAGCGTCCGCTTTAGCCGGCGAACATCGACTCCGCCATCTGTTCCTTTTTCCCAAAGCCCTAAATGCTCAAATTGGAAAATCATATTAAAGATACCGTCTTTTTCGCCGACCCATTCTTCCGCTTGTTCGACTTTCACCCCGTTCGCTTCACCGACTGTCATAATGTCATAATGCGCAAACGTTTGCATTTTGAGCTCTCTTAAATAATCCATAATCCCTTCTTGGTTCATATGTCCATCAAAAGACGGAACATAGTCGAGCCCTTTCGGATTTGGCAAATCTGGCAGTCCTGGTTTTTTCTTAATATGTGAAATCGCATCGACGCGGAATCCATCGATTCCTTTATCTAACCACCAATTAATCATGTCGTACAGCGCGCGGCGAACTTCTTCATTTTCCCAGTTTAAATCAGGTTGTTTCGTTGCGAACACATGCAAATAATATTGGTCTGTCTTTTCATCATATTCCCAGGCTGAACCACCGAAAATGCTTTCCCAGTTATTTGGCTCTTTTCCGTCCTTGCCATCGCGCCAAATATACCAGTCACGTTTCGGATTATCTCTTGATGAACGCGATTCAATAAACCATGGATGTTCATCGCTTGTATGGTTAATTACAAGGTCAAGAATGACTTTCATGCCGCGTTTATGAATTTCTTCAAGCAGCAATTCAAAATCTTCCATCGTTCCGAACTCTTCCATAATTGCCTGATAATCGCTAATATCATAGCCATTATCGGCATTTGGCGATTTATAAATCGGGCAAATCCATATGACATCGATTCCAAGGTTCTTTAAATAATCAAGCTTTTGCATAATTCCTCGCAAATCACCAATTCCATCGCCGTTGGAATCCATAAAGCTCCTCGGATAAATTTGATAAGCAACAGCTTCTTTCCACCAGGCTTTACTCAAAGCAATATCCTCCTCTTTCATTCAAATCGCTTTCAAAACCATTTTCCTATAATAAACGATACACAATTATTATGGTAATATACTGTGTACTAAGTTTAAAGAGAAAGTTGACATTTCAAAAACATTTTTATTACTTTTCGCTAAAAACTTCATAAAAACAAAAGAAGAGGCTGTCTCATAAGGGGCTGACCTCACAAGTAATCCATCATATATAGTGTTCTTACCCAATGTTATGTCCTATATATTATGATTGGATATGACCCTTTTTTGAGACAGCCATTTTTCTAGTGGGTATTAATAACTTGATTGTAATTGAACCTCTTCCCCCTACACTTCGCTTTGAGGAGGGAGGCTTCTCGGAAAAAATGTTAACTCCATCAAGTGTTGTTAAAATCACTTTTAACATTCGAATCATGTAAATCTTCAATACAAGATTTAATCGAAGAAGAAAGTTTGTGTTTAGATGCAAATGACTCGAATCATTTTTTGATAAAATCTAACTTATAAAGAATGCTCATGTTGGTTGATGAAACAATAACTCGAATTTCATCACCTTTATGTAGCTTGTTTGGAATCATAACGATTCCCCAGCTCATAAATTTTTAAATGATGATAAACAGCTTTTAAAAGCGGTGTATCAATCTGATATTGCTTTGCTAGTTTCAATAAATACCCTTGCAAGTGATCCGCTTCCACCATATACCCTTTTTCCATATCGCGCTGCATCGAAGATTTCATTTCCGGCATCATCTCGTTCATTTGCGCCAGCTGCTTTGCTTCAATTTGTTCGTCAATCGGCGCCCCATGTGCCCGCATAACACTAGCAATTTCTTTTAACAGCGATAAAAGAATTTCTTGACCATACTCCCCGTTACGGATCGGACCAATAGGAGCACGGAATAATGTCGTTACCCCGGACATCGTTGCAATAAATAAATATTTATGCCACATATCTGTTACAATGCGCTCACTTAAACGAAAGCGGGCATTGCAATTAGAAAACAACTGTTCGAGCGCTTTTACCCGTTCCGTTATTTCTCCCGACCATTCACCGAATTTTACGTCATGGGATGGGCTTGATTGGATAATCGTTCCTTGGGCATCTAACGTCGTTTCGATAAAACAGAGGCCTCCTAATACGTTGTCCCGTCCAAACTCTCGCCAAAGCAGCTCCATATGCGCCATCCCATTTAATAACGGTAAAATGAGCGTCTTCTCGCCGACATATGGCTTTACATCACGAATCGCTTCCGGTAAATGATAGGCTTTATTCGAAAAGATGACAACATCAAAATCGTCCGCTTTTTCACCTGTCTGCAATGTTTTTGGCGATAAAACGACATCGCCATGAATGCTTTTAATGACTAATCCCCGCTCCTCGAGTTGCTGCTTCCGTCTTTTGCGGACAAGAAACGTTACGTCAACACCTTTTTCAAGCAACCGTCCTCCGAAATAACCGCCGACAGCTCCTGCTCCAACTACTAATACTTTCATTATTTATCCCCCCTCGTATGTTTTGTTTAATTGCTTTACAAAATGCACATATTAATAAAAACAGACACATGACAAATGTCACAAAAACTGGATTGCAAAGCGCCATACCGAACAAGGAATGGCTAACGAAATGAATGCAAATAACAATATAAAAAACTCCAAAAATCCCAGTCACATTGATGTAAAGAGAAAAAAGGGGGATTTTAGATGTCCCCCTTTTTCATTCATTTAGCAGCAACGGGACACTTTCCCGCCTTTTCCGTTATATCTTGCCTCTTGCGCTTCACAGAAAAATTGCTTCCGCGACTTGATTGGCTCCCCTGGATGATGGGTTTTCATATGCTCTACATATTTTTCATAATTCGGCACACCGACAAGCAAATCAATAAATTGTTTGTAGTGCTTTTTAATCGCTGATAAGAGATTACGCATAATGCTGCACTCCATCTCCTTTATCGCGTGGAATATACGGTGCTTCTTTTAATTGTACATCGCCATTTTTCAATACCTTTATCCACATGTTGATAGAAGAAATAAGCATCGCTATAACAACAAGCATGAAAATCGCACAAAGTGCTGCATCAATATAGTCGTTCATAATAATTTGACGCATTTGTGCTTCGTTGGCTGCTGGAGTCAAAATCTTTCCTTCATTTAACGCATCTTTAAATGCTTTTGCATGCGCTAAGAATCCGATTTTTGGATTGTCATGGAATAGCTTTTGGAACCCTGCTGTCATCGTTACGACTAAAATCCAAGTTGTCGGAACTAGCGTCACCCATACATATGCTTTTTTGCCCATTTTAAATAAAATCGTTGTTCCTAACAATAAAGCAATCGCGGCAAGCATTTGATTTGCGATACCGAAGAGCGGCCATAACGTGTTAATTCCTCCAAGCGGGTCAATAACCCCTTGATATAGGAAATATCCCCAGGAAAGTACACACAACGTTGTTGCAATAATATTGGCCGGCAATGATTCGGTTTTCGCAAATGGCTTATAGAAATGACCTAGAAGATCTTGAATAATGAAACGGCCGACACGTGTACCTGCATCAATCGTTGTTAAAATAAACAACGCTTCGAATAAAATCGCAAAATGATACCAAAATGCCATTAACGCTTTTCCACCAATGACATCCGATAAAATAACGGCCATTCCAATCGCTAACGTCGGCGCTCCTCCTGTACGCGACAAAACCGTTTCTTCGCCGACATTATCTGCCAATTCTTTCAAATCATCAGGAGTGACCGTAAATCCCCAAGATGAAACGGTCTGCGCTGCTTGCACAACATCTTGCCCGATTGCCGCTGCTGGACTGTTAATCGCAAAGTATATTCCTGGCGTTAAAACGCAGGCAGCGATTAACGCCATTACCGCTACAAATGACTCCATTAACATCGCACCATAGCCAATTGGACGGGCATGGCTTTCGCGCTCAATCATTTTTGGCGTCGTTCCTGAAGAAACTAGAGAATGGAATCCGGAAACGGCTCCGCAGGCAATAGTAATAAATAGGAATGGGAATAAATTACCGGAAAATACTGGTCCAGTGCCATCAACGAATTTCGTAATAGCCGGCATTTGTAAATCAGGTGCAACAATAAGAATGCCAAACGCCAACCCAACAATTGTACCAATTTTCAAAAATGTACTTAAATAATCACGTGGAGCGAGCAATAGCCATACCGGTAATGCAGAAGCAACAAATCCATATGCAATCATTAAAAGAGCAATTGTTTCGCCTTTAAATGTGAACATTTTCGCCAATGTTTCATTTTCCGCAACATATTGACCTGCAACAATGGAAGCTATTAGCAATACAAAACCGATTATCGAGGCTTCTCCAACCCGTCCCGGACGCATATAGCGCATGTATATTCCCATGAAAATTGCGATCGGAATCGTCGCCGCGATTGTAAACATTCCCCATGGGCTTCCTATAAGCGCTTTCACAACAACTAGAGCTAATACAGCTAATAAAATGATCATAATTCCTAAAATCCCAAGCATTGCAATAAAGCCTGTCACAGGACCAATTTCTTCTTTAATCATTTCACCGAGCGATTTTCCATTGCGGCGCATGGAAGCAAATAAGATGATAAAATCTTGCACCGCTCCTGCCAACACAACTCCGACAACAATCCAAAGCGTGCCCGGTAAATATCCCATCTGCGACGCTAATATTGGACCGACAAGCGGACCTGCACCGGCAATGGCGGCAAAGTGATGACCAAACAATACCCATTTATTTGTTGGAACGTAATCTTTTCCGTCATTAAAAATTTCAGCCGGCGTTTTTCGGTTGTCGTCTAACTGAAAAACTTTATTCGCAATAAACTTGCTGTAAAAGCGATAAGCAATGGCATACACACAAACTGCGGCAACAATTAGCCAAATTGCGTTAACGCTTTCACCGCGATTCAAAGCTAGTACTGCAAATCCAACTGCTCCAAGGACAGAAATCGCTCCCCAAAGCAAAATTGATTTAATGGCTTTCACGTCTTTTGTTCCTCCTTTATACATCTCTTATAGGAATTATACTAATAATTCTGAATAATTAAATAAACAACGATCTAAGATGACAAAATCGTAAACTAACATGCTAAAATTACAGACTAACATGTCAAATTTTTCACTTATCGTTTATTTACATATCATGGTTATTTGTCAAATAATCCTAAACATAACTATGAATGCCATAGAATTAATAATTTTCGGCGTTTTACTCTATCTTATTTAACTGCCAATGCTGTCAGTAATGAATCATAAATGATTGGCGAAAACTGTTTCTGAGTAACAGCGAAAAGGTGGATAAGCCATAAATTGTCCGATCTCACATACATTTTACAATAATATACAATTTATCTTACTGTTATGTCCTATATATTGTGTTCTTTTTGGTTCAGCTGCTCTTTCTATTTTCCTTCTTCCCTCTTTTTCTATCTCACGCAAAAAACATGGTTGAATTTTCTATTAAAGTATTATATGATTATCCTAACTTATCAAAACACAATATATTGTGTTTTTTGCAAAAACAAAAACAAAATATAGTGTTGTTAAAACCGCAAGTAAAGGTGTCCGAACGGACTTAATAGGGAATCTGGTGCGAATCCAGAACTGTCCCCGCAACTGTATGTGTGGACGAAATGGAAAATTCCACTGTATATGATCCGCTTTATCGGCGCATATATGGGAAGGATCCAGAGTAGGAGGAAACACGAGTCAGGAGACCTGCCTTACTTGCCAAGTTTCAAATTCTTCGGGGGGTGAGAAGATGAAACGATGGTTTAAAAGGGTTTGTGTTATGTTCTATCCATGAGTACAGCCTTTTTATACTATCGTTTGATCCACTCAACCTGATGAGTGGATTTTTTATTTTATACAGGGAGGCTAGGAAAATGAGCTTACATACAAAAACAACGATGATTATAAATGAAAAAGGAGATACTGAACCGTTTTCACGTGAACGGCTCATCTCGTTTGTAAAAAAAATAACGGAAAACTATCCAAACCTAAACAAAGAAAGCTACTTAAAAAGAGTCATACAAGCGATTGAAAGCAGAGACACTCTTTCAGCTGAGAACATCACTAACTTATTCATTTTAGAAGGCTTGTCTTATATTGACGAAAATGAACCAGATTGGACATTTGTGTGCGCTCACATTTATTTAAAAAAATTATACAAGGAAGCGGCCAAAAATCGCGGCTATCACCAAGAAGAACAGTACGGCGATTTCTATCATTTAATCAAAACTCTTGTCGCTAAGGGAGTTTACAGCTCTACCATTTTAGAAGACTACACAAAAGAAGAAATTATAGAACTAGGAAAATTGATTGACCCGGAAAAAGATAAGCTGTTTACTTACATCGGTCTCCGCACCCTTGCTGACCGCTACCTAGCCCGTGATTACGATCGGAATTTATATGAACTTCCACAAGAACGATTTTTAATCATTGCCATGACCTTAATGGCAAAAGAACAAAAACATCTCCGTTTTACTTTAGTGAAAGAAGCTTATTGGGCGTTAAGCAATTTATATATGACCGTTGCAACCCCTACTTTGGCAAACGCAGGAAAAAGCTATGGTCAATTATCAAGTTGTTTCGTAGATACAGTAGATGATAGTCTACAAAGCATTTACGACAGCAATACAGATATTGCTAATCTTTCAAAATCAGGCGGCGGAATCGGCGTATATCTTGGCAAAATCCGCAGCCGCGGCAGCGACATTCGCGGTTTTAAAGGCGTTTCCTCTGGTGTCATTCCATGGATGAAGCAGCTAAACAATACGGCAGTCAGTGTCGATCAGCTAGGACAGCGGAAAGGAGCGATATGCGTTTATTTAGATGTATGGCATAAAGATATTTTTGCCTTTTTGGATGCGAAATTAAATAATGGCGATGAGCGGATAAGAACGCATGATTTATTTACCGGCGTCTGCATTCCTGACTTGTTTATGGAACAAGTCGAAAAACGCGGTGACTGGTATCTTTTTGATCCGCATGAAGTGCGTAAAGTGATGGGCTTCAGCCTGGAGGATTTTTACGATGAAGAACGCGGCAGCGGCAGTTTTCGCGAAAAATATTGGCAGTGTGTTAACGAACCCAACTTATCAAAAGAAAAAGTACCAGCCATTGAAATTATGAAAGGGATTATGCGAAGCCAACTAGAATCAGGAAGTCCGTTTATGTTTTATCGCGATGAAGTGAACCGGAAAAATCCTAATTCTCACCAAGGTATGATTTATTGCAGCAACCTTTGTACAGAAATTGCGCAAAATCAAAGTCCGACAACAATGGAACAGCAATACACAAAAGACGGCAAAATTATTACAGTCAAAACACCTGGCGATTTTGTTGTCTGCAACTTATCTTCTATTAATCTGGCGCGGGCAGTGACAGACAACGTGCTTGAACGTTTAATCCCGATTCAAGTGCGCATGCTCGATAACGTCATTGACTTAAACCAAATTCCTGTTTTGCAGGCACAGCTGACGAATCAAAAATACCGCGCCGTTGGACTTGGAACATTTGGCTGGCATCATTTGCTTGCCCTTAAAGGGATTCGATGGGAGTCTGAGGAAGCGGTCGAGTACGCGGACAAGCTCTACGAGAAAATCGCGTATTTAACGATTCAAGCAAGCATGGAACTGGCAAAAGAAAAAGGCAGCTATCCCTCCTTTACAGGTTCAGACTGGCATACAGGCGCTTACTTTGAGAAACGGGGGTATAAAAATTCCGAAAGTAATTTAGATTGGAATATTCTAAAAGAACAAGTCAAAACATACGGCATTCGCAACGGTTATCTTATGGCTGTCGCACCGAATGCATCGACATCGATTATTGCCGGGAGCACCGCCAGCATCGACCCGATATTCTTAAAAGTGTATGCCGAAGAAAAGAAAGATTATAAAATTCCAGTTACTGTACCGGATTTAAACGCTGAAACGACATGGTATTACAAATCGGCATACCATATTGATCAGCTATGGAGCGTCAAACAAAACGCCGCCCGACAGCGTCATGTTGACCAGTCGATTTCTTTTAACATCTACGTCATGAACACGATTAAAGCGAAAGATTTGCTGAACATTCATCTCACCGCCTGGAAACTGGGATTCAAAACAACGTATTATGTCCGTTCCACTTCAAGTATGATTGACGAATGCGAATCATGCGCGAGCTAATAAGATTGGGAGGGAATCTATTTTGTCACATCTATTAGCAAAAAGAGTCATTATGGATCCGGAAGCACCAAACCGTTCAACAAGGATTATCAATGGAAAAAGTTCGAATGTGTTAAACTGGAATGATATCGCTTATCCGTGGGCATTTGCCAAATATAAACGAATGCTCGCCAACTTTTGGACGCCGTTTGAAATTAATATGTCTCAAGATATTAAACAATTTCCGCTATTAACCGATGACGAAAAGGACGCGTTTTTAAAAATCATCGGCCTCCTTGCTTTGCTTGACAGCATTCAAACCGATTATGCAGGCAGAGTCGCCGATTATATTACCGATTCCAGCATTAATGCATTAATGATTTTGTTGGCGCAGCAGGAAGTGATTCATAATCATTCATACTCCTATGTCCTATCAAGCCTTGTACCGAAAAGCAAGCAGGATGAAGTGTTTGAATTTTGGCGAAACGAACCGATTTTGCGCAAAAGAAATGACTTTGTCACCAATGGATATAAAGAATTTGCAGAACAGCCAAATGTCAAAAATTTATTGAAGTCCATTGTCTATGATGTCATTTTAGAAGGATTATTTTTCTATTCCGGTTTCGCCTTCTTCTACAACTTAGCGCGCAATCAAAAAATGGTCGCGACAAGCACCATGATTAATTACATTAACCGTGATGAACAAATACACGTTGATTTATTTGTAAAGATTTTTAAAGAAGTATTGCTTGAGTATCCAGAATATAACACGCCGGAATTCGCTTCATTTGTCCAGCAAACGTTCATAAAAGCCGCAGAACTGGAAATCGAATGGGCAGGTTATATTATCGGCAATAAAATTGAAGGTATTCCGCTTCAGGACCTTAGCGACTATATTAAATTTTACACTAATGTCCGCTGCAATCAGCTAGGTTTTGAACGTCCATTTGCCGGTTACCGCACTAACCCGCTTCGCTGGATTAAAGCGTATGAAGAAGTCGACCTTGGAAAATCGGATTTCTTTGAACAAAAATCACGGCAATATACGAAAGTGAATCATATTGATAATGGATTTGACGAATTGTAAAAAAGAGGATGGCCCTAAAGTGTCAGGCCCCGCAATGAAATATATAGTGTATAACTCTAAAGAACAACACTATATATTATGGATAATGCGCGAGGTCAGACACCTATGGGTCATCTTCTCATCTTATTTATACCTCTTTTAGATTCCCCTTTTTATGTTCTTTCGCTTTTTTCATCTTCCCAACGATAAGCACACCAGCAACGACAAGAAGTTCAAATCCATATTTTACAAACGGATTAGCAAAATATTCTTTCAAAAATGGTTCACCAACAATCATTTTCGATGCGGTCCAAGCAAGAATCCCGGCACCAATCGTCACGATGATTGGGAAACGCTCGATCCACTTCAAAATTAGCGTACTTCCCCAAACAACAATCGGGATAGAAATAAGCAATCCTAAAATAACAAGTAAAAAGCTTCCATGAGCCGCACCGGCAACTGCCAATACGTTATCCAATCCCATTAAAGCATCGGCGATGATAATGGTACGAATCGCTTCCCACATACTATTGCCCGCTTCCACTTCATGTCCTTTGTCTTCAACAAGAAGCTTGTAAGCAATCCATACTAGCAGCACACCGCCAACAAGCAGCAATCCTGGAATTTTCAGCAGCCAAACAACCGCTAATGTTGCTAAGGCGCGAATAACAATCGCTCCGACCGTTCCCCAGATAATGGTCTGCTTTTGCTGGTGCTTCGGCAGATTTCTTGCCGCCAATCCAATGACAATCGCATTGTCTCCTGCTAAAACAAGGTCAATAATAATGATTGAGATAAGTGCGGAGAAAAATTCAGCTGAAAATAATTCCACTAGAAAAACCTCCCTCATTTTTTTATTCAGTATTTATTTCAAAATTTATTTAATACGTGTTTTTGTCAAAAAAGGTCTCATATGAGCATACCCATTAAACGCCATATTTATTTTTTAAGTTTTCAGGTGCCATCTTGATAATTTGCTGTAAAATCATCATAAAAACCGTAACATCATCAACAATGCCAAAAAATCCAAGGAAATCCGGAATGATATCTAATGGCAATAACATATATAAAGCCACAAATAAAACAGAAAGCCACTTCTTGACATTGGAAACTTCTTTTGAAAAGAAAAACTCAGCAAGGAAAGGGATAAACCGCCGTATTTTTAAAATAAAGCGCACTCTTTTAAACAGTTTTCTCATAAAAATGCTCCCTCCTCTTCATTTAGATATATAGTCCCAATGCATCTAGAACGGTTTAAGGAAATCGATAACCGCGACGTCCTTTCCTCACCTTCCCTTTTTGTTTCCTAAATGAAAATGACCTTTACCGTGTAGGCAAAGGTCATTAAAATATAAAAAACCTTTACCCACACTGGTAAAGGTCTCGCTAACAACGTCACCGTTGCCAACAAAGCCGAGGGTTTTATCCCTGAACTGACGACTTTGCTGTTAAAGCTACTCCCCTTTATAGGCGATTCACTTTTACGTTTTAATAATATATTTTTTTCGGCTAGAAGTCAATTATTTTTATGGAAAAATAGGAAAAAGTTCATATTGCGGACTTACTTTTACAATATTTAGAATATTTACAGGAATATAAATTGAGGCTCTAGATTTGCTGAATCACTCCTTCCATGAACCCATATCTGCATCAGCATCATATCCCCTAAAAACACCTTGTTTTTCCTCATAGAAAAGAGAATATTAAGGCACGATGCACATATCATTCTTATCTCTTGATATCTCACGGAGCATACACTGCTGTTTTAGTATGATTGTTAATATTCTCTTGTTATTTAATGCGTTAAAACAACAAGCCATAGGCCGGCATAATCTTAATGTACACGAGGAGGACATAAGACAAAATGAAAGAAATACAAAACAGACGGCAATATTTTCGGCATGATTTTAGTATACCTTTATGTACAGAAATGCGGATTATAAAGATTGGTACAAAAAACGTTGAAACAAGCAAAACGTTAGTATGTGTTAAAAATATTAGCGCAGGTGGTCTTTTGTTCGAAACAAATTTAAACATCCCGGTGCGTGCAGATGTTACGTTTGAGTTCACAATGACTGTATGCCATAAAGAACTTATATTACCCGGAATGATTAAGAGAAGACATGATTTGGCACAACAGCAATATCAATATGGGGTGGAATTTTTACTTAGCGAACAGGAAAAATCAAACTTGGTAAGCATGTTTAATGAAATGAGCGTGAAGCTGCACAAAAAAGGAAATGCCGGATGCAGCCTGTGCTCAACAGATAGAAAAGGCTGTTACAAAATAAAGCAGAAAAAACAAGTGAAAATATAGCGCAACAGTTGGAGTCCGTTATGTCATAAAAACAGTTATACATCAGCGTTTGCTTTCTCAATGCCCCGACGTCAACTTCAACCCAATAAGCCCGACCAAAATAAACAGCAAAAAGATCATCCTCCAAGCGCTCACAGGTTCATTTAGAAATACCATGCCAATAATAACGGCTCCGGCAGCGCCAATTCCTGTCCATACGGCATACGCTGTTCCAATCGGCAGCACTTTTGTTGCCAGCGATAAAAAATAAAAACTAATAATCATGCCCACAATCGTAATGACAGACGGAACAAGCCGTGTAAATCCTAGTGTATATTTTAATGCAATCGCCCACACGATCTCAAAAATACCCGCTATAATTAAATAAACCCATGCCATATCAGTGCGCTCCTTTCAATCAAAATAAAAAAGCCGCGAAAGAAATATCCATAAAGACATTCCTCCCGGGCTTTTGTCCCTCCGTGTACACAGTTCATTCTGTGCGTTTTCTCTCGGTCACAGACTGGTTGCTTAAAACAACCACGGAACCCTAGAAAACTTGCCGATATTATGATCTATGTTAATTTTAGCACACACCCCATAATCAATCAACTTTCCTAATCAATCGCCTTCTCTAAAAATGATGCTAGTTGTAAAACCCACATTGTCCATTACATCCATATTGTACTTAGCAATAAAGTATAACTTCATCCCCCACTGATGTTAGTTGAACTTATCGCACTTCTAGCATCCGTAAAACTCCCACCTGTAGAAGCAGGAGCCTTACGGACAATTAGAACAGGATAAAAAAGACTGTCGAAATAACTCCTCAAGACGGTCCTGCTATTATGAATCCCTTAGTTTAATTTTCTATAAACAGTAAATTCCCGTTCACCAACATTTGGGCAATCCACACAGAAAAGGGGACAGCTCGCACATCTCCTGTCCGCCGAGCTTTTTACATAATTACTCGGCTCTTTCATCGCTTCTTTTACTAATAACAAATAATTTACAGAATCTTTATAATCGTTTTCTGTAGGAAAATACTCATATACCTTTCCAGATAATACACAATAAAACTCTATTTTTTCGGGAAGCTTTTGAAATGCCGTCCGCGACACAACGATGGACATATGTTTTAAAGCCTCAACTGCCTCCATTTGGTCAGACACGAAAAATTTCCGTAAAATGTACGATTGATTGGTCCACTCACCGACGTCTAATACCATAGATAAATGAATGCCTATTTGTTCATTGAATACATGGAACTTTTCATATAAAAACAAAGGATGTTGAAGATCTTTGTTATCCATTAGCATTTTAAGTAGGTGATCAGTCATTTTAGCCGTCACTTCATACATAATGCCATTTAGATTCAAAAAAATGAATCCCTACCTTCCTCCATTTTCGCTCAATCAGATGCAACAATGTACGAGGAGAGCGCACTTTAGGATGTGCGGCAAAAAATTGCTTAACTATTTGACTTACAACATACTGAGTAATTTGAACCCAATCGTATTGCCGTTTTATTGTCTTTAATACATCCTGATAATAAAAAATGAACAATTCATAAACTTTTCTAAATGCTCATCCGTAAGTGTCTTAATGGAAATATAGCTCCCTTTCATAGACATATCTTGTCCCCATCCATTAACATTTCTTTGTCTCGAGCACCCCTTGGACAAATTGCTTCCCAAAATTTTTACATTTTTCCCTTTCTTCATTTGTTGGCGCTAATTCAATTTTCAGCCCCTCTAAAATAACATCAGCACCGAGCTCTTTTAGTTTGTCTATAAGAATATCAACAGCTGCTCCATATTTCTCATAGTTTGAGTCGCACGAACCAAATACAGCTGCTTTTTTTCCGGATAAATCCAACTCATCCATATCATCATAAAAATCAAGGAAATCGTCTGGCAGCTCTCCATCTCCCCATGTATATGCACCTAGAAGGATACCATCATATTCTTCTAATTCTTTAGCATCAGCATCTAAAACTTCCTTTACTTCTAAATCGATTCCCTCTTCTTGAATTCCTTCGGCAATCGCGTTTGCAATTTCTTCCGTATTTCCAGTCATACTCGTATAAACCATCATTAATTTGGCCATCCCGGTTCCTCCTTTCAAAAACGATAATCATTATCAATTAAATTTTTATTTGATAAAGATTATCATTGTCAATTAAAATATTAAACTTATAAATATTCGTTTGTTAATATGGCTTAACATTTTTTCCGAGAAGTCTCCTCCTCTAAACGGAATTGTATATAAATGCAGATTGATTTTCCGACGTATATAAAACGTCTCAACTTCTCTTTTGTCCGAACCTAATCCTCTTATTTGTATCGTTTTTTCAATCTGAACTTATATAGACGAAAGTGGTTTATTGAGTAAATGTTCTCTGTAACTGACAAATTTGAGCCGAAACATCAGAAACCTAAAAACTCCCAAATTCGTATATAATAATAAAAGGGAGAGATGTTTATGAAAGTATACATTCGTGAAGTACAAAAGGCACCATGGTATTTTATTGTGCCTGTTATTCTCGTTACGGGATTGATTTGGTACGGATTAATTCAACAAATCGTATTCGATATCCCTTTTGGAGCGAATCCTGCCAGTGATACAGAAATGTGGGTTCTGTTAGTCGTATTTGGAATTTTGTTTCCAACCTTCTTCCTGTCGATAAAATTGACTACAGAAATTCGGGAAGATGGTATCTACGTCCGTTTTTCTCCTTTCGTTTCCCGCTTTCTCCCTTATAAAGACATAAAACAGGCGGAAGCGTGCACATACAATCCTCTATCCTACGGAGGATGGGGCATCCGCTGGAATCCGAAAAAAGGATGGGTTTACAATATGAAGGGAAATAAGGGAGTTCTCATTGAACTCAAAAACGGAAAACAATTGCTTATTGGCTCCAAAAAGCCAGAAGAACTTGTGCGCCATATGAAAATAATAAAAACACGTTAAATCCCCTGGATCTAACGTGTTTTTTTGTATCCATTAAGCGCTTTTATTTGTATCAATGACTGCTCTAGCTTTTATCCATCGGTCCACAGAAAGCGGCTGTTGTTCGCTCAGCGCAAGATAAATGGACATCGCTAGTAGCGCAAGGTCGAACTCCCAGCCTGCCATTTGTCCATTGCCTAAAAATCCTGCGGCAAGCTTGACTTTCACAATCGCGCCGACCATTAACAAAGCAAACAATACAGAAAAGAGTTTTGTTCCTAGTCCGATGATCAAAGCAATTCCGCCAACGACTTCAAGCAAAGCTACTCCGTATGCCATAACCCCCGGTAACCCGATGCTGCTGAACCACCCTGCGATATTGTCAATACCGCTTTGAAACTTTACAATGCCATGCACAAAAAAGATAATCCCTAACGTTATTCGTAAAATGAGCCCTCCAAAATCTTGTTTATTTACCACTAAAAACAACCTCCTTAAAATTATTTTTATTTAATAAATCTCTAAATAAAGATAATTATTTAAAAAAATAAATGATGTTATTTCACTTTCAGTTGAATTTGATTACCTGATGGATCTTTAACAAGTACCGTTTTCTCTGCAAACTCAGCTGTTACTCCGATGTTTTTTAGCTGTTCAACCATCTTTTTCAGTTCATCCTCATTCGGTAATATAATGGAAAATAAATGCAATCCGACTGCATTCTCCGGTGGCTGCGGTGCACCGACTCCAGCCCATGTATTCAGTCCGATATGGTGATGATAACCGCCTGCCGAAACGAACAACGCGTGATTTCCCATTCTAATCATTATTTCAAACCCTAAGCCATCCTTATAAAATGTTTCTGCTTCATGAATATGAGCAACATGCAAGTGAATATGACCGATTCGCGTTCCACTTGGAAGACCTGTCCAAGGAGTATCACTTGCTTCAGCAAGCAATCCGTTTACATCCAGCGGCTCGGTAACTCCTTTGTACTCACCGTTCTCTGTTTTCTCCCACATTTCTTTTGGTCTGTCGGCATAAATTTCAATTCCGTTACCGTCCGGATCAGCAAGATAAACTGCTTCACTAAATTGATGGTCAGATGCCCCTTGCAGTGGATAGCCTTTTTGCAGCAAATGAAGAAGAGAACGCGCCAGGCTTGCACGGTCCGGAACTAAAATGGCAAAATGATATAATCCTGTTGTTCCTCTTGGTTTTCCTACCGCATCCTTTCTCTCCTCAAGCACTAATAAAGGTGTCGCTCCATCAGCGGTAAGCGTGACGGTGTTTTCTTCTGTCGCTAAGATTTGAAACCCAATTATTTCGCGATAAAATTGAGTAGAACGCTCAAGATTAGACACGATTAAATGAACGTGTCCAATCGCGGCATCCGGATGAATGGTTTTACTCATTGCTACTCCCACCTTTTTATCAAATTTGATTTTAATACACCATCGTAAACATCATGCGGCTAAAGCGCAGATTTTCTACTTAATAACCACTAATCCCTTTCTATATTATTTATTATTTCAAAAAATGGAGGTTTCCTTCAGTAGTACTTAGTTGTAACTAAATTTGTTACAACAATATTAAAAAAAAATTAAGTTACTGTTTTCCTTGTTTAATCTGTTTCGCTAAATGATGGACTAATTCTTCTAGACTGATTTCTTCTAATATTTTTTCCATTGCCGCTTGTGCGCGGAGCAAAATAATTTCAAGAACAGCTTGAATATTCGCCCCTACCGGACAATTTGGGTTAGGCTGCTCATGAAATTGGAACAGTTCCCCTTCTTCCACTACTTCCACTGCCCGATATATATCAAGCAATGTAATGTCCTTTGTCTCTTTCAAAAGATAGGCCCCTCCTGCTCCGGGACGCACATCGACTAAACCAGCTTTTTTTAATTTCCCGATAATTCTGCGAACGACTACCGGGTTTGTGTTAACACTCCCTGCAATCCATTCTGAAGTGCAATGTGCATTGGGTTCAAATGCTAACAAAGATAAAATGTGTACGGCTACTGTGAAACGGCTACTGATCTTCATATATTAACCTCCGTGTAACTATTATAGTTACAACAAAAACAAAAGTCAAGTATAGTCGCTCCCGTTTTCTTATTCTTCATTAAAATTTAAGAAAACTTTAAAGCAAATCATTTTACAATTCAATCATATTAAATAATAATTAATATAAATTAGTAGAAAATATAAATAAAGGGGATGAGTATATGTCCATCTATCATTTTGAAGTAAAAAAGGCTAACGGTCAAACCATCTCATTATCTGATTACAAAGGAAAAGTACTTTTGATTGTCAATACCGCCAGCAAGTGCCACTTTACTCCGCAATTTCAAGACTTACAAAAGCTGTATGAAAAATATCGTGATCATCATTTTGAAATTCTCGGTTTCCCATGCAACCAGTTTGGCGAACAAGAACCTGGAAGCAATGAAGATGCCGTTGCCTTTTGCCAGCTCAATTACGGTGTGACATTTCCGATTTTTGCAAAAGTTGAAGTCAACGGCGATAATGCCCATCCATTATTCCAATATTTAAAGAAAAATGCGCCTTTTAGAGGTTTTGACGAAACAAATCCAACTGCAAAAATTCTAAAACTGATGATTTTGGACAAAGCCCCTGAATGGTTAGTTGGAGATGAAATCAAATGGAATTTTACAAAATTCCTTATTGACCAAAACGGAAACGTGATTCGCCGATATGAACCAAATGAAGAACCTGTAGATTTTGAAAAGGACATTGCAGAGCTGCTCGCTTCACAGATGCAAAATCATTAAGAGTACTTTACAAAAAGCAACAATGACCTTGCCTCATTCATTGAAGCAGGTCATTGTTGTTAATGGCTGTACTTGAACAAATTTGAAAATTAGTTCTTATCCTTTTAACACAAATTCATTTCCGTCAATATCTTTAAATTGCACAAATGTACCCCATTGCATTTTTTGCGGTTCTCCTAAAAATTCGACACCTTTCGCTTTCATCGTTTCGTATGCTGCTAAAACATCGTCGCATTCAAACACAATAGACGGCTTTCTCTCATTCCAATCTTTCATCATCGCTTTTGGATAAATGACTAATGCTGTCTGCGCACCTTTTGGAGCTACTTCTAACCAAAAGACATTCGGACCTATTGGATGCTCAGCGATAACTTCAAATCCTGCCTTTTCCGTCCAAAACTCTTTTGCCTTTTGCTGATCTTCTACATAAACAGCGACAGTTGCAATTCGTTTAATCATCAAAAATCTCTCCTATCTAATTTTTCTGTTGCTCTTTCTATATGAATTGGTATCATAGTTTCATGATTTTCCGATAGCTGAGCCAACGGAAGAAATAAAAGCAATAGCTAAAATGTTTCGTTTTTCAGTCAGTGGTGGACGCAGATAGTGGAAGATTTTACGTGAAAGAGTTTTTCCTCTTCGATTTTTAAAAAGAAATCCGGGCAGGATAACCTAATTATAGCACATACGTTCGTTTTTTGCTGCTAAAAAAGCGAGCATCTCCTACTTTCATTTAGATACATCCCGGGAGCCTTCTCGTCTCTTTTTAGAATATTTTAGAGTGACCATTTTTATACTCAGCAAATCATTGATATCGGTTATTATCTTCCTAATAAAGTATATGACTAAGTACTTATCTTTATCAAAATAGATGTTATTCTCTAATTCAGACAGATTACTGATGTTAACAATATCTTATAAAGAAAATCAAAGTATGTATAACGATTTGATTAGTAGATATGTTTCTTTTCTGATATAATTCTAATCAACGGTTTATCATTTGTCTTATCATCCACGCATGACAAATAATCCAAAATACCTACATGAAAAACGTCAATTATTCTCTATATTTATTTATTAAAGAATTTATAAAGCGGAGGGAAAGATGCCGAAAAATAAATTTTTTCATCATTTATATCATATCCCTAAAAAATTATGGGTTGTCATTTTCCTTAGTTATTTTATTCCTTTTTTTGTTGAAGTTAATACGCCTAATGATTTGATAACGGAAATTTACACCGAGACGATTTGGTTTATTAGTCTGCTTCCTACTCTTATCTTTGCCTATTTTTTCGGCAAAAAGGGCGGAAGTGTTTCTGTGTTATTATCGATTACAGTTCTTTTTTTGAGCCAGCTGATCGATAATATTGGGGACGATTTTTCGTTTTGGACCGTTCCTTTAACGTGGCAAATCGCTTTTACGAACGTTGTTTTAGGCTTTGGGATTGGATTATTGGCAGAAAAACTTCGGCAGAAACAAACAGCTCTTGAACTTGCCCTCGCCGAATTAAATGAAAAGCGGAAAGAGCTTTATGATTTGGCATTTTACGATCCGTTAACCCATTTGCCGAATAGACGGCTTTTTAACAAGTATGCGGACGAAATTTTACATTATTCTAAAGAAGCGAACACTGTCTTTTCCATTATGTTTCTTGATTTAGATGGATTTAAAGAAGTCAATGATACTTTAGGACACGAAGCCGGGGATTTATTGCTTAAAACGGTTTCCCAACGGCTGAAGAAATGTGTTCGTGCCAATGATATAGTAGCCCGCATCGCCGGAGATGAGTTTATCATTTTGCTGCCAGGAATCTCCCACGAACAAGCCGTCAAGATTGCCGAAAGAGTGATTGAAACACTGCAAGCCCCTATTGTTATTGGAAACAACTCCGTATCTGTCACTACAAGTATCGGCATATCTTCTTATCCCCTTGATGGCAATGAAATAAAAATGCTAGTTAAAAAGGCAGATATCGCAATGTACCAGGCAAAAAGAAGCGGAAAAAATAATTACCGTATTGCTGATGAAAACGCTATCTCTCTTTGATGACACATCTCTCCCCCTTTGCGCCATTGATAGGAACAACTGTAGAGAAAGTGACGAGATAAAAAATAAAAGCTGCTGAATTCTCTTTCAGCAGCTTTCTCCATAAACTTCCGTTACACCATTTTCCCAACATACGTAGATAACAACAACTTATTTTCCACGATCGTTTCCATATGCACTGAGCGTTCCGACAACTGATAGATAAGAAGCACTTTTTCTAAATATTTATTCTTATTGAACTATCGTAAATCGTTAGCCACTTATGCCACATTTCGCGTCATCACAGATTATGGAAGCAATTCCGTTCTTCCAGGGGAGTGAAATAAAACAGAAGTCCTTTAGTCATTAAGCATTTGTAACTTTTTTCGCGTTTCTTCGCGAGTTAATATTTCATAATCAAGAATAAACTTTGAGTATGGCAGATAATGAATGACAAACCATCGATCTGAAAATTCCTCTTTGAGATCTTCTTCTATATAGAAATTCACATCTTCGACCTCGACTTCCCAATAGTCCGGGCCTCTCCTAGGTGAGTGAAATTCGAATTTACTCGGGATCCCTTCCGCCACTTTATATTCATGCTTTAGATAGGAAGGTAAATCAATCCATTCATAAGAAAGCATCATCATAATGGCTGTTATCGTAAGCCGAAAGTAACGCTGCAATCCAAACTCTTTGCGAAACAAAATGATAATACTAATGAATGCAAGGATTACAATCGGCAAGCTTCTAGCCAAATATAGCGAAGAGTAAGAGGTTAACAGTGATATTATTAAAAGTACGAACCAAAAAATATTGAGTATTTTACCGAATAGACTTAGTTTGGCATTAATATCAAGTAAATCTGAAAGCAGAGAATCTCCAAATATTAATTTTCGAATTCGTTCTGACAAGGTGCTTTCCTTCGGCTGGGGAGTGTATTCATTATGTTCCTCTTCTTCATTTTCCTCATCATATTGGATAGGCAGTTCCGGTTGAGCTTCTTTAATGCTTTTCTTAATCGATGGACGGGAGACAGTTTCAGGAATGATAAATTTATGCGTCGTCCCATTGGTTAAAGTAAATAAAATGGTTCCATTATCCTCATAGCCCGTATGAAAAGTTGCTTCTTTATTTATGGCTATGTCCTTGATTTCCGTACTGTTGATAGAAAAGTTATGTTTTTTCTGCAACAGAGCATCCATTTGGTTATTATTTACTTTTTTGTCGTATTCAGCTTCTAAAGCCGCTTGCTTCTTTTCTGTTTTCTTAAACCAATACCAAAATAAAATTTCAAATAGTACCAGAATTTTCCTTTCGTATGCATAACGGTTGTGAAATTGACCGCCGATTTTAATAAAATAAAAAGACGTACTCGTAACATAAACTTTATAAAAAATGTCGGATTTCGTTAACCTCGGTTTAATCAGATAAAAGCTGCGAATCATACGATGCACCTACACCTTTTATGCAGTAATTGTCCACTGTTGTCATCTGTTTTATCCAACTAGGCGGCAGCACTATTAAGGCGCAACAGTTGGTGTTCCTTGATGAAAGACCATTTGCCACTTTCCTTCTTTTAGCTTCCAAATCGAACTGCGCAATGAATATTTCATATCTTTGTGTTTGAGTACACGGTAAGTCGTCAACGCCACATCTGGTGCTAATAATTTCACTTCAAAATCCATTAACGTCATTTGAATGGTAGATTCATTTGGAAGTCTCTCGATAACTTGCTGTTTATTGAAAACACGACCAGAGCTTCCGAATTCTATAAAATCATCGGCAAGTAGAATCTCAAGTTCCTCTACAGATTTACGAACATCAGGTTGCAGTAACCGTTCTTCCAGTGAATAAAGATGTTCTTTCAATGAAGAGTTTTCCATTCCCCCATCCCTCCCAAAAGCTTTTATACTCATTGTAGCATGATGATCCCATTATTTAGTTGATAAAATGACGGCATTGTTGAACTATCTTACACTCAATTTATTTTTAGCACGATATTTAAACTAATTCTTATACATTTTTGAAGTATCGTTTTCAACTGCCTTATAAATATTAACGGTTCTTAACTTTCACTATCACTTTGCAAATTCTTGTCGCAAACCTTTTGTACCATTCTCTTTTCCCTCTATCCTGTGCGACTTTATGTCGCAAGTTTTCTTTCCAATTCTTTATCGCCTCAAGCGATTCCCAATAAGAAACCGTTATTCCGAACCCATCTTGACCTCTAACGCTTTCTACCCCTAAAAATCCGGGTTGTTGAGAAGCTAATTGAGCCATTTCTTCCGCCATTTCACGATAACCATTGTCTCCTTCTGTTCTTTCCGAAGTAAAAATAACGGCATAATATGGCGGGTTAGGTGTTTTTGAAATGTTGCTCATGGTAAAAAATTTCCCCTTTCCTAAACAAATTCACCGAAAATTACTTCCCTTACTTCAACAAAAATAGCATTACTCCTGCTTATTGAAGTAATGCTTCCGCTAGTTAAAGATGAACTTTCATCTTTTATCCTATCACATTCAAATTCAATCGTTTCATTGCTCATTCAGCCCATCTCGCACAAGATGCGTTAGTGCCAGCATAATGCCCAACAATAAAAGGAGACTGACGAATATGTCAGCCTCTTACTCTGTATCTCCGATAAGCCATTTCGCATACGGAGAATCTGCAGGAAGAATAACAACCGTATCTTCACCAATGACCTTTTTGTATGATTCTAATGTGCGATAAAAATCATAAAACTCAGGGTCCTTTGAAAAGGTCTCGTTGTAGATGCGGGCCGCTTCCTGTTCTCCTGATGCGCGAATTCGTTCGGCATCCGCTTGTGCTCTCGCTAGCATCTCTTTTACTTCTCGATCGGTTTGAGCGATAATTCGCTGCTTTTGCGCATCCCCCATCGATAAATATTCTTGCGCTTTTGATTCGCGTTCCGAAATCATGCGCTTATATACGGACTGCTCATTTTCAGTTGGAAGATCGATTCGTTTAATTCGAACATCGACGACGTTAATGCCATAGCGATCTTGTTCTAAAAGTTCGTTCACTTTTTCTGTGATTTGATCGTTTAAGCTGCCTCTTGATGATTTTTCGTCGTTAATAATTTCGTCATAGTTCAATCTTCCAAGCTCGGCACGAACAATGGAGAAAATAAACTCATCCATCTTTGACTCAGCATTTTCTAATGTACGAGCGTTTTGAATCATTTCTTTCGGATTTTTTATTTCCCATACCGCATAGTGGTTTAAAAGTATTCGTTTTTTATCTTTCGTATTAATTTCCGCTTCGGCTACATCGTAAAACATTTGCGCTTTTGGCAATGTTGTAACCGATTGGATAAACGGAGTTTTAAAGTACAATCCTGGCTCTTGATCAATTCGAACAATTTCTCCAAACTGACGAACAACTTTGTATTCATGTTCTTTTACGATATAGACATTACTTAAAATCAACACTAAGATAATAATCCCGAGGCCTAACATAATGATAAAGCGAAATAGTTTTGGCCGTTTCGGTTTGTTGCCGTCAAATGATACTACATTCGTTGCGTCGGTCACTGTTCTCCACTTCCTTTCACCGAAGAAGTTTTCGGTACAGGATGGATCGGTAAATATTTCAATGTACTTCCATCATCATTCATAATATAAATTTGCGTATATGGTAATACTTGTTCTAATGTTTCCATCATTAAACGGTGTTTCGTAATCTCTTTAGAGTTTTTATACTCCGCATATAATGCATTGAACTTCGCGACATCTCCATGAGCTTTCTCAATGCGCGCGACTTTATCTCCCTCTGCTTGAGAAATAATCGCGTCTTTTTCTCCTTCTGCTTCTTTTGTACGTTTATTTCGATACTTGTTTGCTTCGTTAATTTTTGTGTTCATTGTTTCCCTTGCATCGGTCACATTCGTAAATGCTTTTCGTACTTCATCATTTGGTAAATCCACATCTTGCAATTTGACAGCCAGTACAGAAATACCAATATCGTATTTCTTAATTAAAGCCGTTAACAGTTCTCTTACTTCTGCTTCAATTTGCGCTTTTCCGGATGTCAATGCGTCATCAATTTTCGAACTGCCAATTACACTTCTTAACGAAGCCGATGTAGCGTTATACAAGATTTTTTCTGGTTCATAGGAACGGTATAAAAATTTCGCTGGTTCTGTAATTTTCCATTGCACAACCATGTCCGCAAGAACGATATTTTCATCCCCCGTAATCATCTTTGTATCTTTTTGATATTCTTCTACAACTTTCCCGCCTTCTTCTTTATATCCAAACTGCAAACTAAAGGTTTCTTTTGACAATTTATTGACGGATTGTATTGGCCACGGCAGCTTGAAATGCAGTCCAGGCGTACTTACTTCTTCATCGATCTTTCCGAATGTTAAAATGACGGCTTGTTCTGATTCATCAACGGTATACCATGTTGTAAACCCGGCAATTAAGACAATGATCCCGACAAACCCGCCTGCGATTAACATGTAGATGTTACGAATATTGTTAAACATTAAACTGTTTTTCACTCCTTCGATTTTATATAGACTTGATCTACTCTTTAATCTTATATACGTTGAAAAACGAAATCTGTTTCAAAATTTTCAAATAAATATCATTGACTTGCTAGTTCAATCTCCGTATGCTTTCATTTATTACTAGCAAAATAAAATAAGCTGCTGAATGTCATTTTCAGCAGCTTTTCCCCATCTCCTACAAACGCTTCCTCTGCACTGTCCGATTTTTGCAAATGAACAACACCGATTTATTTTCGACCGCCTGCACCGCTCTGTCCTATATTTTTTCGAATGTTAAACTTTTGTAATAATAACAGGACATAAAAATACAGAATCGAACCTATTGAGCCCAATAGTGCACCATTAAGAGCCTCCATGCTCCATTCAATGAAAACGGCCAAAACTAAAATACCAAAAAACGCTCCAAGCAATGTATATAGTAAAAGCTCCAAAAGGTACTTCGCCTTATGAAAGCGCGATTTTCTCATTATCCAATCAATCAGCATAGAAGTTGGAATACCGACGATGAAAAAGACAGGCAAAGAATAAATAAACGTAACCACAAATGTACCCAAAAATGAAAAGTATAACACGTTCGGATCTCTTTCTGATTCAGGAACATATTCGATTAAACCGAACACTCCTGACAAAACAACAGAAGATAAGATCGCAGCAGCTATTCTTTTAGCAAACATAACACACCCCAAAACACCAAAGTAACTTTATTTGACTATAACATATTTTCCAACGAGCTTCGTATTGAATAAAAAAGAAAAGCGAGACCGTTTGAAAGTATCGCATATCTTCATTCAACAAGAAATTTTTTAGCCTTTTATTTTCCAACCTGCGTAAACCCCTGCTAAAAATATGGTAATAATCACAATGAAATGAAATTGTGTCTTAATATAAAAGCGCTTCCAATAACACTAAGAATAGCCGCTGTTATTTCAATGATTTGCCCTGCTTTTAATCCTTGTATCATGAAATACTTCCCCTTTTCGATATGCCTACTCGCATAATATTTCCAAATTTTAGCTATTTAATTATCCTGTTAATCGAACAAAAAAGCGAGGCTGACCCTAAGCAAAGAGTCAGCCCCTATAAACATCATATTTAGAACATAGAACACTATTCGTCCCATTGTTATCATGATTTATATTTGTTGCTCAGCTTTTTCCTTTCCATTCCGTTCTTAACAAAGAAAAAATGAAAGTATCATTGGAGCGATTTTTTTGATAAATATAACCACGTAACAGCCCTTCTTCTTTAAAACCTAATTTCTTTAATAAAGAAGATGAAGCAATGTTTTCCGGATATGTTACAGCTCCGATTCGATACAAACCTAACTCTTCAAAAGAATAACGCAACACTTCTTTCACAGCTTCAGACGTAAAACCTTTTCTCCAGTAATCAGGATGTATTTCATAGCCAATTTCCGCTCGTTTATTAGGAAGGTTCAAATTATTCAACCCTACTGTTCCAATAAATTCTTCATTTTCTTTTAGAATGATTCCCCATCGAATGCCGCGGTTGCTTAAGAAGTTATTTTTAAAAGAATCAATCATTTTCACTGCTTCTTCTACACTCTTAAGACTTTCCATGCCATAGTATCTAGTTACTTCATCTAATGACATAATCTCATAATATTGTTGACTATATTGTTCATTAATTTCTATTAGATGAAGGCGTTCGGTTTCAAGGATTGGAAAAGACATAATTTCCCCCCAATAAGTGTTATTAAGAAAATATTCTCTCTTTGTAACAAAATCCCTCTTACATATCTTGTTGCTTTCCACTATCCATTCGTATGAACAAGTTAAAATAAAAGCTGCTGAATTCTCCTTCAGCAGCTCTCCCCAATTATATAAACTTCCGATGCACGATTTTTCCGTCATATGTGAACACTACTGGTCTGTTCTCTACCACTGTTTCCATATGCACCGCTCTGCCCCATAGCTGATGAAAATACGGAAGCACTTTCTCTAAATATTTAATGTCCAACTCAATTCCCTCGTACCAATGCTTTAAATACAGTTCTCCATTTCTCAAGTAATCGCCGTCGTTAACTGTAATGTACGGAAAACCGCCATTGACGCGCATATTCACTAATTGGTCGCGGATATTTTCCCAGGTCTTGTCGACAATTTTGTAATCCTTTCCTTGCTTTTGGAATAAATACATATCTTCACGCATCACAAGGTCTTTCGTTAAATAATTGCGCAAGAAGGAAATATCGGATTCCAGTTCACGCACTTCAAACATTTTCTCGCGCCCTGAACCTGGTTTCACACCGAGTTTTTTCATTTCCTCGGTTGGATTGTTCCAGCGTTCTTCGATATCTTCAAAGATTTTTAGTCCTAAATAATATGGATTTATGCTTGTACGTGACGGCTGGATGACTCCGGCGTTTAACTTGGCAAATTCAATGGCTTCATCGGTCGTCAAATCCATCTCTCGCAAGATGCGTTGATGCCAATAGGATGCCCAGCCTTCGTTCATGATTTTCGTCTCGAGCTGCGGCCAGAAATAAAGCATTTCCTCGCGCATCATCGTGAGAATATCGCGCTGCCAGTCTTCTAGCTCGCGGCTGTATTCTTCAATAAAGAGAAGTACGTCTTTTTCCGGCTGCGGCGGGAATTTCCTTTTCTTTTTCCTTTGTGGCGGAGAAGGTTTCTTTTTCTCCTCAAGTGACCATAAATCATCATATGGGGTCGGTTTTGGTGTCTCTTCCTCTTCATATACTTCCGTATCTTCCAGCGTCCAAGCAAGCTTTGGACGAAGAAGCGAAGGGTCGATATGTTCTTGAATCGCTAACACCGCATCTAAAAACTTTTCCACTTCCTGTTTGCCGTATTGATGCTCGTAATGCTTAATTCGTTCAGCTGTTGCTGCCATGCTTTCAACCATATCGCGCTTCGTGTTGCTGAAGCGGACATTGTTTTTGAAAAAGTCGCTGTGCGCCAACACGTGGGCAACAATCAATTTGTTTTGAATGAGGGTATTCGTATCAAGCAAAAACGCATAACAAGGATCCGAATTAATCACCAGCTCATAAATTTTGCTTAATCCTAAATCATAATGAAGCTTCATTTTGAAAAACTGCTTTCCAAAGCTCCAATGGGAAAACCGCGTTGGCATGCCGTATGCTCCAAATGTATAAATGATATCAGCAGGACAAATTTCATAACGCATCGGATAAAAATCTAATCCGAAGCCTTCCGCGATTTCCGTAATCTCGGCAATCGCATATTCAAGTGCCTTTTGATCCTCTGGTCTCATCCACATCTCCCCCCTTTTCCTCTTATCACAATGTATGAAAAAGACAGGGAAATGATGAAACATTCATAGATCGGTTGTTTAAAAACGAACTATTACAGCAACATCGTAACTGATGTCTGTTCATGTTTAATTAATGTTAACACAATCGCAATGTCCATCGATAAAGTATAAAAAGTGAGGATACATTACTGATCCTCACTTCAAAGTGTTGAAAATGCTTGACTTTAAGCGCCAAGCATTTTTATTAAAATTCTATTTAATGCATAAGATCTTTAGAATTTAGGTCATTGTTATAGGAGTCCGGATTGAACGTAAATTTTAATATTAACTTCCCCTGAGCCACTCTTTTCAATCTTTTTTCAATATCTAAATCCCATATATTCTCTAATGTTCCCTTATAATCTAGGGCTTGTTGCAACATCTCCCATTGATCTTCTCTTCCTAAATCGTTAAAATAATCCCTTTTTAGTAACTTATTTTTTGTAACTTATCTGTTGTTAATCGAGCAGGATGCCTTTTTGGTAATACTGCCCGTTGATATAACTTGTGTTTAAGCATTGAAGTAATTGGCAATTTACGAATTTTTTCTATGTTTAGCAAACTTCCTTCATTTTCACGGGCTTGTTTGATTATGTCAAAAGGAATATTAGGATGGACAAAATAATTTTCAATATCAGCTTGAGTAACTCCCAGCTTTCGAGCTATCGTAGCAACCTGTACTCCATCATTAACCATTTGATCAATCAGCATATGTTTGTCTAACCAATTTGTTGTTTGATGATAAAACATCCTCCTTAACAACTTAATTCGTTGTTCCGTCTCATTCGAGTATCGCTGAATAACGCAAAATATTCTTGGGCATCTTTTGTGCTTTTCATTGATTTTTTTATATGCTAAGTATTCTGGGAACCCCGCGACTAACCAATATTTATCCTCCGTTTTATCCTTTTCAACAATAACATGGCTGCTTAACTGGTATCCTCTCTCTAATATTTTTACCATTTTCTCCACTGCTCTTTTTGAAACATCTTCAACGTATATGGGGACAATTTTATCTAATTCAATGGATTCCATCCAAATCCCATCAAGCTTCATTCGTACCCCTCCCCCATAATATTTATAAAACTATATGAGAAGGGAAATTTGTCTAATAACAATAAATCAGCATTAGGAACTCAGTGTCCTAATGCTGGTTTGTAAAAAGAGATGTTGTCATATATGCTTGTTTCGGATGATTCACTTGTTCCGGATATAGCAGTTCTAATTTTCCTTCCTTAAGTAATCGCGAAATGTACTTTTTACGAAGAGGATCCATTTGTCGATTAAGCAATTCGCTTAATTCTTTGAGCGTTAACGGCTTAATTGTACAAAGATTTAAAATGATCTCTTCCATTTCGGAAGGATTTAATCTCTTTTTCTTCCTTGCCACTTCAGAAATATCTAATAGCACTTGTTCACTATTTTTTGCCGGTTCATTTTCGTTAGGTCCGGAGTTATCGACGTTAGGTCCGGAGTTATCGACGTTAGGTCCGGAGCTTATCGGATTATATCTGGAGTTCCCTACAGATTTTTGATGAAACATTTCCGTTAACGTATATTTAGTACCTCTTCCTTGTCCATTAGGTTCTAAATATCCTTTTTCCACAAGTCCAGATAATAATTTGCTTATTTCATCACTCTTTTTATCTGTCAGGTTTTGCAATCTCGTGTTAGTGACATAATTTTCTTGATGTGCGGTCACTAAAATTAATACCTCGTCATTTGTCAGCCATTTATAATAATTTCCAAGAACTGCTTTTAGAAAATCAACACTTTCCTGTGGCAATAATGAAGTTGTTCGCAGTGTAAGAATCGTGCGATCCGGCTGGAATTCTTCAATTAATTCCGGGGTAGTCCAATGTTGCTCTTTCCATGCCAAATGAATATTCTCAATCCCAGATCCAGCCCGTTCACCAAGTCCTATTAACATAAACATTTTAAAAATAGTCGGATTTCGCGGATCACTTACCCCACCTTTTAGTGCTTGTTGCAATGGAATACGAAGGACACCGGGATTTGAAAACCTAAATAATACCTTTTCCTTTTCAATAATAATTCCGCGTTTTCCGTAGTAATCAGCATGTGCCAATGTATTGACTAAAGCTTCACGAAGAGCTGCATGTACTCTTGTATCATCTTTACGGAAAAACCCTTCCATTTGAAAAGGAATATTCAAATCATCCGTTAGTCTGCGGATCACTTTAAAATAAAAATCATACAAATTCCCTGACCAAGTACCATCGGAAGAAATAATGCGGTCTGTCCATCGCTCTCCCGGTACATCCGAACGCTTTTCCCGATATTCCAAAAAATATTGCGGTAAATGTTCCGTAATACTGCGTTCTTCCCCAAACATGAGCAACCCAGCTAAGGTTAGTCCTTCCTCATTGGTTTCGCGTAGCCTTCCTAAGGCTCCAATTTTATATAAAAATTCTCTCATTTCTAACCCGTTCCAAGGATGGTCTGGTTTTAAGGAAGAAAAACGATTTCGATAACTTTTTACCGACTCTAAGTTCAAATCATTTAAACCATAGTTTGGCAGAACTTTGCTGTCTTGAGGAGTTGGGGATTGATCGGCGATCATTCTTTGTACTTCTTCTTTCGTACATTTATAATCCCCT
Source organism: Paranoxybacillus vitaminiphilus (assembly GCF_003259935.1). GTDB lineage: Bacteria > Bacillota > Bacilli > Bacillales > Anoxybacillaceae > Paranoxybacillus > Paranoxybacillus vitaminiphilus. The sequence continues at coordinate 25,609 of NZ_QLMH01000006.1, read as the reverse complement.
TCATAATTCCGGCGATACGTACCTGTAAAAGGATTATGTCCAATATAAATCGGCTTGTCCTCTCGCGAAGCTCGGGGCACATAAATTTTTACGACTTCTTTACCATCAATCTCTATAATTTTCACATTTCGATTCATTAAGATGTTCTTACTAATTCTTTGCGGATTATTGATTCCGTCCCAAAAATCTTTCATTAATTTCTTTGCATCAACATTGGCCGGGTAAAACTCTTGTCCTTTTTGCTCAACCCCAAGTAAAATAATACCGCCATTTGTATTTGCAAAAGCAGAATACGTTTCCCAAACATCTTTCGGTAGACCGCCTTTGGCTGCTTTACATTCCAATTCAGCGTTTTCGCCATCATCTATGATACGTAACAAATCCTTCGCGTCCATTCCGCCATATATCCCCTTTAAATTTCTAATATTTACTACAAATTATTTGACAACGAAAAGAAACAATCCTTTTAAAAATAAATAAATACTTGCCAAATGCCAAATGGAAAACAAAGACCAGTTATTTTCTCCCTTATTAATAAATGCTAAAATAGGTCCCTCATCGTGTTCCATTGTAAAATAGTAAAAATCCTCTTTTCTACTCCACCTTGCTAATTCCAAGGAGAGCAAGAGAAGGTTCTGTAAAAAAACATCTATTATCAACTAATATTTCAAGTTTATCTTGAATATCAATCAAAAGCTTATGGTTCTTTTCTTTTATTAATTCTTGTTCGATAGTAAGCGACGGAATGAACTCAAAATTCAAGTTCAAGGGACACCATTTATCACCTCATTTTCCTTTTAATAATATCATTCAATTCATTGTTAATAACGCAATCCCCTTCTTCCACTATCATGTCCCTAGTTGAACAAGAAAAGTGTTATATTATTTTCTAACACCTCTTTTTCTTTGAAAATAAGTTACCAAAGACTAAACCCCATTTTTTCCTCAACTCTGTATGTCCCAATACGTTCCTTCCATTTTCACTAATTTAAATCTGTCGCGATAGTTCAAGATTGGTTGTTCGATGCGTTTTTTTCAACATAGTTCAAATGACTAAAATCTCCCCGATTTAAAAATCGAATATAACAGCCACAAAAACATCAGTGTCGCTACACCAAAACCAATCTCAATCGCCGGAATTTTCCACAATAAGGTTGATTGTCTGCCCATAGAAGAACCAATAATGATCCCCACCATAATGATACTAAAAGCCAATAAAACGATGCTAAATGATAATCGATTGCTGATTCGATCAAGTTTCTGCAAAAAAAGATCCAGTTCAGGGATGTCGATCTCAAGACGAAGTCTCCCCCGTTTGATCAAAGAGGTTAATTCTTTCATGTGCTTAGGAAGATCAAACAGTAACTCTCCATAATCGGAAACACGCTTCCATACCGTTTCCGTTACATTTTTAGGATGCAATCGTTCCTTTAACAGCTGACGCCCAAATGGCTCCGCAATGTTGAGGATACTAAAATCCGGATCCAGTTTTTCAACCACGCCTTCAACCGTCAGTAACGTCTTCCCCAATAACGTTAATTCTGCAGGAATACGGATGGAGTGCCGAAATGCTACGCGAAACAGGTCATTGACGGCCTCCCCAAGACTGATTTGACTTAATGGGACATCGTAATACTTTTCCCTTAATTCGTCTATATCGTCTCGCAGCTGCACTAAATTCACATCATCAGGCACCAATCCCATTTGAAGAATAGCTTTAATCACCCCGTCCGTACTTTGGCGCATCAAAGCAATAACCAATGAAGAAAAATGATATTTCATCTCAGGAGTAAGCCGTCCGACCATTCCAAAATCGATAAACGCGATCACCTCTCCAGGTAGTACCAATACATTTCCAGGGTGAGGGTCTCCATGAAAAAACCCTTCAATAAAAATTTGGTGAAAAATTCCTTTCGCTAGACGTTCCGCCAGAATTTTCAGGTCGTAACCGTTTTGCTTCAGTTTCTCTAGCTCGCTGAATTTTACGCCTTCAACGTATTCCATCGTTAATACTTTTTTAGTAGAATACTCCCAAAACACTTTTGGGACATAGATGTTAGGGTCATTTCTAAACTGATTTGAGATTTTTTCCGTATTACGTGCTTCAATAGTATAGTCCAGCTCTGCTCGAAGGGATTTGGAGAATTCATCCACCATATCGCGAATTTGATACTTTGCCGCCCATTCCGAACGGCGTTCAGCCAAATCAGCCAAATCCTGGAGGATTTCCAAATCGGTCTCAATAACAGCGGCAATATTGGGACGTTGAATTTTTACCGCCACTTTTTCACCTGAACGTAAAATGGCCTGATGAACTTGTCCAATCGAAGCGGCAGCTAACGGAGACTCCTCAAAATGACGAAAAATTTCTCCCAGTTCTCCTCCTAACTCCTCTTCAACAATTTCACGCACTTTTTGAAAAGAAAACGGAGGGACCCGGTCCTGCAATTTTTCCAGTTCACGGATGATCTCTTCGGGAAGCAAATCGGGGCGCGTACTTGCGATTTGCCCTAATTTCACAAAAGTCGGACCTAACTCTTGCAGAACAATCCTAATCCGTTCACCAGTAGTTTTTTGTTCCTTTCCTTTCGTTTCAAAAAATAGTCGCTGAGGGAAAGAAAGAAACTGAGCAAAACCAATTTCTTCAACCACCATTCCAAATCCATTGCGAACTAAAGCGATTGCAATATCACGATAACGACTGATATGACGCATCCTTTTTCCAGCCATCCATCCATCCCCCTTTAACAAAGAGGATGTCCCATAAGGGTCTGACCTCACGCATATTTCACAATATATAAGCTCATTTATCCAATATGATGTCCTATATATTGTGTTGTGGGCCTGACCTTTTGCATTTGGGACATCCCCTGTTTACTCGTCTCCCTTTTCTAGCTGCTGAATTCGTTGTTCTAATTTTTTGATATCATCCTTTGTGGCTAAATCCAATTTAGCCATCATTTGTTTAAACTCTTCACGCACGATGCGTTGTAATTCCACTTTCCTTTCTTTCTTTTGACGAATCCACTGATCCATGATATCTATCGATTCTTCCAAAGATAATTCCCCTTTTTTCACCAATTCATGAACCATTTTTTCTGCTTGTTCCTTACTTGTAACGGCCAATCCTAATCCCAACGCCAATCCCTTTTTGATAAAATCCATCATGACTATGACCTCCATTTGATGTTTTTTTAAAACTTTTAACACACCAATGTGGGCTAATCCGCGTAGCGCTCCGCCCCCTAAAGCGAAGCCTGCTTTCAATGACTATTTTGTCCTTCCTTCATAGGATTTATTGGAAACACTCCAAATCAGTACAAGTTTTCATTTTTGTTTATGAGAATATATTATGCCCTCTCTCGTTCTATTTATAAAAAACACAAATAACACAAAAAACCAAAAAACTTGACCAAATAAATGGTCAAGGTTTAAACCATTGACCAAGATCATGTTAAAGCTTCATTGAGAAAATCGGAGAGCATTTCCTTTTCATGATTGGAAAGATCGGTAATCGATTTCAGATACCTTCCAACCAACTCCGTTACCTCCACTCCAATTTCGTGGTTCATTGTTTGAATAATGGTGCCAAGGACGGTTCCCACAAACATTGTCATCCGCATTTCAGTTGGTGCGTTTTGCACAAGACTTTTAATCAACACCTCGGTTCTCCCGCCCAGTTTGCGAAGGTAAACAAGAAAAAGCCCGATGATATATGCGCAGAAGGCAACCCGAACCTTCACTTTCGGAATCTCATCCAAAACCTTTTGAACGGCATCGCTGAGGCTGCACCCTTTTAAACTGTTTAGAAACTCAAGTACTTTCGTTTTTGCTTTATGCCACTCTTCTAGACTAATCACTTCAGAACGTTTTTGTTCGAACAAGCTCGAAGCTTTGGCGGTCGGCAGAAAAACGATTTGGGAACGTCCTGTCTCTCCGGGGTTCACAGCGTAATCACGGATGAGATAGCCAAGTTTTTCAAGTTCTTTCAGCATGTCGTATGCTGTCCATTTGCTGACACCAAGAGCTTTCGCTAATATTTCATAATGAACAGGCACGTTTGTTTTTTGGTACAAGTCGACCAATTTTTTTAGAAATTGCTTGCGGCGTTCAGTCAAAATCATTCACTCTCACACCCCCAAAAAACCAAAAAATAAATTCTGCGTTAAATTATAAGAGCCATCCAAAACTTTTGTCAACTTGAAAATGCCTGTGCCGCTCATCGAAATTTATCGAAAATATTTGGTAAATTTGATTGAGAACGCAGCAATGAACCTCTCCCACCTACACTTCGCTTAGAGGTGGGAGACTTCTCAGTAAAAAAATAGGAATTTATGTAAAACCAAATGTAGATACGCTCACTTAGAGTAATTATGAATAAAAGCAAAATAATATTAATGGTGAGTGACAATATTAGCGTCACAAAATTTCTTGTTGCTCGTTGCTTCTTTGCTGCACATTGACCCATCCGAATAAATACTTTACATATTGTTAGTGTTCATATTATTCTCTGCTTTATACACACATCCATCTGATAATTTTAGCCAATCCAACACAATTCTCTGTGTCACCCCGCTTGCCAATTCGTACAACATTTACAACGAAAAAAACAACAAACTCATCACACACTAAAAGTATCTCCTCATTATAAGGAGGCTTTTACAGTTGAACACAATTGACTACGATAAAGCGTTATATTATACACATCGTTCCCAATGGGATAATTTGCTTATTTTAATGGTGCGCACGAAGGATGATTTGCTGTCGAAAAAAATTGAGCATTTCCTTCATGCCTATAACTTTGAAAACGATTATTCCGTCATCCAAAAACGCTTGACCGCTTTGCTTCGCTATATTGATCATGCGCTAGAACTAAATGGACAACATGTAGCGAATGAACAGTACGCAAATTTTTATTAAATGAAAAGAGGCAGACTCAAAAATGAGACAGCTCCCTCCGTTTCAATATGATAACCATTGGAGGGAGAAATCATCATGAGTCCGCTTCTTTTTTGTTCAATTAGGCAATTGGATAGTTTTGAATGAATGGATGGATGGAGCACAATTTCATCAATGAGCATATATTTTGGTGCGCTCGCCATATAAATCACCGCATTGGCAATATCTTCTGCTTTCATCCAATTTTACTTTTCTGGCAAGCCTTGTACAGAATTAGCAAAATACGTGTCAACCATGCCAGGGTTAATCGTGATCCGGCAGCACGCAACTGAGTAAAAAACAGCTGATAAGGCATTTACGCCTTATCAGCTGTTCCGTTTAACAAGTTTTGAACTTGTCCCATCACTGCTGAAGAGAGTTGCTGCAATCGTTGTTTGCTATCTTCTAAAGAGTCACCCTTCACGCCGAAGTAAAATTTTACTTTCGGCTCTGTTCCTGAAGGTCTGATGCAAAACCATGATCCGTCTTCTAAGAAATATTTTAATACATTCGATTTAGGCAGTGTAATAATGCTTTTTGTTCCTGCATTTGTATCCATGCGTTCGCTTGTTTTGTAATCTTCCCGCACAACGATTTTTTTGCCTGCCATGGTCATTGGAGGATTGTCGCGAAACGATGCAAGAAGCGCTTGAATTTGTTCTGCTCCTTCCTTTCCCTTCAATGTTAATGATCGCAATCCTTCGCGGTAATAACCGTATTTCGCAAATAGCTGCATTAACGCTTGATAAAGAGATACTCCCTGCTTTTTATAAAATGCACACACTTCCACTGCTAATAATGCGGCTTGAACAGCGTCTTTATCGCGGGCAAAGTCGCCGATTAAGTATCCGTAACTTTCCTCATAACCAAACTGGAATACGTATTTTCCCGTTTGTTCATATTCTTTAATTTTTTCACCAATAAACTTAAATCCCGTTAACGTGTTAACCGTATCCAACCCGAAAGAAGCGGCAATGTCGCTCCCAAATTCCGATGTTACAATGGTTTTTAAAACAACGCCGTTTTCCGGCAAAATCCCTTTTTCTTTCTTTTGCGAAAGAATGTAATGAAGCAAAAGCCCACCTGTTTGATTTCCGGTAAGCACAACATATTCGCCATTTTCATCTTTTACCGCTATTCCTAAACGGTCAGCATCTGGGTCTGTCGCAATTAATAAATCTGCATCGATTTCTTTTCCAACCTTTATTGCCAATTCAAAAGCAGCATGTTCTTCCGGGTTGGGCGACTTCACTGTGGAAAAGTTCGGATCTGGAAGTTCTTGTTCTTTTACGACTACTACATTTTTATACCCGAGCGCTTCAAGTCCGCGGCGCACAGGTTTATTCGCTGTACCGTGCAGAGGAGTAAAGACGATTTTAACATCTACTTCCTGCGAAAGCCCCGGATTTAAAGAAATCGTCTTTAGCTTTTCTATGTATGCTTTATCAATTTCAGCACCAATGACTTTAATAAGGCCTTTTTCCTTTAAAAACGCTTCATCCTCCACTTCAATAAGCAGCTCATTTTCCACTTGATTCACATATTCGATTACTTCATCAGCTGCTTTTGGCGGCAGTTGTCCGCCATCTTCCCCGTACACTTTATAACCATTATATTCAGGTGGATTATGGCTTGCCGTAATCACAATTCCCGAAAAAGCGTTCAAATAACGCACGGCAAATGAAAGCTCCGGCGTCGGACGCAGCTCGTCAAATACATATGTTTGAATGCCATGTGTCGCTAATGTCTTTGCGGCTTCCATCGCAAATTGCGGTGATTTATGACGGGAATCGTAAGCAATGACAACCCCGCGCTTTTTTGCCTCTTCTCCAAAAGATTGTATGTATCGCGCTAATCCTGCAGATGCTTTGCGCACTGTATATATGTTCATGCGGTTCGTGCCCGGACCAATCTCACCGCGCATACCACCTGTACCAAACTCTAAATTTTTATAAAAGCAATCTTCGAGAAGCTTTGGATCGTCTTTAATTTCATTTAACATCGCTTTCATTTCATCGTCCAAATTTTCATGTTGTCTCCATAATTCATATGTTTGTCTCCAGCTCAATTGAATCCCTCCACAATTTCATAACATTAACTCTTTAACGTTATTCGTTACAATTATCATATATTCCTTCAAAAAATTGAAAAGAGGCTGACCTATAAGAGTGTCTGACCTCACGCACATTCCACCATAATCATGTATTTTTTAAACATGATGCACGGTTTATTGTGGTTATCGGGTCTGACACTTTTGCTTTAGGTCAGCCTCTTAAAAGTTAAAATTGTGGGCTGGATGGTTCGGAGATATTAGTGAGCGCTTGTTCCGCCTGTTGGTCATAAGCGCTGTTTGTTGCGATATCACCTAATGCCACAATCCCGCGAAGCTGGTTATTTTCAACGATTGGCAAACGACGGATTTGGTTTTGTGACATTAAATTCGCTGCTTCTTGAACGCTCATATCTGGTCTTCCTGTTACTAAGTTCGTTGACATCACTTGAGAAACAGGAGTCGAAGCATTCAATCCTTGTGCAGTAGAACGAAGCGTAATGTCGCGGTCTGTAATGATTCCTTTCACTTGACCGTTTTCAACAACCGGAAGCGCCCCAATGTTATGCTGGCTCATTAATTGCGCCGCCTCTTGAATCGTTTGGTTGGATGAAACAGTCGCCACATTTGTCGTCATAATATTTTGAACGGTATTGTTGTTCAATGTGATCCTCTCCTTTCACCGATTATTTTCACCGTTTTTTCGCAGGTTATAGTTAGAAAATAATTCTTTTGTATGGAATATAAGCCTCGTCAATCCGGTCCATAAGTGTCTCAATTCACACATATTCGATATACACCGCTTATTTATTCAATTATTTTGTATGGTGGAAACGAACATTTTGCTTTTTAAGTCAGCTTTGTTTATCTCTTTCGTTAAATATTTTACATACAACTGCTGATTAACTATAATGAAATTGGCATCATCAATTAACAATAAGGGGTTTTATATGAATAGAAACGAGAAGACGTTGGAAAATTTACTTGTCATTGCTTGGGGAATATCTCTCATCGCTACACTTGGAAGCCTTTATTTCTCAGAAATCATGAAGTTTATTCCTTGCGACCTTTGCTGGTTTCAGCGTATTTTTATGTACCCGCAAGTCATTATTCTTGGAATGGCAGCGATTCGCAAACAATACGACATTGCCCGCTACAGCTTAGTGCTGTCAATCATCGGCGGGTTGATTTCGACGTACCATTATTTAATCCAAAAAGTACCGTTTTTCCAAGATAATGCGATTTCATGCGGAATCGTTCCGTGCACAGGGCAATATATTAATTGGCTTGGTTTTATCACCATTCCGTTTCTTGCGTTAATCGCCTTCATACTCATTGCTGTGTTAAGCAGCATGATCATTCGGAAAATGAAAGAAGGGAACTAAAGTGAAAAAAATCGTTATTTTCGGAGCGATTATTTTCGCACTATTCGCTGCGATCGCATTTATGACGTCATATCAGCAGCAAGAAAAAGCAGAAGGCAATCCATTTAAAAAAGAAAAGCTTCATCCTGCTACAATTGAACAGCTTGATGATCCGAACTATCAAAATATTATTTTGCCTGATGAATTAGAGAAGAAACTTGAAAATAAAGAAACCGTTACCGTTTATTTTTATAGTCCAACTTGTTCTCATTGCCAAAAAACAACACCCATTGTCGTTCCTTTGGCAAAAGAAATGGGAATTGATTTAAAAATGTTCAACCTTCTTGAGTTTGAAGACGGCTGGGATAAGTACAAAATTGAAGGAACGCCAACGATTGTTCATTACGTTGACGGGAAAGAAGTCAAACGAATTGACGGCTATCGAGAGGAAGCTGTATTTCGCGACTGGTTTCAATCGATTCAATAACAAAGCGGCTGACCTATAAGTGTCTGACCTCACACACAATCCTACCCAGTGTTATATCCTATATATGATGGATGTGAGGGGTGACACTTTGCTTTTTTGGTCAGCCTCTCATTATATAAGCCATTGGTTGGCAGGTTGAGAATACATACTTAAAACTGCTTTACGCCTGTTTGTGAATTGTTCAATTAAAAACGGGAATGAGATACCATACCTCTCAAGCAAACGAATATTTTTCTGAAACAGCTTACGATGGTGTTCACGAATATGATTTGATTTTAGCGATTCAATAACCGCTATTAACGATTGAAGCGATGAGATAATTTCAAATGCCTCTTTCATCGTGCCGTTATATTTAATCTGTTCTTCTTGCAGCGACAGTATTCCTAAATGTTCAAACACTGTAATTTCGCTGTCATCGAAGCAGTGTGGGAAAATATTACTGTAAAAATAGTTGATTAAACAGTTAATATATTCCTCTTGTTCCTTTGTTGCTGCATAAACAATTTTCAATGCTCATACCACCTTTTTCACGTTGCACTTCTCAACACGATATTATGAGTGTAACATAATTTTTTTGGTTATGATGATGGTAAGTGTTTCCGCATTTTCAATAAGCTTTTCAAATTTTTACTATACAAAATCGAAGGTGAACCGCTGTGATAACGAAAAGAAAAGGAGAATGGGTTGAGTTTATTTCCAATTGGAACGGACATACAATAGAACTTTTTTTAAAAGACGTTTGGAAAGCTCCGAAAAAACTCATTCATCAACTGCGCATGGACAAAGGAATCAAAGTAAATGGTCAAGAAGTGAAATGGACAACTCCTCTTCTTCCAAACGACCGCTTGCAAATCTGGTTATACAAGCCGGAGCCGGTTAGTGCAAAACCAACATATAGCGAGCTGGATATTTTATTTGAAGACGACCACTTATTAATGATTAACAAACGAGCCGGAGTCGATGTCCATCCAGCAACTCCTGAACAAACAGATACGTTAGCGAACGCAGTTGCTTTCCACTTGCAATGTCAAGGAATTTTTACAAAAGTGCGCCATATTCATCGGCTTGACCGCGACACGACTGGAGCGATTTTGTTTGCAAAACACGCTTTAGCAGGAGCAATGCTGGATCGCATGCTTGCACAAAGACAAATAAAAAGAACATATGTCGCGCTTGTTCATGGAATTATGAAGAAAAAAACAGGAACGATTGATGCTCCGATCGGCCGTGACCGCCACCACCCAACAAGACGAAGAGTATCAAAAACAGGAGAAAAAGCGGTTACTCACTATCGTGTATTGGAATTTTTTCAAAATGAACAACTCTCTCTTGTTCAACTCACTTTAGATACCGGACGCACTCATCAAATTCGCGTTCATATGAGTTATATCGGCCACCCGCTCGTCGGAGACGTACTTTACGGTGGTTCCGACCATTTTACATCTAGACAGGCACTTCATGCCGCGAAAATCGAATTTCTTCACCCCATTACAAACGAGTCGGTTTCCTGCATTGCGCCATTTCAAGATGATGCCTTTACAAAAGCCATCGATTTATGTTCTTATTTTTCATAGTAAATTAAAAAGCGCAGATAACTCTGCGCTTTTTAATAATGCATTCCAGCTATTTCGCTATTTTCCTCGTTTTGTTCGTGATTCTCTATCACAGGCAATCTCGTTACTTCTAACGTTTTAACATGGTGGCCATCCATTTCGAGCACTTTGAAAGAATAACGATCAATTTGTACACTGTCTCCTACTTTAATATCATAATGCTCTGTTAAAATCCAACCGCCAATGGTATCTACATCGGTGTCATCAATAGATAAGCCGAACAAATCATTCACTTCGCTAATAAGCACTTTTCCATCGATAATCGTATGATCGTCATCAATTTTTTGAATCATTGGCGTTTCATCGATGTCAAATTCATCTTGAATTTCACCGACAATCTCTTCTAAAATATCTTCTACTGTTACCAAACCTGATGTTCCGCCGTATTCATCAACGAGAATAGCCATATGAATGCGTTCCTTTTGCATTTTTACTAATAAATCATGAATGGCAATCGATTCAATGACTTGAATAATTGGACGAATATAGTCTCTTATTGACTTTTCTTCAGAAGGATTTGTTACTAAGTCGGTAAACACTTCCTTTATATTAATCAAACCGATCACGTGGTCTTTATCGCCGTCAATCACTGGATAGCGCGTATATTTTTCCTCTTTAATAATTTGAAGATTTTCTTTTACTGTTTGATTAATATCAAAGGCAACAATTTCCTTCCGCGGAACCATAATCTCTTTGGCAACGCGATCATCGAAACGGAAAATGTTGTTCACATATTTATATTCAGATTGATTAATTTCACCGCTCTTATAGCTTTCCGATAAAATTAAGCGCAATTCTTCTTCCGAATGGGCGATTTCGTGCTCAGATGCCGGCTTCAATCCAAACAAACGAGTTACAATTCTCGCTGAATTATTTAACGTCCATATAAACGGATACATGATTTTATAAAACCAGCTAAGCGGCTTAGCTGTCAACAGCGTAATCGCTTCAGCTTTTTGAATCGCCAATGTTTTTGGCGCCAATTCCCCAACAACGACGTGCAAAAATGTGATGCTTGCAAAAGCGATGACAAAAGATAGAAGATGGGAAAGTGATTCTGATAGATGAATTTTTTCAAACAACGGAAATAGGAGACGTTCGACAGTCGGCTCCCCTAACCAACCTAAACCTAATGAGGTAATCGTAATTCCCAGCTGGTTTGCTGATAAATATTCATCAAGATTGGAAATGACTTTTTTGGCTGCTACCGCCCGCTTATTCCCTTCGCTAATAAGCTGATCAATTCGCGAACTGCGCACCTTTACAATGGCAAACTCCGAAGCAACGAAAAAGCCGGTTAACGCAATTAATAAAGCTACCATGAATAAATTAAATATCTCCAATTAGCTTCCGCACCCGCCAGCCGCGTGCGGACTACACCTCCTAAGAGCATGTTTCTTCTTAAAATTTATTATTCCTCTTCGTTTCCCTGCATAAAAATGAAGACGAATTTTAGCAGTTCGAGCACAGAAATTAAAGCTGCGGCTACATACGTTAATGCTGCGGCTCCAAGCACTTTATTCACACCGCGTTCCTCACCGCTATGAATTAAGCCTTCCGCCAGCATAAACTTTTTCGCCCGGGAACTTGCGTTAAACTCAACCGGAAGCGTAATTAATTGAAACGCCACAGCAAACGAGAAAAAGATAATCCCGAGCCCAAGCAATGAGAATTGGTGAAAAATAAATCCAGTCAATAATAAAAATGGCGCAATGCCTGATGTGAAATTGACAATCGGAAACATACGATGCCGCAATACTAACGCTCCGTATGACTGCTTGTGCTGAACAGCATGGCCAACCTCATGAGCAGCTACGGAAATCGAAGCTATTGAACGACCATAGTAAACAGGTTCTGATAAGCGAACCGTTCTTGAAATCGGATCATAATGGTCCGTTAGTGTGCCGCGCACGAGCTCAACTGGAACGTGATGCAGACCGTTTCGATCCAAAATCATTCGAGCCACTTCTGCCCCAGTCAGCCCGGAAGAAGCGGGAACTTTTGACCATTCATTAAAATTCCCTGATACTCTAAATTGCGCCCATAGAGAAATCCCAAAGGCGATAAAAATCAGGAAATCCATCGGATGAAAAAGCATTTATAACCCTCCATAATATCGTATAACATACTTAAAAAAATATGTTTATACTGAGATTATTTTACTTTACAGATGTGAAAGCGTCAAACACAACGCCTTATGTATAAACGTATTATCTTTTATTAGTATGTAAAATATTAATGCGCTTACAACTTCCAAATTTTTATTTAGACTCTGCACAACAAAAGGAACTGGCGCGAAAATACGTCAGTTCCTTTGCATATAGCATCAAGCTTTGATACAAGCTTTCTTAACTATAAACACTCTTAAAAATCAAAGTTGTCCGGGTCCGGACCAATTCGTTTATTCATATTTAAAGCATCGATTTTCTCCATTTCTTCCGCTGTTAATTCAAAATCGAAAATATCGGCATTTTCTTTAATCCGGTGAGGAGTAACCGACTTCGGAATTGTTACTACTTCATGTTGCAAATCCCAGCGTAAAATGATTTGTGCCGGAGATTTCCCATATTTTTTGCCGATCTCTAAAAGAGTTGGTTCATCAGACAAACCGCCGCGCATGAGCGGCGCCCATGCTTCAAGCTGAATATGATGCTGTTTACAAAAAGCATGAAGTTCTTTTTGCGTTAAGCGAGGATGATATTCCACTTGGTTGACCATCGGCTTTATTTCGCATTCGGCCATTAAATCTTCTAGATGATGAATGTGGAAATTGCTCACGCCAATCGCGCGAACAAGGCCGTCTTTATAAAGCTTTTCGAGCGCCTTATATGTTTCTTTATATTTTCCTTTTACAGGCCAATGTACTAAATATAAATCAATATAATCCAGTCCTATTTTTTTTAAGCTTGTTTCAAACGCTTTTAACGTCGTTTCATAGCCTTGATCAGAATTCCAAACTTTTGTGGTAATAAATATTTGTTCCCGCGGCACTCCTGATTCTTTAATTGCCTGCCCGACTCCCTCTTCATTGTCATAAAACGCGGCCGTGTCAACGTGGCGATACCCTGCTTCAAGTGCTGTTTTGACCGCATTAATAACTTCATCGCCATTTTTTACTTTGTAAACGCCTAACCCAAGCCACGGCATTTTAACACCATTATGTAAAATGGCGTAATCTTGTATACTTTTCATCCGAACACTCCTTTCCAAAGTTGTATAATTCTATTATCTTTGCATTCGCATCAAAAAGCAAAAAATATATAAAAACGAAGAGGCCGACCCATAAGTGTCTAACCTCATGTGCATTTCACAATATACAGTAGTCCATTCATTCCCTATATATTGTGTTATGAAGTATGACACTTTGTGTTTGAGTCAGCCTCTTCTGAAACTCGATTATTGCGCCAAGCCGGCTTTTACCCATTGTGCTACTTGAACAGTACGTTTTGCTTGGTGTTTCACCGCTGCTTCTGCGTTCTCAACAATGTTTCCATTTTGATCAACTGTTACACTAGTGCCATACGGATTGCCGCCCGCTGCAAAAATAGATGGATCTGTGTAACCAGGTGCAGCTACAATCGCTCCCCAATGGTACATTGTTGTATATAACTGCAGAATGGTTTGTTCTTGACCGCCATGTGCATTGCTTGCCGAAGCCATTGCGCTTACAACTTTATTGGCAAGCTTTCCTTGGAACCATAATCCGCCTGTTGTATCTAAAAATTGCTTCAATTGTGACGGAACATTGCCAAAACGTGTTGGTACGCTGAAAATAATCGCATCTGCCCACTCTAAATCATCGTGCGTTACTGTTGGAACATCCTTTGTCGCTTCTACATGAGCTTTCCATGCCGGATTTGACTCAATCGCTTCCTGCGGAGCAAGCTCAGGAACTTTTAATACCCTTACTTCTGCCCCTGCCTCTTTTGCTGCTTCTTCAGCCCATTTTGCCATTTTATAGTTTGTTCCTGTTGAGCTGTAATAAATAATTGCTAAATTTACATTTGCCATCAATCACACTCTCCTTTATGTTCATTTTTTATATAGAACTCAGCGATTGCCGCTTACGGCAAATCGATGAGCATAAAACGTGAACCTGAATCTGTGGACAACGCTAATTTATGAAGCTGGGTAATACGGGCGGAATCGCGCTTATTTAATATAGTCTCCCCATTGATCACCAGTCTTCCCTCAATGACAAAAAGGAATATACGACGTCCTTCTTCTTGGATGAATTCAATTTCTTTGTCCGCTTCTAAATCGGAAAGATAGATCGTCAAATCTTGATGAATATGAGCGATTTGTTCAGAGTCAGGATTTTTTGCAACAACGGGCAACAGCTGATTTTTTAACTTGGCAACAGCGAAATTCGTTTGCTCATACGATGGCGTTAACCCGCTCTTTTCCGGCAAAAACCACATCTGCAAGAAATTCACATCTTCTGTCGCTGAAGGGTTGACTTCGGAGTGAACAATTCCTGTGCCTGCCGACATTCGCTGGACACCGCCAAACGTTGTAACCGCTTTATTTCCGAGGCTGTCTTCATGCTGCAAATAGCCGCTAAGAACAATCGAAACAATTTCCATTTCTTGATGCGGATGCGCTCCAAATCCGCGCAGCGGTTTTACGACATCATCATTCAATACACGTAAGGGACCAAAGTTCATATTGCTTGGGTCAAAATATTCGGCAAACGAAAAACTGAAATAGCTTTTTAACCAGCCATGATCAGCATGATAGCGTCCGTCAGCTGGATATATTTCAATCATCATTTCTTCTTCCTTTCACCTAAAAATAAATGTAAACATTTAGTATCTTGCTTAAAATGGGTTTTTAACATAAATTATGATTTAATAAATCTCTGAATCGAGATATATGAACAAAAACAATTATATAATAAATCTCGATTTCAAGATTTATTATATATAAATATTTATAAAAATGTCAACCTTTCATTTCTAAATAATTAATAAAACCCCGCTTTTTGAGCGAGGTTAAATAAATAAATTCACTTTTCCTTCTGTGGCGTCGCCTAAGTAAGCAGCTACACCGCCTAATTCGACGCCATCAATAAGTTCTTCTTTCGTAATGCCTAATAAATCCATTGTCATTGTACAAGCGACTAATTTCACACCTTGTTCCTTTGCCATCTCAATTAATTGCGGCAATGTAAGTGCATTATGCTTTTTCATCACATTCTTAATCATTTTTGGACCTAATCCAGCCATATTCATTTTTGACAAACCTAATTTGTTTGCGCCTCTTGGCATCATCCAGCCAAACATTTTTTCAAGGAATCCTTTTTGTACGGGCACATGTTCTTCCTTCCTTAAAGCATTTAATCCCCAGAAAGTGAAGAACATCGTTACTTCTTGATCGTAAGCAGCTGCACCGTTAGCAATAATAAATGCCGCCATCGCTTTATCTAAATCGCCGCTAAAAAGAATAATCGTCGTTTTATCTTTTTTCTCAGCCATTTCCTTCACCTCTTCATATTTTTATGACGTTAGAAAGAGGCTGTCTCATTACATAGCAGGACAGCCTCATTTTGTAATTAAACTCTACTCTTACTATTAATGAGTGTGATGAACCGCACAACGGTTCGGCCCAATTTCTAATTCTTGTTTTTGCTCAGGAGTTGCTTCTTTCACACCCCGGTTAATCGCAATAATATCTTCAAAGTTTGGCGGTGTTTCTGTTGAAGCTGATTGCGCCACATACTCAACGAATTCTTCTTCATTTTTGCCTTGCATGACTTCATTCATTGCGCGAATGTTTCCCAGCAGATTACCGATATAACCTCGTTCGTTCACTTCTTCATCAAAGTTCGCGTAGTGTGCTGGCAATACAATGACATCATCAGCGATTTTTGCTACTTTATTGTAAACTGTATCATAAAGATCTTTTGCCCACTCACGCGCTTTGCCGCCAAGGTCAGGGCGGCCTAAGCCGCTGACAAAAATGGTGTCACCTGAGAATAGCAATTTGTTGTTCACAAAGAACGACACGCTTCCTGGTGTATGTCCAGGTGTTTTGATTGCCAACACTTCTAAGCTTACTTTTTCAAATTCAATGCGGTCATGGTTTTCTAGCGGTTCGAATTCAAATACCGCCCCTTCGCTCTTCATGAGATAATATTTCGCGTTTGTTTGCTTTGCTAATTCATAACCTCCGGAAATATGGTCTGCATGTAAATGTGAATCAACAATGTGTGTAATCGTTACTCCTTCTTTCTTGGCCGTATCTTTGTAAACATCGATAAAGCGGGATGGGTCAACGATCAACGCTTCATTTCCTGAGACAATCATGTAAGATAAGCATCCTTTACCTACGCGGATGAATTGATATACTTTCATGTTTTCATCTTCGTATACAATTACTGGGTAAAGATATTCACTCCACGCTTTCATACCGCCTTTTAGATAGAACACGTCACGTCCATGTTCGGATAACATTTCTGCAACCATTTTCGATGAACCTTCTTTTGCACAAACGACAACAACTTTTTTGTCAGTTGGAATTTTGTCTAATACCGGCTCTACTCCATCGATTAATTCAAAATAAGGAACATTTAAATAGGAGATTTTTTCACCTTCAATTTTCCAATCGTTGAAATCAGATTCATTGCGCACATCAAATAAGAAAAATTCTTCCTTATTGACAATCATTTCATTTAATTTTTCAGCAGTCATTTCATAAACAGCCATTTTTCTTCCTCCTTTATATACTGTATAGGGTATTTTGTATCTTAAAAAAAATTTATTTATTAAGAACGCCATAGCTGCATAATTGCTTCTGGATTAAAGCCAATCACCCAGCGGCCGTCAATTTCCGTTTGTGGAACACCAAGCTGTCCTGTTGCTCTTACTACCCGTTCCACTGCTTCCGGATGAAAGTTTAAGTTAATTTCATTAAACGGAATTCCTTGTTCATTAAGATAATTTTTTAACATGATGCAATATGGACAAGTCGTTGTTGTATAGACGGTAACTTGCTTCATGAATTTCCCTCCTTCATCCGCGGAATTTTATACCCCTATAGGTATATTAACACGAATATTTTTATGTGTCAAACCATTATTTTAAAAGATAATATCTATCCAAATTTTAATGGATGTCGCAACAATAATCAGCGCTAAAATCCATTGCAATGCTTTTGTATTTACCTTTTTCCCAAAATTTGCGCCAAGCGGCGAAGCGATCATGCTGGCAACAATCATAATCATCGCTGGAATAAGAGGAACTTGACCTGTTGTCATTTTTCCTACTGTTGAGCCGATTGAGGAAATAAAAGTAACCGCCAATGAAGTAGCGATTGTCATACGGGTTGGAATTTTTAAAACAACAAGCATAATCGGAACAAGAATAAATGCCCCAGCCGCTCCGACAATACCAGAACTAATACCGACAACGAAAGCAAGCAGAGCTGCTAACCATTTGTTAAATTTCACTTGTTCGAGCGGAATATCGTCAACTCCTCTTTTCGGAACAAACATCATAACGGCAGCAATCGTTGCCAAAATTCCGTAAATAATATGAATGGTTTCTTCCGGCATAAGTTTTGAACCATAACCGCCGATAAAACTTCCAAGCAAAATGCTTGTACCCATATAAATAATGAGCTTCTTATTTAAGTAGCCGCCTTTACGGTAAGCCCATACTCCGCCGATCGTCGCAAAAAATACTTGAACGGCACTCACTCCCGATACCTCGTGTGCACTGAGTGCTGTATATCCTAATAAAGGAGGAACGTATAAAAGCATCGGATATTTGATAATGGAACCGCCAATTCCGACCATGCCTGATATATACGAACCGATAAAGCCGATAAGAAAGATTGTAATGATGTAACCGAAATCCATACCTTTTCTCCCCTTTAATACTACACAGGGTATCTAAATCACTGTAGATACCCTGTGTAAAGCAAAATTATCCTTTACGAATCCAAAACTTTAATACATTCCCTTCCTCTGCTGACTGAATCATTTCATGACCAGCAGATTTCACCCAGGCAGCAAGGTCGTTTTTCGCCCCTTTATCTGTTACGTGAATCTCCAATACTTGGCCGGATGCCAACTCATCCATTGCCTTTTTTGTGCGCACAATTGGCATAGGACACGCTAATCCTTTCGCGTCTAATACTTTATCTGATTGCATTAGTTGCTTTCCTCCTTCATCATTTTAATCATTTATTAAAATGTTAACGTTACATCTGCATCTTTTGCGAAGTCCAGGAACGTTACCGCTCCGCCTACATCGATGCCATCAACAAAATGTTCTTTTTCTAAGCCCATCACATCCATTGTCATTTGGCAAGCAATCATTTTAACCCCCATTTCTTTGGCCATTTCGACAAGCTCTGGAATTGCAGGAACGTTTGCTTTTTGGAATCCTTCTTGGAAATGCTCTTTGCCTTCTGGAAGAGGAAGATTTTTATATGCTTCTTTATGAATTAAATTTAAACCTTCAAATGTGAAGAAAATCGCTACCTCTGCTTCTGTTGCTGCTGCAGCTGTCGCAATGTTGAATACTTTATATGCATCAAATAAACCTCCGTTTGCCGCAATAATCGCTACTTTTTTTGCCATTGTAAAATTCCTCCTTCAATTTTTAAAATTTATCCACTTCTCCTGTCCATTCAACCATGCCAGGAACAACATTGATAACATTCGTAAAACCTTTTTCCGCAAGCTGCTGTGCCGCTAAGTCGCTGCGGTTGCCCGTGCGGCAAATGACATAAATTTCGTCATCCTTATTTAGCTCTGTAAAACGCGCTTCTAACTCGCCAAGCGGAATATTGATGGCGCCCGGAATATGTCCAAATGCATATTCAGCTTGTTCGCGTACATCTAGAATTACGAACTTCTCGCCGTTTTCTAATTTACGCTCAAGTTCTTTTAAATCAATCACGTACGGATGCTTTTTTTCTTCTTCCGCTTCAGAAACATCTGCTTTGCGAAGATAATGTTTCAATACATCTCCTTCTTCGATGGTTCCGATGTATTGATGTCCCGTATTTTTTGCCCATCCTTGAATATCTGCCAAGGAGCCTTTGTCTGTTGCCTGTACTTCAAGAACTTGCCCCGGATCTAATTCTTCCATTGCTTTTTTTGTTTTAACAATTGGCATCGGACATGATAATCCTTTTGCATCTAATACTTTATTTACTGTGATTTGCATACCTTTTCCCCCTTTATTATTCAATTTCTCCAGTCCATTCAAGCATACCGCCCATCATATTGACGACATCATACCCTTGCGATGCTAAAAACTCGCAAGCCATGCCGCTGCGGTTGCCTGAACGACACACGATAATATGTTCTTTATCTTTTTCAATTTCATTTAATCTGCTTTCTAATTGACCGAGCGGGATATGACGCGCACTTGGAATTTTCCCATGAGCTACCTCTTCCGCCCCGCGAACATCAATAATGCTTAAATTTTTTCCTTGCTTAAGTAACTCCTCTACTTGCTGTGGAAAAATTTATTTCACGTTTCTCACCTCTCTTTATACCTATTAGGGTATTATTGTTTCCAAAAAATATAACTTAAATAGAAATTATCAAATTCCACCTTTTTGTAATTACCCCTATAGGTATATTAGATTATACCTAAAAAATTGTCAACACCTTTTTTAAAGAAAAAATCTGACGCCTACGTCAAATTTATCATTCTTTAAAGTGACATCCCTCTAAGGATGATTTTTGTTTTAACATAAAGAACGGACAGCTTTTTTCGGCTGTCCGTTTTTACACTTTATTTTGCCACCGTTATATTAGTCTCCTGTAACTTCATTTCTACTGAAGGATGGAACTCATTTTCCATTTTTGAAACGACCACAGTTGCTACACCATTTCCAATCAAGTTTGTAATGGCGCGCGCCTCTGACATAAAACGGTCAACACCAAGAAGCAAAGCAAGTCCTTCAATCGGAATCATCGGAAACGCTGCCAATGTTGCCGCTAATGTAATGAAACCAGAACCTGTAACACCTGCTGCTCCTTTAGACGTTAACATTAACACACCTAATAATGTTAGTTCTTGCCAAATTGTTAAATCGATACCGTACGCCTGAGCAATAAAAATCGCTGCCATTGAAAGATAAATCGATGTACCATCAAGATTGAATGAATATCCTGTTGGAACGACAAGACCAACAACCGATTTTGAACATCCGTATTTTTCCAGTTTCTCCATCATTTTCGGCAATGCTGATTCAGATGAAGAAGTACCTAATACTAGTAAGATTTCTTCTTTAATATAGGCGATAAATTTAAAGATGTTAAAGCGATAATATTTGGCAATGGCGCCTAAAACAACCACGATAAAGAGGAACATCGTAATGTAGACAGATGCCATTAGTTTTCCAAGAGCAACTAGAGAGCCAAGACCAAACTTACCAATCGTATAAGCCATTGCCCCAAACGCGGCAATCGGTGATACCTTCATGACCATATTAACGACACCAAAGAAAATATCCGTTAAACGCTCAAATAGATGAATAACCGGTTTTGCTTTTTCACCTAATGCTGCCGTTGCTAACCCGAATAAGACAGCAAAGAATAGAATCGGCAGCAGCTCTCCTTTTGCCATCGCAGCAACGATATTATCTGGAATAATGCTCACTAAAAATTCAATGGCACCATGATTCGTTGCTTCCGCCTGTTGCGTATATTGCGAAATATCTCCCCCTTCTACTGCACTCGTATTGAATCCCACCCCCGGCTTAACGAGGTTGACGACAACGATACCAATCGCTAAAGCAAATGTTGTTACAATTTCAAAATAAAGTAACGCTTTACCGCCAATTCGGCCTACTTTTTTCAAATCCCCCATGCTTCCAATACCAATAACAACGGTAAAGAACACAATTGGAGCAATCACCATTTTAATTAATTTAATAAATACATCGGCAAGCACTTTCAGCTGTGCTCCAAACTCTGGAAATAAAAACCCGACAATAATCCCTAAAATAATTCCAATAATGACTCGCACTGTCAAATTTTTAAAATTAATCCGCATTTCTCCCTCTCCTTTCTATTGCACTTGATAACGCTTTCAAATATCCCCTTTGTAAAGTCCATATTAATAGAACATTAAGAAAATTTTAATATTATGGTGATAATGGTCTTTTTGTTCATTTTGGTCATAGGAAAAGCGAAGGCGGCTCGCTTAGCTCCTATAAAATAAAAAAAGCCAAGGGAGCCCCCTCAGCTTCTATCGTCTTGAATTCGCTGCAACAGCTTGCTGCCAAACTTTTTTTCGTACTCCTTATATAACGGCGCAAACTTTTCTTTCCATTCCTTTCGCTCTTTATCCGTTAGCTCATAAATTTGTATGTTGCGATTATTCTTCATCTCCATCAACTGTTGCTCATTCTGCTGTTTGGATTGTTTTAAATTCCATAACATTGTCTCTTTAAGAGCTGCAGCAATTTGTTTTTGAATATCTTCAGGTAAACTTCTCCAAAATTTTTCGTTCATTAATACTACATAACCAAGATAGCCATGATTACTAACTGTTATATAAGGTTGAAACTGATAAAAACCCTTTGAATAAATATTCGAAATTGTGTTTTCTTGACCATCAAACTCTCGTTTTTCCAGCGACTGATACACATGATTAAAAGAAACAACAATCGGCTTTGCCCCCAGCAAGCGAAACTGTTTTTCAATCACGTTGCTTGGCATGATACGAAATCGCATTCCTTTGAAATCTTTCGGTTCAATCAGCAACTGCCTGTTGCTCATCATCTGCTTAAATCCATTGCTCCAAAACGCCAATCCTTTAATTCCTGTTCCCTCTAACATGGATAATAATTCTTTCCCTGTATTCCCTGTAAACACTTTTTCAACATCATCATAGTTTTCAAATATAAACGGCAAATCAAGAACGTTCCATTCACCAACCAATTTAGTCACTTTTGAAATAGATGGTGCAATCATTTGCACGTCTCCGCGCCTAAGCGCATCCATTTCCTCTTCATCAGAATATAATAATCCATTTGGGAATACTTCCACCTTTACACGACCATTTGTTTTTTCTTCAACAAGCTCGGCAAACTTTTGCGCCGCTAATCCTTTTGGAGTATTCTCTGCAACGACATGACTGAAATAAATAACAATTTGATCATCTAATCCTATTTGTTCATCATCAAAGACGATATTTGTTTGTGAAGCATTTTTATAAGTTGCAAAGTAAAGAAAAACACTGATACCAATGAATCCCGTTATGATAAACCATCGTTTCATCTTGATTCCACACCGTTCTTTCTGTGATTTAAGAAAATTCTACCATATCTCTCATCAAATCATTACAATAAAATTATAGTCTAGTTTTTCAAGTAAACGAGGTATCTCTGCTAATGAAACAATTATCGATTCGCTGGAAAATTTCTGCGCTTATTTTCTTTATTGTCGTCTTTTCTTTATTAATTGGCGGAATGATCTTAATCGGGAATTACATTCATACGAAAGAAGAAGAACTGCAGCAGCGCTCCTTACTTACTGCCCGCACCGTTGCGGAATTGCCTGAAATTAAAAAAAGGATTACCGGCACACAAAAGGAGCGGCAATCGATTAACGAAGTCGTAGAACGAATTCGGATCATTAACGGTGCTGATTACATCGTTGTACTTGACATGGAGCGGACGCGCCTCTCCCATCCTGTTAAACGGTTGATCGGTTTAAAATCGAAAGGGACGGACGAAGGGCCTGCTTTTGCTGAACATACATATACTTCAAAAGCAAAAGGAGAAATCGGAACAGTCATTCGTGCCTTTGCTCCGATTATGAGCCCGCAGCATAAACAAATTGGCGTTGTCATCGCTGCCTATAAATTGCCGAATTTTATCGAGGTGCTTCTTACATTAAAAGTAGAGATTATCCTTACCGCTAGTCTTTCGTTTTTGTTTGGTGGATGGGGTGCATGGCTCCTTGCCTCCCATATTAAACGGCAAATGTTTCATCTTGAACCGCATGAAATTGCTAGACTTTTAGTGGAACGCACGGAAACGTTTAACGCCATGCATGAAGGAGTCATTGCCATCGATACAGAAGAACGAATTACGATTTTTAATGACAAAGCGAAACAAATGCTCGGTATTCACGGTGATGTGATTGGAAAAAACATTCGTTCCGTCATTCCGGATACTCATTTGCCGGAGATCTTGCAAATTAATGAGCCGATTTACAACAAAGAACTTCAAGTGAGAAATTTAAATATTGTCAGCAACCGCATCCCTATTAAAGTAAACAATAAAACGGTTGGAGCCGTGGCAATTTTCCAGGATCGCACCGAAGTAAAAAAACTAGCTGAAGAGCTCACCGGCGTAAAAGCATTTGTAAACGCTTTGCGTGTCCAAAATCACGAACATATGAATAAATTGCATACCATTGCCGGTCTCATTCAGCTCGGTCATAAAGAAAAAGCGCTCGAATACGTTTTTCAAGTAACAGAAGAACAAGAGGAGATCACTCGCTTTTTAAGCAAAAATATTAAAGACGAAAGCATTTCGGGGCTTCTTTTAAGCAAGATTAGCCGCGGTAAAGAACTTGGCATCCAAGTAACCATTGACCGACACAGCCAATTAAAAAAATTCCCTAAACATTTGGACCATCACGACTTTGTTGTTATTCTCGGAAACTTAATTGAAAATGCGTTTGATTCGTTCAAAAATGTAGACAATCCTCATAAAGAAGTGTTCATAAGTATTGAACAAAATGATGAGATTTTATCTCTTTCCGTAGAAGATAACGGATGCGGTATTGACGAGCAGCACAAACCCTTTATTTTCGAACAAGGATTTTCAACGAAAAGCACAAGCAACCGCGGAATTGGACTGTATTTAGTCAAACAAATCGTTGAAAAAGGCAATGGAACGATTCAAATACAATCTGAAAAGGATAAAGGAACAACATTTATTATTACTTTCGATATGTAAGGAGGGAGGGTAAGTATTGAACGCGGTATACAATGTTCTTCTGATTGAAGATGACCCGATGGTGCAAGAAGTAAATCGTCAGTTTATTGAAAACGTAAGCGGCTTTAAGGTTATTGGAACAGCTGGAAATGGTGTGGAAGGCATTCAAATGATCAGAACGCTTCAGCCTGATTTAGTAATTATCGATATTTACATGCCCAATCAGGACGGATTGGAAACATTGCAGCAAATCCGCATGGAAGGCCATTCTGTTGATGTGATTGCCATTACAGCAGCAAGCGATATTGAGACGGTTCGCCGTGTTTTGCAAAACGGGGCTTTTGATTATATTATGAAGCCTTTTAAATTTGAACGATTGAAGCAATCGCTCGAAAACTATCGCTCATTCCAAAGCAAGCTGACAACAAAAGAAAAAATTACCCAAGCAGAGCTTGATTCTTTGTTATTGCAAAATGAACAAGAATCATACGGCGAATTGCCGAAAGGATTAAACAGCATCACTCTGCAAAACATTATCGACTACCTTATTCAACAAAACGTCCCTGTATCAGCCGAAGAAGTAGCTGAAGGAGTCGGCATTGCAAGGGTAACGGCCCGCCGTTATTTAGAGTACCTGGAAAAATGCCAGCAGGTTAAGCTCCACATCCAATACGGAGGAGTGGGAAGACCTGTCAATAGATACGCTATCATAAAAGACGTCAAGTAAATTGATTAACATCATTTCCGAAAAAAACGGCCTGCTTGAAACAAAGCCAATCACGAGCTCTATTATTTTGACGAGGATGTCTCAAACGTCCATGACTTACCAGCCACCACGATGAATGAAAATGGATGGGGCTGTGACTTGCTTCATGATTAAGCGTATCACAGGCCGTTTTCTTTTTAGGGACATAACTATGATGGCTTTTTGGGACATTTTCGTATAAAAGCCAAGGGTCAGACCCCACAACTATAATATATAGGACATCACATTGGATAAAGAACACGATTATTATGGGATTACTCGTAAGGTCAGACACTTATAAGGAAACCTCAATTTATTTAAACGGTTAATCTCTCAATTAAACGTACATTTAGCCGTTCACTGTCAATGACAGGTTCTCCCTTTTCAATTTGCCTGTAGGTTATGAATAATGTTTAATTTATTCAAACATACTAAAATTTTTTTATTAAACATTATTCTTCATTAAGCTACATTCAGCTTAACAGGGTGTAA
>NZ_QLMH01000005.1:129888-210847 GCF_003259935.1 Paranoxybacillus vitaminiphilus | reverse complement strand
TCGTGGACAACTGTATGTAGTTTCTTTTTCCTTGGTGCAGCGATTGTAACATCAAAACCTTCCTCTAGCAAACGGTAATACGGATAATAAATCTCTAACGCTTCCACCGCATCTCCTGCAACAATTAATACTTTTTTGCTCATATGAACAACCTCCTTCATTACTATGATTATTTATAGAAAGAATTTTAACACGGTACTTTCCATAACCAAAGTATACTGTAACTATTTGGATTTATCAAGGATTCCTAGTTTTTTGAATTTGGACTTTTGAAATTAAATGAATACGACGTCAGTACATTAAATGCTTAAAAGAGGTACCGTATTTTTTGTTTCAAGATTTTCAATCATTTCATACCAAGCCTTTGGCTTGTTTGATAAGACAGAATAATATCGTTTCAAAAACTTCACAACAAGCTCCGCTGGAAGTTCATTTACGTTATCATCCATCGGAAGGAAACAAAGGTCGAGTCCAGTTACAGCCTCCCCATCATTGTTCCAAGACGGATGAACGTAAGGGAAATCAAGACGCTTATAACCAAGATGAGACAATACTTCACGGCGGACATATGGATCCATCGGCTTAATTCCGCCAAATTCATAATGTTCCACCCGATAAGGATCATAAATTTCCGCAAACATGCCAAATAACTGCTTTCCGTTTGCTGCTGCCCAAGCGTTCAAATCTTCTAGCCTCTTTTGCGCTAAAAATCGGCCGATGCCAAGTCCTGGTTGGCCAATGATCGTGAAGTCTGTCATTGCGACATTTAAATCTTCATAATAGCGGTACTCTGTTGCACCTACGACATTCCCTGTCAAGGCCGATTATTTTTTCCCCAAAATCGCCGGTTTAAAATTCCCCAGAAGGACCTTTCATTGATCCTTCTGTTTTTCTTCTTGGAGCCTCTTTTCCCGTAATCGATAGCTTTCCCCCTTTAGGTTGAAAATGAGTAACTATTCACCCCGATAGTAGTATGTAAAAAAGCGCAACACAAATAGGGCATCTCCGTGATAGAAAATGCCCTAAGTGGTAGAAAGAACACGATCGAGCGTTTCGCCTGTCAACAGAAGACATAACGAATCCCACACGTTTTTTTCGTGTTTCGTCAGTGTGGAAATGATGCTTCTTGTGATACAAAAAGACTGGGCGAATGTTTCTTCGCGAAACGTACCCGAGATGTTCTCTTTCACTTTGACCATGCGAAGATCGCGTTCGGCTTGGTTGTTGTCAAAGGGAACATGTACTTCACGTAAGAAACGCAACGCTTCTTCCTTTCGTTTTTGAAGGCGTCGAACAAAAGCGAGTGCTTTTTTCGGAAGAGGCGTCGTCGTTTCCAATCGGTGTTGTGCTCTTTCTAGGATGCGATCATACACTCGTTCCCATCGTTTCGCTTCTTATTCGGAAAGTGCACCGTGATGAGCTTCGACGGCTTGTTTGGCGGCTAACAGAAACGTCGTCATGCGCGATGCCCATGTATGCCCTTGTTCGATGAAGCCTTTTAACTCACGCAAATGATGGGCGTGACAAAGGGCATGGGTGGCTTGCGTGTATTTTGGATACGTACCGAATCCATCGTGCATCATCGTCCCTTGATATCGCGGAAGAATTCCGATGTCATCAGTCGCTTTCTTTCCACGAGAAACGTGAGGAGCCAAGTACGTATATTTCGATGTACAGGCGACATGCACCCATGCGAGTTTCCCATTGATGCGCAAACTCGTTTCATCGACATGCAGGATGTTGGATTCAAGTAAGGCGTCTTCGATGACGTCCATATTTGATTCCAGCGCTTCGCGTCCTCGTTTCACCATATTGGCAAGAGTTCCCGTACTAATCGAGTGTTGATATAACGCTTCGATTGTATCACTTAAACGCTTGTACGGGATCAATTGGATATGATGTAAATAAACAACGAGCGCCGTGAGCCGTGGACCGTATTGCACATGATTCGTGACGTGGGATGGGAATTCGGCTTGTTGAACACATCGACAATGTGGACACGATTTCACTTCACGTTCATGTTGTGTCACCTCGATCGTCACAGGAGGAAGATCAAACACTTGACGGATATCGACTTTGAACGGTTTGACTTCACGCAAAGAAGCCCCACATCCTTGACACGTATGCACACGGTGGACGACACGATGATGTGGATGTTCCACTTGACGGAGCGTCGTTCCTTGATGTCCTTCTTGTCCGCCTGGCTTGTTGCCAGATGGCTTGCGAGAAGAATGGGTGTGAAAACGGTCAGAAGATGGGGGCAAATGGCTATTGGAGCTGTTTTTTTTCGTGCGTGCTTCCAGCTCTTGAACACGGTACTTCAGTTGTTCATTTTCTTTGCGTAGTTGTTTGTTTTCGTGACGCAAATGTTCATTTTCTTGAACGAGTTGATGAATGAGCTGTTTTTGTTGTTGAACTTTGCCGATTAAGCTCTCAACTGTAAATACAGCTTGTTGTACCGTCAACATGCGATTCACCTCCTTGTCTATCAATATCCACATCATAGACAGGAAATACAAAAAATATTCAGCTCACTTTATGATGTGGCTGAATAGTTACATAATCCTCCAAGTCCACCCCCAACAATTGCAGTTATTCCCCAGTTAATGGCATTAACTACAAACCATCTAGAATTCCACCAGTGGTTACCCCAAGCATATCCACTTGGATCCACATACATCACAGGGTTATTTGCAGCATATACAAACAAGTTTGATAGTAGTGGTAAACCTTGGTATTCTCCTGGTGCCTTTAAAGCCTCATCAGTCAATGTTTTTATAACCAAAGGATTATCTGAATTAATAAATCTGCCGATTTCAGAATTATAATACCTGCTCAATTATAATACCTACTCATCAAATAATATAACCCAGTTTCCTCATCATAATAATATCCTGCATAACGGTATGGGTTGGCTGATGCCATAGTGCCGGTTTTTGAAATAATGTTCCCCCATGCATCGTATTGATACTGGGCAACTACATTTCCATTTTCATCGGTTAATGCCGTTACATCACCATGACCATTTTTATGGTAGTAATATGTTACTCCGCCTTTGGTCATCGTGACTGGGTAGCCGTATGCGTCCCACGTATACTCCGCCACGATGTTGTTGTTTGCATCTGTTTCATACAAGACTCTATTGGAGTCCCCATCATACTGATAATAGATGGTTCCGCTTGATGTTGTTTTACTGATGCGTCTTCCTAGATGATCATAATTAAAGGACGCGATGGTTGTACCAGACGCATTTTTCACTTCAATGAGACGGTTGTCATCATCGTACACAAATGTCTTATTGCCGTTGTTCGTTAAATTGCCATTGGCATCGTAGGTGTATGCTTGTCCGTTGACGGCTGTTAATTGGTCGGCGGCGTCATACGTGTATGTTGTGGTAATCGTCGTCGTTCCATTGTTTACGATTTTCTTCGTACGGTTCCCGACAGCACTGTATTCGTTCCATGGGAGAGGACATGTACAGATACCAATTCTAAAAATATTCTGGTAAGTTGTTCTCTAAAACGTACCCGTTCTCCCAAGTACCAACAAGTAAATATTGGTCATCGTTACTAAATTCAGCAAAACAAGCATATGGAATTTTTTCAATTAATATGGTTTTTAAATCCTCATATCTCAAGATAATTACACTTTCATTATAAGTCACTACAATAAACCTACCATCATTTGATTGATGAAGGTATCGGAAATATCCAATGTGTTCCATAGGAGAATCATTGTCAATGATGTGTCCTCTCTTCAAAATCTTTTTAAAGTCTGAGTCTACTAAGATTATTTCATAACCGTTTACCAAGATGTAGACGTCATGAATGGAGTCGAAAATGACAGAGTCCCAAATTAAAATTTCCGGGTGACTTTTTAACTCAATTGACTGCTTGTTAATTGGTTCCTTAACTTTAACAATTTTATTCTCTCTATAACCCGTTTCGTTATTTACATAACTTAATGTAAATAAATGATAATTTCTATTTTTGAGGAATTGATTATAGTAAATAAGTGTAATGGCGTTTTCAAATTCTGTGAGTATCGTGTATTCCCCTGAATGAATGTTAATAGTTCCAATTTGTTGCCCATCATTGGTTTCTAGAACAGAAAGAAGCATTAAATTATCTTGGGTAAAATTAGTATCTCCTTCAACCAACTTAAAAGATTTTTTCGATTGGATCTTTTTTACCAACTGGAAGCTCGCAGTGTTATAAACATATATAGTACCTGTAGTACTTTTAATTAATAAATATTTATTGTTTTCAGAGAACCTCATATCACTTGGATAATTAGGTTTGTTTAATTCAATAATTTTTTCCCAAGTCGTTAAATCATAAACAATCGTCTTACTATCCATATTATGACATAAAAATTTATTATCTCCTGACAGTCTTATACGGTAAGAAGTTTTTAGTTTTTTTATTAGATTCATTTGAAACATGTTTTGATCCCTCCTTAACCGAGGACACTAATAGTTTAAGTTTTGATTTAGGTATAATCTTTAACTTCTAAATGGTTAAGAATATAGAGATTAACATGGAGTAACGGGTATGATGGATTTTGTCTACTGACGTTTTTCTTTTCTATAGTCATACCTGCAGTGGCTCTACGTTAATCTCATTTGCATGGTTATGCTAATAGGCTATAATCGGCCCATTCTGAAAAATCAACCTAGTTTCACCATTAGAACGGTGAAAAGAAACTCTTTGTTTTTAACCATACTTTAATTGCATCAAGAGCTGCAATTACTCTTTTTCTGTTTGTTTTATAACTGTACTTTTTATTATAGGCATAATTCATGATGTTATTAATTGTTTCATAGTATTTATTTGTATGCAATCTTCTATGCAGCCCTGTTTTAATGCTAATTAAGTTTTGAGGATTATTTACATTGAGACCGACCTTGCTCAATACATTACGAGCTGGTTGTGCTTTTTTGGCCTTTTGTGCGACTATATGATGTAACTCATATTTAGATCTATAGTTCGGTTTTGTTTTTACTCTAGCAAAACTTTGATCAATTAATTCTCCCACAGCATCAAGTGCCTTAATTGCATAATAAACTAACGCAGTGCCTAAAACTGCCACTGCCGCAGCATAAGCTGCAGGAATGAGCATGGCAAATTGCCCATCAGGATCTATATTCACTACAGGGTTATTATTAGCATAAGCATATTGATTCAAACTCTGCGGATCATCCTCAAACCCATGGAACGTATCCCTTGTAATAAACCGACCAATATTAGCATCATAATAACGTGCCATGAGATAGTATAATCCAGTTTCTTCATCGTAATAATAACATGCATAACGGTATGGGTTGGCTGATGCCATCGCGCCGGTTTTGGAAAGAATATTCCCCCATGCATCGTATTGATATTCCGCTACAACGTTTCCGCTTGCATCCGTTAATGCCGTAACATCCCCATGACCGTTGACATGATAATAGTAAGTTACTCCGCCTTTGGTCATCGTGATTGGGTGATCATATATTTGAGGAGTTACCCCAAATTTTTTCTCCAAATGAAATAAAAAGAACCTAACCGAATGATTCGGTTAGGTTCCCTTGCTTAAGCATTATTTTTTCAGATTATAGAACGATTTAATGCCGTTGTAAATCGCTGTATCGCCAAGTTGATCTTCGATGCGAAGCAATTGATTGTATTTCGCCACTCGGTCTGTACGAGAAGGTGCACCTGTTTTAATTTGACCAGCGTTTGTCGCAACAGCGATGTCAGCGATTGTGCTGTCTTCTGTTTCACCAGAACGGTGAGAAATAACCGCTGTGTAACCAGCGCGTTTTGCCATTTCAATTGCATCAAATGTTTCTGTTAATGTACCGATTTGGTTCACTTTAATAAGGATAGAGTTACCTACACCTTTTTCAATACCTTCAGCAAGTTTCTTCGTATTTGTTACGAATAAGTCGTCACCAACAAGCTGAACTTTTTTGCCAAGACGTTCTGTTAATAGTTTATGTCCTTCCCAGTCATTTTCATCTAAACCGTCTTCAATAGAGATGATTGGGTATTTAGATACAAGCTCTTCATACCAAGCAACCATTTCTTCAGACGTTTTAACAACGCCTTCGCCTTCAAGATGATATTTGCCTGTTTCTTTGTTGTAAAGCTCAGAAGATGCTACGTCCATCGCAAGCATCACTTCTTCGCCTGGTCTGTAGCCTGCTTTTTCAATCGCTTCAATGATTGTTTGCAGTGCTTCTTCGTTTGATTTTAAGTTTGGCGCGAAGCCACCTTCGTCACCAACTGCTGTGTTGTAGCCTTTTGCTTTTAACACCGCTTTTAAGCTATGGAAAATTTCTGTACCCATGCGAAGTGCTTCACGGAATGTCGGTGCACCGACAGGCATAATCATAAACTCTTGGATATCAACGTTGTTATCCGCGTGCGCACCGCCGTTTAAAATATTCATCATTGGCACAGGAAGCGTTTTTGCGTTAAATCCGCCAAGATATTGATATAAAGGAACATCTAAGTAATCAGCTGCAGCGCGAGCAACTGCCATAGAAACGCCTAAAATCGCATTCGCACCGAGCTTGCCTTTGTTTTCTGTACCGTCAAGCTCAATTAATGTTTTGTCAATACCAACTTGGTCAGTTACATCAAAGCCGATAATTGCTGGAGCGATGACTTCGTTCACGTTTTCAACCGCTTTTAATACACCTTTACCGAGATAGCGGTTTTTGTCGCCATCGCGCAACTCAACTGCTTCATATTCACCGGTAGAAGCACCGCTTGGCACTAACGCGCGGCCGAATGCGCCAGATTCAGTGTAAACTTCTACTTCCACTGTCGGATTACCGCGGGAATCTAATACTTCACGAGCATATACATCAACAATTGTTGGCATAAAACTTCTCTCCTTTTCCGATTTTTCATTTATTGTGTCTAAACTTTCAAATCTAAAAATAACCGATTATTCTTTCGCAATTAACGATTTACCCGTCATTTCTTTCGGTTGTTCTAAACCTAAAAGATCAAGCATTGTCGGCGCTAAATCTCCTAAAATGCCGCCTTCGCGAAGCGTAATGCCTTTTTTCGTAACGATGACAGGCACTGGATTCGTTGTATGCGCCGTATGCGGTTTGCCTTCAGGCGTAATGACTTCATCCGCATTTCCGTGGTCAGCCGTAATAATCGCGATACCGCCTTTTGCTAAAATGGCGTCAACGACTTTTCCTAGGCACTCGTCAACCGCTTCGACCGCTTTAATCGTTGGCTCTAATTTGCCGGAATGACCGACCATATCCGGGTTTGCGTAGTTTAAAATAATGGCATCGTGCTTGTCTGCCTCGATTTCTTTTAAAAGAGCTTCCGTTACTTCATAAGCGCTCATTTCCGGTTTTAAGTCATATGTCGGCACTTTTGGCGAATCGATTAAAATGCGCTCTTCTCCCGGAAACTTTTCTTCACGGCCGCCGCTCATAAAGAATGTAACGTGCGGATATTTTTCTGTTTCCGCAATGCGAAGCTGCTTAAGGCCGTTTTGTGATAACACTTCACCTAACGTATTATCAAGGTTCGTCGGCTTAAACGCCACATATCCTTTGACTGTTTCGCTAAAGTGCGTTAAGCACACGAAGAATAAGTTTTTCGGATGTTTCGGACCGCGGTCAAACGAACGGAAATCGTCGTTCGTAAATGTATTGGAAATCTGAATCGCACGGTCTGGGCGGAAATTATAGAAAATAATCGCATCTTCATCTTGAATCGTTGCAACCGGCGAACCATCTTCACGCACCATGACAGACGGGAGCACGAATTCATCATAAATGCCGTGCTGATAAGAATCTTCGACACACTCAATGGCACTGCGATAAGTTGGCCCTTCGCCATATACCATCGCGCGGTACGCTTTTTCCACACGCTCCCAACGCTTATCGCGGTCCATCGAATAGTAGCGTCCGGAAATCGTCGCAATTTCACCGACGCCATACTCTTTGATTTTTTCATTTAGTTCGTTAATGTACTGCAACGCTGTTTGCGGTCCCACGTCGCGGCCATCGAGGAACCCGTGGATATAAACGTTTTTCACGCCTTCTTTTGCCGCAAGTTTTAATAATGCATAAAGATGGTTAATATGGCTGTGTACACCGCCATCAGAAAGCAAACCGAACAAATGAAGGTTTGTTCCTTTTTCTTTGACGTGGTTCATTGCCGCTAAAAACGTTTCGTTGCGGTCAAATTCCCCTTCACGAATCGCAATGTTCACGCGCGTCAAGCTTTGATAGACAATGCGGCCTGCACCGATGTTTAAGTGCCCTACTTCAGAGTTTCCCATTTGTCCTTCAGGCAAACCAACCGCTTCGCCGCAAGCTGTTAATGTTGTATGTGGAAATTCGTTCCAATAACGATCGAAATTCGGCTTTTTCGCCAAAGCAACCGCGTTTCCTTTCGTTTCTTCACGAAGCGCGAAACCGTCCAAAATAATTAACGCTACTGGTTTTTTACTCATGATTTCCCGCCTCCACTAACTGTAAAAACGACTGCGGCTCCAAGCTGGCACCGCCAACTAATGCACCATCAATATGCTCCTGCGCTAAAAATTCTTTAATGTTGTTCGGCTTCACGCTGCCGCCGTATTGAATGCGCACAGCATCAGCGGCTTCTTTTGAGAATTTTTTCGCAATCACGGAGCGAATATGACCGCATACTTCATTTGCGTCTTCCGCTGTCGAAGATTTGCCTGTACCGATTGCCCAAATCGGTTCGTAGGCAATCACTACTTGTTTTGCCTGTTCTTCCGTTAATCCTTCAAGCGCCTTTTCTACTTGCGCGCCAACGATTTCGTTTGTTTGGCCGCTTTCACGCTGCTCTAACGTCTCACCGCAGCAAACAATCGGAGTTAAGCCATGTGTAAATGCAGCCATCACTTTTTTATTGACTGTTTCATCTGTTTCCGCAAACATTTCACGGCGTTCAGAGTGACCGATAATCACATAAGTAACACCGATATCTTTTAAGGCAACCGGGCTGATTTCTCCTGTATAAGCACCGCTTTCAGCAAAATGCATGTTTTGTGCGCCAATTTTTAAATCGGTGCCTTGAACCGCTTGGACTAAGCGCTCTAAAAATAGAGCTGGTGCACAAATAACAGAATCCACTTTCTCAGCAGACGGAATAACCCCTTTTACTTCTTCGACAAAGCTTACTGCTTCAGAAAGTATTTTGTGCATTTTCCAGTTGCCTGCAATAATTGGTTTACGCATTATTTTTCATCCCTTCTTTTGTCAAAATGGGAGAGATTACTTGTCATTTAAGGCAACAACGCCTGGAAGCTGCTTTCCTTCCATAAACTCAAGTGAAGCTCCGCCGCCTGTTGAAATATGATCCATTTTATCAGCAAGGCCAAATTTCTCAACCGCAGCTGCTGAATCGCCACCGCCGATGACGGAATATGTATCGTTCGCATCAGCTAATGCTTGAGCAACAGCTTTTGTTCCCTCAGCAAAGGCGTCCATTTCAAATACTCCCATCGGTCCGTTCCAAATCACTAATTTTGATTTCAAAATCACGTCACGATAAAGTTCACGTGTTTTCGGACCGATATCAAGCGCTTCCCAATCGCTTGGAATGGAGTCAATACCAACGACTTTTTTATTCGCATCGTTGGAGAAGTCATCCGCTACAACAACGTCCACAGGCATATAGAAGTTGACGCCTTTTGCTTTCGCCTTCTCCATAAACGATTTGGCAAGCTCCATTTTGTCTTCCTCAAGCAAAGACTTACCGATTTCATGGCCTAAAGCTTTTACAAATGTGTAAGCAAGGCCGCCGCCGATGATTAAGTTATCGACTTTATCCAATAAATTTTCAATGACGCCGATTTTATCTTTTACTTTCGCGCCGCCAATAATCGCTGTAAATGGACGCTCCGGGTTAGAAAGAGCTTTTCCTAATACTTCGATTTCTTTTTCCATTAAGAAACCGGCTACAGCTGGCAAGTAATGTGCAATTCCTTCTGTTGAAGCGTGCGCGCGATGAGCAGCCCCGAAAGCATCGTTGACATAAATGTCTGCCAGCTCAGCAAATGCTTTCGCAAGCTCTGGATCGTTTTTCTCTTCGCCCGGATAGAAACGCACGTTTTCAAGAAGCAATACATCGCCTTCATTCATTTGTGCAATCGCGTTTTTCACTTCGTCACCGTAAGCTTCATCTGTTTTAACAACGTTTTTGCCTAAAAGTTCGCTCAAACGTTCTGCCACTGCGTTCAAACGCATCTCTTCAACGACTTTTCCTTTTGGACGGCCAAGGTGGCTCGCTAAAATCACTTTTGCCCCTTGCTCAGACAAATATTGAATCGTTGGAAGAGCTGCACGAATGCGGGTGTCATCCGTCACTTTGCCGTCTTGCATCGGCACGTTAAAATCGACGCGGCAAAAGACACGTTTCCCTTTGACATCAATATCGCGGACGGTTTTTTTGTTCATGGCAAAAAGCCTCCTTTTTTAGACAAATGTAGTCCCTACATACGAAAAGGAGTGGGGAAAACCCCCGCTCCCCTTTCCATTTCAATATTATAGACTTGATTGAGCGACGAATACAATTTTTTTCTTATAATCCTTTAGAAGCGATGTATTCAGCTAAGTCAACTACACGATGAGAGTAGCCAGTTTCGTTGTCATACCAAGATACAACTTTCACCATGCGGCCTTCCATCACCATTGTAGAAAGCGCGTCAATTGTTGAAGAAGCTGGGTTGCCATTGTAGTCACGAGATACTAACGGCTCTTCGCTGTACGCTAAAATGCCTTTTAGTTCTCCTTCTGCTGCTGCTTTTAATGCTGCATTCACTTCTTCTACTGTTACATCTGTTTCAAGCTCTGCAACAAGGTCGACAATAGAAACGTTTGGCGTTGGCACACGCATCGCCATACCGTTTAATTTACCTTTTAACTCAGGCAACACAAGCGCAACTGCTTTTGCCGCACCTGTCGTTGTTGGAATAATAGATTCTGCTGCCGCACGAGCACGACGTAAATCTTTATGCGGTAAATCCAAGATTTGTTGGTCGTTTGTATAAGCGTGAACGGTTGTCATCATACCGCGTTTGATTCCGAATTTTTCATGAAGTACTTTTGCAAATGGTGCTAAGCAGTTTGTTGTACAAGAAGCGTTAGAGATAACATGATGGTTTGCCGGATCATATTTATCTTGGTTAACACCCATAACAATGGTAATATCTTCGTTTGTTGCAGGTGCAGAGATAATTACTTTTTTCGCGCCAGCTTCTAAGTGTTTAGCCGCATCTTCGCGCTTTGTGAAGCGGCCAGTAGATTCAACAACGATGTCTACGCCTAATTCGCCCCAAGCTAATTGAGCTGGGTCACGCTCGGCTTTAACGATGATTTCTTTTCCGTTTACAACAAGGTTATTGCCGTTTACAGAAACTTCTGCATCTAATGTTCCGTGAACAGAATCATACTTTAAAAGATGTGCAAGTGTTTTTGCGTCTGTTAAGTCATTGACAGCGACTACTTCAATGTTAGGGTTTTTTAATGCTGCGCGGAATACGTTACGACCGATACGACCGAAACCGTTAATACCAATTTTTACCGCCATGATTAGTTCCTCCTTAAAATTTTTATATTTTTCAGGGATTTTACTCCCTTATTAACTCTCTTGCCGCTCCTTCATCTGTAATTAATACAGAATGATGAGCTTGTTTCATATAAGCCTTAATTGCTTTTGCCTTAGAGGCACCGCCAGCGACCGCAATGACATGTTCAACTTTTTTTACATCTTCAAGCTGAATGCCCATCGTCTTTACTTTGTGCACAACTTCGCCTTCTTGATTAAAGTAATAGCCAAATGCTTCGGCCACCGCACGACGTTGTTTAATTTTTTCTATTTCTTCTGATGCGGTTTTGCGGCGCTCCGCCATCGTAATAGCATCACCAATGCCGTGAATGACCATGTTTGAAGAGCGAATGAGATCCAGCACTTCCTTGATAGCAGGCTCTTCAATCATGGATTGATATGCCTCATCGCTTAATTGATCAGGCACATGAAGAAGGCGGTAGTTCCCCATTGCTTTTTCCGCCATGCGGGCGCAAATCGTATTGGCTTGATTTTTTACATCTTCTCCAAGACCGCCGCGGGCTGGCACAAATAAAATATCGATTTGTTTTAGTTCAGGAGTCATCATTTCAGCGACAGCGGCAAGTGTTGTCCCACCTGTGACAGCGACAATGCTTTGACTCGTTAATCTTTCTTTCATACAAGCAACACAAGCCCGCCCCATCTCTTTTTTCACCCAAGGGGAAAGGTCGCTATCGCCTGCGACAACGATGACATCTTTTATATCAAGAAGGCTCTTTATCTTTCTTTCCAAATCTTTCAACCCTGAAACTTCTTTCATCATATCTTCCAGATTTTTTAACAGCTCGCTTCCTTCAGGCGTTACGCTCATTCCAGCAGAACTAATGTCAATTAAATTCTGCTCTTTTAAAAATTGAACTTCCGAACGAAGCACGCGCTCGCTAATGCCTAGGTTGGTTGACAGCACTCTTCTGCCAATCGGCTGCATCAGCCGAATATGATGCAAAATTTGATAACGTTTTTGCATGATTTCAAGAAGATCAGGTAATAATTTTTTTTGTGCATCAATCAACGTTTGCATGCAGTTCCTTTCCCCTTGTTGTTTCATGGTCAATCACTGGACATAAAATGTCCCGGTATGACATATTATGTCCCGCAATAATCAAAAAAAATCACTCCTGCTTTACAATTTTATTTTAACAGGAGTGAAAGCTATCTTCAACCATTTAGCTTATGGAGTAAGCGCTTTCTTGTGACATCTTTATGAATCATTCCATATCCAATTTCTTCACCATCGATTTCAATAACCGGAATCATCAATTGATATTTTTCAAGCAAACGATCATCTTTATAAATATCGATTTCTTCTACTTCAAACGAAAATTCTCTTTGCAACTCCTGCAAAATGGTTTTCGCTTTCTCACATAAACCGCAATCGACTTTCGAATAAAGAGTAACTTTCATTCATCCCACTTCCTAACACTAAACTAATATCTTTTTCGCTTCGCTGAAGACGGAATGTTTAACTGCTCCCGATATTTTGCAACGGTACGTCTCGAAATGACGATTCCATATTTTTCGCAAAGCAGCTCAGCAAGCTTTTGATCCGATAGAGGCACACTTTTATTTTCCTGTTCAATAAGCTGTTTAATCAATGCTTTTGCCTGTGCCGCTGAAGCGTCTTCACTTGCATTAGCCAGCGAAATGGCACTGCTGAAGAAATATCGCAGCTCTACCGTACCGTATGGGGTTTGGACATACTTATTTTTAACAGTTCTGCTTACCGTTGACTCATGAACGTTTAATTCTTCCGCAATCTCCCGCATCGTTAACGGCTTGAGGGCTGAAAACCCCTTTTCAAAGCATTCTGCCTGCTTTTCCACAATCTTATTCATCACATTTACTAACGTTTGCTTTCTTTGTTCTAAGCTTTTTACCAGCCATTCAAATTGCTGATACTTTTCTTTAATGAACTGTTCAATTTGCTTATCACGCCCGCGGCTAATTTTCTTTTCGTAGCTGCTGTTCCAAATGAGCTGTGGAAGGACTTCGTCGTTTAATAAAACGCAAAAGCCTTCGTCGCAGCGTTCAACAATTAAATCAGGGGCAATAAAATGCGATTCTGCCTTCGCATAGGGACTTCCCGGCCGCGGCTGAAGTGTGCATATTAAGTCGGCGACTTGCTGAATCTCCTTTATATCAACATTCAATTGTTTCGCCAACGTTTTCCATGCTTTTTCAGCAAACATTAAAAAGTAGTGCAAAACAATTTGTTCAGCTAATTCATTTCGGCTTGGCAAACGAACAAGCTGTAAATATAGACATTCTTGTAAACTGCGGGCGCCAACTCCTGCCGGCTCTAACGATTGAAGCACGCGAATCGCCTGCTGAACAGCCTCAACTGTTACAGCTAAACGGTTGGCTATTTCTGCTTCGTCAGCGCGCAAATACCCATCCTCATCAAGCGAGTGAATCAAATAATTCATAATCCTTCGTTGTTCGGGGGACAATTGAGCCATACTAAGCTGCATTAATAAATAGGAGGCTAGCGTTTCCGAAGATGTTCCAATATTTTCAATCATGTTTTTCTTTTCTTGGTGATTATGTAGTCGTTTGTACTTTTCAGTGCGTTGATTGTCTCTTATTTCAAGAAAAGGATTTTCCAGCGATTGCTCATACAAAAAAGAGCGCAATTCCAACGTTGAGTACTGCAATAATTCAATCGCTTGTGTTAATTCTTTTGTGAGCGAGAGCTTCAGTTGCTGCTGCTGAAGTAATTCGGCTCTCATCATATAAACATCCCCCCTTCTCGCTTATTGTACAATAAGAACACGAAACAGTGTATGGAAATGAATTGTAAGAAGATATAAACTTTTCTGTCCGCTATTTCGAGAAAAATTTGCGTCAACATGTTGAAGTGAACAAGAAGTTGCAAAGTAGAGCTGCTGCGAGTTCTGATATTCCCGCCTTAGCCAACCATTAGTCCGCTTTCTGCCAAACTTAGACGAGGCGTACAACAAAAGGAAAGAAGAAAATCAATCAATGATTTACCATTAACATATTCCACAATGTTATGGTATAATCCTAGTTACAGCGGACAAGTGCCGCACAATATTCAATGTTTTGTCCAGTGCCGGCACACTGGGCTTTTATTTTTATAATAAAAAAATCCCTGTGTTAAACACAGGGATTTTTTTATTATGGCTGAATAATCTCTAACTCTCTTGTGACCCCTTTGAAATAAAAAACTTTTCTGCGGGTAAAGGACATTTTCTTTCAGCTTCAGGCACTCACCATCGTTTTTCTGTACGCCCTCGGCAGGATTCGAACCCACGCTAAGAGAACCGGAATCTCTCGTGCTATCCACTACACTACGAGGGCATTCTGTTTAACTGCATATTTCATTATATTCAATAAACGGTTTGTTTGCAAGAAGAAAATATGTTTAAAAAAATAGCAAAATGATTATGATGTATGAAGGTATGAAGAATAAAAAAGAGAATAAATAATAAGCATAGCTAATAGTTTTTTGTTTGACCTTAATTGACCAATTATGTATGATAGAAAATACATGGAATAATTATTACATACCTAAAGGAGGAAAAACGATGAACTTAATTCCTACAGTTATTGAACAAACAAGCCGCGGTGAGCGCGCATACGACATTTATTCCCGTCTATTAAAAGACCGAATCATTATTCTTGGAAGCCCTATTGATGACCATGTCGCAAACTCAATCGTATCACAATTATTGTTTTTAGCAGCTGAAGATCCTGAGAAAGATATTTCCCTTTATATTAACAGCCCTGGCGGCTCCATTACGGCAGGCATGGCCATTTATGATACGATGCAGTTTATTAAGCCTGATGTCTCAACCATTTGCATCGGTATGGCTGCCTCTATGGGTGCCTTCCTTCTTGCTGCAGGTGCAAAAGGAAAACGTTTTGCTTTACCGAACAGCGAAATCATGATTCACCAACCGTTAGGAGGGGCACAAGGTCAAGCAACAGACATCGAAATCGCGGCAAAACGCATTCTCTTCTTGCGCGACAAACTCAATCGCATTTTAGCACAGAACACAGGTCAACCGATTGAAGTCATTGAGCGCGATACGGATCGTGACAACTTCATGACAGCGGAACGCGCAAAAGAGTATGGATTGATCGACCGCGTGTTAACTCGTGTAGACGAGAAGTAATAGAAAATGAAAAAAGGCTGACCTAAGTATCTAACCTCACGCGCAATCCACAATATACAGTGCTTTATCGACTATCTATTATGGTTGCGGTTGCGGGGTCTGACACTTTGCTTAAGGGTCAGCCTCTTTCCATTTACTTTTTGTGATGCCCATCCTTCGGTCGCTTTAGGCTATATACATGAATTTTATCCTTCTTTCTCTACGTATTTTGTCAAAGCCTCAATCGCTTCTTTCTCATCTGGTCCTTCAGCAATGAGTTTGATGATAGAACCTGAACTAATTGCCAAGCTCATGATCCCCATAATACTTTTTGCATTCACTTTTTTGCCGTTTTTCTCAAGATAAATGTCAGCAGTAAAACGGTTGGCCTCCTGTACAAACAAAGCAGCAGGACGTGCCTGCAGCCCTGTTTTTAACCGTACTTCTACCTGTTTTTCTACCATGGTCATCTTCCTCCCCTATATATTAAAGTGATTTGCGGAAATCAATCGGTTGGCCTGCTCTTAATTTTTCAGCAATCTCATCAATTTTGCGGAGACGATGATTAATTCCAGATTTGCTAATTTTTCCGCTCGACACCATTTCTCCGAGTTCTTTTAATGTCACGTCTTGATAAGTCATTCTTAATTCTGCAATCTCTCGCAGCTTCTCCGGCAGCGCGCTTAAACCAATTGTCTCATCAATATATCGAATGTTTTCCACCTGTCTAAGAGCAGCACCAATCGTTTTGTTTAAATTGGCTGTCTCGCAATTGACAAGCCGATTGACAGAGTTTCTCATATCTCTGACAATGCGGATATCTTCAAACCGAAGCAATGCTTGGTGGGCGCCGATAATATTTAAGAATTCGGCTATTTTTTCCGCCTCTTTTAAATACGTAATGAACCCCTTTTTTCGTTCCAATGTTTTTGCATTTAAATAAAAATGGGTGTTCATTAATTCACATAACGAATCATTATGCTCTTTATAGAGAGAAAAAATTTCAAGATGATAAGACGACGTTTCCGGATTGTTCACGGAACCGCCTGCAAGAAATGCTCCACGCAAATAAGAACGCTTACAGCATTTCTTTTTAACGAGTTCTGGTGAAATGACGCGAATAAGCGAAAATCCTTCCGCAAGTATTTTCAAATCCTCTAATAACTCACGAGCACCTTCCACGACGCGTACAATATATACATTATTTTTCTTTAGCCGCATTTTTTTGCGCACAAGCAATTCAACCGTTACTGTGTAACCTTTTTTGATTAATATATAAATTCTTCTTGCAATCGCTGCATTTTCTGTTTGAACGTCCAATGTTAGTTTCCGATTGGAAAATGACAGAGAGCCGTTCATACGCAGCAATGCAGATAATTCTGCTTTCAAGCAGCAAGGCTTCACTTCAAGATTCGTTAATTCTTTTTTTGTCTCTGATGCAAACGACAATGTTTCCACCTCCACAATTAGTGAGTGGCAAAAGAAAAGGAAGGAGGTGCTTCTAAAAGGATTGAATCGATTCGGAAGGTGCATTAACAAGGCAAAAGAGAAACGAGCAAGGCCGCTACTTTATTTGTATCATGACGAATCACATTGTCTTCGTAACTAATGATGCTGTCATGAATAATCGACAACCCTAATTGTTTTAAATTTTCGATGTCGTATTTAACCGGCTCCGCCAGCTCTTTCGCATAACGTTTTTGAATCTCGTCAGGAATATTTTCATCATTTACGAGAATGGTATCAAGAAATGCGCAGTTCATATGATTGTACAGCGCTTTCACATGATCGCTAGCAGTATAGTTTAATGTTTCTCCTGCTTGGGTCATGACATTGCATATATAAATTTTTTTCGCTTTCGCCTTGCAAACTTCTTCCCCGATTTTCGGTACTAAAAGGTTAGGCAAAATGCTTGTATATAAGCTGCCCGGCCCAACGACAATCAAGTCGGCAGAGCGAATTTCCTCAATCGTTTCAGGAAGCGGCTCAATATGTTCCGGAGTTAAAAATACTTTTTTAATTTTTTTGCCGGAGTAAGGGATTTTTGATTCCCCCGAAACAATCGTTCCGTCTTCCATTTCCGCGTGAAGGACGACGCTTCGGTTCGCTGCCGGCAACACTTTCCCCCGTACGTTTAACACTTTGCTCATTTCGCGAATGGCATTGACAAAATCGCCAGTAATCGAAGTCATGGCAGCTAAAATTAAATTCCCAAGCGAATGTCCTGACAACCCGTTTCCGTTTTGGAAGCGGTGTTGAAATAGCTCTTCAATGAGCGGCTCTACATCAGACAGAGCAGCCAGCACATTGCGAATATCTCCAGGAGGCGGAATGTCCAATTCATCGCGCAGCCTTCCAGAGCTTCCACCATCATCTGCCACTGTTACGATCGCTGTAATATCGACGGGATATTGCTTCAACCCGCGCAATAATACTGGCAGCCCCGTTCCGCCGCCAATAATCACAATCTTAGGCTGTTTTCTCGTTCTCATTTATGTTTTTCCTTTCTCCTCTCGATGTCACGGTGAGAAACATGTGTTTTATAGTCTTTCGAAAAGTGGTTAGCAATGTATTCAGCCAACGTTACGGAGCGATGCTGCCCGCCCGTGCAACCGATTGCGATAACGAGCTGGCTTTTTCCTTCCCGCTTGTAATGCGGCAACATAAATGTGAGTAAATCGACGACTTTTTCAATAAATTTTTGTGTTTCACTCCACTTTAACACGTAGGAAGATACTTCTTCATCAAGCCCTGTCTTCGGCCTCATATGATCAATATAATGCGGATTTGGCAGGAAGCGAACATCAAATACTAAGTCGGCATCAATAGGAATCCCGTATTTAAACCCAAATGAAACGACATTAACCGTAAAAGTCTGCTGGGCATTTGCAGAAAATT
The DNA here is from genome assembly GCF_003259935.1 of Paranoxybacillus vitaminiphilus. Classification (GTDB taxonomy): domain Bacteria; phylum Bacillota; class Bacilli; order Bacillales; family Anoxybacillaceae; genus Paranoxybacillus; species Paranoxybacillus vitaminiphilus. The sequence goes on along the minus strand of NZ_QLMH01000005.1, from coordinate 192,207 downwards.
GCTGCAAAATTTTCTCGCGCAGCTCTCTTGGTTTTAAATTAGACGTATCATAAATAATTTGCGCCCTTCCCTTTAATTCTTCTAACAGTTCCCGCTCAAGGCGAATCCCTTCGAGCGGCAACCCGTTAGGTGCCAGTGGATGAGCGCGCCGCGTCTCTTTATATCGGCTGACAAGCGTTGCATCATTCGCATCAAGAAATAGAATTTGCGGTGTCACCCATGATTTTTCTGCAAGCTCATCTAATGCTGTAAATAAGCTGTCGAAAAAGTCACGGCTGCGCAAATCCATCACGAGAGCCACTTTGTTCATCTTATTCCCTGACTCTTTCATTAGCTCAAGAAATTTTGGAAGCAATGTTGGCGGTAAATTATCGACGCAAAAAAACCCTAAATCTTCAAAGCTTTGAATCGCGACCGTCTTGCCGGCTCCTGACATTCCAGTAATAATCACCATTTGAATATTGTTTGCTGAACCTGCGCTCATAAACCGCCCCTCCTCTTCATCTATGCTCAGCTTGGATCTAAGCGATACGACAGCAGTTCGAAGCTTTCCGTATAAGTAAAAGTGCCGTAGATGATGCCAGAACCTTTAATCACATAGTCCAAAATATGATAATCTCCCGGTGCCATTGGAAGTTGACTAATCGTTTCAATCGGATGCCACTCCAGCTTTCCTTCTTCACTAGTCTCTACATTTTCTCCCTCAAATTGATCGGCAAAAAACGTGAACATCATCCATTCAGAAATGATTTGTTCATCCTTTTTTATAAGAATGGTAAAAATCCCTTTTAGCTCCGGATTTTTTAAGTATATTCCCGTTTCTTCACGATATTCGCGAATGCAAGACTCACGAATGGATTCTCCCTGCTCCATCTTCCCGCCGGGAGCAACCCACCATCCACGGCTCGGCTTTTGTAAAAGCAATACTTTCCCATCTTTTACTAAGACGCAATTTGTCACCCGTTGCAACTCATTCACCTCAATATATGTCATAACACTCTCATTTTTATCATTATACTATTTACAGCGAGTAACATGTAGAGGCAGGAGAAAAATTATAATATATTTTTTACATATTTATCCTTGAACCTCACACAAATACATTTGCGTGATTCTTTAACGAGAAACAAATGGGATTAGACCGATTTGCTTCTCGAAAGGACCGCCAAAAGCCCCCTAGCCACCTTGTCCAAATGGGACGTGTGGTCACTTGTTCTTAAAATGTTAGCAGCTCCATTTAAATCAGTATTTACAAAAATATGCAAGCAAACCTGACGTTTGATTCGATTTTTATACCTTGTTCATCTTTAATGGATTGCAATCGGCTATTTTTCATAAAAAAGAAGCACGGGAAACAACACCCGTGCAATTATTTAAATCTATATTAAAGGGGGTCAATTACTGTCTTTAGCATACCGCAAAATTATTTCATCCATGTTACAGCTAAATTAAAGGTATATTACGGTTTTGTTGAAATTATTTAACATTTAACTTTTCTTTTAATTCCTCTACATAATGCTGAGCGCTCTGTGCGGCAATGCTGCCGTCTCCTGTAGCTGTAACAATTTGACGCAATGATTTTTCGCGCACGTCCCCCGCGGCAAAAATGCCAGGAATTTTTGTTTCCATACGCTCATTTGTCTCAATATAGCCATTTTCATTCGTAATTCCAAGATTTGTAAACGGCTTTGTAAGAGGAACCATACCGATATAGATGAATACACCATCGCAAGGGAATTCCCGTTCCTCTCCTGTTTGTGTGTTTACAAGCGTCACACTGCCGACTTTTCCATCTTTTTCATGAATTTGTTTAACCGTATGGTTCCAAATAAAATCGATTTTCTCATTGGCAAAAGCGCGATCTTGCAGGATTTTTTGCGCGCGCAGCTGATCGCGGCGATGAACGATCGTTACTTTATTCGCAAAACGAGTTAAATATACTCCTTCTTCCACAGCAGAGTCACCGCCGCCGACAACGACGAGGTCTTTTCCTTTGAAAAACGCACCGTCACATACGGCACAATAAGAGACACCGCGTCCGCCCAATTCTTTTTCGCCAGGCACTCCCAGTTTTTTATACTCCGCACCTGTCGCGATAATGACGGCACGTGCTTTATATTCCTTGTTGCCAGTGACAATCGTTTTATATTCCTCGCCATCAATAATTTCTTTCACTTCTCCGTAAGCATATTCCGCACCAAACTTTTTCGCGTGTTCAAACATTTTTGTTGAAAGCTCAGGTCCTAAAATATGCTCATATCCCGGATAGTTTTCAACATCCTCCGTATTGGCCATTTGTCCGCCCGGAACGCCGCGTTCAATCATTAATGTCGATAAATTCGCACGGGATGTATAAACAGCTGCTGTCATTCCTGCCGGCCCCGCTCCTACAATAATGACATCGTAAATTTTTTCTTCAGACACCATTGTCCACTCCTTTACAGTCCAATTACCCTTCTGTTTATTATTTCCTCAGCTCTATCGTATATAACTCATTGACAAACGTCTATTAATTTGCTCAACGCCACAGGCTCTTTACCGCTTTTACATATTTTTTCACGGTCGAGATGGAGATTCCGTACTTTTCCGCTACGGCCTGCTGTGTAATTTTTTCTCCATTCTGCTTGCCCCACACATATTCCGTCGCTGCCGCCCAAGCGGAGTGGTTTGAAAAATCATGCGCCAATTCAGCGGCATTTTGAAAAATAGAAAACCATGCAACGCACATTCTTTCATCGAAAACATCATTGTTTTTCCAAAGCACATCAACAATGGAAAAGCTATCAGCGACGTTGGCAGAGATGGTCCTAGCTGCTGGGGAAACAATATAGTTTGCAAACGACTGAACACACGAATTGGCATGTAAATGCTGCTGAAAACAAGCTTGTTTAATTAACTCATCCTTATACAGCGATTTGCCCACTAAATATAATCCATATAAAATTTCCGGCGTGTTCTCGCTATTTAACCACTGTTGAATCCGCACGATTTCCTGCGGTTTTGCTGAAGAAGCGCACGACCACGGCTCTTGTCCCTTTTTTTCCGGACTTAAATGAATGACTTTTTTCCACATTGTTTCGGCAAATTGTTTATGTCCTCTATAATATGCAGCATAAGAAAGCCAGTAATAAAAAGCTCCATCGCCATCGAAGCCCGTTTTATATAAGTTATGCAGCCACTTGAAAGCAAGATCAAAGCGCCCGACAAGCGCAAATGTTGCCCCCAGCTTGTAGCGATGCTCCATTAAAAACGGATATACAGACTCAAGTTTTCTTATAAGGCGATCCACTTCTTTTTCTTCATGCAAATAATAATAAAAGACAAGCATATTGCAAAGCGCATGCAAGTTTCCCGGATTTTGCCGCAAAACTTCTGCAATCATATGCTGCGCCTTTTTAACATCTCCAATATAAAAATAACATAATGCCAAATTATTGTAGGCCGACCAAAATTGCGGATAATCTTTAATAATGTCCTCAAGCAGTTGAATCGCTTCCTGGAACTGCCCTTTTTCCAGCAAATTGCGCGCCCGCTCTTGCTTCACAATTAAATCGTCTTGATTATCCAGCGTGTGTTCATCCTCGTTTTCAATGCTTAGCAATTCCAGCAAATCCTCTGTCTCTTCCACGAAGCTGCCATCCGGCTCACGCTCTATATACATTTCTGCATATTTCATCGCTTCGCGGAACAAACCAAGATGGGCATAGTTGTTCGCAATAAAATAGAAACATTCTGTCATTTCCGGATCCAATTCATTTACAATGATGAAAAACAGTTGATTTGCTGCTTGATATTCTCCTAAATCAGACAGCACAACCGCCAATTCGCATAAAAACATGGGATCATGCGGATTCAAATGAACGGCCCGCTCTAAATACTTTTTCGCTCTATATAAATCACGCCGACGATAGGCAGCTAATCCTTTTTTAAAATAATACTCTCCGTTTTGCACGAACGGAATCACTTGTCCTGTTTGCCATTTTTTTGTCTTCAAATGTTTTCGCATTGAATCCTCCGATTTCTGTGAAATTTACCGAAAAGAAGTATAGCACATTCTTATCAAGAACAGTAGTTAAAATAAAAAAAGAACTGACCCCATAAGCATCTGACCTCACGCACATTCCACAATATTTCCCCAATGTGATATGTTATATATTGTGTTGCGGGGTCTGACACTTTTCTTTGGGTCAGCCGCTTATTTTTGTTTTTTTAAATGGCGTTCGGTTAATACATGAAGAATATCATCAAGAGGCAATTTTTGTTCGCGCAATAAAACGAGCAGATGATAAAGCAAGTCTGCTACTTCCCATTTTAACTCATCATGGTTTCCGTTTTTAGCGGCAATGATTACCTCCGCTGCCTCTTCGCCGACTTTCTTCAAAATTTTATCAATGCCCTTTTCGAATAAATAGGTGGTATATGCTCCTTCCGGCCGCTCTGCTTCACGCTCAGCAATGATTTGTTCAAGCTGATTAATAATCGCAAAGCGGTCATTGAATAGGTTCGCCGGCTGTTCATTGATTCGTTTCGCAAAACAAGAATAGCTTCCTGTATGACAAGCAGGACCTTTAGGCTCAACAAGAACGAGGAGGGCATCTTTGTCACAGTCATAACGTATATCAACGATACGCTGCGTATTGCCGGATGTCGCTCCTTTATGCCAAAGCTCCTGGCGCGAGCGGCTGTAAAACCATGTCTCCCCTGTTTCCAACGATTTTTTCAGCGATTCCTTGTTCATATAGGCAAGCGTTAACACTTCCTTGCTTTGCGCATCTTGAACAATCGCCGGAACAAGCCCTTTTTCGTCAAATTTTATATCCGGGAGATTCATCGGACATTTACCCCTCTCTCTTTTAAATACGCCTTTACTTCTTTCACGCTTGTTTCTTTATAATGGAAAATCGATGCTGCTAAAGCGGCATCTGCCTTTCCTTCAAGAAAGGCTTCGACAAAATGCTCCGCTTTGCCTGCCCCGCCTGAAGCAATGACAGGAACGGAAACCGCTTCGCTGACCTTTCTTGTTAACGCTAAATCAAAGCCGTTTTTCTCACCGTCGCAATCCATGCTTGTTAGTAAAATTTCCCCTGCACCTCGATTCACGGCTTCCTTCGCCCATTCAACGACTTCCCAATCCGTAGCATTGCGGCCGCCATGCGTATAGACACGCCAAGAACCAAGCTCCTTATCATATTTGGCATCAATCGCCACGACAATACATTGTGAACCGAAGAAGTCTGCCCCTTCGCTAATGAGCCGTGGAGTTTTAACGGCTGCCGTATTCAAGGAAACTTTATCTGCTCCGGCGCGCAAAATCTTTTTCATGTCCTCTAACGAGTTAATGCCGCCGCCAACCGTAAATGGAATCGCCAGCTGTGCTGCTACCTTTTCGACGACCTCAATCATTGTTTTCCTTCCTTCGTGAGAAGCAGAAATATCTAAAAAGACGAGTTCGTCCGCTCCCTCGGCATCGTAAAATTTCGCCAGTTCCACCGGGTCACCGGCATCGCGCAATTGCACAAACTGCACGCCCTTTACAACCCGTCCATCTTTTACGTCCAAACAAGGAATAATGCGCTTTGTAATCATTCACCAGCCACCTCTTTCAAAGCCTCGGCAACGGTAAATTGCTTCGTATATAATGCTTTGCCGACAATCGCCCCAATGACTCCATTTTCAGCAAATTTCTTTAACAATTTTAAATCTTCAAGCGAGCTCACTCCACCTGAAGCGATGACATTTTTGCCTGTCACCCTTGCCATTTCGGCAACTGCCTGTACATTCGGCCCTGAAAGCATTCCGTCCGTGGCAATATCAGTAAAAATGAACGTTTCTGCACCAGCTGCCGCCAACTCTTTCCCAAGATCGGTGGCTTTTACCGTTGAAGTGTTTAACCAGCCTTCCGTCGCTACAAAGCCGTCTTTTGCATCAATGCCGATTGCAATCCGCGAGCCATATTTAGCGAGCATCTCTTTGACAAACAGCGGATTGGAAATGGCTGCGCTTCCTAAAATCACCCGATCGACACCATTTTCCAAATAATAGGAAACATCTTCCTCCGTGCGGATACCGCCGCCAATTTGCACTTTTACGTTTAATTTTTTTGCCACTTCCAGCACGAAGCGGTCATTGACGCGCTTTCCTTCTTTCGCGCCGTCAAGGTCAACCATATGAATCCATTCGGCTCCTTGTTCAGCAAACAGCTTTGCCATATCAAACGGTGAATCTCCATAAACCGTTTCCTTATTATAATCACCTTGCAAAAGGCGGACACATTTGCCGCCGCGCATATCAATCGCCGGATAAATCGTAAATGCCGCCATCACTCGCTCACCGTTCCTTCCACAATATTCGCATAGTTTTGTAAAATATTCATGCCGATTTTGCTGCTTTTTTCCGGATGAAATTGCGTGCCAAATACGTTTTTTTCGCCGACAACAGCCGGTACGTCCACATCATAAGAACTGCTTGCTAATACCACTTCCTGAGCATCTGTTTTCACATAGTATGAATGAACGAAATACACATATCCTTCTTCTACATCGTTTAAGAGCGGTGATGGATGATGGAACATTAAACGATTCCAACCCATGTGCGGCACTTTGTATGTTTCACCGTTTGGAGTCACCCCCGGGAAACGAACAACCCGCCCTTTTAACAATCCGAGCCCTTTTGTTAAGCCATTTTCTTCGCTTTCTTCAAACAAAAGCTGCATGCCAAGGCAAATGCCCAAGAGCGGCTTTCCTTCTTCGGCAGCTGTACGAATAAAATGCGCCAAACCTGTTTTGTTTAAAATATGCATCGCGTCTTTGAACGAGCCAACACCTGGTAAAATGAGCCCTTTTGCTTCTGTTAGCTTTTCTGGATTGTCTGAAATAAAATATTCATAATTTAAACGTTCCAATGCCTTGCTGACGCTGTACAAATTCCCCATTCCGTAGTCAATAATGCCGATCATTTATAACATTCCTTTCGTTGATGGAACTCCTTGAACGCGCGGATCAATCATCGTCGCCTCATCGAGCGCCCGTCCCAACGCTTTAAATACGGCTTCAATCATATGGTGCGTGTTGCGTCCGTAATGAACAATCACATGCAAATTCATCCGCGCTTCGAGCGCTAATTTCCATAAAAATTCGTGAACTAATTCGACATCAAACGTTCCTACTTTTTGACTTGGAAACTCGCCGCGGAATTCAAAGTGAGGACGGTTGCTTAAATCGACAACGACTTGCGCGAGCGCCTCATCCATTGGAACAAACGCGTTGCCATAACGTTTAATTCCCTTTTTATCGCCGAGAGCTTCACGCAGCGCTTGGCCTAAACAAATGCCGATATCCTCTGTTGTATGATGATCATCAATTTCAACATCGCCTTTTGCGTTTACTTTTAAATCAAACTGTCCGTGTTTTGTGAACAAATCAAGCATATGTGTTAAAAATGGAACCCCTGTTTCCAATTCTGCTTTTCCTTCGCCGTCAATGACAAATTCCAGTTGAATGTCTGTTTCTTTCGTTGTTCGTGACACGAATGCTTGACGTACCATGTCGTTTCCCCCCTTATTTTTTGAAGCGTTCCTCGACTGCGCGCGCATGAGCCTCGAGCCCTTCTAACCGTGCCAGCGCAGCAATTTTTGTGTAATTTTCCTGCAACGCCTGTTCGCTGTATAAAATGATGCTCGATTTTTTCACAAACTCATCGACGCTTAACCCGCTGGAAAAACGCGCTGTCCCGTTCGTCGGCAGCACATGGTTCGTTCCCGCAAAATAATCGCCGACAGGCTCAGAACTGAATCGGCCTAAGAAAATCGCTCCGGCATTGCGAATTTGCCCAATGAGACTCATCGGATCTTTTGTTATAATTTCTAAATGTTCAGGAGCCAGCTCGTTGACCGCAGCAACCGCCTCTTCAAGCGTGTCCGTCACATAAATCGCACCGTAATTTTCCAAAGAGGCAGCCGCTATTTCTTTACGCGGCAATGTTTCCAGCTGTTTTTTCACTTCGCTGGCTACCTCTAATGCCAGTTTCATCGAAGGAGTGACAAGAATGCTTGATGCGCGCTCATCATGTTCTGCCTGCGATAAAAGATCAGCCGCTATTTCGTTCGCTTTTGCCGTCTCATCCGCTAATACAACAATTTCACTTGGCCCGGCAATCATATCGATCGCCACTTGACCGAATACTTCCCGTTTCGCCAAGGCGACATAAATGTTTCCCGGACCAAAAATTTTATCGACAGGCTGAATCGTTTCCGTTCCATAAGCAAGCGCGGCAATTGCCTGGGCGCCGCCCACTTTATAAATTTCCTTCACGCCCAGCTCATTCGCAGCAACAAGCACTCCTGCCGGCAGCGTCCCTTGCTTGTTCGGCGGCGAAACAATGACAATGCGCTTCACTCCTGCTACTTGCGCCGGAATGACATTCATCAATACGGAAGAAGGATAAGCGGCCGTACCGCCTGGAACGTACAAGCCAACCGCATCAAGCGGGGTGACCTTTTGCCCAAGAATTGTTCCGTCTTCTTTCATCATCATCCAAGATTCTCGCTTTTGCCGTTCATGATAATCGCGGATGTTTTCCGCTGCTTCACGAATAATTTCTACCATCTCTTCATTGACTCGCGTGTAAGCTTGTTCGATTTCCTGCTCAGAAACGCACAGCGATTGAAGGGAAACACCGTCAAATTTCTTTGTATATTCTTTCAGTGCCTGATCGCCGTTTCGTTTCACATCGTCTATAATGGCAAGCACTTGCTGCCGTTGTTCTTCTGTGCCGGTTTCAAGCGATCGTTTTAATGAAACTGTATTTGCTATCCGTTCAATTTTCATATTGCCGCACTCCTTTTTTATTCGTCGCCAATGACGAGCGATAAACGCTCAATAATCTCATCAATTTTCGCATCTTTCATACGATAGCTTACCGGGTTAACAATCAATCTTGACGTAATTTCCGCGATTCGCTCCAACTCTACTAATCCGTTTTCCTTCAGCGTTCTTCCCGTTGAAACGATATCGACAATGCGATCCGCTAAACCAATCAACGGTGCTAACTCAATGGAACCGTTTAATTTAATAATTTCGACTTGCTCGCCCTGCTCGCGAAAATAGCTTGAAGCAACATTGGGATATTTCGTCGCTACCCTTGGCGCAACTCCGTTCACTTTTCCGTTTGGCAATCCAGCCACCGCCAAATGACATTTGCTAATTTTTAAATCAAGGATTTCATATACGTCACGTTCTTCCTCAAGCATGACATCCTTTCCGGCAATGCCTAAATCAGCCACTCCATGCTCCACATATGTGACGACGTCCATCGGCTTTGCCAAAATAAAACGCATCTCTTCTTCGGAAACATCAATGATGAGTTTGCGCGACTCTTCAAATTCCGGCGGAAGGCGGTATCCTGCTTTCCGCAGCAGCTCCACTGCTTCTTCGAAAATCCGTCCTTTCGGCATCGCAATTGTAATCATGTCCTATTCATCCTTTCTGTCACTGCCAATCAAATAGGTGACATCGCTATATTGCTTTGTGCACGCATCAATATCTGTGATTCCCGAAATATGCTGCAATACGACTCTTTCACCTTTTCTGCGGCGCTCATTTGCCAGCTGAACCGCCTCGGCAAAACGCTCCTGACTAAAAATAATGCAATGAATATCGTTTTTTTCTTCCGGATCGCCGAGCGCTTCGATTAAACGGTCAACGCGAATGCCAAAACCGGTTGCCGGTGCTTTCCGCTCAAATTTCGCAAGCAGCTCGTCATATCTTCCCCCGTTTCCAAGCGGAAAACCGACATTCTCAGCATATACTTCAAACAAAATGCCTGTGTAATAATTCATATGGCTAATGAGATTTAAATCAATTTTAATCCGCTCAATGACTCCGTATAGACGAAGATGTTCAAAAAGCTGCTCCAGCTCGGTAACCGCTTTTGCTCCTTCTTTTGTATCGATTTGCTCCCGTGCCTCAGCGATTGTCGCTTCATCACCGCGCAGCTCAAGAAGCTTTAAGAGCCGCTGTTTGTCGATTGAAGAAAGCGGCAAAGCTTTGACATGCTCACGGTAACCGACATAATTTTTTTCATATAAAAAGCGGCGCAGCACATTCGCACGTTCCTCGTTTCCTAAAACATCCAAAAACAGCGCGTTCACATAACCAATATGGCCAATCGCTACAGTAAACCGCTTTAACCCCGTCTGTTCTAACGCAGCAATCATTAAGCTGATCACTTCCGCATCAGCGGCAATCGTGCCATCGCCGATACATTCCACACCGATTTGTTCAAATTCTGCCGGTCTGCCGCCTTCCCGCTGCTGCGCGCGAAACACGTTTGCATTGTAGGCAAGACGAAGCGGATTACCATTCTCATACAGCCTTGATGCCGCCAAGCGCGCGATTGGCGCCGTCATATCCGGGCGCAATACAAGTGTATGCCCTTGTTGATCCAACAGTTTAAACAATTGTTGGTCAAGAATGGCTGAAGCAGTTCCGACCGTTTCATAATATTCCAATGTTGGTGTTTCAATGAATTGATAGCCCCATTTTTCAATTTCATTTGTCATCGCATGACGGATTCGCTTTTTCATTTCATATAAAAACGGCAGTGTATCTCTCATTCCCAACGGCTTCTCAAACATAAACAACCTTGACATATTTACCCGTCCTTTATTCTCAAGTTCGTCAAACGCTTTAGTTTGCTAATATGGTAGAGAAGTGAAGTTATTTGTAGTTTACTCCTCAGAAACAAATGCGTCAACTATAAAGTTTTACGAAACTGCATTTAGACACTGGTTATTTCAATACAGATTGATTTTCCGATATTGATTTATTATCGGAAAATTCAGACTGATTTTTGTCTTTTATGTCGGTTTTTAATGTGAACTTATATAAAGCGATGCTTCCAGATACAGTGCATTTATGCATTTGCTAAAAAACGCACCCCAATCATTGCTTGGAATGCGCTCTTTGTTGTTCCATCTCTTCTTTCGTGTAAATGATTCGCATTGGGTTTCCACCGACAAAAGCCCCGGGAGGCACATCTTTATGAACAACCGTACCAGCGGCGACAACCGCACGATCACCGATGACGACTCCCGGCAGCACCGTCGAATTGGCACCAATCATCACTTCATCGCCAATGACGACATCGCCGAGACGATATTCGTCAATTAAATATTCATGGGCAAGAAGCGTCGTGTTGTAGCCAATAATCGAATTGCGCCCGACCTTAATTTTCTCAGGGAACATAATATCCGGCATGACCATTAAAGCAAATGCGGTATGTTCGCCAATCTCCATTTTTAAAAACGTGCGGTACAGCCAGTTTTTGACCGGCAAAAACGGCGTGTAACGCGCAATTTGAATGATGATAAAATTTTTGACGATTTTCCAAAACGAAACCGTTTTATACATTTGCCAAAGCGAATTCGTTCCCGATACCGGATATTTTGTCGTTCGTCTCACGTTTTATTTCACTCCTACAATTTCCAGCAAATCACTCATTTTTTCAAGCATAAAGTCCGGTTCGTATTTCTCTAAATATTCGCGACCTTTAATCGACCACGCGACTCCAGCCGTTTTTGTTCCGGCATTTTTTCCTGCTAAAATGTCATGGTAATTATCGCCGACCATGATTGTTTCTTGCGGTGATGACTGCAATATAGACAGTGCTTTAAAAATCGGTTCCGGGTCCGGCTTCGCTTTTTCGACATCATCAAGTGAGACAATGCACTGAAAGAAGCGATCCAGTTTTGTCAGCTTCAATCCCATTAAAACGGTGGAACGCACTTTCGTTGTGACGATGCCAAGTTTAAAGCCTTTTTCATGAAGCGTTTCTACTGTTTCATATACGGTTTCATATTCTTTTACAAGCTCATCATGCTTCTCATGGTTGAAAGCACGATACGTATCAATCATTTCCTGTACTCGCTCTTTGTCCATTGCTACAAACGTATCATAAAGAGGCGGCCCGATGAATGCCAGCACATCTTCCCGCTTGTATTGATGAGGATAATACTTTTCCAACGTATGCAAAAACGACTGAATAATGAGCTCATTTGTATCGATTAACGTTCCATCCAAATCGAATAAAATCGTGTTAATGTTCATAGTGCTGCTTCCTTTCTCTCTGTTTGCTGTATTCTACCCCAAATGAATCCGACCGACATCGTTAAAAGAATAGCCGTGACTAAACGAATGACTAATAACGGCCAAACAGGAATGCCAAGCGGCACAAACAATAGAGTGTCTTCAACAACCGCATGGCAGGCCACTAAAAAAATAAACGCGAGCGTCAAATCTTTCTTCGAAACATGATCTTCTTGAACCGCTTGAATCATCACCCCGGCACCGTAGGCAAGGCCAAATAAAAGCCCGGCGGCAAGCGTCATCGATGTGTTTTCCTTCATGCCAAGCGCTCTTGTTACAGGTGACATCCAACGTGAAAATTGATCAAGCCATTTTAAATCTTTTAAAATTTGAATACCTATCATTAACGGAATAACGATCATAGCTAATTGCCCGATGCCGAGCAATGCTTTTTCAACCCCGGAAAGGAAAATAGCTCCCCAACTCGTCAGCTGTTCCGGTGTTGCCGACACAAGACCATATTGTGCGATTTCATTTCCGCCTTGCCAAAGAATATGAATGAAAAACGCCGAGACAATCGCTAATCCGATGCGAACTGCCACCGTCATCGCTATGCTCACACCGACTTTCGCTGCGACACTCGATTCAACGAGCAAATTATGAGAAAACGAAAGCATGACCGCTAAAATGAACACTTCTTTTACTGTTAAATCGAGTGTCAAAATCGCGCCGATACCGGCATATAAATTCAAAAAATTCCCAAGAACTAACGGAATGGCTGCATCTCCAGATAAACCAATCCATTTCATAAACGGCGTAATAAAATCAATGATCCAATTGAGGATGGGGGTATGTTGTAAAACTGTTACAATAACGGTAATGGGAAAAATCACTTTTCCGAGCGTCCATGTTGTTTTAATCCCGACAAGCAAACCTTTTTTAAAAATATTAATCAATTTGTTTCTCCCCTTTGATTAATCAAGATAACGTTCCTTCGCCAGCCCTTTTGTTCTTCTAAATATCCAAATGCCAATCGCTGCTATAATAAGAACGATTGAAATAAATTGTGCCATTCTCAACGTATCTGTCAACATTAAGCTGTCCGTTCTCATTCCTTCGATGAAAAAGCGGCCGATTGAATACCAAATGATATAGCTGAGAAACAGCTCCCCGCGGCGCAAGTTGATTTTCCGCAGTAGAAGCAGAAGAAAAAAGCCTGTTACATTCCAAAGAGATTCGTATAAAAAAGTCGGATGATAATACTCCCCATTAATATACATTTGGTTAATAATAAATTCCGGCAAACGCAAATTTTCGAGAAACTCACGCGTGACCGGACCACCGTGGGCCTCTTGGTTCATAAAATTTCCCCAACGGCCAATCGCTTGACCTAAAATAATGCTTGGCGCAGCGATATCAGCCAGCTTCCAAAATGATAAGCCGCGTATTTTTGCGAATACAACCGTGGTAATAATCGCACCGATTAAGCCACCGTGAATCGCTAACCCGCCCTGCCAAATTTGCGGAATTTCCGCGAGATGCTTTGAATAATAGTCCCATTGGAAAATGACATAGTACGCACGCGCACATAAAATCGCTATCGGTACCGCCAATAAAACGAGATCGACAAATGTTTCTTTTGGAAGGCCGCGCCGCTCGGATTCCCGCATCGCTAAAAACAAACCGAGCAAAACACCTGTGCCAATGATGACTCCATACCAATAAATTGTAATCGGACCCAGCTCTAAAAAGACGCGGTCCAACGGCTGGATATTTGCTAACATATCGTCAACTCCTTATTCGTAATCGTGCTCGCTATCTTCAATGGCATCTGTCAGGCGGGCAGAAAACTCTTCGGCAGCATTCATTCCCATCCGCTTTAAGCGAAAGTTCATCGCTGCTACTTCAATAATGACTGCAAGGTTTCGTCCGGGTCTTACCGGAATCGTTAACTTCGTCAATTCCGTATCGATAATTTTCACTTTTTCCTCTTCCAGACCAAGACGGTCATATTGTTTTTTCGGATCCCATAGCTCTAAATCAATCACAAGAGAAATACGTTTATGCGGCCGGACGGCTCCCGCACCAAATAATGTCATTACATTAATAATACCTAGACCGCGAATCTCCAGCAGATGTTCAATTAACTCCGGGGCGCTGCCAACAAGTATGTCTTGGTCCTCTTGACGAATTTCCACGCAGTCATCAGCTACTAAACGGTGGCCGCGCTTCACAAGCTCAAGTGCCGTTTCGCTTTTTCCAACACCGCTTTTTCCGGTAATTAATACACCGACACCGTAGACATCGACTAACACTCCATGTACGGCCGTTGTCGGCGCCAATTTGCTTTCTAAATAGTTTGTCAAACGGCTCGATAAACGCGTCGTTTTCATATTAGAACGCATCACTGGCACCGAATTACGCTCAGAAGCCTCAATAAGCTCTTCTGGCACTTCTAGCCCTCGGGAAACGATGATTGCCGGCGTAATATCTGTACAAAGCTTTTCCATTCGCACTTTTTTGTCTTCTGGACTTAATTTTTCAAAAAAAGATAATTCCGTTTTTCCTAAAAGCTGAATACGTTCTGCCGGATAATATGTGAAATAACCAGCCATCTCAATTCCTGGACGCGATATATCACTCGTTGTAATCGGGCGGTGAAGCCCTTCTGCACCGCTCACAAGCTCTAAATTAAACTTCTCAATCAAATCTTTCGTCCGCACCTTTGGCACTTCTAATCCCCCCTTTTCATCTTTTACCATTGTAGCACTTTTCCCCCATTGTTTGAATGGGGGTCTGACCCCCACTGCATTAACGCGGTGAAGCAATGGGTCTGACCCCAAAAAAGAACGTTCCCCACTGAGCTCATGAGGGAACGTCTTAGTTATTACGCTGCAACGGTTCAATAATGGCTTTTTGGATCAGCAAATGAAAAAAGGAAAGAACGATGGAGGCAAGGATAGCTGTACCAAATCCGTCAATTTGAAAAGCATCTCCCATGATCGAAGACGTCATCATCAAAGTAATCGCATTAATGACAAACAAAAATAACCCAAGCGATAAAACAGTGATAGGAAGTGTTAAGAGAATGAGAAAAGGTTTTACGAAGATATTTAATACAGAAAGAATGATGCTTGCAACGAAAGCAGCACCGATACCTTCGAGATGAAAAGACTCAAAATAGCCAGCTATTACAATTAAAAGCAAAGCGTTGACAAAAATGTTGACAATCCAGCTAAGCATAACTGGCCGTTTTTTCGAAAATACTGGCTAATTTTGAGCTATTAATATGTTTCATCATTCACCATCTCCCATCGCTTTGATTGAAATAGAACCGGTTTTTGTATCGGCATAAACATAAGTGCCTCTTGTTTCATTTACGTTTGCCTTCAGCCGGACCAATTTTTGAATCGTCTCTTTTTTCTCTTCAATCACTGTTATTCCCGGATAATGATAAGACAGTCCTCCTATATTCGTCTTTAATTCTCCTTCGAATGCTATTTGTTCCGGAAGAAGTATTTGGATCGAACCAGTTACGGTTTTAGAAAGTACTGTATCGCTGTCCATATTTTCGATCCGGCACATAATACTGCCGCTAATACTTTGCAAATCAGCTTTATGATACTTTCCACTTATTTGAACTGCTCCATGTATATTTTCTGCTTCAAGCTGACGAACGGTACTTTCAGTGATTGTAATAGCACCATGTACTGTTTCTAATTCGACATTTTCCGCATTAATCCCTGCAAACTTAATCGCACCATTTGCCGTTTTTGCTCGCATTTTCTTCATCTGTAACTTTTCACCGCGAATATCTCCATTAAATAATCGTATTTTTCCATAATCGTAAGCCGATTGCGGAAGATAAATGACCGTATGCACCTTAAGCTGCTGTTTTGGAACAGAAAAGCGAAAACAACCTTTGTCTACAGAAAAAAGAACCTCCCGCAAAAAAAGCTGGCGGGCTGCTTCAGCCGAGTCAACACGGTAAACTTTGGCATCACATTCGATACGAATATCGGATTCATTCCATGGCACGAGTTCAACGCTGCCATTGGCAACATCAATATCTATCGTTTGAAAAAAAGCACTGTTTTGCTGAAAAATATGTTTAATTTCAAAGCTGTTGCCGAAGTTCAAATCCAAATCAAAATTTTTTACTTTTTTGAAAGTAACGTCAAGAAAATCAAACACTTTCTCTTTTAACGAAGACCATTTGACAGAAGAAGACTCATCTTGCTTCGTCTCAGTAAACTGAACATCGGTTGACAAAGCGGTAATCGCCTCAGCTGCTTTCTTTTCTGCCTGCTCCAGCTGCTCAAGCAGCATAAGCGCTTCTTCCGCTGTTAACTTTCCCTCTTCTACCATCTTTAAAATCCGCTTCCGTTCCTCCATCTTTATTCCCCCTTTTTTCGGGTCTGACCCCACTGCATTAACGCGGTGAAGCAGCGTATGTAGACCTCTATTCTTTTTTTATATACGAAACCTTCTATAAAAAGTTTCTAGGAAAATAAAAAAAGATACGAAGCCCGAGCGTTAAACGCTCGTTGCTTCATATCTTTCCTTCATACGTTCGCGGTCACGTTCTAAAATTGGTTTTAAATATTTGCCCGTATAGGAACCTTCGACTTCGGCTACTTCTTCCGGCGTTCCCGTTGCGACGATTTGTCCGCCTTTATCGCCGCCTTCTGGACCAAGATCGATAATATAGTCCGCTGCTTTAATCACGTCAAGGTTATGCTCAATCACAAGCACTGTATCACCGTTATCAACTAACCGCTGCAGCACCTTCAACAACCGTGAAATATCATCAACATGCAAGCCGGTTGTCGGTTCGTCCAAAATATAGAGCGTGCGTCCTGTCGAGCGGCGATGCAGCTCAGAAGCCAGCTTCACGCGCTGCGCCTCACCGCCAGATAATGTCGTCGCCGGCTGCCCCAGTTTAATATAACCTAAACCGACATCATAAATCGTCTGGAGCTTCCGCTTAATTTTCGGGATGTTTTCAAAAAACTTCAACGCATCTTCAACCGTCATTTCGAGCACTTCAGCAATATTTTTATCTTTATATTTCACTTCCAATGTTTCGCGGTTATAACGTTTGCCGTGACATACTTCGCAAGGCACATAAACGTCCGGCAAAAAGTGCATTTCAATTTTGATAATCCCATCGCCGCGGCACGCTTCACATCTTCCGCCTTTGACGTTAAAGCTAAAACGTCCCTTTTTATAACCGCGCACTTTCGCTTCGTTCGTCGCCGCGAACACTTCGCGAATATCATCAAATACACCTGTATAAGTAGCCGGATTCGAACGCGGCGTGCGGCCGATTGGCGATTGGTCGATGTCAATCACTTTATCTAAATGCTCGATTCCTTTAATCGCTTTATGCTCACCCGGCTTTGCTTTCGCGTGATGCAATTTTTGTGCTAAGGCTTTATGCAAAATCTCATTGACAAGCGTACTTTTTCCGGAACCTGACACACCCGTAACCGCAATAAATGTGCCGAGCGGAATTTTTACAGACACATTTTTCAAGTTATTTTCCCGCGCGCCGACAATTTCAAGCCAACGTCCATCCGGCTTGCGGCGCTCCGCAGGAAGCGGAATAAACTTTTTCCCTGACAAATATTGCCCTGTTAACGAGTTCGGGTCGTTCATCACTTCTTCCGGCGTTCCCGCAGAAACCACTTGACCGCCGTGAATGCCGGCCCCCGGTCCAATATCAATCAAATAATCCGCCGCGAGCATCGTATCTTCATCATGCTCAACAACAATAAGCGTATTGCCGATGTCACGCATACTTTTTAAAGTAGCAATTAAACGATCATTATCGCGCTGATGCAGACCGATGGAAGGCTCATCCAAAATGTACAACACTCCCGTTAAACGTGAGCCGATTTGCGTCGCCAGACGAATGCGCTGCGCCTCACCGCCTGAAAGCGTTCCCGCTGAGCGACTCAATGTTAAATAATCAAGGCCGACGTTATTTAGAAAACCGAGGCGCTCAATAATTTCACGCAAAATCATATTGGCGATTTTCATTTCTTTTTCGCTCAAAGATAAGTTTTGGAAGAACTCGAGCGCTTCTGTCACCGAAAGCGCCGTTACTTCGCCAATATGTTTGCCGCCGACGAAAACGGCCAAACTTTCCTTTTTCAAGCGGTTTCCTTTACATGTCGGACACGGCTGCTGTGCCATGTACTTTTCCATTTGCTCGCGAATATAATCGGAGCTCGTTTCGCGATAACGTCGCTCCACATTCGGAATGACACCTTCAAACTCAATGTAATTTTCGCGAATTTGCCCATAATCGTTTTCATAGCGGAAATAAATTTTTTCCCCGTTGCTGCCGTATAAAATCTTATCCAGCTGATGCTTTGGCAAATCTTTGACAGGCGTATCCATATCAATGCCGTAATGATTGCATACCGCCTCTAAAAGCTGCGGATAATATTGCGAGCTTTGCGGTTCCCAAGGCGCAATCGCATGTTCACGCAGCGTCAACTCTTCATTTGGAATGACTAAATCCGGATCGACCTCCAGCTTTGAGCCTAACCCGTCACAGTCCGGGCACGCTCCATAAGGGCTGTTAAACGAAAACAGGCGCGGCTCCAATTCGCCAATCGAAAAACCGCAATACGGGCAGGCATGATGCTCGCTGAATAACAGCTCTTCTTGTCCAATCACATCGATAATGACTTTACCATCGGCAAGCTTTAAAGCTGTCTCTAACGAATCGGCCAAGCGCCCTTCAATGCCCTCTTTGACAACAATCCGGTCAACGACGACTTCAATCGAATGTTTTTTATTTTTCTCAAGTTCAATCTCTTCTGTTAGTTCACGCATCTCCCCATCGACACGCACCCGCACATAACCTTGCTTTTTAATGTCCTCCAATGTTTTCACATGCGTTCCTTTTCGCCCTGATACAACAGGAGCAAGAATTTGAATTTTCGTGCGCTCCGGATATTCCAAAATCCGGTCAACCATCTGTTCAATTGTTTGCGACGTGATTTCAATGCCGTGCTCCGGGCAAACAGGACGGCCGACGCGGGCAAACAACAAACGCAAATAGTCGTATATTTCCGTTACCGTCCCCACCGTTGAACGAGGATTGCGGCTCGTTGTCTTTTGGTCAATCGAAATCGCCGGAGACAATCCTTCAATCGCATCAACATCCGGCTTGTCCATCTGCCCTAAAAATTGCCGCGCATAAGCGGACAGCGATTCAACATAGCGCCGCTGTCCTTCCGCGTAAATCGTATCAAACGCAAGCGATGATTTCCCTGAACCCGATAAACCTGTCAACACAACGAGTTTATCGCGGGGAATTTCTACATCAATATTTTTTAAATTATGAGCTCTTGCTCCTTTAACAATAATTTTGTCCATCGCCATAAGTTTACGATCATCCTTCCGCTTTTAACTCTAAAATTAAATCGCGCAATTCGGCTGCTCTCTCGAAATCGAGCGCTTTTGCCGCTTCCTTCATTTCCTGCTCGAGGCCGGCAATCAGCTTTTCGCGCTCTTTCTTCGTCAGCTTGCTGTAATCTTTCTTTGCTTCATACGTTTCTTGCTCTTCAGCCGCATATGTCGCGCGAATGACATCGCGAATTTCTTTTTTCACCGTTTGCGGCACAATGCCATGTTCCTTGTTATACGCCTCTTGAATCGCACGACGGCGCTTTGTCTCATTGATGGCAATTTCCATCGATTTCGTCATCGTATCCGCATACATAATGACATGGCCGTTCGCATTTCGTGCCGCGCGGCCAATCGTCTGAATGAGCGAACGTTCCGAGCGCAAAAATCCTTCCTTATCGGCGTCTAAAATCGCCACAAGCGATACTTCCGGAATATCCAATCCTTCCCTGAGCAAGTTGATGCCGACTAACACATCATATTTGCCGATGCGCAAATCGCGGATAATTTCAATCCGCTCAAGCGTCTTAATTTCCGAATGCAAGTAGGCCACCTTAATGCCCACTTCTTTTAAATAATCCGTTAAATCTTCCGCCATTTTCTTCGTTAAAGTAGTGACCAATGTCCGTTCATTCCGCTTTACTCGCTCATGAATTTCGCCAATTAAATCATCGATTTGCCCCTGAATTGGACGGACATCGATTGTTGGATCCAGCAATCCTGTCGGGCGGATAATTTGTTCAACTACTTCTGGGCTATGCTCTAACTCGTATGGCCCCGGTGTCGCAGAAACGTAAATAATTTGATTGACTTTCTCTTCAAATTCTTCAAACTTCAACGGCCGGTTATCAAGCGCAGACGGCAGACGGAAGCCGTGGTCAACAAGCACTTGCTTGCGCGCTTGGTCTCCATTGTACATGCCGCGAATTTGCGGAATCGTCACATGCGACTCGTCAATGACAATTAAAAAATCATCAGGAAAATAATCTAAAAGCGTATACGGCGTTGAACCGGGCGGACGCAACGTTAAATGACGCGAATAGTTTTCAATGCCCGAGCAAAAGCCCATTTCCCGCATCATTTCAAGGTCGTAGCGCGTCCGCTGCTCTAGGCGTTGCGCTTCTAGCAGTTTTCCTTGATCGCGCAATTCTTTTAACCGTTCTTCCAGCTCTTTTTCGATATTTTGAATGGCAATTTGCATTTTTTCATCGCGCGTAACGAAGTGAGAGGCCGGGAAAATCGCCACATGCTCACGTTCGCCGATAATTTCTCCCGTTAACGCATCCACTTCACGAATGCGGTCAATTTCATCGCCAAAAAACTCAACGCGAATGCAATGCTCATCGCGCGAAGCCGGAAAAATCTCAACCACATCGCCGCGCACACGAAACGTTCCGCGCTGAAAATCAATGTCATTTCTCTCATATTGTATATCGACAAGACGGCGCAATAGTTCATCCCGCTCCATCTCCATGCCGACACGGAGCGACACAACGAGTTCACGATACTCTTCTGGTGAACCTAAGCCGTAAATGCACGATACACTCGCCACAATAATGACATCTCTTCTTTCAAATAAGGCAGATGTCGCGGAATGCCGCAATTTATCAATTTCATCATTAATACTGGCATCTTTTTCAATATATGTATCCGTTTGCGGCACATACGCTTCCGGCTGATAGTAATCGTAATAGCTCACGAAATATTCAACCGCATTATTTGGGAAAAATTCTTTAAACTCGCTGTAAAGCTGACCGGCCAACGTTTTGTTATGAGCGATGATAAGCGTTGGCTTGTTCACTTCTTTAATCACGTTCGAAATCGTAAATGTCTTTCCCGTTCCCGTTGCTCCTAATAATGTCTGATGCTTGACTCCGTTACGAATGCCTTCAACTAACTTGGCAATCGCTTTCGGCTGATCTCCCTGCGGCTTATAGTTTGAAACGAGTTCAAAACGTTCCCCCACGCAAAACACACTCCTATCCGAAATCATCATGCTTCCATTTTACCATACTAACGAAAAAATACATAAAAATACGAACTGGTATTCGCGATTTTTTCCAAAATCTCTTTTTTGCCTTTATTGAGCACGTTCGAATGGTTCTGTTACCTCAGCCTTTTCACAGATGAATATGATCGTGCAGAAGGAATTACAAACTTCTCACAAGGTACCTCGCTCACAAAACCTTTCCAAAAAAAGGCTGACCCAATAAGTATCTGACCTCACATGTATTTCACAATATATAATATTGCGTTGTGAGATCTGACACTTTGCTTTTGGGTCAGCCTCTATTCATTTCTTAATCTTTTCCACCATTTTTTTCGAATATAAAAATCCAACTGTCAATGACACAATATCGGCAATAAATTCATGCAGCTCATCTGTATATCCTTTAAAGTACGAAGCAGCTAATAGCGCGATCGTTAACAGCGTTCCAACATAATGGTTATACGTAACGCGCGTAAATAAAATGACTAACAATCCCGGAACAATTAAAGCAGCGATAAACCACATAGCCAAAACTCCTTATGTGAACTACCCTCTACATGAATCCATGTGAGAGCTTCTGAACCTCTGCATGACTAAAGGCGGCAAGTTCTTGTGTACCAAAGAGCTTCTTCTATACCTTTGTATAGACACTCACTCTTGTTCCACAAGACTTTCATGGACAAACACGAATGTGTTTAGCGTCCTGTCGGCTCGGTTCAAAACCGTTTTCAGCCACTGCATCCCGATGATGAAAGTCACGAGCTTTCGTGGCAGTTATTCTTGTAAACAATGAGTACATCCTTTCTCAATGTCATAAAACCTCATAGCTATTGTATCACATCTAAAACCGCTTTTCATCAGCCTAAACCGCCGCAAAATCCCACTTTTTCTCACCTTGCACAAACAACAGTCCGAGTTCGTGGTGCTGATCTTCGTACAAAGCCCCTTGCACAAAGCGAATTTCTCCATTTTGGTCTAACACTTCCAGCTTGCAAAATGCCCGGTTTCGCTGCAACGCTTCGTAAAATTCTGCCTCTGTTTTCACAGCCATTCCATTCGTCTTTACAATGACTTCACCGACTTGAAGCGCCATTTTTTCCGCCGGGGAATGAGGAATAATGCCTAAAATAACGAGCCCATATTTTTGCTGGGAAAAAAACGGGGGCTGCGAATCATCTTGAAGCCGTTGATAAAACGCAATCCATTCTCTGCCGATAAAAGCGATGGCCACAGCAACAATCGCAAGCGGCGCATACCAATAGCCCGCTACAGCTAAAATGCTGACAGCAAGGGACAAAAGCCGCACGCGCTGCCCTGTCAGACGGACAGAATCGCTTGGATGCATTCCCTGGATGCGCTGAGAAAAGCCAATTAAAAACGGAACAAGCAGAAACGAATACGTCTGTTCACCGGCAGAAAAGACTGGCCACCAGGAAAACGCTGATGTAATCGCCTCTCCCGGAACCGGAAGCAACACCGGAACAAACCAAAGCCGTTCTGCCCAATGAACACCGATGAACAAGCCGCGCTTGCTTCTCATCAACCGCGGAGAAGTCGCTACCGAACCGTTCCGCAAAATAAGCCATGCTTCCACAAAAAGAAGCATGCCTAACAAAATCGCCAGCGCCGATAAATCCGTCTTCTCAAGATCGGCAAAATGCCTGTCAAAAAATGACTTCGTTCCTTCATATTTTACTAAAAAACTCGCGCAAAAAAACGTCAGCCCTGCCGTATAAGCAGGCGACAACAGACGAAGCTGCAATGTCAGCCCGAGCAATATCGTCACCGCCGAAAGCAATGTTAACGTATCAAGCGGAAACACAAAGCCGATGCCAACCATAAAAAATGACAAAACAAGCCCTGGCAGCAGCCCGCTTATAAACAAATACTTGCTTTCATGAAACGAATGATAGACGCGGACATGAAAATGGCGTCGCTCTTTTTTCACACGCAGCCAACCGACAAAAAGCGCAAGAAAAATCCCGTAATAAAAAAGCGGTTGAGTAAATCCCCGTCCGAGCCCTTTTAACCATTCAAACGTCCATATAGAAACCAATTCCCTCACCACCAGTCTCGCTAAAACGTTTCTCTCAATCTATTTTTTATTCTAGCAAATCACTCCGGCAAATCCTATTGCGAGCATTTATTTTTTTCCAACATATTTTGGCAAACTCCTACAAAACAAGCTCTATATAAATTTATGAATGCAACATGAAAATAGACTGAAACCTTATTAAGAGATGAAAAGCCGCCTTTTAAATATGTCGAAAAATCAAATTTGATTTATATCGCTTTCACTTTTTCTGCCGAACGAACACTAGTTTTGTCTAAGACAAAGGAAATCGTTGTCATTTGTAAAACTATATAATGAACACGATAAAGGGGGAAGGAAGATGGAATTGAAAACGAGCAGTGTTGCAAAACGTCTTGGTGTGTCGCCTAAAACGGTTCAACGTTGGATTAAAAAGCATAACATTCCATGCCCAAGAAATGAAGCAGGCCATTATATATTTGACACAGAAACCATCACGCTCCTCGAACAAATTAAATTCGAGCAAAACACCGCTTTAGAGGAAGACGATGAGGAAACAACAAAAGAAGAAATGTTTGAAATACACGTAAAACCGCATCTTGAACAAATGAGTGCACGTCTCCACTCGGTCGAACGGAAACTCGAACAAAAAGCGGATGATGTTGTTTCATTTCAAATTTTACAACATCGTAAAGAAATTGAAGAACTCGTCGAACATATTCAACAATTAGAAAACCGCATCGCACAATTAGAGAAAGCAACCCGCACTTTTGCCGACATCGAGCAGGAACAGATGAAAAAAGCAAAACGGCGCGGGCTTAGCCGAATTATTGGCCTATTCTAATTCCCTATGTTTGACAAAAAAGGGCAGCTCCTTATCATCAGCATATACAAGGAGCCTGCCCCTTTGCTTTTCATCGCTCAGCAAGCTGCATGGGATACATCGTCTAATTTTGTTCCACTAACAGCTTCATTGCTGTTTTTAGCTGTTTATCATTTTGTTCGTCACGTATGGCTTCAATAATTTTCGCTTCCAGCAGTCCTGCTGTCTGTTTGTCGATTTTTCCGGTAACCGGAAGCTTATTAGCCTTTTGGAACGCTTTAACCGCCGCCTCTGTTTCTTTGCTGAAATAGCCGTCCTCACGTCCCGGGTCAAAGCCGAGACCTTTCAACATTTGCTGGGCACTTTTAATTTTCTCATTGTTCATATCGTACACAAGGTCTTTTTCAACATTGAGCGGATTCGCATAAAAGTACTCCGGCTGTTTGACAGCTATATCCGGCTCAACCCCTTTTTTATGAATCCAGTGCCCATCAGGAGTGAGCCATTTATAAAGCGTCAGCTTAATGTTGCTGCCATCGTCCATCGGCACCGCCTGCTGCACGGTTCCTTTGCCGAATGTTGTTTCCCCGACAAGCTTATATCCGCCCGCTTCTTTCATCGCACTTGCTAAAATTTCTGATGCAGATGCACTTCCATTATCAATCAGTACAGCAATTGGGTAATCCTTTTTCTTCGTTAAGTTGGAAAAGAAGCGCTGCTTGTCGCCGTCGCGTTCTTGAATTTGCACATAAGGCTTATCTCTCGGAATAAACTCTTTTAAAATGTCCTCCACGCTCTGCAAGTATCCGCCCGGATTGCCGCGCACATCAATAATTAACCCATCAATTCGTTGATTTTCCAATTTTTCTAGTTTTTCTTTAAAATCTTTCGCTGTATTTTCGGAAAATGACGTCACTTCTAAATAGCCGATTTTCTTTCCTTCATATGTTTTGATATCATCGTACACCGTTTCAATCGGGATTTCGTCACGGACTACCTTCACTTTCATAACTTCTTTGACCCCGGGCCGAATCACATCTAAGACAACCGTCGTTCCTTTTTTGCCGCGGATTTTTAATACCGCCTCATACAAATCTAATCCTTCAATACTTTCACCATTGACTTTAATAATTTGATCGTTTGGCTTTAATCCCGCCTTTTCCGCCGGAGAGTTTTTAAACGGGGCAACAATCGTCACTTTGCCATCGACCATGCTCACTTCGGCACCAATTCCTTCAAACGAAGAATCTAATGACTCATTAAATTGATGCGCCGTTTCTTCATCCATATACACGGAGTAAGGATCATCAAGCGTCTCAATCATTCCTTGAATCGCGCCCTCAATCAGCTTTTTATCTTCTACTTTTTCGACATAGCGGCTTTTAATAAGCTCATATACTTGTTCAACTTTTTCTAAATCATCATTCTCGCTGCCGCTTGCCGCTTTTTCCATTGCTTCTTTCGGCTGAACAAGCAGCGTATTCCCGCCGCCTTGACTCTCGGCCAGCTGCATGCCGGCATATGTACCGCCTGCTCCGACGATCATGGATAAAATCATTAATATTGCTGTTGTCTTTTTACTCACTATTGCATCCTCCTCGCCCTTTGCCATACAGGAAAGGCACCACACAAAACACCGTGCGATGCCTTTCATTATCATCATATGGAATGCTTGTACACAATATGTATAAATAATCTTTGTAATATCAGTTTACACGCTCATATCGATTTTCTCAACTGCAAAAAACGGGCTTCATGATAAAGTACAATTTCATCAGCGGGGTTTTCTTCATCCCCCACTGATCGCACTTCTAGCGTCCGTTATGAGGCTGTCTCATAAGGGTCTGATCCTGGACTTTTGGGACAGCCTCTTCTTGTGGTAACAAAAGAGTTTTAAAAACGAATTATTTACTTAAAGTTTAAAATCGCATATTTACGCATTAACATCGTACTAAAAACTAGACAAACTCTAGAAAAAAATGAAAGCCGCTTTACGATTGGTAAAGCGACTTTCGAAAGTTAGCATATAGCTGTTAGAGCATCATGATATGAACTGTTGTACAATTCATGTTCCTTCATGAATTTCGAATTAGATAGTCAAATGCACCTAAGGCTGCTGTAGCACCCGACCCCATTGAAATAATAATCTGCTTATATGCGCTATCTGTACAATCACCTGCTGCAAACACTCCAGGGATGTTCGTAGCACCATGCTTATCTACGATAATTTCGCCGAAGCGGTTGCGTTCAATCGTTCCATCTAACCAATCGGTATTTGGCACAAGGCCGATCTGAACAAATACACCCTGCAATTCAATGTGATGTTCTTCTCCTGTCTCACGATCAATGTAAGAAATGCCGTTCACTTTGTCAGTTCCAGTAATTTCCTTAGTTTGGACGTTCTTTAGAACCGTTACATTAGGAAGGCTGTAAAGACGCTCCTGCAGAACCGCATCAGCTTTCAGCTCCGGCATAAACTCGAGAACCGTTACATGTTTTGCAATACCCGCTAGATCAATAGCTGCCTCAATGCCGGAATTGCCACCGCCGATCACTGCGACATGTTTTCCTTCAAACAATGGACCGTCACAATGAGGGCAGTATGCTACACCTTTGTTCTTGAACTCTGCCTCGCCTGGTACACCAAGATTGCGCCAGCGAGCACCTGTTGCAATAATAACCGTTTTGCTCTTTAAAACTGCACCGTTTTCAAGTTCAATTTCAATAAGGTCTTTCTTTTCTAAACGCTTCGCACGCTGCAAGTTCATAACATCAATATCATACTGTTTGACATGCTCCTCAAGACTTGCTGCAAGCTTAGGGCCTTCCGTATATTTCACACTAATAAAGTTTTCAATGCCCAATGTATCCATGATCTGACCACCAAAACGTTCAGCAACAATGCCCGTGCGAATGCCTTTACGTGCTGCATAAATCGCTGCGCTTGCACCAGCTGGCCCGCCGCCGACAACAAGTACATCAAACGGTTCTTTTTCAGCAAAATCCGATGCATCCGGAGCATTTCCCATCTTAGCAAGAATTTCCTCAAGTGACATCCGGCCGCTGCCAAATAATTCCCCATTTAGGAATACGGTTGGTACCGCCATGATGCCCTTGCTTTCTACTTCATCCTTGAAGGCTGCACCATCAATCATCGTATGCGAAATGCCAGGGTTTAGTATACTCATTAAGTTCAAGGCTTGTACAACGTCAGGACAATTATGGCATGTCAAGCTAACGTAAGATTCGAAATGGTATTCGCCTTTGATACTTTTAATTTGATCAATTATCTTCTGATCAACTTTTGGAGGTCTTCCGCTTACCTGAAGCAGAGCTAGCACTAATGAAGTAAACTCGTGCCCCAGAGGGACACCGGCGAACGTTACACCAGTGTCTTCGCCGATGCGATTAACGCTAAAGCTTGGCGTTCTCTCCAACTGAGTTTTCTCTACCTTAATTTTGGACGACATTGCAGTCAATTCATCCACTAGAGCCAGCATGTCGCGGGAAACGTTATCGGATCCCGCGCTGACTTTTAGAAGAATGTCACCCTCCATCAATTGCAGATATTGGGCTAATTGCGCTTTTATTTCTGCATCCAGTATCATGGCTGCATCCCCTTAAATTTTGCCTACAAGATCGAGGCTTGGTTTAAGTGTTTCAGCACCTTCTTGCCATTTCGCAGGGCAAACTTCACCTGGATGGTTGCGAACATATTGTGCAGCCTTAATTTTGTTAATAAGAATGCTTGCATCACGGCCGATACCGTCAGCATTAATTTCAACAGCTTGGATGACACCGTCTGGATCGATGATGAAAGTACCGCGTTGAGCAAGACCTGTTTCTTCATCTAGTACATCGAACATGCGAGATAGCTTTTGTGAAGGGTCGCCGATCATAATGTATTCGATTTTACTGATTGCTGGGGACGTATCGTGCCATGCTTTATGCGTGAAATGTGTATCTGTTGAAACAGAATACACTTCAACACCAAGTTCTTTTAGAGCAGCGTAATTATTTTGTAGATCTTCAAGCTCAGTAGGGCATACGAATGTAAAATCTGCCGGATAAAAGCAAACTACACTCCATTTACCTTTAAAATCTTGTTCCGTAACATCGATAAACTTACCGTTGTGGTACGCTTGTGCTTTGAATGGTTGTACTTCTTTTCCAATTAGAGACATAATGAATCATCCTCCTAAATAGAGTTTTGGAATTATGAATAGCTTATAGCAAAACTATTAATTAAATTATAATAATTATAATTCGATATTTATTATTATATAGTATCTTTTATTTGTCAAGAGATTCGATTCAATTTTATTGTAACCATTCATCCCCGCGGTAAAACAGGCTGAATATTTTTCTTGCCTATCATGACGATAACCCAAGGGGGATACGATATTCTTAGCGTACAACAGGCGCTTTTTACAGTCGAAAGCTTGATCGGAAACATTTAAAATCAAGAACAAATGGTGACGTTGTTCATTGCTTATTTCAACTTTTTGCATCCACGTGCGACGTTGAAAGGGCGAGTGCTTGCCGTCATCTCAGAACGAAAAGGCCTGCTGCATATGCCTTTTTCCCCCCTTCCCCTTTCTTCCTCCTTTTTATCCTTTGGCCAGTATTGGTCAAGGGCGAATGAGATTTTAAGCTTTCGTTTATGTTCCTTCAGTTGATGACTGGGAATGAGATTTCATAAAATTTTTGACGCTATCTAAAAAAATACACAACTTGCCTCAATATCAGTCTAGACAAGTTGTGTATTTTTATACATTTTAATTGATTTTTATTCTATTTTTAAACCTTTTTTGTCACTAATCAAGTTTAGAAATTAATATAGTTTCTTGGATTCACGGCATTCGATTTCGCTCCGTTCCACGGACCGCGGTGAAGTTCGAAGTGAAGATGAGCGCCAAATGAACGGCCCGTGTTGCCCATATAACCAATCATTTGTCCTTTGCTTACCGTTTGTCCTTCGCCTACTAAGCGCGATTCTAAGTGGGCATAAACCGTTGTAAATACTTGTCCATCAATGACATGAGTGATGAATATGACGTTTCCGTACGTATCTGAATAGTAAGAGCGGAATACATAGCCGTCAGCAGCCGCTACGACCGGCACGCTCGAACCGCGTTTGCCAATGTCGATTCCGTAATGAAATTTACCCCAGCGCGGACCAAATTCCGATGTAACCGGACCGTTGGCCGGACGCATAAATGCACCGCTTGTTACTGGCGGAAGGTCACCGCCTCCACCTGCAAAGGATTGACTGCGTGGTGAACTTCTTTTTGCACGTTCCGCCTTTTGCCGCTCAATGAGCTGCTGAAGCTGTGAACGCATCGCTGCTTCTTGCTTTTCTAACAATTCCTGCTCTTCCGTAAGCGCAAGCTTTTCTTCATGAAGCTCTTCCTCTTGCTGTTTGAGGCTTTTCATCAACCGTTCTTTTTGCGAAATTTGCACATTTAACGTTTGCTTTAACTGCTCCAATTCTTTTAAATCGTTCTGAAGATTAGCCAGATTCGTTGTTAACTCCTTTTCTTTCTCTTCCTTCAGCGCCTTATCTGCTTCCTGTTCCTTAATGATTTGCTTGTCCGCTTCAAAAATCGTTGTGACCGCGCTGATACGGTCAATGAAATCACTGAAGCTTTGCGCCCCTAACAACACATCAAGATAGCTGATGACTCCGCCGCTTTCCTGCAATGAACGGACACGCTGCTTAAGCAGTTCATTTCTTTTTTCAATCCGCGCCTGAACTTCGGCAATTTGCCGTTTTAACACTTCAATGTTTTGCTTTGTCTTTTCAATTTGCTGCGACTTCTCGTGAATTTTTCCGCTCGTTTCCGATACGGCCATATCTAGCTTTTTGATTTCCTTCGTCAGCTTGTCCTGCTCTGTCTGCAGACGCTCAATTTCCTCGTTCGCCTCATGAATCTGCTTTTGTACGGATGATTGCTTCGACTCAATGCGGTTAATTTCGCTTTTCTTCTGTTGAATTTCCCGATTGCTCACTGCATTTGCTAGACTGGGTATAAAGCTTGTTGCACTAACAACAGCAGCGACCGCTAATGTCATTATTTTTCGCTTCACGGTCTTGTTTCCCCTTTCTCTTTTTCTCTCTTAAACTTTTAAAAACCTTCGGACAGACACCATACTTCCCCAAACACCGATGCATGCGCCCAATGCAACTAAAATAGCGGCAATTTGCCATGCAAATGGGCTAAACGGCAGCAATTGAATAAACGGATTCGTTAACTTCGGCTTTAAAAAGTCATAAATGTTGTAATAGGAGAATAATATTAACGTAATCGGTATAACGGCACCTAACAAGCCGAGCCATAAACCTTCAAGGAAAAACGGCCAGCGAATAAAGCCGTTTGTCGCTCCTACTAATCTCATAATTTCGATTTCTTTTCTTCTCGCAAAAATCGTAATTTTGATTGTGTTCGAGATTAAAAACATGGCTGTAAATAACAAGCCGATAATCAATCCTAATCCAATATTTCTCGCCACTTTTAACGTTTTAAACAGCTTCTCTACCTGCCCCTGTCCGTACTTCACCTTATGGGCAAATTTAAATGTTTCAATTTTTTTTGCCACTTTCATCGTATCGGTTGGTTTAGCCGTCTTAACGATATACACGTCGCTTAATGGGTTGTCTTGTTCGAATAATTTAAAGGAAGAACCTTCTTCGCCAAAACTTTTGATCAAATTTTGCAATTCTTCTTCTTTTGATGAATATTTAATTTCCTTCACTTCAGGAATCGCATCGATTTGCGCCTTAAGCGCTTCTTTGTCCTGTTGTGTTGCCGTCACATCAATATGAACGCGAATTTCTACATCGTTTTCGATTTTCTTCGCAAAATTGTTCATGTTTAACATGACAACGAGAAAAACACCGACAAGCAATAACGTCACTGTCACGGCGCTTATCGAAGCAAACGTCATCCAGCCGTTCCTTCCAAGACTTTTGATGCTTTCGCGCAAATGCCGCTTGAGGGTGTTAACTGTCATAGCCGTATTCCCCCCTTGCTTCATCACGCACAATCTTGCCGTTTTCAATCGCGATGACGCGCTTCTTAATCGTGTTCACAATCTCGCGGTTATGCGTTGCCATTACAATCGTCGTCCCGCGGTTATTAATCTCTTCAAAAAGATCCATAATTCCCCACGATGTATCAGGGTCTAAGTTTCCTGTCGGTTCGTCGGCAATGACGATTTTAGGCGAATTCACAATGGAACGCGCAATCGATACGCGCTGCTGCTCTCCTCCCGACAATTCGTCCGGATAAAAACGCGCCTTATGCTTCAACCCGACAAGATCCAACACTTCCATGACTCTCTTTTTAATGTTTTTCGGCGATTCTTCAATTACTTCCAAAGCAAACGCGACATTTTCATAAACCGTTAGCTTTGGAAGTAATTTGAAATCTTGGAAAACCACACCGATATGCCTCCGCAATAACGGAACTTTACTGTCTTTCAGCTTCGCGAGGTTAACGCCGTTAATCATAATCGAACCGCTCGTCGGCTTTTCCTCGCGGTACATCATTTTAATAAACGTCGATTTCCCGGCACCGCTTGGACCAACGACATAGACAAACTCTCCCTGCTTAATACGGACGTTAATGCCGCTTAGAGCCATCACGCCGTTTGGATATGTTTTATATACATCCTGCATTTCAATCATGTTATCACCTAATCTATTGTCAACTTCATCGTTCAATGCGAAATTCGACGAATTCATTGCTATTTTTCGAAACAATTATACAAAATTCCACAAGAAATATTATAGCACTATTTCTGACAATTTACTTTACATTTATATTTCAAAACTGTTACATTACACAATTGCCTGTATTTACGATTGTTGGAGCAGAGTATAAACGAAGGATTTATTCTATCGGGGAACTTGGAAAAAGAGAAGCGCATATGAGCACTAAAAAGTAAAGGACCTGAACTCTTTTCAGCGATATGGCTATCGCCCGAGCCGGCCCCTCATCAAGCTGCTTCATTTTTTGAACATTATTTCTTTGCTGCCAACCATTCAGCTACTTTATCCACATCTTCTCCCTGGATTAATCCGCCAGGCATGCTGCCGCGACCTTTTTCGATAATTTGTTTAATTTCATCCTTTGAATATTTGCTGCCAACTTTCTCTAAGCTTGGACCGACTTGTCCCTCTAAATTTTGCCCGTGACAGCTTGCACAGCTTTGCTTGTAAATATCTTCAGCCGCTGCCGCTGTTGCACCGCCGTCGCCATTATTATTGTTGTCAGCAGCTTCTTCTCCCCCGCCGCACGCTGCTAATACAAGAGATGTTCCTAATAATAAGCCGAATAGTTTCTTTTTCATGAATCCTATTCCCTCCCTGTAAAAGATTGCACAACCTTATTATATCCTACTTTTTTTCATCTAAGCACGTTTAAATCCTTCGCCCAGCACTTCCGTTGCATCCATAACAATGACAAACGCCGCAGGATCAATGCTTTTTACCAATTGTTTCAATTTTGTGAACTCCGTCTGCTCGACAACGCACATGAGCACCGGCCGCTCATGTTCCGTATATCCTCCGTACGCTGACAGCTTTGTCACTCCGCGGTCGATTTTATGTAAAATCGCCTGCCGTACCTCTTCTTCTTTGCTCGTAATGATCATCGCCATTTTCGAGTAACCGAAACCGACTTGTACAAAGTCAATGGTTTTGCTTGTGACAAATAAAGCGATCAGCGCATATAGCGCTTGTTCTACATCAAATACGAGCGCCGCTGTTAAAACAATAAGACCATCAATTAATATGACACACGTACCGAGCGTTAATCCCGTGTACTTATGAATAATTTGTGCTGCTAAATCCGTACCTCCCGTCGAAGCTTTGCCGCGAAATACAATGCCAAGCCCTACGCCGACACCAATTCCGCCAAACAATGCACCGAGAAGCGGGTCAGGTGTGACAGGCTCAAAGTTTCTTGTTAAGTAAACAACAAACGGCAAAAACAGCGTACCAACTAACGTTTTAATCCCAAATTGTTTTCCAAGCAAAACAACCCCGGCAATAAACAGTGGAATATTCAACGCCCATTGCACATAGGCCGGCTGCCATCCTAACGTTGCATGCAAAATCGTACTAATTCCGCTTACACCGCCTGATGCGACACGGTTCGGCAATAAAAACACATTAAATGCAATTGCAACGACTGCTGAACCGATTAATATATATAAATACTCAATCAGCGCTGCCAATTTCGGATTTAACGTCCGCCTTCTCTTTTTCATCATCTAACCACCCCATGTGAGTATAGCACGCACGATTTGACAAGTAAATGACAGCCAAATAACGCATTAATAGGTTAAAACATTAAAGAACTATATTTAGTTTGCACTATAAAAACAGCGGTGATTATTTATTTTCATAAAAAAAGAGACGAACTCAACAAAAGAATCTTCTCCCTCGCGCAGATGTTCAAGGGAGACAGACCTTTGTGAGTCAGTCTCTAGCAAAAGCTTATTTTAGTTTTGAACGTAAGTACGCATCGATAAAAATGTCAATCTCTCCGTCCATGACCGCTTGCACGTTGCCAACTTCCGTATTCGTACGGTGGTCTTTGACGAGCGAATACGGATGAAAAACGTACGAGCGGATTTGGTTCCCCCAGCCGATTTCCTTTTGCTCGCCGCGAATTTCCGCAAGCTCTGCCTGCTGCTCTTCCAATTTCTTTTGATATAGCTTCGCTTTTAACATGTTCATTGCTCTTTCGCGGTTTTTAATTTGTGAACGTTCCGACTGACATGTTACGACAATGCCGGTTGGAATATGGGTAACGCGCACTGCTGAGTCGGTCGTGTTGACGTGCTGACCGCCGGCACCGCTTGAGCGGTACGTATCGACTTTAATCTCATCCGGTCTTATTTCAACTTCAATATCTTCGTTAAACTCCGGCATCACTTCGCAAGATACGAACGACGTATGACGGCGTCCGGAAGCATCGAACGGCGAAATGCGCACTAAGCGATGCACACCTTTTTCCGCCTTTAAGTATCCGTATGCATTATGCCCTTTAATTAAAAGCGTCACACTTTTAATACCTGCTTCTTCACCCGGCAAATAGTCGAGCGTTTCGACTTTAAAGCCTTTTTTCTCAGCCCATCTTGTATACATGCGAAGAAGCATCGAAGCCCAGTCTTGCGACTCCGTACCTCCCGCACCAGGATGAAGCTCTAAAATCGCATTATTTTTATCATACGGCTCATTAAGAAGGAGCTGCAGCTCAAATTCACTAAACTCTTTCGTGAGCTGCTTCACTTCCGCCACTAACTCCTGCTGCAGCTCTTCATCCGGCTCTTCTTTCACAAGATCATAAGTCACTTCTAAGTTTTCATAACGTTCTTCTAATGATTTAAATTGTTCAACTAAATCTTTGAGCGCATTCGCTTCGCTGATGACTGCTTGTGCTGCCTTTTGGTCATCCCAAAAGTCCGGCGCTGCCATTTGTTCATCTAATTCACGAATGCGGGCTTCTTTCGCTTCGAGGTCAAAGAGACCCCCTAATATCCGCTAATCGCTTAGCCATTTTTTCAAGGTCTTGCTTAATTTGCACTAAATCGATCATAACATTTTCACCTCGGTACACATTTTACTTGATAAGACACATGATAATCAATGGGCACATCAGCAAAAACAAAGTGAGAGGCGGGGTCCCCGCCCTCACTTTGTTTCTTGTTTACGCATTTTGTCCGCAACAATGTTTATATTTTTTGCCGCTTCCGCAAATGCACGGATCGTTGCGGCCAATTTCAACCGCCTTTCTTACCGGCTTGCGTTTTACTTCTCCTTCTTCTTTCGGATGCACCGCCTCGCCCTTCG
Source organism: Paranoxybacillus vitaminiphilus (assembly GCF_003259935.1). Classification (GTDB taxonomy): domain Bacteria; phylum Bacillota; class Bacilli; order Bacillales; family Anoxybacillaceae; genus Paranoxybacillus; species Paranoxybacillus vitaminiphilus. The sequence continues at coordinate 156,990 of NZ_QLMH01000005.1, read as the reverse complement.
CTACTTCCTGGCGCTGCAAGTTGTTTTGAATTTGCGCTTTCATAATATATTTCGCCACTTCTTCCTCAATGGAAGCGACCATGTTTTCAAACATCGCATATCCTTCCATTTGATACTCGCGAAGCGGATCGATTTGTCCATAGGCACGCAAATGAATACCTTGGCGCAACTGCTCCATCGCATCAATATGGTCCATCCATTTCATATCAACGGCGCGAAGAACGATGACACGTTCAAATTCGCGCATTTGCTCAGGCGCAATTTCCCGCTCTTTTTCATCATAGCGCATCTTTACCTTTTCAAAAATAAGCTCAATCATTTCTTCCGGCTCTTTGCCGCGCAGATCATTGACAGTCACGTCGCCTTCATGCAGCAGGTTCGCATTCACATAGTCGATAATCCCTTTTAAATCCCAGTCTTCCGGCATTTCTTCTTTTGGCGTATGGGCATTCACAACACGTTCAATGACCGATTGAATCATTTTTTCAACGATGTCGCGAATGTTCTCCGAATCAAGCACTTGAAAGCGTTGACGGTAAATGATTTCACGCTGTTCGCGCAGCACATCATCATATTGTAAAAGCTGCTTGCGTGCATCAAAGTTGTTGCCTTCTACCCGTTTTTGCGCTGACTCAACCGCTTTGGAGACCATTTTACTTTGAATCGGCTGGGAATCATCCATACCAAGACGGTCCATCATCGCCATCATATTTTCAGAACCAAAGCGGCGCATCAACTCATCTTCTAATGACAAATAAAACTGCGATACGCCCGGGTCTCCTTGACGGCCGGAACGACCGCGCAGCTGATTGTCAATGCGGCGGCTTTCATGGCGCTCTGTACCGATGACCGCCAACCCGCCGAGCTCGCGCACTCCTTCACCGAGCTTAATGTCCGTACCGCGGCCCGCCATGTTCGTCGCAATCGTCACGGCGCCTTTTTGCCCGGCTTGCGCGATAATTTCCGCCTCTTTCGCATGGTTTTTCGCATTTAATACGTTATGAGGAATTCCTCTTTTCTTCAGCATCTGCGAAATTAATTCCGAGGTTTCAATCGCCACCGTACCGACAAGCACCGGCTGACCCTTCGCATGACGCTCGGCAATATCTTCAACAACCGCACGGAATTTGCCTTCCATTGTTTTAAAAATCAAGTCCGGACGGTCTTCGCGAATCACCGGCTTGTTTGTCGGAATGACAACCACTTGCATGTTATAAATGTTGCGGAACTCTTCTTCTTCGGTTTTTGCCGTACCGGTCATTCCCGCCAACTTTTCATACATGCGGAAATAGTTTTGGAACGTAATCGTCGCCAGCGTCATTGACTCGTTTTGAATTTCCAAACCTTCTTTTGCTTCAATCGCCTGATGCAAACCGTCGCTGTAGCGGCGTCCTTTCATCAACCGGCCTGTAAACGGGTCGACGATGACGACTTTTCCGTCCTCCACCACATAATCGACATCGCGCTGCATCGTCACATGCGCTTTTAACGCTAGGTTAATATGGTGATTGAGCGTTACGTGCTTAAGGTCAAATAAGTTATCGATGCCAAAGGCGCGCTCTGCCTTTGTAATTCCTTCTTCCGTTAATTGCACGCTTTTTGTTTTTTCGTCATACGTATAGTCAACATCTTTTTTCAACGTACGAACAAACGCATTCGCTTGAATATACAGCTTCGTTGATTTCTGTGCCGTACCGGAAATAATAAGCGGCGTGCGCGCTTCGTCAATTAAAATCGAGTCAACCTCGTCAATCACCGCAAAGTGAAGCGGACGCTGCACCATATGCTCCTTATAAAGCACCATGTTGTCGCGCAAATAATCAAAGCCGAATTCGTTGTTCGTTCCATACGTAATGTCGGCATTGTACGCCGCTTGCTTTTCCTCACGGGACATGCCGGACAAATTCAATCCGACCGTTAAGCCTAAAAATTCATAAAGCTTGCCCATTTCAGTAGCGTCGCGGCGGGCAAGGTATTCGTTGACCGTAACGACATGAACGCCTTTTCCGGTTAACGCATTTAAATAAACCGGCATCGTTGCCGTTAATGTTTTTCCTTCACCTGTTTTCATTTCGGCAATATTGCCTTCATGCAGGACAATACCGCCCATAATTTGCACTTTATACGGATACAGCCCAAGAACGCGCTTGGCTCCTTCACGCACAACGGCAAACGCTTCAACTAATAAGTCATCAAGAGACTCACCATTTTCGTAACGAGCTTTAAACTCAGCTGTTTTTTGGCGCAGCTCGCTATCCGAAAGCTTCGCCATTTCCGGACCAAGCGCATCAACTTGGTCTGCGATTTTTTCCAAGCGGTTCACTTGGCGTTTGTTTGGATCAAACATCTTTTTTAACACTCCAAGCATATAGAAACGCCCCTTATTTAATCGGTATATAAACGAAAACTTCACCTTGGGGAGCTTCATCCCCAATGATGTTAGTTGAACTTATTAAGTTCCTAGCGTCCGTTATCTCATTGAGAGTCTTAACGAGATAACAATCATAAGCCACATTCTCATGCATTATTTATGATAACACTTACCGGCAAGTGTGACAACTTAGACGGGTGATGCTTGATAAAAATAAAAAAGCCAGCTTTTCGCTGGAGTGATCGATTGTTTATATTCTGCTGTTTACACGTTCAAGTTCGGCCTCAATTTTAAATACGCGCTTATTGAGCGCATGCATTTCAAAATCTCTTTCTTCAAGTCTTTTGTCGATGTTTTCTAAAAGCGCATAAATATCTTTAGGCTGGCTGTCTTCCAAACGAAAAACGGCTTCTTTTACTTCTTGAAGTTCGCTTTCTAAACGGTCTTGTCTCATTTCTAAACTTGCCATACGCTGTTCCAGACCGTCCATACGCTGTTCCAGACCATCCATACGTTGTTCCAGACCATCCATACGCTGTTCCAGACCATCCATACGCTGTTCCAGACCGTCCATACGTTGCTCTAAACCATCCATACGTTGTTCCAGACCGTCCATACGCTGTTCTAAACGGTCCAGCCGCCCCTCAATGCGCTCCAATCTTTTGTCGACATGGTCCAGTTTGAACAATATTTGTTTTAACAGTTCTTCCATTTTTCTCACCCATAAAAAATTATATCATAAGAGGCTGTCTCAAAGCCAAGGATCAGACCTCACAACACAATATATAGGACATCATGTTGGATAAATAAGCTATATATTGTGAAACACACGTGAGGTCAGCCCCTTATAAGACAGCCTCCTTGCCGGCAAATTAGTTCGCTTCGATTAAGCCGTATTTTCCATCTTTCCGTTTATAGACAATGTTTGTCCGGTTTGTTTCAGCATTCGTGAATATGAAAAAGTTATGACCAAGCATGTTCATTTGCAAAATCGCTTCTTCGCTGTCCATCGGCTTCAAGCTGAAATGCTTTGTGCGCACAACTTCAAATTCCTCTTCTTCCTGCTCTTCCACAGCGGCGGAAGCTCCAACCGGCGCAAATAAATGCTTTGCTTCTTTATCGCGCCATTTGCGGTTTACTTTTGTTTTATGCTTGCGAATTTGCCGCTCCAACTTATCGCTCACTAAGTCAATCGCTGCATACATATCATCATGACGTTCCTCTGCGCGCAACACTAACTGCGGCATTGGAATCGTTACTTCGATTTTCGCTTGTTTATCATTATATACTTTCATGCTCACATGAACTTGTACACCATCAGTATTCTCAAAATGTCTTTCCAACTTGCCAATCTTTTTCTCCACATATTCCCGTAATGCTGGAGTTACTTCAATGTTTTCACCGCGAATGTTGTATCTCATCGTGAACTCCTCCTTTAATTAAGGCTATGTTTTCATAATTCTACAAATCCCTACAAAATCCTTCTTAAAAATGGCAAAAAATCTATGAACATTTTGTGAAATAAAATCATTTTCCCTATGTATAATCTGTATTTTATATATGGACATGTCTCTTAATTAGCTTATATTATGGTTCCGTATATTTTTTCAATGGTATTTGGCTGATGGGCAGGTGAACTTCCAACTGTCTTAAATACGGATAGCCGCAAGCGAATTTCTAAAACTTACCATTACCACCCATTATCCGCGTTATAAAAAACGTTATGGAGAGCTCATATGAAATCGACTTTAAGAAAGACATTAATTTAACAATTGTGAAGGCGTTTTAGAAAACAATAGAAAACCAGATTCCAAGAAGCGGAACCTGGCTTTTGATTATTGTTCAATATATTTCTTTAACGATTGCTGAATCGACAGCTTCCATGCTTGGAAGGCCGGGGAAAGATGATTTTGCACGACTTGCTGTTTGAAGTTTTGATCATCTAATTTTCCGTCAAGCTTATACGCTTCTTCTAAAACCCCCGAAAAAAGCTGGAGATGACGAACGATTTCTTCATCTTCGGCAAGTATCTTGCTTAAATGAACGTTCGTTTGGCTAATGCGTCCAAAAGCAGTGAAAATATCAGCAAGCACCACATCTCCTTGCGTCCGTTCATAGTTTGTAAAGCTTTCCTCGATATACTCAAATCCTTCCTCAATCGTATCAAGCAACGCTGCGTACTTTTGCACCATCTCAAATTGTGCATTTGTTAATTCAACCATTTATATCACAACCTATCTTTTTTTATCGTAAAACATGCCGTCAAGCGAAAGCGGCTGATACGGATTCATATAATTTCGATTGGCGATTTTTTTCTGCTTAATGCTCTTTAAATCGAATTGAATTTGCCGTTTGAGCTCCTGGATCTTTTCATAAATCTCTTCATTTAGGGAAACGATTTGCATTCCCAGCTCCTGCTCTTCTTCGCTATACGGCGGCTGCAGCTTTTGAATGAGCAAATCGCGTTCATCAAGCAGCCGCTGCAAGGCTTCAATTGTTTCATCGCGCTGTTCTTTACCGGCAGGTTGATGTAAAAGTTCGTACAGCTCTTTTGTTACATGAAACAACTCAGCGACAACACTCACTATACTTGCCCACCTTGCGCATATTGCTGCTGGCGATTCAGCTGAATCACCTGCTTCCACGTATCGCGGAATTCTGTTACATATTCTTCGACTTCATCTAAAATCGCTGCATCCGCCTTAATATTTGCCTCGACAAGACGACGGTAAATGTAATCGTACATCACCATCATATGTTTTGCCACTTCATATTCCATTTTAAGAGTCACCATTAGTTCCTGAATAATTTTTTGCGCTTTTAACAGATTCGTGTTTCTCTCTTCAACATTTTTTTCTTCAATCGCCTTACGGGCGAGATTAATAAACTTTAAGCAGCCGTTGTATAACATGAGCGTTAACTCGCCGGGCGACGCTGTTTGTACTGAATTTGCCTGATAAGACTGATACGGATTGTTGGTTGCCATTCGTTAAAACACTCCTTTAGGAATTATTGCATACCTCCGCCAAACGCGTTCATGAGGTACATGGCTTGAGAGTTATATTGGTTAATTGCCTGCTCCATCGCTGTAAATTGACGCCAGTAGCGGTCTTCGATTTCAACGAGACGGTCTTCGAAAGCATCAATACGCTTCTCAATATCAAGCAAATTTTTCCCAATCGTAAATTGTGCATTCGTCCATGTTTCTTTGCCGGCACGTTCATAAATGTTTTCCATGACACTATTAATCGTATCATATAATCGATGCATAATCCCTTTTTCCGAATCCGTCGTACCGGAACTTATAAATAATTGTTCAACCGCTTGAGGATCCTCTTCAATGGCCGCTTTTAACTTTGCTTCATCAATAATAAGTTTGCCGCCGTCTAAATAGTTTGATGATGTTGTAATGCCAATGCTGGCGAGCTGTTTATATTTCGGATTAATCGAGCTGTTAGTGACAGGATCATAAAAGTTCAGCCGCATTTGCGATAATCCGCTTGAAAGAATCGGGTCTCTCCTTAATAAGCCGCTTTTAGCCTTTTCTTCCCAAAGTTCAATTTGTTTCTCCGACATTGCTTCTTTTTGCTCATCAGTCAGCGGCAGATAATCACGGTAGCGTTCCTCAGAAATTTTCTTTTGAATTTTTTCAATCGTTTCATTGTATTTATCAATGAAATTTTTAATATTTTGAAACACAGATTCCGTATCATTTTTAATTGATATAGAAACGCTAGGATCGGTTACATCAAACGTATCCTTTAACGTAAACGTTACCCCAGACATAGTAAAAGTGTTAGAAGTGCGCTCAGTAGCTAGTCCATTAATCGTAAACTTCGCATTTTGTCCACCTTTTTCAGCTGCATTACCAAAATTCAAAACATTGTTCAAAAAGCCGCCTAATGTTGTAATTTCATCATCGGCAGCATTTGGACCGGTTGGTGTTGTAAAGCCATCATCTCCAGGTCCTTTTCCATGGAAGTTGCCTGTTTCATTTCGCGTTAACGTAACCTTATCGGAGAACGAATCATAAAACATCGTTACGCCTGCTTTTGAACTGTTCACCCGATTAATGACTGTATTTAATGATTCGTTTCCTTGTACACCGAATTTTTCAGTTACTGCTTGTCCACTGCTGTCATAAGTTGTAATGCCAAACGTAAAATAGTTTTGTTTATAAGTGGCTTTAATCACTGTTCCAGCAGCAATTTCATTATCCATTGTAATTTTTCCGGTAGCTAAATCGATTGTTCCCACTTTATTACCTGAACCATCACGAATTTCAGTACCTACGTTAGAATAAATTGTTCCTCCGATATCTAATTGAATAGTTCCATCATCGCCAACAATGGATCCTTTTTGTAACTGAATTTCTTTTGTGGCTGCAGAAAGAGTTTTATCATTATCTTTACGAACATCAGTGTAATAATCAATACTTATGGTACTGCCAGCCTTAATCGTATCTTTAAACGTTAAATTTCCAGAGGTGTCGATTCTCACTTGTCCGGTACTTAGTGCTACATTTGGATCTGTTACAACGGTATAAGCTTTCCCGTCTACTTTGACAACAATATCATCGTCAATGTTATCTAAATTGGCATCACTGAATTGGACATTTACTCCGGCTTTCAGACCTAAAGAAAAATTTGTTCCATCCGCTGCCACTGAAATCGTTTGGCTTTCTACACTTCCTTTTTTCCAGTTAAAAGTACTATCTGCAAAATTATCCTTAATTTCGTACAGTCCTTTGGAAGGATCTATTTTCGTTCCACTAGAAACCGTCGCGGTACTTACTTTAGTAGCTGCTGCTGCCAGCTGTTTTACTTCTGTAATTGTATAGGAAGCTGTACTTGCCGCACTTGTCGCTGTGGCTGTTACTTTTGCTTCATTAGAGGAAGTTGCTGTTCTGGCACGGTATTTTGATGATAGTTTCATATTAAATACTTCGTTTCTTAAAGCAAGAAGAAGAGAGTTCATCTCCCGATAATCATCGCGCTGCCATTCAAGGATTTGCTTTCTTTGGTACAGTTTATCCAACGGCATCCGCTCTGCTTTCATTAAATCTTTTACAAGCTGATCAATATCCATTCCGCTCGCCAAACCGCCAATACGCATCGTGCTCACCGAAACTCACCATCCTTAAATTTTTTTATCAACAATTAATCCGACAAACTGCATCATCGTCGCGTACATATCCAAAAGCTTTTTCGGAGGAATTTCGCGAATGACCTCTCTCGTCCGTTCGTCAATAATTTGTACGTAATATTCCTTTAGTTGATCATGAAGTTCAAATTTTAATGATGTTTGGCTAGGCTGCAGGAATTCGTTCAAGCCTTTCACGACTTCTTCCAGTTTTTCTTTCGGAACTTCTTGCTCCGGCGTTTCTGAAACGCTGGCATGATTTTGTTGCTTTTGCAATTCTATCGCACCATTTTCCTTTTCATTGCGAATGTTTTCATAGAAAGAAGGAGGATGTAAAGAGACCTTTTCCACCGTCATAACGCCCGCTCCTTTACATAAACACTATCTATGTTTTATATCGGATGAAGATGGGAAATTGTGAAGGGGAGGGAAAAATAAATTCAAGGGATTATGATAATCTCATTTCACGTGCACAATGCTTGTCAATTATTGGAGAAGGAATAATAGTAACTTAAAAAGGAATGAAAAACAAGATGGGGAATATAAGTGCAAAACTTTCTTGGCAGAACCCAAACATTGCTTTTATCCATATTTAATAATGAAATTTTTAAAATCAATAATCACTCCCGTTCTCTCCATAAAGTCTACGCCTAAAATTCCGTCAAAACCATATATTTCTTTAGTCATTCCTAATTGCAATAAAAATGATACTAGTTCCTTTCCATCAATTGTGACGTTATTTACTATTTGTTCATAACAAAGTTCGCTGTATCCGCCTACTCCGTACATTCGTTTTGTTCTTCCATTAATAATATCTAACTCTATACCGATTTGCGCGAGTACATCCGTATCAAAAATGGTCGTAGCGCAACCTGTGTCCAATAACACGTCCGTTAAAAGAACCGCTTTTTCACCACGCTTTATTTCAACGGAAACAATAGGCAATCCATTTTCTATTCTTATATTCATACTCTCCCCCGAATCCCTATAAAATATTGTTCTTCCACCTCTATTTGCTCCTTGCTTGTGTGAAAAATATATAATTCCTTCCCCGGGAAAGTTTTGTGTTGCTGCTTATAACCATTCCATGCATCAGACACACTATGGTACCGATCGATCACTACCATTTCCTCAATAATACGTTTGCCATTTTGCGAATAAGCCGAAATGGCCTCCACCAACACAAATTGATTTGGATATTGCTTACGCAACTCTGACCATTTCATTTGTTTGCCTCCATCTCTTTTTATTAACATTTTATCACTAATCACCTTACATATATAAAGCAATATTTTTAAAATTTAAGCGCAGCATGCAGTATGAGTACAATTTAATGCCAACGTCTAACATCATATCGATAGAAACAAACTACACTAAGGGAGCTTGCTTGTCCTCTACTTTTTCAATCGGGACCCTATTCGATATCGAACAAAAATTTTTGACTAATACCCACAGTAATAAGTAAATTTTCATGTCCTTGCTACGATCTGAATACAATGATTACAGAAAATGTTTCGTATATCGTTTGTTTCATCGTTATTTTCTGACTCATCTACCCGTTAGCCGCCAAATAAGATATAATAAAAAATGACAAATATTGTATAAAGGAGAGTTTGTAAATGGGAATGGAGAATTTAGAAGAATTTTTGAAAAGAAAAAAGAAAGACGCCGAGCGGAATAAAATCGATTGGGAACAGAAAAAACAGCAGTGGCTGGCGGAAATTGCAGAGTTCTACAATCAAGTTAAAGCATTCCTTGCCCCCCTTCAAGAAAAAGGACTACTATCTTTAGATTGGGAAGAAGTAAAAAAATATGAAGAATACCTTGGCGAATATGCAACAAACAAACTATATATAAACTTCCCAAATCAAAAAGTAGTAATAGAGCCGATTGGAAAAAATATTATAGGTGCTATGGGAAGAATCGATATGATTGGGAAAAATGGCAATATTAAATTTTTATTAGTAGATAAAGAAGCAGAATCACCGAAAGTTACGGTTCATTTCAACGATGGACTGTCAAAAGGTTTAGAAAAAATCCGCGAAACGAAAAATCCCGAGTATGTTTGGAAAATCGCAACTCCTCCCCCAAACATAAAATTTATTGACTTGAACGAAGATTCCTTTTCTGATGCTTTATTAGAGGTCATTGCCGAGTGAAGAGACGCATCACATTTTCGGGGGAGCATAAAAACCTTGAAGATATCGTAAATTTTTATAATCTATGTAAAAGCGCGCTTTTAAAATACAAAGAAAATATAAAAAAAGGATTAGAAATACCCGAAGAATTTATCGGTTTTACATCAGAGGAATTAGATCAATATTTTAGAAACAAAATCGAAGAGTTGGAAACTCTAATATGTTTAGACCTATTAGCCGCTGTGGAAGCAAAACTGAGAATAGACTATTTAACCAGAGTAAAAAATCGTAAAAAGGATAACCTTAGCAGAATATTCCGATCGATTTACAAAGAAAGAAAGGCCCGTGTTTCTCTCGACGAAGACATTCTCGAAAATTGGAAAGAACAACACCCTCAGGCGAAAAAATATATTAGCGATTATAAAAGCGCGCTGCAATTTCGCCACTGGCTGGCTCATGGACGATATTGGACACCAAAGCTCGGGAGACATTACGACCTTTCAACAGTGTACACAATATGTAAAAACCTAGTGAAAAGCTTGCGTATTTAATATCTTTCCAATAACCCCCCTCTTTCAACCGAAAAAGAGCCTCTTGTAAGATATTGAGTCTGACAAGTGTTAGAGAAGAACGTCCGTTACGGGTTACTGGGAAGCGCAATTTAACGAAACCAACGGAACAAGCGATTTTTCAACTGTTTGCGTATGTACAAGTGGTAGCTGCCGAACGGCGAAATACGAAGGAAGTGTAAGCAGCAACGCGTATGAAGAGAGCTTCGGTTCAGTGAGGACATTTACCTATAAAGAGACGAGCGATGGTGATAAAAGGAGTATACCATCGCTATCAGTGTTGAAATTTTATTATTTTACATTATAATAGATTGAATTTTCTTTATTCCCTCATTGTTAGGGATACGAAAGATGAGGGAGACGTAATCTACAAACATTCTTTATTAATTAAGCATGCCCATTCTTTTTAAATGCTGCCAAGCTTTTTCAACATGCTTTTCTTTAAATATCTTCCGCTTTCGTTCGTTCCAGCTGTGAATCTCTTCAATAATGGAATGAACATCGTCTTTTATATCCGGATTTTCTTTCACAACCCAATGTACGGTTGAAAGCAATTCCAGTCCATATGGAGTTTCAAACCCTTGAATAATATCCCTTACTCTTTTTAAGTGCTTATAGGCTTCGGAATCGCCCATCAAATACTGCTCCGCTTTTTGGACTGCATCTGGTATTAAGTAAATTTCTGCATCTCTGCTGCGATCGCCAAAACCACGAATAAAATGGCCATCTAAGCGCAATAATACATGATTTAAATTGTCTGCATATGGACCATATTTGCTTTTTTCAAATCTTAGTTTAAGGGGTTCCCCAACTGCTTGAAGAAAATACGCTAACTTTTGCACTTCAAGCAAAGATAGCCGATAACCTGGAATGGAGTAATCATTCATTAGCATAAGAAATAATGCTCTAGATCTTGTCATCTTTGGAGGTTCTGTACGTATCTTTATTTGATCGGGTTTAGGGCTTCCTGCAGGCTCGTATAAATGTACTTCCACATCTTGTAGATGTTTAAAAGCTGCTTCAATTTTAGGACGTACTTCAGCCCATTTTAATCCGCCATTTCCACAGCCAAGCGGCGGAATCGCAATTGATTTTATATTAAGTTCCTTAACCACCTTTACTAAATCCACTAACCCTAATTCTATATCTTCCATCCGGGATTTATTTTTCCAATGGCGTTTTGTGGGAAAATTAATAATATATTTTGGGTTCAACAACGATTTATTGGAAACGACATGCATTTTGCCCGGCTGTACTTCCTTGCGGCGGCAAGCCTTTTCATACTCTGAAAACATTTCCGGGTATGCCTGCTTAAATTGCAGAGCGATTCCTTTCCCCATCACGCCGACACAATTGACCGTATTCACTAACGCTTCTGCTTCATCTTCCAAGAGATTGCCTTGTTTTAGGATGATCAATTGTATCACCTCCTTCAGTAATACCAATGTGGGCGGACAGCTATCGGTTTATGGCAGTGACATTGGCACATAATCTCTTCAACTTTTTGCTTCATTTTATCATTTTTAACCCCGATGCCTAAAATCATATCGATAGGAACAAATTGATACACTAAAAACTCCGCTTGCCTTCTTCTTTCCCGATCGGGGTCCTCTTCCGTTTCAAACCAAAATTGAGAGTGCATAACGTTCCAGTCAACTTTATCTAAATCTTTTAAATTATTATAAAAATCAGTAAATTTCATAATGGCATGCCCATCCGTAAACACATAACCTAATCCTCTATGATGGATCACATCTGTCCTAGACACGAGATAAATAATCTCATCTTGTCCTTTTGTGTACCCGTCTACACGGCCTTTGTTAATAGCATATAACATCGGTTGACCTAGGTGCAAAGTAAAAAGGAACATAATCATGTAAGGTGCCATAAGGAGGAAGCGGAATTGATGTGATTGACCTCCTAGCTTGTATACGTGTATGCGCAATATTGACATACGATACACTTTTCACCTTCGCCACGTTATTTGCCACTAATCCAACGTGACAAAGGATCGATGGAAGATTGCTATAGTGGGTGATATGGTAGAGCCATTTTTTATAAATCATCACGTCAAACACCCTACTGTTTAGTTTTATATGTGGAAATAAAGATTTCATAAATGACCGATGGCGTGCATTGCCCGACAGACAAATTATAAAACTAGTAAGCGAAACTGTCTTTATGGGTTTACATTTTTTCTGACAATAAAATCCAGTTCATAATTTTTAAAACATTTCATAATCTTCAACCTGAATTACAGCTCCTATTTCTTTTTGGTATACAAAACCCTCTAACGTACCATTTCTCATTCCTTCAAAAACCAAAGAATGAGATGTTTGCTTAATTAGTTTGGTATTAGAAACTTGATAATTGTCTTCAATATACATTCTGATTTGCTCTATTTTTTCTTCAGTTAATTCATTTCTATTAAATGGATAAATCAACATTTTATATCATCCTTTCATAATAAATTTATCCTTATTGTATATAGTCATCAATCACTTTGTAAAATATTCCTATTTTTAGTTATTGATAAATAGTAATTATCTCCATAGGATATTTTAGAGCAATCTTATTATATTCGGAAATTTTTTAAAAATTTCTCGACTTTCCTTAAAAAATCTATCATTCCGTTACACATAGCTTATATAACGACTAAAACACTACTCCATAAAATTAGTCAAAATGCCATCTAAACCTTTCAAAAACATGTGGGGTACATTATAATAAATATGTAACGAACGTATGTTCTGTAAAGAGGGGAAATACATGCACAATTTCTTATAGTTAACTCCCGTACAACAAAACATCTTGATTGCCAGCATTATTGGAGATGGGGAGATTACAAAACTTTATAAAAATAGTAGAAGAAAAAATCATAGTTATCGGGAACATTTTGGCATCGACCAAGAAGAATATCGAAAATGGAAAATTTCATTTTTTAACGGTCTTTTATATATCACGCATAAAAGCCAATGCGTCCGTTCACCATCACTGCCATTGTTTACAAAGCTATATCCTCATTTTTATCACGATGACGGCTCCAAGCATATACCGCTTTCTTTGCTATCCTATTGTACGCTGCCGCATTTTCTTTCCGTTTTGTATATGGACGATGGCTCGCTTTGCGTTTCTTCCCAAGTAAATCAACGAAAGAAACGTATTTATTTAATTCCTCATATTTATCTCTACTTGCAATGTTACCCGCCCCATGAACTGCAACAATTACAGCACCATATTTTTACTCATTTTGGCATCACGTTTCGCTTAAGCAAACGCCCCGATGGACAAGGCAGTATTTTAAAAACGACATCGGTAAGAGACACGTTCCTCTTCTTTGAAACGATCTCCCCTGTTATTCATGACTGTCCGTCTATGTATTACAAAACAAACTGGAACGAGCGATTCAAAGTAGAGAAACGCAAATGGAAGAGCAAGTTTCCTAATTTCGATATTTTCGTAAGCAGCTCCGAGCGCGTGAAACCGTATTCCACTGAAGAAATACGGCTACTGAAAGAAATGAAGCAAGAAGGAGCTACGATTCAAGAAATCGCCAACGCACTGCAAAGAAGCTATTGGTCCGTTGTGTATAAATGGAGAGAGATAAAAGATAAATAAAGTGTTCATGAAAAAAGAGACCCCAGATAATCTAAGGTCTCTTTCCGTTTGTGTACGATTAACGAAGCAATTGCAATACTCCTTGTGGTTGTTGGTTGGCTTGCCATGCCTCAACGTCTTTCGACCGTTGTGTAGACTATATCTTCACCCTCTAGCTTAATGCTAGTTAGGGGCTGGGCGCTTCGGTTCGGCACTTGCCTCCCCTACGGACTTCATCACCATAGCGTTTCGCCTTAGGTGGTATGTCCTAGTCGTTGAACCTTCTCCACCCTTTCGGGACAGGAGCTTGGCTGCTGATTGCCCATTGTTCCATCTTTCCTTTTTTCAAGCCGTCACGCCTGCCGTTTCCAGCTTCGTTGTGGCAAGGAAAGCTTTAGGACTTCCCAGCAATTCACCCAGTCATCCTCTAGCTCGTTTCCAAGCTAGACGCCCTGCAAATAACCAACTATTAACGCAAGAGTTGTAGAACTCCTTGCGGCTGGTTATTTGCTTGAGCCAACATTGCTTGTGCTGCTTGAGAGAGGATGTTGTTTTTCGTAAACTCCATCATTTCTTTCGCCATCGTGCGAACATCCACTTTCGTGAATGACCAGACTATCTCTTCACCCTCAGCTTTACCTGTTAGGGGCCGGGCACTTCGGATTCACCACGCCTCTCTTCATGGCTTCACCTACGGGTTTCATCGCCATAGCGCTTGCCTTAGGCGGTATACCCTAGTCGTTGAACCTTCTCCAGACTTTCGTCACAGGAGCTTGGCTGCTCGGTTGCCCAATCCTTTGACTTTTCAAGCCATCACGCTTGCCGTTTCCAGCTACGTTGTGGCGTCAAAGGCTCTAAGGGGTTTCCAGCAATTCACCCGGTTATACTCCTAGCCGTTTCCAGCTAGGACGACTCTGCCTGTCGCTGCTTAGGCAGCTAAGGCATAATCTACGTCACGGATACGGGATTCAGCAGCTGTAAGGTTTTCAGAAGCTGTACCTAAATTAGCAATTCTATGCTCCAAACGGTTTTGTTTAGCACCTAAGTTTGAACGTTCTGTAGAAACTTGGTTAAGTGCATTTTCGATTGCAGTAATAGCCTGTTCTGCATTCGCTCTGCTTTGTAAATCTTCACCATTAATACCTAATCCTGCTGCACTCATATCACCAATTGATAGAGTCATAGTTTCGCCCTGGTTCGCTCCTGTTTGGAATTGTCCACCAGTACCAGCTGTTATAACAATAGCTGTACCATTTAAAGAACCGGCAGTATATCCTTCGTTTGTTCTAATTGTAATCCCCCATTTAGAGATATTGATTGTTTGTGCGCCGTCTACTGTGCCTCCACCAGCAATAGTGATAGAGTCACCAGCACCATTTGAAATAGTTAGATCTCCACCAGCACCACCATCTGTAATTGTATAAGTTTCAGCAGGACCATTACCAATTATTTTTGCAACACCAGCAACGGATAGCGCAGTTGTGTTAGCTGGGTCAGTATCAATCTTATTACCAAATGAACCATCTAATAAGTTCATTTTATTAAACTTTGTTTGTGAAGCAATGTCATCAATCTCTGCTTTTAATTCCTGAAATTCTTGATCTAATGCATCACGGTCAACTAAGTCTTGATTAGTATCATTAGCTGCTTGTACTGCTAACTCGCGCATACGTTGAAGAATTGCATGTGTTTCATTTAATGCTCCTTCAGCTGTTTGAATTAAAGAAATAGCATCTTGTGAGTTACGAGCTGCTTGCTCTAATCCACGGATTTGTCCGCGCATTTTTTCAGAAATGGCAAGACCTGCTGCATCATCGCCAGCACGGTTAATACGAAAACCCGAAGATAATTTCTCCATCGATTTTTGACCCATCACAGCATTATTAGTTAATTGACGATACGTATTCAACGCCGCAATGTTGTGGTTAATTCTCATGTTCTTTTCCTCCTTGAATTTTTTTGTTCCACGTCCTTGTGGAAGTTATTTTTTCAATTCGCAGATAGATAGAAAGTCGGCCGCCTTTCGTCTCTATGCTACTCTCACTCTTATTATCGTCATTGGTAGTTTGAAGTTTAATAGTTTCCTGTAAAAAATTTTTATATTTTTATATCGAGAAATTGGGAAAATGGTGAAGGTTGTTGAATTTCTTTAATGATGCGCGCCGGGTTGTCTTTATGCTTGTTAATCATTTCGTTTAGTGCTTGTTCAGCGATCGCCTTATTATCTTCGACGATGCGGGCGATGACACCTGGGATTTGGATGCCGCCGATGCTGACGCTCATGACTATTTCCCCCCTTTCAAGTTTTTCAGCTGCTTGTTAAGTTCGTGTAACGATGTTTTAGAGGCGAGAATCGCTTCATTATTTTCGTTTTGAATTGCAAGATAAATTTCTTTCCGGTGAATTTCAACATGTTTTGGGGCATTGATGCCAAGCTTCACTTGGTCGCCTTGGATGGCGAGAACGGTAATTTCGATGTCATCACCGATTTGAATTGCTTCTTTCAGTTTGCGTGTTAACACAAGCATCGTCCCCGCCTCCTTTACTTCGCTGCGGCTTTTTCCGGGAAGAGCCGATGTTTCGTTTTATATGGTGTATTTGTTAAAATCACTTGTTTGCCGAGCTTTTTTTCATAATTCAGCACAATCGGCGCCTGCAAATTCGCCGTTGTGTCGTCAAACGGGTCAGCCACGGTAAGAATGACATATACGGCGACTTCTTTTTCAGAAGACAGTTGCAGCTGTTCAACGGAATGGTCATCTAACTCAAAATCATAGTCTTTGAAGTAACTGAACGGATCGATCATGACAAAGCCAAGCTCCGCTGTTTTCACCGACTGTAAAATGACAAATGGCGTATCTTCAAGCGGCAGCAGCACAAACTGTTTTTCCTCTAAAAAACCCGGAATGCCGTGTTCAAATTGAATAATGTCTTTCTCGTTTATTTCACATTCACCATGATATTTTGTCAAAATTTTCATCGTTTTTCCCTCATTCCCTATCACTTTACGTAACGACGTCTATGCGTAAAGAGTTATGTTGTGCTATATCGACGCTGACTTTTCCCGGTTTATAGTCGATGATTGGCGGCCGGGCTTTAATGTCAATCACCGGTTTGCTGATTTTCCAGTCGATCATTAATTGCGCCGGTTCATAATGAATTTTGACGCTGAACGGCGATGGCACAAAACCGACATTGAATTCAAGCGGCGGGTCTTCGCCGTTGATTTGCGCCTGAGACGCAAACACATCGCCGCCGTTTTCGATTTTCATTAATTCATCGCCTTGCTGTGAAGCGGTGGCTAAATAGGCAAGCCAGCTTTCATACCCTTCCTGTGCCGCTTCTTCAATGCGGCGGAAAATATGTTTTAAGTCCATATCCGCCCACGCTTGCGATTGGTCTATCGTCAGCCGCCCGGGAGTGACATCCATGACCATCTCCGGCTTTGGCTGCGCGATTGTTACTTCGGCAGGCGGCTGGGTGATTTGCAGTTGGGCGCGAGTGGAAGAAATCGCCAGCTTCGCCAACGTGGCTTCCATGCGAATTTGCGGAAACGGCATGTTCGCAGTCCCCCCTTTAAAAACATCCAGAAAGTTATCGAATTAAAAGAAAAGCCAGCTTCCAAAAGCCGGCTTAACGTAAAAAGTCAAGAAGCGTCGGTTGAATAACGCGGGCGCCGACCGCTAATGCTGCTCGATGCACACTTTCCTGCGCTTTTAAATCGGTAATCACTTTTTCAATGTCCGCATCTTCATTATCGGAAATCATTCGCTTGGCGATGACTTGCTGCTCAGCGAGGCGCTGTTCAATCAGTTCAAGGCGGTTGTAACGCGCGCCAAGCTCAGCCCGTTCCGCTAACGCGCTGTTCAAATGGTCGTCCAAATTTTTCAATAAGCTGTCCAAATCCCCCGATGCCACATCGTTTAATGTATTTTCGATCTGCTGTAATGTATCAAATAGCTCTTGGCTAAACACATTGCGCGGGTTAATATTGGCTTTTAACTTGACACCTTTTGCTACCTCAACTAGAAAATCATCATTGTTGTTTTGTACAATCGGTGCATTAGGCGAATTTTGTTCTGTCACAGGCGCCTGGGCAATGTTCGTGCCGTTAAAAATATATTTTCCCGCTACTTTCGTATTCGCTGCTTGTACTAAGTCTTTTTTCAACTGCTCAATCTCGCGGGCGATCGCCTGCTTGTCCTCCGGAGTCAGCGTGCCGTTTTTCGCTTGCACGACAAGTTCGCGCGCTCTTTGCAACACTTTTGTTGTATGTTCAAGCGCCGCTTCGGAATTTTCCATCCATGTATACACTTCTGATAAATTTCGCTGATATTGCTCAATTTCTGTTAAACTCGAACGGTAATGCATCCCTTTCATCGCCACAACAGGGTCATCAGACGGACGTTGAATTTTTTTCCCTGTTGACAGCTGTTCTTGATATTTATCTAATCGTCCGTAGCTTTGGCTGATATTGCGAAGCGAATTATTCGTTAACATACTTTGCGTAATCCGCACGATTCGTCACCTACCTTCCAACGACTCCCATTCCGTTAATGATTTTATCCAGCATTTCGTCAACGAGTGTTATCATGCGTGCGGAAGCGTTATACGCATGTTGAAATTTAATCATGTTTGTCATTTCTTCATCTAACGATACGGAACTGACCGACATACGGCGCTCATCAACCGCTTGCCGCAATACATCGCTGTTGGTGGATAAACGTTCTGCTTCTTGAGCATTCACCGCCATTTGCCCAATAACACCTTCATAAAAGTTTTGAATCGTTGTTGTGCTGCCGCGGAGTGACATGACACTGTTTTTTACTTCCGCTAAGGCAAGGGCGTTGCTTCCATCACCCAACGCGCCGACATATGGCTGATCTTTGACGAATTCAAATGTCCAGCGATCGCCGAATTTGAGATCAGAAAAATTGCTCTTAAAATCAAGCGGGCCACCAAACAGGCCTTCTAACTGTGTTTCTAAGCTCGCGGCATCGGCAGCCGTTCTCCAACCGCTTGCAGGCTCAATTTGAACAGGTGGATTAACAGTTGTGTTCATGACGCGATAACGGAATGAAGTAGAGGAAGCGTCATATTCCACTTCCAATTGCACGCGGTCGTATGTGCCTGTAAGACCGTTGATTGTGCCGTTAAACGTTCCAGAGACAGTTAACCCGTTATGGGCGTTTGAAGCAGCGATATTATCTAATGAATCAAGAATTGTTTGATTGATTTGTAACGTACTTGCCGCACCTTTTGTAGCGTCAAATGTAAAAAAAGAGTTGACTGGGTCTCCCGCAAGCGTACCGAATTTACTGCCTCGTTTAATTTCAGTAATGCTCCAGCCGCTCTCGTGCACGCGGTTGATTTCTGCTGCGAATTGTTCTGCCATTGCATTTAGATTGAGAAGCATATCTGGATACAACCCTACGATAGTGCTGCCACCGTCCGTTGTATAACCATAGGAATCAATGAGCGAACCAAGTTTGCCGTTTTCCGAAAAAAGAGAAAGCTGGTTAATCGACGCTGTGCCAAGTTTGAAGCCTGTAACCGGTCCTTCTTTTTTCACGTTATCTAAATAAACCGCTTCAAGAGAATGAACCGTGTTGTATGTCGCATCAACAAGCGTACCAATTTTTTGTGTTCCCGTTTTATCCATTAACTCAATTGTAAAGCGCCCTTCTGCGATTTTGAGGGCATTTCCGCCGCTTGAAACAGGAACAACGCGGATATTTACAAGCTGCGATAGTTCATCAAGAAGACGGTCTCGTTCATCGTATAAGTCATTCGGAAGATAGCCGTGCGGTTCAATTTCGCCAATTTGTTTGTTAAGGTTATTTAATTGTTGCGCCAGTGAATTGATTGATTCCACTGTTACTTCCAGCTCGTTTTTCATATCGTTTTGAATCGCCGTCAGCGAGTCGGACAAATAATGGAACGTCTCCGCCACGGCAATACCGCGTTCGCGCACAACGGAACGTGCTCCGGAGTTCGATGGATTTACCGCTAAGTCTTGCAATGACTGCCAAAAGCGATCCAGCGTTTTTGCTAATCCATTCTCTGACGGTTCATTCATAATTTCTTCCATTTTCTTCAAAGCTTCCGCGCGTGTATTCCAATAGCCAAATTTCATATTTTCCCCGCGATATTGCACATCTAAAAATTGTTCACGTACCCGTTGGACGGTACCGCCTTCGACGCCTGTTCCCATTTGTCCAGGAATCATCGGACGATTTTGTGAAGCGAACGGATACGGCGGTGTTTGGACAAAATTGACACGCTGGCGCGAATACCCTGGCGTATTTGCATTCGCAATGTTATGTCCTGTCACATAGAGCGCATTTTGCTGCGTCATCATCCCGCGCCTTGCCGTTTCTAATCCGTGGAAAGTAGAAAGCATTGTCTATATCTCCTCTCTTATGCCTTCGATTCAAACAGCGAACGGTCAGCATGTTCTTCATACGTGCTTGTGCTGCTGTAATTGATCGGTGTTGTTTGCGGTGCGAGCATATCCAGCGTCACATAGACAAACTGCAATGACTGTTCCGTTAACTGCTGGTTCAATTCGTTTGCCTGCTTTAAATTAATAATAAGCTCTGCCAGTTGTTCATATAGTTTTTCCAACTTCGGACGCTCCGCTTCATCGGCAAGCTCAATGCAGCGCGTAATCGTCCGTTCATGTTCCGAATCTTTCAAAAGATGTTCTGTGATTCGCAAGCGCTTGTCTTCGAGCTGTTGAATCGCCAAAACATGCTTTTGTTCATCTTTCATTAAAGCGGTAAGTACATTTATATCATGATTTTTTAATGCTTCCGTTTTTTTTAAAGCCAGCTGATACAGACTTGCATGCAATTTTACTTGTTTTTCTAAAAGAGAAATGAGTTCGGCAAACTTCATCTTTCTTCGCTCCATTTAAATTTCAAAAAATAAATCAGTATAAAAGTACTGATTTATTTTCTGAAATAATAATTTAATATACTTTCAGCGATTGCTTTTTCGTCCATTTGGTACGTACCCGTTTGAATTTGTTGTTTTAATTGTTCGATTTTTTCTTGACGGGCTGCTTCAAATTTGGACGCTTCCTGCAATTCTTTTGCCGCTAGAGAAATTTCGACCTTGTCTTTTTTATTAGGTGCTTTAGCTGCTTGTTCCGTTTTATTAAACTGCCTTTGATATGGATTAACGTTCATCGAGCCAACATGATGAATTCGCAATCTGTCCACCTCTCTTTCTTTGTGCTTATCGTTCGCACAAACCGTCGTCTACTATTTATATCGGCAAAAAACAATTCATGTTTAGTCCTTATCTTGATTGGATACATAATACGTCGGATTGTTTTGTTGGCGTAAACGCTGTTGCTCTTGTTCTAGCTGTTTCAATTGTTTTTGTAAATCCATGTTACACTCCTTACAAATCCTTCCCTCACGAATCATTTTTCCGCATTTTTCGCAAGGGTAGCCAAGATTCGGAAAATGAACAAGCTTTATACGCCCGGCCTTAATCCATTTTACAATCAGTCGTTCGCTTACTCCTGTCTCTTTTACCACTTGCGCCATTGTCGCCGTACGATTTTCCCGCTTACGGAGAAATTGATATACTTTCTCAAATAATTGTTCCTCTTCGCGATAACATTGCTCGCAAACATCACGAAATCGATTTTTGATAAAAAGACGACCGCATCTTGGACAATTGATTAACTCAGCCATCTCCACTTCATCCTTTACGTATAAATGTTAATGATAAGCCCTTGAATTTCGCCGACTAAGCTTAATAAGTCCAGCCCTTTTTGCTCTTTTTGCAAAACCGCATTCGTTAACTCAATTAACTTTTGATCCACTTCTTTGACGATTTTATAAATTCTTGAGCGCCCGCCGCGGCTGAATCCGCGCTGCTGCTCAAGCTGTAAGCCGTTTTTTACGGCATCATCGAGAAATTGTTTGACAAGCTTTTTATATTTTTTTAAATCTTCAACCGTCCGCGATTCAGCGAGTTTTTTCCCTTGTTCTTCAATTTCTTTGACCTGTTGCTGCACGCGTTCCCAGACAATGTCATTTCGCTTTTTTGCCATCAGCTCGGTAAATGACACCGATTCCATCGCCGTTTCTTCTTTACGGCTGACGTTCGCAACATTCGCTTTTGTGACTTTTTGTACTTCCATCGTTATCACCTCTTGTTAAGAATATTATGGCATAACTACAAAAAAAGGGCGAGGTCTGTTCGACCTAACCCTTCATCAATTAGCTTTTGAGCAGCTGCAAAATTCCCTGAGGAAGCTGATTTGCCTGCGCGAGCATCGCTTGAGCCGCTTGGTTTAAAATGTTGTTTTTCGTAAAGTTAGCCATCTCCATCGCCATATCGACATCGCGGATGCGTGACTCAGAAGATGTTAAGTTTTCATGCGCTGTTTTTAAGTTATTAATTGTATGTTCAAGGCGGTTTTGGATGGCCCCTAATTTTCCGCGTTCTTCGGATACTTTGCGGATGGCTTCGTCGATTACAGAAATCGCTGCACGAGCAACTTGAGCAGAAGAGGATACATCGATTCCAGCTTCAGCGTTTACGCCTGCAGTAACGGCAGTAGTTCGGTCCGCTTTTCTGGCTAATCCTAGACTTGCCGCATCCATAACACTTAAGTCAAATGCTAGCGTTTCTGATTCATTCGCTCCAATTTGCATTTCAAGATTTAGTTTTTGGCCTTCTTTGTCCCCAAAATTACGATCAATCAATTGAATTTCTAGACCGTTTGAAAAACCAAATGATCCCCCGTCTTCTGTCCGATTCGTAGAGAGAAGCAACATATTATCTACGACACTGTGGAATGTCAACGCATCAACAGGTCTATTCGTAGTATCCGCTACAGCATCATCAAGAACATCCTTAATTTCATTAAGCACGTCTGTTACACTCTTGCCACTGACGTTAATGGTCGCTGTTCCTTCCGTTCCGCTCCATGAGTACGTATTGCTTGTTGAGTCGCTGAACGTAATTTTTAAATTATCTATTTTTAGTATATCCCCATTCTTTGGAACATCATTAAATGACAGCGTAAAAGATTCAGAAGTCGCCGATGTGCCACTCGCAACAAAAGTACTAACTTCAGTAGTTGAACTAGATGTAGGCAAATATTTTAATTTCGTATTATCAAAAGAAGAAGATACTTGAATTTGATTGGCTTCTTTTGGCGACATGTTTTTCGTCGTTAACAAAGTCAGTTGACCGTTGCTAATCGTTCCATCAGTTGCAGTACCGCTGTCCGAAGCAT
Source organism: Paranoxybacillus vitaminiphilus (assembly GCF_003259935.1). GTDB lineage: Bacteria > Bacillota > Bacilli > Bacillales > Anoxybacillaceae > Paranoxybacillus > Paranoxybacillus vitaminiphilus. Next base: position 133,908 of record NZ_QLMH01000005.1, on the reverse strand, counting down.
TAGTAATAGTACTCGCAGAACTAAACGTGCTATCATTTGCAATAATTGTATTTTTTAATGCTGTCATTAAGCTGTTAATGTTGGCAACCGCATCACTATCATCAACCGGAAGTGGATCCCAAGAAGAAACATCTACTCGAATATGGCTTGTATTTGTCACTCCATCCCCTTTCGCATCAATTTGGTATGTTTTTCCGTTAATCGTAAAAATTTGACCATCGATTTGATCATCGGTAAGCATCCCAAATGCTCGTGAAAAATCCAAGACAACTTGCGCTGGAGCAGTCGGTGTCGTTGTTACAATCCCTTCCCACGTTCCGTTACCGACATAACTCATTTTCGAAGAGTTCACTTCGGCAAACGCTTTTCCCTTTGGCGAGCCGCTAAACAAAAGTTTTTGGTTAAACTGGGTTGTATCGGCAATACGGTCGATTTCTTTTGTGAGCTGGTCAATTTCCGCCTGTATCGCTGCACGATCGCTATCTTCAAGTGTATCGTTCGATGCCTGCACCGCCAACTCACGCATGCGTTGTAAAATGCTGTGTACTTCGTTTAACGCCCCTTCCGCCGTTTGGATAAGCGAAATTGCATCTAACGCATTGCGCTCTGCCATTTCAAGGCCGCGGATTTGCGAGCGCATTTTTTCGGAGATGGCAAGACCAGCTGCATCATCCGCTGCACGGTTAATGCGCAACCCTGATGATAATTTTTCTAAGTTTTTAGAGGCGCTTAATTGGTTCGCCGCTAAGTTGCGGTAGGCGTTTAACGCTTGAATATTATGGTTAATTCGCATGTTTCGTCGCTCCTTTATCTCTTAATCTTATTGTTCATAAGTCGTTATAAATTTTTCGTAAGCGGCTGCTTTTTGCATAAACGAATTTTGCGCTGTCTGCGGTTCTTTTTTCAACACTTCGTTCCAAGCCGATGAAATCGTCGTCATTAATTGAAGCACTTCTTTAATGATAGAAATATCTTTCTTTATATTTGCTTCAATGAGACGTTCCGCCATATAGTTATAAAGTGCATCTAATTGATGGGCGATAATGCCGGCGTCATACTTTAAACCGACGCCAAGCCGGCGGAGAATATCATTGGCTTTTTGCAGCCGTTTATTGGCGTCTATATAATTTTTTTGTTCAATCAATGTAATCGCTGCTTCTAAACTTTCAATGAATCCTTCATAAAGCAGTGCCGTCAGCTGCTGTGAGTTTTTTTGATAAACAATTTCTTCTGTGAGGATCTCCAAATTGTACACCCCCATTTGTTCTCTATTTTCTATATCGGCCATTTATCCATGCAGTTTAATAGTTTTTTTCTATTTCTTCTATTAATATTAAAATTTCCGCAATGACAGCGTATAGCTGCGGGGGAATGCTGTCACCTAAATCAAGGTTTAACAAATTTTGCACAAGGAGTGGGTCTTCTTGAATATGAACGTTATTTTTTTTCGCTAATTCAATAATTTTTTGCGCCACATATCCTGTTCCTTGCGCGACGACGGTCGGCGATTTTCCTGTTTCTTCGTCGTAACGAATGACCGCTGCCGTCGGTCCATTGATTTCGTTTCTCTTTTTTTGATTAAAATATTTTTGCATCATATTGTAAAATCGTACCCTTTCTCCGTAAATGTTGCATAAGATGGTGTCTGTGATATCGGTTTCGACTCTTTCATTGCCATATTTTCTTTTGTTAATTTTGTCACGTTAACTCCGGTCACACGATAACCGATTTCTTCTAATCTTTCTTTGGCAACATCCATAAGTGGTTCAATCTTCTCAACAAAATCCGCTTTGTCGTTACGGAACGTTATCGAGAGATTTCTTTCATTTGCATTCAGTAAAATCCCGATATCGCCTAATTTTTTCGTTTCAAGCAAGAAATATAAACTGCAGTTTTCCCAGTCGATTCGTTCACCGTCTTTACGAGAGTTCACATACACTTTTACGCTTTGCACTTCATTTTGCAATAAAAGCGGCAGCGTGAAAAAAAAGCTTTGTGCATTCGCGCCTGCATCAAATTTATTTAACAGCTGTTGCCCCGTAAGATTGTTTAACGCTTGTTCCGCTTGTTGCGCTACTTGCTCATTTCCGCTCTGAGCAAGCTTCAAAAACATCGCCTTCATATTTTGTTGCGGCGCTTCTTCATTATTTCCTTTAAAAACAAGCGATTCGGCAACTTCGTAATCATGAGTTAAACCGAGCCGGCGAATCGTTTCAAACATTTGCCGTGCCGACGGTTCAAACGCAGACGGTTGAACCACTTTATTCATATTCGTTAAAAACTCGTTTGACGAATCAGCAAACTTTAAGCTTTCGTTTGCCACAAAATGTTTCACTTTCACATCAGAAGGTTTAAATTGCATTTTTTCGAGTACATCTTTTACTTCTTTTACGATTTTTTGCGCACCGCTATAGTCGCCCTTATTTAATCGTTTTTTCGCCTCGGCGAGCTGTGAGCTTGCTTTCATTAATTGTTTTTCTGTTGTCATATCGGTAAATAACATCATATCGCTTTTTAAAATGGCGTTGTCTAATTGTTTGATTGCCGTTTCTAAAAGCTGTTTCGCCTGAGGTTGGGCGCTTTGTTTATATTTCTCGATTAATTGCGAAACGCCCTCTAAATTGCGCATGATATCGCGTTTTATGTTTTTAAAGTCAATCGCCGCTTGCGACATTTTTTTCGTAATCGTTTGTACGATGACATCTTTTGTTTGCAATTGTAAGCTTGTTTGCCATTCGGAATCGAAAAGATTGTCTAAGCTAGTTGAGCGATCAGTTTCTTCGTTAACCGCCCGAGGCAATGAAGCTTCGATTTCTGTTAATGTTTTTAACATCGTTTGTCTTGCAGCAAGTTCTCTTCCGTTTTCTTGCAGCTGCAATGCTTTCGTGAAAGAGTCTGTTAGCTTTTGCCAAAGCTCCGGTTCTTTGTTTAATCGCGGCATCGTTTCCGTTTTAATAAAGTCGAACGCTTTTTCTAAGTTTGCTTCACGCTGAAGTGTTTTGATTGCTTTGCGAACGGCATCATATACATGTTGGTTTGATATTTCTTTTTCATTCGTTATCTCTTTCATTTGTTCGCTTTCTAAATTTGTAAGGCTAGTAAGGAGCTGCTCGCGGCCGCTTTTATCAAGTTTTGCCGCTTCAATCATTGCTTTTGTCAGCTGTGCTGCGATGTTTTGATCAGTAAAACGATGAAGCTGCTGGCGTATTTCGCGAATCGCCGCTTCGATCGTCTCCGCTTTGGCGATTGTTTGTTTGACTTGCTGAATCGTTTCAAATAGAGCGGCTTGCGGTTTTTGTTCTTTCGCTGCCGCAGTATTCTCTACCTGTTCAAGTGTGCGAATGAGATGGTTTTTCGCGAATGTTTCCCGGCCAATTTGCTGTAACAGCGAAGCGTCTTTAATGGCTTTTTCTATTTTTTGTTGTATTTCCACAGGCACATTGTCGTTATGAACAAGCTGCGTGCGGACATGCGCCAGCGCTTTCGTCAAATCCGCTTCCTTCATGACCTGACTGCGTACGACTTTTACTAACTCTGCAAGATTCACAGACGGTTGAGTCTTTGCTTCATTTGCGCGCAATGCTTCCTCTGCCTGTGCTAACGCCTGCATTAAACGACCACGAGCCTCGACTTCGCGGCCTTGTTGCTGAAGTTGAACCACTTCACGCAATGCTCGATTCACTTTCTCCGCTACTTCCCGATCCATCTCCGGCGCATCAACGATATTTTGGCGAACGTGTTCTACCGCTTTGGTGAAATTTGGTTCACGCGCTGCTTGTTCACGCACTTGTTTCACTTGATTTGCCGGTTCTTGCATGCGCAGTTCTTCTTCCACTTGCTCCAATGCTTGGACTAAACGTGCCCGGCCCTCGACTTCACGGCCCATTCGCTGGAGTTGAACCACTTCACGCAACGCTCGATCGACTTTCTCCGCTACTTCCCGATCCATTTCCGGTGCATCAACGATATTTTGGCGAACTTGTTCTACCGCTTTGGACAAGTTCGGTTCACGTGTTACCT
>NZ_QLMH01000005.1:0-129284 GCF_003259935.1 Paranoxybacillus vitaminiphilus | reverse complement strand
GCCTTCGCCTTCACGTCCCATTTGCTGAAGTTGCACCACTTCACGCAACGCTCGATCCACTTTCTCCGCTACTTCCCGATCCATTTCCGGTGCATCCACGATCTGTTGGCGAACCTGTTCTACCACTTTGGACAAGTTCGGTTCACGCGCTGCTTGTTCACGCACTTGTTTCAATTGATTTACCGGTTCTTGCATGCGCAGTTCTTGTTCCACTTGTGTTAACACCTGCGTTAAATGCGCTCGGCCTTCGCCTTCACGTCCCATTTGCTGAAGTTGCACCACTTCACGCAATGCTCGATCTACCTTCTCCGCTACTTCCCGATCCATCTCCGGCGCATCCACGATCTGTTGGCGAACTTGTTCCACTGCTTTGGCGAGATTCGGTTCACGCATTACTTGTTCACGCACTTGTTTCACTTCATTTGCTGGTTCTTGCGTGCGCAGTTCTTGTTCCACTTGCGTCAATGCTTGGACTAAACGTGCTCGACCCTCGCCTTCACGTCCCATTTGCTGAAGTTGCACCACTTCACGCAACGCTCGATCGACTTTCTGCGCTACTTCCCGATTCATTTCCGGCGCATCAACGATATTTTGGCGAACTTGTTCCACTGCTTTGGCGAGATTCGGTTCGCGCGCTGCTTGTTCACGCACTTGCTTTACTTGATTTGCCGGTTCTTGTGTGCGCAGTTCTTGTTCTGCTTGCGTCAATGCTTGGACTAAACGAGCACGAGCCTCGCCTTCGCGGCCCATTTGCTGAAGTTGCACCACTTCACGCAACGCTCGATCCACTTTCTCTGCTACTTCCCGATTCATTTCCGGTGCATCCATAATGTGTTGGCGAACTTGTTCCACTGCTTTGGTGAGGTTCGGTTCGCGTGTTACCTGTTCTCGCACTTGCTTAATTTGGTTCGCAACCTCACGCACAATCGGTTTCTCTTGCACAATAGATTGCTCTAACTCCGTTAATGCTTGAATGACTTGACGGCGTGCCATTGCTTCTTGACCGTTCGCTTTCAGAACCTGCGCTTCTTTAAGAACTTGGGCGACTTTTTGTTGCATTTCCTCTGGCACACTGTCGTTATGAATCAGCTGCGTGCGGACATGAACCAACGCTTTTGTCAAATCCGCTTCCTTCATCATCTGACTACGCACTTCTTTTACTAGATCTGTAAGATTCTGATATTTCCCTTCATTTGCACGCAACGCTTCCTCTGCCTGTGTTAACGCCTGGACTAAACGAACACGGCCCTCACCTTCACGCCCCATTCGCTGAAGTTGAACCACTTCTCGCAGCGCTCGATTTACTTTCTCCGCTACTTCCCGATCCATCTCCGGCGCATCCACAATGTGTTGACGAACTTGTTCCACTGCTTTGGCGAGATTCGGTTCGCGCATTACTTGTTCACGCACTTGCTTTACTTGATTTACCGGTTCTTGTGTGCGCAGTTCTTGTTCCACTTGTTCCAATGCTTGGACTAAACGTGCTCGACCCTCGCCTTCACGTCCCATTTGCTGAAGTTGAACCACTTCACGCAACGCTCGATCGACTTTCTGCGCTACTTCCCGATCCATTTCCGGCGCATCAACGATCTGTTGACGAACTTGTTCCACTGCTTTGGCGAGATTCGGTTCGCGTGCTGCTTGTTCACGCACTTGTTTCACTTGATTTGCCGGTTCTTGCATGCGCAGTTCTTGTTCCAACTGCGTTAATGCTTGGACTAAACGTGCCCGGCCCTCTCCTTCGCGGCCCATTCGCTGAAGTTGAGCCACTTCATGCAATGCTCGATTCACTTTCTCTGCTACTTCCCGATTCATTTCCGGTGCATCCACGATCTGTTGGCGAACTTGTTCCGCTGCTTTCGCAAGGTTCGGTTCGCGTGCTACTTGTTCATGCACTTGCTTGATTTGGTCAGCAACATTGCGCACAATCGGTTTCTCTTGCACAATAGATTGCTCTAAATCGGCTAGTGCTTGAACAATTTGACGGCGTGCCATTGCTTCTTGACCGTTTGTTTTAAGCATCTGCGCTTCTTGGATGACTTGGGCGACTTTTTGTTGCATTTCCTCTGGCACACTGTCGTTATGAATCAGCTGCGTGCGGACATGCGCCAGCGCTTTCGTCAAATCCGCTTCCTTCATCACCTGACTGCGTACGACTTTTACTAACTCTGCAAGATTCGCAGATGATTGAGTCTTTGCTTCGTTCATGCGCAACGCCTGTCCAACTTGATCCGTCCGAACCGCTTGTTGGCTCGCAAGCTCCTTTTCAATTTGTGTGAATGCTTGAATAAGACGGTCTTTGCCAATCTTTTGGGCAATGGACGCACGCTCGATTAATGTTTCCATTTCTGCCGCCGTTTTCTCGTCTACACGACTAATAATTTCGTTTTTTAGTCGTTGAATCGCTTCTGGAAAATGGTTCGTATTCCGAATGATGTCTTTTGCTTTTCGCAGTACTTGTACCGCCTGTTCAGCCCCATCATGAACTTGCGCTTCTGTTATTTTTGAGTTAGCTGCTATCTCATCTTCCACTTGTGTCAATGCTTGCAGTAGCTTTTCTTTGGCAGAAAGAGGCTGACCTATTTGTCGTAATCTCTCTACTTCCTTAAGACTTGAAGCTAGTTTTTCTTGAATATGGTGAGAGACGTTTCTGTTATCAACCATCTTTTCTTTTACAATCGCAATTGCTCTCCCTACTAACGGTTCGCGTTGTACATGTTCACGCAGTTTTTTCACTTGCTCCGCTAAATCATACTCGCTCATTCCGCGTTGAACGCGCGCTTCTTGGGAAGCGGATTGTTCTAATGCTACTAATGTTTGCACGATTTTACTGCGGGCAAATGATTGTTGACCTTTTTCATGGAAGGCAACCGCTTCACGCACCGCTTTATTTAAAGCTTCCGATACATCTGTTTCTGCCGTTTTGGCTAACTCGGTAACGCGTTCGATGACTTTCGCAAAATTCGGCTCACGTTGAATCTCTTTGCGAACATTCACAAGTACTTCTTTTGTAACGCGACCATTGTTGTCCACTTCTTGTTTTGTAAATGTAAAACTTGCATCCAGTTGTTTCGCGATGGACGTTAACACTTCACCGAGCGGCTTTCCATGCAGTGCCTCATGAACCGCTGTTATTTGCGCGTTCGTTACTTCTAATCCTTTATTTACTAAAGCACGAATCGTATCTAATTTTTGTTCGACCGTACCCGGAGCTTCAGCGAAAAATGTTTTTAATACAGCAACCGTTTCTTTCGTCAGCGGCATTTCTTTAGAGAGCAGCAATTGTCCCGCTTGCTTTAACTCGACCGGCACATTTTCCCCTGCCCCAAGTTTCGTTAAAATGGTTGTGACATCATTCGTTTGCGGCTTCGCTGCCGTCTGAGACTGCGGGATCACTTTCACTACCGGAACATCGCCTTGTTGGGCTTTTACCTCTATCATCACACGTTCTTCTTGAGGCAATTCCCCTTCTACTTGAACACGAATATCCGTTCCTTTTATATTCACTATCGCTTCATTGGCGTTCATTTTTTCCTTTATCGTTGCCTCATACGTTTCACCATTTTTTAATACGATTGGTTGTTCATGTGCGAAAGCTGCTTGTCTTGTTATGTAATTGCGAATTTCCATTGCTTTCACTCCCCGTTCTACATTTCCTTATTCTTTATATCGGCAAAAAGCGGAACAATATTTATGAGCGAATATGCCTACTTATGACCGAACTAACGTAAACGAACATATCACTTTCGCCCCCGCCTCCCGCAACAGCTTCGCCGCATGCCTTAAAGTTGTTCCGGTCGTGTAAATGTCGTCGATGAGGACAATACGCCGGTTCGTTAAACATATTTGTTCCGCTAGTTGAAATAGATTTTCCGTTTGCAATCGCTCACGGCGTGATTTTTTCGATTGTTTTTCATGGTGATGGCGTGTGAGGATATCATGGATGGGGAGATTCAACAGCTCAGCCAGCGCTTTTGCCTGGTTAAAGCCTCGTTCGTATAAACGCTCAGCGCTGAGAGGAATCGGAACAATGAGGAACGTATCATCAAAATGCCGGAAAAATTCGCGCGAAAAATCCTCTTGAAACACGTTGACAATCGCGTAATCACCGCGGAACTTCCAAAGGGAAACCACTTCTTTCATAAAGTCATTATATAAATAAACAGAGCGGTTTTTCGTTAAAACACCTTTCCAATCCTCATCTTCCTGCCAGCGAATACAGTCAGTGCATAAAGGTCCTTGACGATAAGATGAGTCAAGATGCTGAAAAGGCCGTCCGCAACTCTCACACGTTTCCCCGCTAATGCATAAAAGTGCGCGGCGGCATTTTTCGCAAAGAATGTCGAGGTTCTTCAATGTTAATACATGCTGCCAGCTAACAACCGGACTGTAAGGTGCATGACAAATAAAACAATAATACGTCATTTTGTTTTTAACAGCCCCCTTTTTGCCGCTTCTTTGTTCATTCGTTCAATATGCTTTTTCGCGGCAATCATTTCTTTTGTTTTTCCGTAATGGAAAAAACGGACATCGCCGCTTGGATATTGCGCGCTTCTGCCGACACGCCCGGCAATTTGCACGAGCGCCCCTTCCGTAAAAATGCAATCTTCGGCACCGAGTACAGCGACATCAATATTCGGAACGGTCACGCCGCGCTCTAAAATCGTTGTCGTCACAAGAAGCGGAAGCTCTCCTTTGCGGAAAGCGGCGACTTTTTCTTTTCTTTCCGGATCTTCGGCATGAACCCCTGCGATTTTTGCATCGAGCTTTTTTAAAATGGCAACAATCTTCTCAAGAAGCTCGATATGCGGCACAAATAAAAAGGCTTGCCTCTGCCCGGCAAGACGATCATGAATCCATGCAAGAACGTTGCGGGGCAAAGATTGCTTCTTCACGGCTTTGCGCCAATTGCCGCACCATTCAAAGGCAGGAACCGGAAGCGGAAAGCCGTGGTAGCGGGCCGGGATCGTCACCGCTGTTCGCTTTCCCTCTTTTATTTCTTGCTGCCACTTTCGATTCGGTGTCGCTGTTAAATAAACAACAGAAGACGGCTCCTTTTTTGCTTTTTCCACGGCATACTGCAGCATCGGCTCAACGGAATACGGAAAGGCATCGACTTCATCAATGATCATCACATCAAACGCTTTGTAAAACCGAAGCAGCTGATGGGTCGTGGAAATCACAAGCGGTGCTGTTTTGCCGCGATCCTCGCTGCCGCCGTATAAAGCGATGACAGGAAGGTAAGGAAATGCTTGTTTTAAGCGCGGTGCCAGCTCTAACACAACATCGGTTCTTGGTGTGGCGATGCACACCCGCTTTCCCAGCTGCAGCGCCCGGTTGATTCCGGGAAACAACACCTCTGTTTTCCCTGCTCCGCACACTGCCCAAACAAGCAACTGTTCGTTATGTTCTATTGCGTGCACAACCGTTTCAGCCGCCGATCGCTGCGCTGATGAAAGGGTGTCGTGCCAATGTAACGCATCGTCATACATTTGTCCTCTCACCGGCATGCATGAAACAATAAGCGGCGTGCAGGTACTCACCCTCCCCATCATAACGCATTTGCGGCAATATGTGCACGGTTGCTGGCAGCGGGCACAGAAAAACGAAGCGAATAAATGCGTTTCTTCATTGCCGCACCGCTGGCAGCGGCAGCCTTTCGTTGTTTTCGTAATACCTTTTTCGTACCTGATATATCCTTGTTCATAATGCGCCTGAAGCAATTCAATTGGAAAAGGAAGTTCATCAAGAAGCAGTTGTTTCCCTTCGAGGAATGAGAGAAGTTCAGCGGAGAAAGAAAAGTGAGGATGAACAGGAAAAGAAGGAAGCTGCTCAAAACAGCTGATAGGTATTGCCTCTTTCCCCCGCTCTTTCGCCAGCGGCTCTGGAATGAGGCGGTTATTTTCGAGAATAAACCGCATGCCATGCCATACCTCCCTATTCTAAATAAGAGGCTGTCTCATAAGGGTCTGACCTCACGTGCGTTTCACAAATATAACTCATTTATCCAATGTTATGTCCTATATATTGTGTTGTGGGGTCTGACCCTTGGCTTTTGAGTCAGCCTCCTGCGTTTTATAATGAATGAAGGTGTCCGGCTTCATGTTCATTTCACCATATTGCGCTGTAGGATCTGACACTTTGCTTCAAATAATCTTATAGTTTATACCAGCCAAGTCCAAGCGAGCCTTCACCTAAGTGAGTGCCAATGACCGGGCCGAAATAGCTAATCATAAACTCTACATGCGGATAAGCTTGCGAAAGCTCATTTTTCCAAGCTTCGGCTTCTTCAGGGCGATTCGCATGAATAATGACCGCTTTCATCGGGACACCGGTGCGTGCATCTTCAGCAAATAGCTCCTCGATGCGCTTGATCGCTTTTTTGCGCGTGCGAATTTTCTCAAACGGTACAATGACTTTATCAACGAAATGAAGAATCGGCTTCACTTGCAGCAAACTTCCGATGAACGCTTGGGCACCGCTGAGTCGGCCTCCCCGCTGCAAATGTGATAAGTCATCGACCATGAAGTAAGCGCGAACGGTCTTTTTCATTTCATCCAGGCGGGCGATAATTTCCTCAGGGCTTTTTCCTTCAAGCGCCATATTGGCTGCTTCAATAGCATAAAAACCTTGCATCATGCAACTAATCTCGGAATCATACGGATACACTTTTATTCCTTCCACCATATTGGCAGTCGTAACGGCCCCTTGATATGTGCCGCTGATTCCGCTTGAAAGATGAATGCTGATGACCGCATCGTAGTCTTTAGCTAATTTTTCAAACGTTTCTACAAATAACCCAAGCGGAGGCTGGGAAGTCGTCGGCAGTTTATCATGCTGCTTCACTTGCTCGTAAAATTCATCGGCATAAATGTCTACTTCTTCCCGGTATGTTTCATTGCCGAACACAACGCTAAGAGGAATCATATATATATGCAATTTTTCACGAATGTCTTGCGGAATATAGGCCGTACTATCGGTTAAAATTGCGGTTTTCATCATAAAATACCTTCCTCTATTTTTAGTCTATATGGTTTATTGTATATGAAAACGGGCAAGTTTGCATTACAAAAAGGCTGACCCCAAAGCAACTGTCCGACCCCGCATCACAATTATTATATATATGAATTGCGCGTGAGGTCAGATGCTTATGGGTCAGCCCCTTTGTCCGCTGCCGTAAGCAGGGCATAACAGCTTCTTGCATTCCGCTTCTTAACGAACTTCCACCCATCCGTTTTTAATCGCCATGACAACCGCTTGCGTCCGATCGTTGACATTCATTTTTTGCAAAATATTGCTGACATGGTTTTTCACCGTTTTTTCACTGATAAACAAAGCTTCACCGATGCTGCGGTTGCTTTTCCCGTCAGCGAGAAGCTGCAGTACTTCACATTCGCGGCGTGTCAGTAAATGAAGCGGCAGACGAACTTCTTGTTTTTGTTGGCCTTTAGCAGCTCCATTTTGATCTTCTGTCGCCAAACGGCGATATTCTTTGACAAGATTGTGTGTAACTTTCGGATGCAGATAAGAACCGCCTTCGGCAACAACTTTCACCGCTTCAATTAATGCATCCGCATCCATTTCTTTTAATAAATAACCCATCGCCCCTGTTTGCAAAGCATGCGTCACATAGTTTTCATCATCGTGAATGGATAAAATAAGCACTTTCGTATTGGGATATGTCTTTACTAACTGGCGCGTCGCCTCAATTCCATTGATATTTGGCATATTAATATCCATGATGACGACATCTGGCTTATACTGTTCAACAATGTTTAATGCTTCGCTTCCATCTGCTCCTTCAGCTACTACTTCAAAGTCTTCCTCAAAATCTAAAATTCGTTTGACACCTTCACGAAATAGTTGATGATCATCAATAATGACGATGCGCGTTTTCATCTCACGTTCCTCCCTTTCGTTGCTTCCGTCCTAAGTTGTATTGGCTTTCCTAATCGATTGTTGTTAAAGGCCTAATGGAATTTGAATCGCCACAACCGTGCCTGAACCAATTTTTGAGCGAATCTCCAATTTTCCTTCCAATAAATCAACACGCTCTTTCATGCCAATCAATCCAAACGTATTTTCCTTCTTTACGCTTGTATCAAATCCTTTTCCATTATCTTTAATAATAATAAATATGTAGTTATTGGTCATTTCGATTTTAACCTGGATTTCTGTTGGTTCCGCATGTTTTAACGCATTTTGCACAGATTCTTGAACCAAGCGAAAAATCGCTACTTCAAAGCGGGGCGGCAGCCGTTTTTCTTGGCCGAAATGAACGAAGGAAATTTTTGTTACTTTATTATATTCTTCGACAGTTTGTAAGTATTTTCTTAGCGTAGGAATTAATCCTAAATCATCAAGTGCCATTGGTCTTAAATCATAAATAATTCGACGCACTTCGTATAGTGCCGAACGAACCATTTTTTTGAAATCGCGCAGCTCTTGAATCGTTTCATCCGGCCCGCGCTCCCGGCAAATTCGTTCCAATAAGTCGGAACGCATCATGACGTGAGCAAGCATTTGTGCGGGACCGTCATGAATTTCCCGCGACAGCCTTTTTCGTTCTTCCTCTTGCGCCTCGATGATCTTTAAGCCAAACTCCTGCTTTTGTCTTGCCCCTTCGATAAATTCACCAATTTGCCGGAAATCGCTGTTTAAATAGTTCAACACAACCGTAATTTGACTGATTAAATGTTCCGCCCGCTCAATCGTTTCCTTTAAGCGAACTAAACGTCGCTCGAGCTCATCGCGGCGCATGCGCAGCTGCCGCTCTTGTTCACGAATCATCGTTAATTTCATATGTAAGTCATGCGCTTTTTCATAAGCATCACGAATCTCTACTTCCGTATAACGCGTAAAATCGCGATTCACCTCAGAAAGCCGCTGCCGCGCCAAACGGGTCTGCACTTCCAATTTGTCCCCTTCATCAATAATCTTATTTACAAGTGCCTTTGTCTGTTCTAACTCATCAAGCAGCCTTTCATGCTCTTGGCGCGACTGCTCGCCAATCTGAAAAATTTCGTCTTTACTATTGTGAACCGTGTCAATCACTTTTTCGATAATTTTATCTAATTGTTTCGCGTCAAATTGTTTATTAGAAGACATCTCCATCCTCGCCTCGATGTAAGTAACATTTTATTATACATGGTGGTGGAAAATAATTAAGAGTTTGCTAGATTTATAGAAAAATCGGTTCAAAGCAACGCTGTTTAATGAAATGACCGATAGTACAAGCAGGCGGATTTTTCAGACATTTCTTCTGCTAATTTCTCCAAAAAATTTTATTTGAAGGAAGAAAAATGTCGATTTATAATAGAAAAAGCGGTTATATTCGCAAAAAGTTCAACAACGATAAGACAAGCTTATTATAACATGTTTTTATTACTTAATAGTAATAATTTCATAACAACTATGTTTCAAAAAGCGCTTCTCTCCTCATTTGCCGCAATCCATTTTAAGTCATGATAACGAGGTGTATTTGCTTTGTTGGAAAAATATTATACCGTCAAAGGCTATGGAGAAAATGAAATTGTCATTGAAAAATCGCGATTTATTTGCTATGTGCAACGAGCAACAACAGAGGAAGAAGCTGTCCAGTTTATTCAAGAAATTAAAAAGAAGCATTGGGACGCCACACACAATTGTTCGGCTTATTTAATCGGCGAACACGATCAAATTCAAAAAGCGAACGATGATGGCGAACCGAGCGGTACAGCGGGCGTGCCGATGCTCGAAGTTCTAAAAAAGAAAGGCTTAAAAGACACGGTCGTTGTCGTTACCCGCTATTTCGGTGGAATTAAGCTCGGTGCCGGTGGACTCGTGCGCGCTTACAGCAAATCCGTCTCTGAAGGATTAAAGGCGGCAGGCATTGTTGAACGCCGCTTAATGCGAGTGATGCATACAAAAATGGATTACACATGGCTCGGCAAAGTGGAAAACGAGTTGCGTTCATCCATATATGAGATTAAAGACATTCATTACCTTGAAAACGTTGAAATTGAAGTTTTTGTCGAAGAAGGACAGAAACAAGCATTTGTGGAATGGATGACAGAATTGACAAACGGAAAAGCGGGTATTTATGAGGGAGAGGCCATGTATTTAGAAAAAGAAATTAACGAAAGATAACAGAAACCAGTTTAATTTAAAGGAGAAAAAAAGTATGTCTATCAATCGGCGTGATCGTAAAACACAAAAAAAGAAAAGAAAAAGAAGAAGAATTGTAAAGTGGATGTTTTTCACATTTTTATTCTTTATTCTTGCAGGATCATCATACGCTTACTACCTATTGCATAAAGCGGAAAGCGTGGTAAACAAATCTTATGAGGCATTCCGTCCTGATGCCAAAAAGCGGGACTTAAAACAAGAAAGCTTCTCGATTTTGTTTATCGGTGTGGATGACAGCCGGTCAAGGAAATTTCATGAAGCGACCCGGACAGATGCGCTTATTTTAGCGACGTTCAATCCGAAAAATGATTCAGTCAAAATGGTCAGTATCCCGCGTGACTCTTATGTATATATTCCTTCTGAGGACAGTTATGATAAAATTAATCACGCTCATGTATATGACGGTGTAAAAGGCACAGTCGAAACGGTTGAAGAACTGTTCGATATTAAAATCGACTACTATGTGAAAATGAATTTTTACGCTTTTATAGATGTTGTTGACGCCTTAGGCGGCATTGAAGTAAACGTGCCGTATGACATCACTGAAAAGGATTCAGAGGATCATCACAATGCCATTGTTCTGAAAAAAGGCTTGCAAACATTAAATGGTGAGGAAGCTTTAGCACTTGCCAGAACCCGTAAAAAAGACAATGATATTGAACGCGGAAAACGGCAGCAGGAAATTATTAAAGCAATTGTGAAAAAAGCTGCTACCATGGGAGCAGTCACAAAGTATGACGATGTTATCGAGGCAGTCGGCAAAAACATGAAAACAAATTTAACGTTTGATGAAATGATGTCCCTTGTTAGTTATGCCACAGCAGGAGCAAATTTAAACATTGAATCCTACACATTAAAAGGTACCGACGACTATGTAGGAAATGCATATGTTTACCGCCTTGATGAACAATCATTAGAAGAGATTAAACAAGCATTTAAACACCATCTTGCCGGAACAGCATACACAAGCAACGATCATTCTTATACGCAACAGGCAAAAGAGGATGAGAATAGTCAACAAAAACAGGCTGACCAATAGTCAGCCTGTTTTTGTTTCGAACGGATTTATAAAATTAATTATGTTTTCCGTTTGCATAACGAATGACACGGAAAAATTTTAAAATAGGACGGTAATTCGCATCAACAAGTCCAATTTTTTCAGCAATCAGCTCAAGAATAAGGAGCACAACGACTAGAATAATCATCGATACCCACATTGCTGCTTGTGATAAAATAACGGCTATCAATCCAAATGCAGCACTCATTCCGTATATAATAAGCACCGTTTGCCGGTGACTGTATCCTAATCGTAATAAGCAATGGTGTAAATGTGATTTATCCGGCGCCGATAAAGGTTGTTTTTTCGCAATGCGGCGAATAATGGCAAAGAACGTGTCGGAAATCGGTACACCTAAAATAAGCACCGGTACAATAAAAGAGATGAACGTAACATTTTTAAATCCTAACAGAGACAGCACAGAAATCATGTAGCCTAAAAACAGCGCTCCTGTATCGCCCATAAAAATTTTCGCCGGATGGAAATTATATATTAAAAACCCTAACGTACTGCCTAAAATAATAAGCCCTAAAGAGGCGACAAACATGTCTCCTTTACTCAATGCCATTCCAGAAATGGTTATTAACGCAATAGAAGAAACTCCTGCTGCCAATCCGTCTAAACCATCGATTAAATTAATCGCATTCGTAATTCCGACAATCCAGAGAATGGAGATCGGGATGCTTAAAAAGCCAAACTCCAATTGGCCTCCAAAAGGCAAATTAATGAATGTTACTTGAACGCCGGCCAAAACGACCACAATAAAAGCGGCAGCCAATTGTCCTAAAAATTTTACTTTTGCCGGCAGCTCATACACATCATCTAATACACCGACAGCAATAATAATAAGGCTTCCGAGCAAAATAAAGAAAGAGTTCTCATTTTCAGGCCGAAGTACGAAATAGCCAATGATGAAGCTTAAATATATCGCTAAGCCGCCTAAACGCGGCATAATTTTTTGATGTACTTTCCGTTGGTTTGGCCGATCTGTCGCTCCGATAGCAAACGCCAATTTTTTTACAAACGGGGTAAATATTACCGATAGTACAAAGCAAAGCAATAAAGTTACATATAGCATGGGAACCCTCCCTTAAGTTCTAGGATAACCATTTTGGCGGTATTCAAATCTCCTATACTACTTCCAAATCTTTGAAAAATCTATTCCCATTTTTAAGCAGCACTGCCAAGCCTCACAATGAGGATTATAACACATTAGGCACATGACAT
Organism: Paranoxybacillus vitaminiphilus; assembly: GCF_003259935.1. GTDB lineage: Bacteria > Bacillota > Bacilli > Bacillales > Anoxybacillaceae > Paranoxybacillus > Paranoxybacillus vitaminiphilus. The sequence goes on along the minus strand of NZ_QLMH01000005.1, from coordinate 116,833 downwards.
AAATAGAGAAAGTTTTACAAAACTTCATTTTTTCAAAACTTTTAATCTGCCATTATATCGCTATTATAAACATTCGAACGATCTTGTCCTTCTATGTACTTTTACGAATGAGATTTTTTTGTCAACACACTTTTATCGAGCAAACCAAATACTTTTAAAAGAAATAGGGCAGCAGCAAAGAATAAAACAAAGCTAATCATGACATGAACAACATCATAATTAAAATAAACAGTTAAGCGCAAAATATATGCAATAGGAATTAAAAGCAGAATATAACTAAGAAGCTTAAATGTGATCTTATTATTTACCGCTTCTAAACGAAGCTGAAATTTTCCTGCAATGAGCAATACAAAAAATTGAAACAAAGAGCTTATCGTTGTCGCCCAAGCAATAGCAGCAGCTCCATACTCTTTAATGAACAACATGATAATAAGCACATTCACAACAAAGACAGCTAAAAATCCTGTAATAACAGGCATTGCTGATTTTTCCATCGCATAAAAAAAACGACTTACAAACAAATTAGCTGCATGGGCAAACATACCAATCACCAATATTTTAAGCATATTAGCCGTCATTTCTGTTGATTGTGCTGTAAAAGCCCCATATTCAAAAATAATCTTTACGATTCCATCGGCATAAAAATATACAAAAATAGAAATTGGGATAATGAGAATCATTAAAGACTGCAACCCTTTATAAAATATTCGCGAAATTTCTTTGTAATCCTGTTCTGCAGCTTTTTTGGCCAATAACGGATAAATAACCGTTGTTACAGCCGTCATTAAGACGGTTTGCGGCAATTGCACCAGTTTGGAAGCGTAATTTAACGCTGCGACATAACCATCTTCTAATTCAGATGCAAAAACGCGGTGAATGAGAAAATAAAATTGCAATGTTGCACCGCCTAATAGTATAGGAAACGTCACTTTTAACATTCGAATGATATATTCTTTCTCAGACATCATCAAGCGGAGCTGAAAGTCAACAGCTTCTCCCTTTTTCAAATATGCGATTAAAATCAATAACATGATAGCCGCGCCGATAACCGCCCCCCAGCCATAGGCATAAACCCCTAACAAAGGATACAAAATAACAGCGATTAAAATAAAACCTGCATTATTGGCCAGTATAGCCAGCGATGGGCCGTAAAATTTATTCTGTACATTTAAAATGCCGGAAAACCACATGGAAAAAATAAGTGGAATAATCGAAACAGCCATGATAAAAAATAATTCAGAAGTCGTTTTCAATTCCGAAGAACTTAGCGTATTAAAAAAGAAGCTGACTGCTTGTTCAGAAAACATCATAAAAGAAACAGTCAGCAAACTAGTCACAATCAACAGATATGTAAAGATGAGCTGTTGAAATTGCCGTTTTGAAAAATCATTGGCAATCTTGTTATATATACTGATATAAGCTGTTGTCACAGCCCCGCCCAACACTAAGTACAAAAAGTTTGGAATCGTGTAAGCTAAAATCACACTGTCGGCCAATGAAGAAGTTCCAAAATGATAGCCGATGACAACTTCGCGGAAAAAGCCTAATAGCCGGGACAGAATATTAATAATGGCTACAACACTGATAATTTGAACAATCCTCTTTTTGCTCACAACCTCACCCGCTATTTGTTATTTTAAACGTGTTCATTGATAAAGTTGCGGATAATTGAAATGATTTCTTGTTTTCCGCTTACAAACGGTACCGGCTTAAAATCTTTCGCCAGCTTTAATATTTCTCCTAAATCATCCCCGTCATACCACGCTAAAATATGTCCTGTTTTTTCAAATTGATGAACAATTTCCAACTGATGGTCATCGTTATGCTCACCATATTTAATAAGGCGAGGTGCAGCAATCATTTTTTTTCCCATTTTCACTCCCGTTGTAATGGAGCCTGTTCCTCCGTGCGTGATAATCAGATCGGCGTCACGGTACAATCGTTCCATGTTTTCATAACTTGTAAATTTAATCGTCTTCATATACGGGGATTTATAAGGAGTATGCCCTAATTGGACAATCACTTCATCTTGAATATTTCCATTTAATATTTGTTTTTCCACTTCACGCAGCAATCTTGTAAAAGGTAATTCATGGGTTCCTAACACAACAAAAATCAATAGATCGAACCTCCGTAAACAGCTTTTGGGTAGTGTTTTTTCATTGATTCCCATTGAACAATGAATAAGTCCGCAATTGGATAAACCAATCTTCCGGAAATAGTAGGGGTTGTTGTTTTCGCAAAACTCTCAATAAAAATCACTTTTTTGCCGAATAATTTCGCAATATAACACATTGGTACAGCGGTATGTGCACCTGTTGTCACTACGACATCAGGTTTTTCTCTTAGAAAATAATAAAAGGATTTAACAACATTGTATGAAAATTTAAAAATGTAGCGAAATGGATAATTTCTGGCACCATACATTAGAAAAGACATATTGTACTGCTTGCTTAATTCTTCCGTAATGACCGATTTTTCTGTAACAATATGGTAATCATATTCTGAAAAAAGCGGCTTTAGCTGTAATAACTGAGTTAAATGCCCTCCAAGAGAGGAAATAAAAAGCACTTTTTTCTTGTCTTTCTTTCTTTTAAGCATTACTCATACCCTCCGGAGGTGAATAAACTTGTATCACTTTTTCTATTAAGTATTGTTGATCATTTTCCTGCGCTCGAATCTCACCTTTTTGTATTAATTGTTTCCCAATATTTGAATCGGTTATAACTTTTTTTATTCCTTCATACAACGATTGAGGATTATGCGGTTCAACAAGCACACCCGCGCCATCGGCCAGCAAATAAGACAAACCGCCGACATCGCTGCCAACAACAGGGGTATGGCAAGACATCGCTTCTAAAGCAACGAGCCCAAACCCCTCGAGATGAGACGGCAGAACGAAAACTTCAGCAGCAGACATCCAAACGGCAATCTCTGATTGAGGCATCGCATCATAAATAAAAACATCTTGAAGAGTTCTGCGATGAACATACTCTACTAGTTCATTATAAAATGTAAAATCTTTTTTCGCACCAATAAGATAAAGTGAAACGTTTGGAATTTCACGTTTTAACATGCTGAACGCTTCAATAAGCTCCAGCAATCCTTTTTGCTTAATCATATTTCCTACAAACAAAATAGGAATGGATTGTTCATCAATCCCGCATTTTTTTCGCGCTGCGGATTTATCCATGGGCGCAAAAACTTTCCGGTTTACTCCCATATTAATGATCGAAATTTTCTCTTTTGGAATGTTAAAGTGCTCATGAATATTTTCATAAAGCTTTTGTCCTACTGCAATCACATGATCCGCTTCTTCTAATATCCTTTTTGTCCAATGGCGGATCCGCCCGCTTTTTTGCGCCATCCTGTCGATATCACCGCCATGGGCTGTGACGATGAGGCGAGTTTTCCAAAGTTTTTTATATAAAAGCCCGAGCATTCCTGTTGGAAAAACATAATGAACATGTACAACGTCATAGCTTCTGCCTTTTAAAATGAGATGAAGCATGACCCTTAACATCCAAAAAAGATATTTTGCGATAACATCCTGCTTCTTCATGCTTGGATTCGTCACAGCAATGACATCTACTTCCAAGCCTTTCTCACGAAGAGCATCCACTTGGTTTTTCACAAAAATCCCAAAAGATTTCGCTTTTTCCGTTGGATACATATTACTTAAAACTAAGATTTTTTTAGCTGACATTTTCCCTCACCTGTCATGTTAAGCAACTCAATCCCTTTTGCAGCTTCTTGCTTCATTTGATATGAAATTTGTTGAATCTCATTTTGTACTTGATGCCACTGGCTTTCCATTTGTCGGACAACCGCTGGAATGGCATCTGTATTTTTTAAAAGCTTTTCCATTTCAATATAGCACTCCAGTTGACCGATTGTTGATAAAAAGTGCTGTACTTTTGAATGATAACCAATTCCGATCACCGGTGTTTGCGCAACAATGGACAATATTAAAGAATGCAGCCTTGTACCAATGACAAGATCATGAGACGCACAAATCGAGATAATCTCATCGGGATGAAGATTGCTATCTATCATTTTTGTGTAATCTTTATATTTCATCAAAGAAACAATGTCCTTTGTCACTTCGACATCTTGCGGATATTTTGTCGAAAAAAACGTAACAGAAGCTCCTTTTTCCTGAATGAGCCGGTCCAAATTCCGAGCCATGCCTGAAATATAGTCCAAATATTTCATATCATCAGGCGTCGGCCAATACCGGCGGCTATAGTATGGTACTGCAGTGACAGCAATTTTTTGAATGGATGAAGAAAGTTCTTTTTGATGAGAGCTGGACAAAAACAGTGCAGGGTCGCCAATAATATGAATGTTCTTTTTTATACCAAGCGATGTTAGCAGCGCTTTAGAGTCAGCATCTCTCACTGAAATTTGCTCAGCCTTTTTTAACAGCTGCTTAATAAAAAAAGCGCCTATTTTCGTTCTGATCGGTCCGGCCCCGACACCATAAACAACTACCTTACATCCCGCATAATGACCTAAAATACCAAGAGTAGCATATAATGGGGCATCGCGCTTATACATATCCATCAACAAGCCCCCTCCGCCGATAATAAGCAAATCTAAATTCTTCATAATCGGATAGCTTGCTCTTAATGTCGCTATGATGGAAGATGCGATATTGCCTTTTTTATGCAGCAGCCGTACTGATTTAATACCGTATCTCTGCCAAGTATTTTCAGGATGATTGCTAAAAATGACGATATCTTCTTTATGAACCGTCAATTCCTCCGTCAGCTGTTTTAAAATACCGGTTAAAATCGCTTCATCTCCATTATTATTACCATAGTTTCCAATGATTCCGACTTTCATATAAGAAACACCTTTTGTTAAATTTTGTAGAATGATATTGATTTCCTCAACTTTTACATTATACTATTGTTCCTTTAATGGTAAAAGCGTTTTATACGATTACATGTAAACCCGAAAATCTCTGCAATTTTTTACACTGAAATGGACAAACGATGATATATTTGAAATGAAGCAAAAAAGCGGGGGCATTAATGTCCCCCAGCTACTAATTACTATAGTATTGGACAATACCATTATAAATGGATTGTGCAAAAATTTCTTGGTATTGGTTTGAAGTTAACTTCTTGGCATCATTGCTGTTAGAAATAAATCCGAGCTCTACAAGAACGCTTGGAACATTATTGTTGCGAATCACATAAAATCTGTTATCTTTTACCCCTCGATCATACATATCGGCATTTTTCACGATTTGTGATTGAATTTCTTTAGCCAATAAATAGCTTTCATATCCGTTTGGGTTTGTTGATGTGTCATAATACGTTTCTGTCCCATACGCCTTACTGGAAGCAGCAGAGTTATTATGAATGCTCACAAACAGCTCCGCATAATGTTTTTTAGCGATTTCCACCCGTTCTTCCAGAGACTTAAACGTATCATCATCTCTTGTCATAATGACGTTAGCTCCGGCAGACTGCAGCTTTTCTTTCAGTTTTTGTGCGACAGATAAAACAACGGTTTTTTCATTTGTTCCGGACCCGATGGCTCCAGGGTCTTCTCCACCATGACCGGCATCAACGACAATAATACGATTTCTCAATACATTCCCGTCCACATTTTTCAGTTTCAAGTAGGACTTATGCACATACCCGCTTTGATTACCGTATGTAATTTTTGCCCAATACCCGTTAATTTCGTATACATTTACTACATTCCCTAAAGATAATTTGCCAACAATCTTTGCATTTGCATTCGGCTCTGAGCGGACATTTAAAGCTTGTGCTGTCACTTTTCCTGTTGCAATGACTTTCCCCGTAACAGGCAGACGGAAATCTTTATTTAAAGCACGTGCCAAAAAAGCAGAAAATTGATCTCTTGATATATATTGTTCCGGCATAAAACGGTTCTGGTTTCCATTGGAAATGCCGTTATAATATAGCTTTAAAATGTACGAATATGCCCAATGTTTTTTATTAACATCGGAAAATACTTGCACATTCATTTTTGATGAATCAAGTGGTAGTTGAAAAGCGATAGCGATAACTTTGCTCATATGTGAACGTTTTAATGGTTCATTTGGCCGAAATGATCCATCGTCATATCCTGTAAACAATCCAAGCTTCACAGCCCGTTCAATCCATCCTAATGCCCAATGAGCATGTCCAACATCTGTAAAGGTCGGCTTCGATACTTCCAATTCACTATAACCAAGTGCTTTAACAAGCATTTTTGCTGCCTGGGCACGGGTCACATGACGGTTAGGAAGGAATTGCAATGTTTGATCATTTTCATACCCTGTAATAATAGAACGATTGTACAGAAAATGAATTTCGTCAATCGCCCAATGGTCGGACGGAACATCTGAAAAAATAGATTTCGTTGATGCGATATGAACTAAGCCGTTGTTATTGGATGTTTCTTGAGGAGGAGATTGATTAAAATCTTGAATCTCTAACAGCAAATCTTGATCAGCAAAATGAGTCGCACGTTCTTCCTGTTCTTCCGCGCTGACAGCTGCAGCAAACGGAAATAAGATAAACACGGAGGCAATAAATGATAACAATAAACGCACCTATTCATCTCTCCTTTCCTTTGTCAAAATGCGATATAAAAATGCGCTAAACTGTGCTCTAGTAACAGGTTGTTCTGGTCGAAATGTATGATCCTCTTGATATCCCGTCGTAATGTTGTTTGCCGCGATTGCCGATATAGCTTCATAAGCCCAATAGTCCTTTGGAACATCGACAAAATCCGTCTTATTTTCCCCTTGAAGGCGATAGGCTCTCTGTAAAATGACGGCCATTTGTGCTCTTGTCAATATACCATCCGGGTCAAATTTCGTGCCATTTTGCTTGCCTGTGATAATGCCATAATGGGCAACGGAGGCAATGATACCGTAATAAGGATGATTTTTAGGAATGTCTTTAAAACCCGGATCAGGTATTCCCGTTGTCGGCAATTTTAATTGTCGTGCCAGCAATAGAGCAGCATGAACGCGCTTTAAGTTCATATTCGGTTTAAATGTTCCATCCGTGTAGCCGTTAATAATATTGTTTTCTACTAAATATTGAATCTCTGTTTTTGCCCAAAATTGGTGAGGAACATCTTTAAACAGCGGTTCTTCATATGTGTCACTGTATTCTGCTTGGAGCTTATCAAAGTAAAGCTCTCCTTTTCCTTGGCGTTCTTGGTGAGCTTCCGCTATATACAGCTGTTTGAATGAAACAGGATAAGACACTTGTGATGGAATATCTGCCCGAACATATTTCCACCCGCTCCAATCTAATCCGCCTTCTTCCGTAAAGTTAATCGTATATATATCACCCTTGGCATCAATGATTTTTCCCCTCAACCAGTTCTTCTTGGCGTTTCCAAAAACCCAAACTCCAATTCTTTTTGGATATGCTTGAAGTTTAATAGGCTGTTTGGCTGTAATATAGGCAGCTTTTATCCCTTTCTCGCCAACCGTGAAATCATAAGAAAGCTTCAGGGAAGTACTTCCTTCATAGACAGGTTCAGACTTTGAGCTTAGCCGGATAGAAGCTGCGGAACGGGCATTTTCCACCTGCCAGTTGGACAGCGAATGAAATCCGTCGATTAAAAGCGGAGATGTACGATTTTCCACAACTGTAATTGGAATTTTCGCAGAAGCATTGCCGTATTTTCCTACAATAAAGCCTGTTCCCACTTTCGTCGCAATAAAACGATTCCCCTCTATCCTGCCAATATTTCCTTCTACTGTGTAAGAGATTTGTGTTTGCTGAAATGGCAAAGGGTTATAGTATTGATCGAGCACATACTTCGCTTCAAGTTCTACCGAAGAACCATTAGGAATGTCTCCATTATATTTCTTGCTAATAGACATATACGTTGGCTGTCCATATGGTGCTGTACTGACAGCTTGAAGAATAGTAGAAACAGCCCTTTCTTTTCCTTCAGACGGAGAATTAGCTACCGTTGAATACAGATTTCCATAACGCCGGACAACCATCGTAGTCGATCCGCCACCGTCAAGGTTTAATGCAGAATCAACACCAAGAGAAACTAAATATTGGGCGAATTCTTTCAATGACATGCCATCGCTATATCCAGGCTGCCTTCCATCTACAGTGACAAAAAACACCTTTTTTTTCGAAGAATCAACAGCTACAGCTGTTCTAGGATGACGTTCTTTTGCTCGTGAGCTATTTTCATCAATGGTTAGATACACCTGACCATTTTTAACAAGCATTGGCCCGCTCGCTAACATAAATTTCCCTTGTTTCCATTTATCGTTTATATCAACTTTCAGGCTGATGTTTTGCCCCGGCTTGACATCGGCAAATTGCGCCGCTTGATGACCGCCTTGAATCGAAATGACATATCCATCTTTCGGAATCAGCGAATTTCCTTTTCCATACGGAGAGACTTGGGAAACTGTACCAACTAATACTTCTCCGAAATGCAAGTCATGGTCAATTGATTTTCCAATATTTTGTACAACAATTTCTAAACCATACCCATTTGTCCTTGTAGATTCATAGCTCCACTCTGGAGTATACAAAATAATCTCATTGGCTTGCCGTGCTTTATTAATGGAGGAAATTTTAATAGTCTTCCCATTGACTTCAGCAGAAGCTTCATATTGGTACGTATCAATAAGAGCCTGTCCATCTTTCGTCAGCCCAAACGCTGTTGGAACACTCATATATTCATCGAAACCGGTCGAAATGACTCCTAAATTAACTATCCGATTGTTTTCAGCTATCAAATAAGCTGGAAGCTTGCTGCTAAAGTGATAGAATGAGCCATTAATCGCTCCGACCACATGATGGTTTTCACCGCTGTTTAATTTCGCATGAGAACTCGTTGGCAGCAAGTTCGTTAACGGTTTAGGAATTCCTGGTTCAATCTTGGTAAATGGGTTATGTAAATCAATTTCCAAAACACTAATCGCCTGTTTTGTTCTGTTATTGTCCAGACGAATATTTTTATATTGTACACCGGGCGAAACTTGAATGTTTTCTTGAATAGAAGAGGAACTTACCTCGGAAGCTCGAACGATGGGAATATGAATATATAAAACCAATATCAGCAACAGCAGAGAAAACGAAATCGTAACCTTCAGATGTTTCAAACGAAACTCCCCCATTTTTTCTATTTTTTTCTACACGACTCCTCTTCCATTCTACGAAACTAGCTATTTAAGTTCAACTTTATACGACAAAAAAAGGAAAATTTTGCGGTACATTCATTTTCGGATAGATTTAATAATTTGAACAAAAGCCAATCGCATTCACCGAATTGTACAAACTCTCTCATCGTCTTTATATTAAAACAAACTGCTCTTTATCTATATCACCCATACGTCTCAAATTATTGAATAACACTCAACATAACCGGGATATTATTTATTTTGCAAATAGTCATATGTTCTCATTACCATAGCAGCAAATTGAGCCCGCGTAATAAAGTCATTTGGACGAAAATAATCCTGCTTTGTAATAATTCCTTTATCGGCCAGCTGCTGAACGGCATAGTAAGCAAAGTGCTTCGGCTCAGAAAGGTCTTTAAACGGATAAGGTGCTCCATCATAAGATGTTTCGCTTAGTTTCAAAGCTCTGGCTAATATGACGGCCATTTGCGCCCGAGTAAGAAGTTTTTCAGGGTAAAAATTCCCATTATCATACCCTTTGATCACTTGCTGTTCATAAGCCGAATAAATGGCTAACGCTCCGGACAATTCAAGCGGTGTATCCTTAAACGGCGGCACCAGCTGCTGGGGCGGCCATGCGAATAAACGATGAATCATCATTAGACCATGTCTTCGTTTCAAATATTCATTCGGACGGAATGTTCCGTCGCTGAATCCATTGATCAAATACTGATTATACGCCCTTTGGATGTCTTTATATGCCCAATATGTTTCTGAAACATCGGCAAATGATTGAATCTGATTTTCATTACCTAAAATAATGATCCTATCGTCCGATGCTAATACATTGCCATTTTGCTCAGCAGCAATAACCGTTACATTTTTTTCATTCCGTGCCGATTGGATCGCCGGCAAATGAATATACTGCCAGCTATTCGCACCTATAAATCTCGAAACAAGCTGACCTTCAATAAAAATATATACGTTTTTACCAATCAAACCGCTAGATAAACCTAATATTTGTTGGTTAGAAAGATTAATCGTTTGAAAATCCTTCATTGTCAGCCAATCGATACTCTCGCTGGAAGTTCGATTGACCGCTTTTGAAATTTGTACAATACCGTATCCGGAATATATATCATAGCCTTTACTCTTAACATCAAGTGCTGACTGAAACAGACGTTGGCGAATTTGAATAAGATCCAGATCCGGATGAGCTGCCTTTAAAAAGGCAACGGCGCTCGTAACAAAAGGAGCAGCCATCGAAGTACCGCTTAGCGAGTGATAGCTGTCATTCAAGTAAGTGCTAATAATATTTAAACCGGGGGCACTTATATCGACTTCCCAGCCATAATTTGAATAAGGAAGGATATTATCGCTTTGATTCGTAGCTGCAACCGTAATAACACCTGGATAGGATGCAGGGTAAATATTCGCCGTTGACATTTTCCAATTTCCAGCAGCTGCAACAACGATGATGTTTTGCCGCAATGCTGCATAAATCGCTTCATACAAAATTGTTGTTTCTCCCTGTCCCGCCAAGCTTAGGTTAATGATATCTACATGAGCGACGATCGCGTCATTGACCGCCTGTGCAATATCAAAATCACTTCCATTTCCGCTTTGATCAAGAACTTTCAAAGGCAAGATATCTACAGGAGCAAAGCCTGCTGTTCCCGCAACACCTTCACCGTTATTAGGACAAGCAGCGATGATTCCCGTTACATGAGTGCCGTGACCATTTTCATCAATGGCGATCCCTTGTTCATCAATGTAATCTTTTCCAAGGCTATGCAATACATTGCCGCAAAAATCTTTATGTAATGACACTCCGGTATCAATGACGGCAACTAACACATGATTGACACCGATTACCTTTTCTACAATTGGCTGTTGATCCCATTGTTCCGTATTTTTGAGCGAAATTTGTAAACGACTATAAGTCTTATCTTTTGAAATGAGGACGTCCAGCTTCGGCAAATCTCCCGTATTCATTGCGATTACATTGCCGTATTCATCTAATACTTCCAATAACCACGGGCCTTCAATATGATCCAATTGAACAGATATTCTCGATAGCTTCGTTTCTTCTAACAACACTTGAAAATTTGAGGAACGCAACGGTTGTTCCTCATACATGACTGCTGCATGATTCACGATGAATCTCTTCCCGTATAAAAGATTTTTGGATATAAATTGATTCATAGCTTGATAAACATCAATTTTTTCCAACCCCCACTGCTCGAAAAGAAGCGGGTCATTGAAAGAAAGATAGGAAGCGAAAGATTTTTTATGATTAGGTTCGACTTTAGAAACAATCGACAGATGTTGAACTTGCTCAATCTCCTGAGAGCTGAATGCAGCTTTTAGAACAAGCTCTTCATCCATATAATCTTCGATGCGATTTTTATATTTTTCGATAAACTGCATATAGTTTTCCTTATTGTCAAAATAAACAATCCATTCTTGCAAAAATTCGCCGTTTACTTTCTGCTGATGAAAAAATAGAGAGAGAATCATGACGAACAGGCCAATAACCAATTTTTGCTTCTTCATCGTTGCCGCCCCTTTGATGCTTCTTTATAAGTCATTATATCAAAAATTAGGAAACAAAATGGAAAAATTATAAAGTTCGTGTCGTATATTGTAAATTTTTTAAGTCAAAAAAATGAAGAGGCTGACCTTACAGAAAGCATCGGATCCCACAAAGCTATATCACAATATGTATATTGTGAAACGCATGTGAAGCCAGATACTTTCAGGTCAGCCTCTAATAAAGTTTTCGCAAATATTTGAGGAAAAACCTCAGTTGGTTTTTTTATTCTAACAAATCTCTGCCTCCGTTGAAACAAGTAAGTTTTAACAAATTGTCCAATGATTAAATATTTTCCCGTTTTATAGGGATGAAGTTTATAAAATTGAAATTCATTTATTTGTTTGATTTCATATTGTTAAGGTAAAATGTTATAAGGTTATCAAATATTTCATAACGGGGGAAAAATTATGATTTTTCGCATCCAGCTATGGCGGGGCATTTTTCAACCGAATTTTAAATTTTATCAGCTTCGGCAAGCAGAAAAGGTTAACGGGCTTCTTTGGAGACTGATGATTTTATCCATTGTCAGCGGATTACTTTCGGGATTGAGCGTATATGCCGGTTTAGATACAGAAATGTTCACTAGATTAGTAGAAAAAAAGTCAATGGAAGCAATAGAGGCGATGAAGCTTTTATTTGGCGTTGGCTCTGTTCTGAATGGAATCATCTCCCCTATCATTATCATGTATCTTTCGTCATTGCTGATTTGGACTGTATTAGAAGATATGAAATTTTATAAAATCGCTGCGATTCAACTTTATGTTGTCTTTATTGGTGTCTTGGAAAAGACATTAGAAATGGTCTTTCGTTTAATGACAGGTGCCAATAGCTTTTCTTCCCCATTTGGATTTGGCATACTGGCCCAACTGATAACAGATCAGCCCCTGCTTATTCATTTCATGAATGAAATTACGATTTTTGGGATTTTAGGGGTTATTATTCAAATCATTGCTTTAAAAATTTGCAGTTCCTTTTCGCTCGGAAAAATTTCCATCCTTGTCATCGGTATTTATCTAATATTTAATCTCATCTCTTCGCTGTTATCCTTAATGGACATCGAGCAAATCTTCAAAGTGATATAAAAAGGGGAGAGCTTCATGCATAAAAAGTGGATATTGCCAAGCATCGTTTCTGCTTCTCTGCTGTTAACCGGGATGAACACTTACTTCCTATATAAACATGGAGAAATTTTGAACAGAACAGCCATTAGCCAAACAATTGAGCCAGTAGATAAGAAGGACTTTCAGCTATTCCTATCAACAAGAGGTGTAGTGACAGCCTCAGATGAAAAAAAGATTTTTATTGATTCTCAGCGCGAAACCGTTGAGCAAGTGCTTGTAAAAAGAGGAGAAGCGGTTGAAGCGGGGACACCGCTCGTTCAATTTAAACATGATGAAATCGATCATCAAATCGGACAGCTTGAAAAGAAATTGAGCCAACTGCAAACTCAATCGCAGGAAATTGAGCAATCGATACGTGATTTAGAAGAGTACAAGCAAAATGTAAACGAAGAAACATCCTCGTCTAAAGAAGAAACCGATCTGCTAATAGAAATCCGGAAATTAGAGACGGAACAAAGAATGGTTGAAATGAATATGCAGAATTTAGAAGAGGAAATCGATTACTTAGAGAAAAAGAAGCAAAAGTATGTATTAAAAAGCAATGTTGCCGGAATTGTTGAAGAGGTTCAACTCGAAGGAAATCACCCTTTTATTGACATTCTTGTTCCACCTTATTTCGTTGAAGGAGAAATATCCGAGTTCCATCTTGAAAAAGTAAAAGAAGGCCAGAAAGTGAAAATCTATCCTTCTATTGACCGAAACAATGAATACGACGGCAGCATTGCTGCGGTTTCAAAGCTTCCGTCAACTCAACCAACTTTACATGAAAAGGAAAGCTTTTATCCTTTTTACGTCGAACTGAAAGACAAATCCGACCGTTTGCCTTACGGCTCCCATGTTCATCTCGCTATTATCCTGAAAGAAAGCAAAAATGCTCCTTCCATTCCAAAAACAGCAGTAGTACGAGAGAAAAAGAAAGCGTTCGTTTATGTCGTCAACAACGGGAAAATCGAAAAACGAAAAGTGAAACTTGGGATAAGCAACGGCTCAGACCAAGAAATTACTTCGGGATTAAAACCGGAAGAGTGGATTATCGCACAGCCATCTTCTGCGATGCAAGAAGGTATGCTTGTCTCTACCCCTTTGCAGGTTGAAAAACTGCAAAAAGAAACAATAAAACAGCTTTCAAAAACAGAATGGGCTTACTCATTGCTAAAAGGATTTCTCAAAAACTAAAAAGAAATACAAAAAGAGGCTGACCAAAAGTTGACCTCACATATATTTCACAATATATAGTCCTTATATAATTGTGTTGTGGGGTCTAACGCTTTGCTTGTGAAGGGACGTGCCATTATAAACATTCTTGTATTAAAACAGCTTCCATATACAATCGTCTTTCCTTTAACGTCCATTACGTATATTTGGACATTAATGATATCGTATTTCCTTCTCGGTGAGAAAATAAAAGGAAAAAATTGCCGGCGTCGTTTTGATTATCATTGGCTCTATTTTTCTTGTCCTGTAAAACAGACACTGAGGCTGACCCAAAAGCAAAGTTTCAACCCCGCATCCATCATCTATAGGATAAAAACACGATATATGGTGGATTGCGCGCGAGGTCAGACACTTATCGATCAGTCTCAGTGTTTTCTTATAACATCTTCTCTTTTTTTAACAGCTCCTTTAAGAACGCAACCAATTCCTCACGTAAATCTTCTTTTTGAAGGGCAAACTCAATCGTTGTTTTGACAAAGCCAAGTTTTTCACCAACGTCATAACGTTTTCCTTTAAAACTATATGCGTAAACAGGCTGGACTTCATTTAACTTTTGAATCGCATCCGTTAACTGTATTTCACCACCAGCCCCTACTTCCTGCTTTTCCAAAAACTCAAAAATATCTGGCGTAAATACATAACGCCCCATAATCGCCAAATTGGATGGAGCTGTTCCAAGTGCCGGCTTTTCGACAAACCGCTTTACTTGATATAACTCCCCGACCTTTTCAAGCGGCTCAATAATACCGTAACGATTTGTTTCCTCATCTGGTACGGGTTGAACACCGATCACCGAACAGTTTGTGCGTTCAAAATGCTCAATCAACTGACTTAAACAAGGCGTTTCTGACTGGACAATATCGTCGCCCAATAATACAGCAAATGGTTCGTCACCAATAAATTTGCGGGCACACCAAACAGCATGCCCCAACCCTTTTGGAGATTTTTGACGAATATAATGAATATCAACCAAATTCGCAGAATGACGAACTTCCTCCAGCAAATCATACTTCTTTTTTTCTAGTAAAATTTGTTCAAGCTCTGGAGCATTGTCAAAATGATCCTCGATTGCTCTTTTTCCTTTTCCGGTGACAATAATAATATCCTCAATTCCAGAAGCAATCGCTTCTTCAACAATATATTGAATCGTCGGTTTATCAACAATCGGCAGCATTTCTTTCGGCATTGCCTTAGTGGCTGGTAAAAAGCGTGTTCCTAAACCAGCGGCAGGAATAATCGCCTTTCTGACTTTCTTCATCATAAACTCTCCTTCGCATCCAACTCGTTACTTTATTATACCTTAATAGAAATTGGTGAACAACAAACGAAAAATCGCCCTGCACATTCCGCTTCATTTTAGTGTCATCGAACTATGTCAGCTTTTTGGGAAAAATGATATAATTTGTATAGTCATAAACAATCATTGATTAGGAGGTGTAGACCTGGTTACTAAAATCGTTGAGTCTGTCTCAAAAGCCAAGGATCAGACTCTACAATACAATATATAGGGCATCATGTTGGATAAATGAGCTATTTATAATGAACGCAAGGTCAGACCTTATGAGACAACCTCATGCGCTGCTGCTAACAACAAGCCGCTGGTTGTCTTTCACAATAGGTGAATGACAACGAGATTTCTTTCCTGATGGAGCTCAGTTTTGCTCATTCCATCACGTTTTGCAGGCCTTTATCGATTTTAGTAACCAAGATGGAGATGTTTGCCAACATAAAAAAAATCTATACGTTTCTTACTATTCTAGTTTTGCTAGCTTCATATCTTTTATCTCCCGTTTATGCCGTTAAAGCAAGCGGGAATACAGATGAAGCTAGCCTGTACTTTCAAGTTTCCCAAGACGTAACGCCGGTCAAAAACAGCGAAACAAAACAAACGGTTGGCGAGTTAGTAAAAGGGGCCATATTAAAAGCCGTCAAAATTGAAGGAGAAAACGTCTATTTGCAGTGGGGAGAAGGATTAGCTTATGTATATGCGAATCATATACAAACGATTACTCCTTCTCAACCATTCGAATTTCAATCATACGATGCAAATGCTCCAACACTTTTATCTGTGGAGATAAAAGAAAAAACAGCCATTCTATCTAAAACGAAAGAAACGATTGGTTATTTAACAGAAGGAAGTCAATACCCTATTTTCCGGGAGTTAGAAGATTCATTTGAAATTATCATCGGAAACCAACTCGCTTATATTGCTAAATCTCCGTCCATTACCGTCAGCAGAGACAATGAAGCGGGCGAGACAAACATTGAAAATCATATCCAAACAGAGAATGAGCAAACAGGTAAAGCCGGGTCCACAGAAGAAATAGCGACGACCTCTGAAGCGAAAATAGAAACAAAACCGACAGAAACGAAGAAAACGGAAGCAGCCCATGCATCGGCGGCATCTATTGAAACAACACAATCTGCATTTACTCCAAATACTAAATTTTTTAAAGTGACAACAGACAAATTAGCGATCTACGACAATAGTACTGGAAAGCTTGTCCAAGTCGGTTCATTAGAAAAAGAACAAGAATTTCCAAGAGTGAAAGATTATGGGAATTGGCATCAAATTCAGTTTGGTAATAAATACGCTTACGTTTGGAAAGGGTCCACTGTGCCATCTGATGGAAGCAGTGCCATGAAATTAAACAATCAACGAAATCAAGATACAACCTTTACAGCTACTGCTGATTTACCAGTTTATGATAACTCTACAGGATCGTTAGTACATATCGCTACCATTCAAAAAGGACAATCTTATCCTATTATTGAAAGCTCAGGAAACTGGTATAAAATCGCCATTTCCGGAAGAATTGGTTACGTATATAAAGGTCTGGTACAAATTAACTTCAAAAGCAGTGACCGCTACTTTCGTGTAATAACTGAGCAATTAGCTGTCTATGATAACAGCACAGGAAAGCTTGTCAAAGTCGGCTTATTAGAAAAAGGACAAGAGTTTCCAAGAATAAAAGATTACGGAAATTGGCATCAAATCAAGTATGGCAATGGTTATGGATTTGTGTGGAAAGCATCCACTGAGCCTTCTAACGGTTCTAGCATTCGAAACTTAAATTCTCTCTCGCCATCATCGCAAACTTTTACAACCATTGCGAATGTACCTGTATATGACAATTCTTCTGGAAGTTTAGTGAAATTTGCAGCAATCGAAAAAGGTGTAAAGTATCCGATTGTAAAAGATTATGGGAACTGGTATGTAGTGGACGTATCCGGGCGTACTGGTTATGTCCATAAAAGCGGCGTAAAACTCCCATTTACAAATAAACATCGTTATTTTGAGGTTATTGAAAATCGTGTTCCAATCTATGATAATAGTTCAGGAAAATTATTGCCAGTTGCTTATTTGGAGAAAGGACAAGTCTTCCCAAGATTGCGTGACATAGGAAATTGGCATGAAGTAAAATACGGCACAACGGTCGGATATGTTTGGAAGGAATCAACAAGACCACCTTTTTCCATTAATGTAAAAAATGAAAATAACGGACTTTATCAACCGAGCGACCGGAGCTTTTTGGCAACTGTTGATGTTCCGGTTTACGATAATTCAAGCGGTACGCTCGTACAATTTGCTATTATCAAAGAAAAACAAAGCTACCCAATGATCAGCGAAGAAGGAAATTGGATAAAAATTGACATCGCAGGCCGAATTGGATATGTAAATAAAAATAATGTTCAAATAGGGCCCATTTTTAGATTTACGAAGTATGACCTAACTTTAGAAGAAATGCTCAACATTCAAATGACAAAAAATCCGCAAACAGATAAATATCGCAACGATAAATCGTATGTACATGCGGATTATATTCAAATAGCACAACCAAACACATTCCCGACAAAAGGAACAGTAACAGCCGCGACATTAAATGTAAGAGAAGGAGCGGGAACAAACTATCGGGTTGTCGGAACGTTAAAATCAGGCCAAACGGTAGATGTTCTGGCTAAAGTCGGAGACTGGTATGAAATTAAATTCGGACCGTGGAAAAACGCTAAATCAGAAGATGTACTAGCTTACCTCGATCCTAGTCGTTTCAGCCGCGACAGCAAAGAATATTTCCAATTTCTCGTTTTATCCGAAAGCGCCGGCATTCCAGTGAACGATTTAAATAATAAAATTTTAGCCAACAAAGGGATTCTCGCTGGGAAAGGACAGGCCTTTATCGAGGCAGGGCTGAAATATCACATGAACGAGATTTATTTAATCTCGCATGCCTTGCTGGAAACAGGAAATGGAACCTCCGCTTTAGCGAACGGTGTTTTAGTGGACAAAGTAGACGGAAAGCCGGTAGAACCGAAAAAAGTGTATAATATGTACGGCATCTCTGCTTATGATCACTGCCCTGTTACTTGCGGCGCAGAATACGCTTATAAACAAGGCTGGTTTACTCCTGAAGCAGCGATTATCGGCGGGGCTGAATATATCGCCAGCCAATATATTAATAACCCTGCCTATAAACAAGATACTCTCTACAAAATGAGATGGAACCCGGCCAATCCCGGCACCCATCAATATGCGACAGACATCGGCTGGGCGGTCAAACAAGTCCGCAACATTAGCCAGTTATATGACTTATTAGATCATTACACTTTAATCTTTGATGTTCCCGTTTACCGCTAACTAACAAAACAGAGGCTGCCCTAATGTAAAGTGTCAGACCCCACAAACCAGCAATTATACATGTGAAGTCTGACAATTACGGGGCAGCCTCTGTCTTTTTTGTTTTGCCGACAAAAGCTATCTACCTTCCAAACCGGACTTAAATTCTCCCACCTATCTTCGCTTAGACGCGGGAGACTTCCCGGTGAACATGTTAACTCGCACCACTAACGTTAGACTCATCTTCGTTTTGCTCTGTGGAATTTTGTTCCGAAGACTCATTCGAATTTATAGCATCATTCATTAATTGTTCCTGATGAACTGAAGATTCGGAATTTTCTCCCGGCTGTAACGTTTTTACACGTTCCATTTCAGCTTGGGCAAGTTGGATTAATTCCTCGACACGCTGCTCTAATGCTGCCAGATCCTCCTCATCTTCCTTCGCTTTCAACGAGACTCGATATAACTTGCACATTCACAATATGAACAGTCCCGACTTCTTGAAGTACTTTTTCTAACGCAATACATGTTGAAAAATCGAGTTGGAATTATCACGCCAAAGGAGAGTGTAATCATGAAGCATATGATCGTTCGAATTGTATCGTTAACATTAGCAGCGATGTTCATATTGCCTGCCATTCCGTCTTCAGCTGTAACTCGTTTTGCCGATGTAAGTCCTGATTACTGGGCATATAATGAGATTAATTATTTAGTAGGAAAACAAATTATTAGAGGAAAAGATGGCAAATTTGCTCCTGAGGATCCAATCAAACGAATTCAAGCGGCAGAAATGCTTGTAAAAGCATTAGGCTTAAGCACAGAAAATCGTCCTAATCCGAATTTCAAAGATATGAAGCCCGGGGACTATGGCTATCAATATGCCGCAACTTTAGCAGCTGAAGGAATTATGACGGGAAGCAATGGCTATTTTAAGCCTTGGGACACATTAACAAGAGGACAAATGGCAAAAATTCTTTCCGAAGCATATGACTTAATGTATGCGTTTGGCACGAATTTTAAGGATGTTCCATCCGACAGCTGGGTATATGATTACGTATCTTGTCTTGTCGATAATCATGTTACTACTGGATATGCTGACAATACATATCGCCCTAACGCCAAATTAAAAAGAGCACAATTCTCTGCGTTTATGGCGAGAATTTTAGATGATTCATTCAAACAAACTGTTTTATTTAAAGCATTAGATTATGAATGGAGCGAAGACGGCGGCTTGTCCTTATTAGTCGAAATTAGAAACAACTATTCCTATCCAGTCAAATTAATTAAGGCAAATGTGGCAGTTACTTCAAACGATGAATTTATTGCTGATGGTACTTTCGAATTTAATCCAGAAGAGATTTTCTTAGAGGCTAAACAATCGCAACAAATTGTTTTATCTTTCCCTTCCGATCTCGTTTATTACGTTACTGATTTAACTGATATTGTTGTTTATACACAAACGGAAATCAATAAATAAAAACAACTTATAAAGCAAAAAATTTTTCGTAAACGCTAGAGAGAAATCTCTTCAAGAAAAAAACTATATAACCATAATTTACATTCGACATTTTTTGTCGAATAATGTAGAATAATATCACGGTAAGATTTTGCTTGGTAAGCTGATTCCCGTAAAATTCGGGATAGCTTACCTCCATTTTTATTTCCGCAGAAGATTTTTCGACAAAATTTGAGATTGATAACATAAATAAAGAAACGTGCCCTCAAAATGGCACGTTTTTTTATTATATAGTAGATTTTCACCTACCATTTATATAAAGTCAGATTGAAAACTCGACAATAAGTAAGATGTTTAAAGAATTTAAGGAAAGATAAAAGAACATCCGAAATTCTTTATACATATGTCAGAAAATCAATCTGCATTTATACAGGTAATCACTGTAATGATTGCTTCGGATCGAAAATTTGAACAGATTGAACTTCGACATTGGTAGAGTAAGGCATTTCCGTCGTGAGCATAATCAGCTTTCCATCTCGCACAAATAGACGATCCACCGTTCCGTCCACATACCAGTTATTGAGAATCTCAAACGATTTACTATCGTACATAGTAATAAGATCGTCTGTTCCTGTATAAAAGACATTTTCTGCTTGGTCAAAAGCAATCGCTGAAAAAGGATCGATGCTTGTTACATATGTCATGTTTGTGCTTTGTAAATTAGTCGCACGAAAAACCGTACCGATATGATTAAAAATATATTTACCGTCAGCGGAAATCGTCATATCCGTAGACATTTCGTAGTCTCCGTGATAAGGAGAGTCATAGTGCCCGGTAAATTGTCCATTCGAAATTGTATAAACAGAAATATCTCTCGGAGACGTATCCGTTGTAATCGCGTAAATCATCGATTTATTCGGATGCATTTCCAAGTAGCTGGCATTGCGAATCGATTCCGAATCAACCTCTTGTTTTGTCATACGGTCATAACTTTTAATATACGTCCATTGCCCGGAACCGGATGACACATAAATATATTTGTCATCAGCAACAATATCATATGGGTCAATCGCAATGTCGAACGTTTCTTTTAATGTAAACGTGTTCGTGTCGATAACAGCAATCGCTCCCTCTTGATCTTCCTCCCACCAATATGGGCTATGCCGGCCTTTTAACAGGGTAATATACAGCTCATTATTGGCGAAATATAATCGTTCCGCCGGAAGTGGCAGTGAAATCGATTTTACTTCTTCAGTTTCATAGTTAATTTGAACAGCATTGCCGGAATAATCGATTCCATAAATGATTGGCAGTGACGGATGAGCAATCGCTTCCGCCAGCTGTTCATCTAAATAAAACTTTTCCGTATTCACAATTTCATCCGGTTCCGCCGACGGATCGGTTTCGATCTCATCTTCCGGTATTTCTTCCTCATACACCGGCAGCTCTTCAACCGGGATGACGGACAGCTGATAAAACGGCGCACCCACATACGGAGAAAGGAGATCTTTTATATGATCCGCCGCAAGAGCGAAATTCAGCTCTCCAAGTTCAAATCCAAACGATACAAGACCAACGACATAGCCGTACATATTAAACAACGGTCCACCTGAACTCCCGAACGTCACCGGCGCCGTAAATTGAATAAAATGAGCATCCAATCCATCTTCCGTAAAATGGCGAATCCCGCTCACGATCCCCGTGGACACAGAATTGTAGAAACCTAACGGACTGCCAATCGCGATGACATCGTCTCCCTCTTCCACCATATCCTTTGAACCGATTTTTAATTGTTTTAACGGAAGGCGGTCATACGGCTTTAAAAGAACGATATCATAATCAAGGTCGTAATCGACAACTCCTTCAATTTCATATACTTCATCTTTATATGTAACAACTTCAAACGATGTTCCGCCGCTAATGACATGATAGTTGGTCACAATTAAACCGTTGGACGTCACAAATCCGCTTCCTTGCGAAATTTCTTCACCGTTTTCATCATACGCATAAATCATGACGACACTTTCTTTTTGCGCGATGACTTCTTTCCTTGTTAGCGGAGTTTTAACAGGCGGTTTAAACTCATCGTTAATATATCGGGCCATAAATACAGCGAAATGCATGCGGGTAATCAGCGCGTTTGGACGGAAGCTGCCGTCAGGATACCCCGTTGTCACTTCATTCGCTGCTAACGCTTGTACATAATCGTAAGCCCAATCCCCTTTTTTTACATCTGTAAACTCTTTCGCAGTCCTGCCTTGAAGATTGAACGCATTAGCAAAAATTTTCGCCATTTGCGCACGAGTCAATTTGCCGTAAGGATCAAACGAACCATCGTTTTTTCCGTTGACAATCCCAAGCTCAACAGCAGTTGCTACTTCCTTATAGCCATAATCACCCGGCTTTAAATCTTTAAATTCAATATGTGATGCTTCCTCTGCCTCGATACCAAGAGTCCGGAGAATCATCTGAACCGCCTGTAACCGCTTAACTGGCGCTGCCGGCTGGAATGTCCCATCTTGATAACCTTGAATAATGCCTAAGCTTGTTAAATAATCAATTTCTTTTTCATATTGTGTCACATCCCGAAAAACAGATTTCGTATCCTCTGCTTCAACAAATACCGCTGCCGGTAACACAGAAACCATCACCATGACGGTCGACAAGAGCATGAATATCACTTTTTTAAAAGATCCCACATGATTCAAGAAAAAGTTCCCTCCAATTATTTAAATTTCCTGAAACTAAAATTATTTTAATAGAAAATAATGAGGAAATCTTCAGGTATTTTGTGGGATTTATAGGATAGATTGATGATAAAAAACAGTGATGGAAACAAACTAAAATCCAAGTTCGTTTTCCGTTACGAAAGTTCAGATACTTTTGAACTGCTTCTAATTTAAATTCTACGGAATAACTGATTTTACACATAAAAAACTCTTTCGTAGTAAACAATATCAGCCTTCGCTTTTTCTGACTGCTTTTCGGAACATGTTAAACAAAAAGAAACCAGAGTCGATACCGCTCTGATTCCTTTTGACATACTTCAACTTTTCTACCCCCGGTCTGCTGCACGCAATGAACGGTTGACAAAAGCAACAAATTGCGCGCGCGTCGTTCGTTCATTCGGACGGAAAAGCTCGTTGGCTTGGGTAACTTGGTTGGCTAACAACGTTCCAATGTACGGTCTTGACCATTGGGACGAGGAAATGTCTCGGAAGCGAACTTCATCTTCCCCCGTTAAACGGTAAGCATTCACTAAAATTTTTGCCATCTGTTCTCTCGTCAAAGGAGCGTCCGGATGAAAGCGGCCATTCGAACCGCTAAAAATCCCTTCATCTACTACAGTTGCGATAACATCGTATCCATATTGTCCGTGCTTAACATCCCCTAGCTGCGGATTAGGCCGATTTTTTGTGCTTAATCCAAGAGAGCGGACAATCATCACAGCGGCCTGCAGACGGCTGACAGGCGCTTCCGGCTT
Source organism: Paranoxybacillus vitaminiphilus (assembly GCF_003259935.1). GTDB lineage: Bacteria > Bacillota > Bacilli > Bacillales > Anoxybacillaceae > Paranoxybacillus > Paranoxybacillus vitaminiphilus. The sequence goes on along the minus strand of NZ_QLMH01000005.1, from coordinate 93,207 downwards.
AAATGTTCCGTCTTTATAGCCTGTAATCACTCCTAAGTTTACTAAATTATCAATGTCTTCTTTCGCCCAATAATGAGAAGACACATCTTTAAAGGAAGGCATGTTGAGTATAGATGCGCTCTTTTTGTTGTCTTTTATTGAAATGATCTTTGTATGACCGGCAATTTTCACTCCATCATGATTGTTTCTGCCCGCGCGGTAATAAGCGGTTAGCTGATAATCTCCAACAGGTGTATTTTTCGGAAGTGTCAAAGCAAATTTTTCCGGATAACTTTCTCCTTTCGGCACAAGACCAACGACATACTTCTCATAGGAAGCTTTAACCTTGCCGGAAGGATCGGTTAGCTCTACTTTCATTGTGCCGCGTGAAATGACATTTCCATTGTTTTTCGCTTTCATCGTTCCGTACACGACATAATCACCCGCGCGAGGATATGCCCGAACATCAGTCAGCTCCATCGTTACTTTTCGATCAATTGGATGGAATTTCATAAGCGGCTGTGCTGTCCATTTAACACATTCGTCTAACAAGATTTTTAAATCTTCTCCTCCCTTTAAGGAGTCCCATGCTTTTCCTTTTGTTTCCGTTTGTCCATTCGGGTTCTTTTCATCCCATTCATTCGATAGACGTTCGTCCACCTCCATATAATCTAACAATTGAAATCCAAACCAAACCGCTTTTCCTTTTCCGTATTCGATAGCGTAGGCAGCCCCGGTCTTCGGAGGCGTATGTTCCGGCACAGAAGAGTAGCCAATCGTTTCGTATTGTAAAATTGGTGTAGCATAACTATTATTTTGATAAGGTTGAATCACCTCAATCCATGTCGGCTGATGGTTTTCAAGGAGAATGCTTGTTTTTTCCATCTGTTTTAACGCTTCTGACACAATTGGATGATTGCCAACACTTCTAATCGTATAATTGTTGAGCACAACATCATTGATAAACGCGGATTGAAATACTTCACTCAAATTATCCCATTCCCAAATCCACGTTTTCGTTTCATATATAAGCGGTGTTAAATCTAAATCCGTATCTTTATATGGGAAGCGCGCGCTTTCATTTCTTGCCATCGCAAACGCAAAGATCGCTCCTCCGCCATTTTTTATATATTCTTTTACTGCCTGACGCTGTACCTTTGACATCATCACCGTGTTTGGGAAGAAAAGAGAATTGAATTTCGCCAATTGCTTCGGATCGCTCAGCTGCGCATCGTTCACATATTCCACTTCATATCCTAAACTTTCAAGCAATAATTTAGCTTTAATTCGTTTATTTTTGATGGATGACCATATTTCTTTCGGTTGAACATATGTCCCATTATAATAGCCTCCTTTTCTTTCAATGAAGGCATACTTTTCGCTTAGCTGCGAAACAACTAATCCAACACTCATTTTCCCCTCTGCTTGTACTTTATGAGTATACACAAAACTCATGCAGATAAAGGCTGTCATGAATACACCAAATAAACTTTTTAAATATTTAAACACATGAATCCCCCTTATCCCTTATTACAAGAACTCTTTATTTATATCGTCTGAATTTGTAAAAACTTAACTGATATGTATTTTATAGAAAATAAAAAAGCTGGGGTAAAGGAGCTGGCAACATCCACATATATCCTATAAATAAAAACGAATCAAGGTTTTAACCTTGCATTTCTGCCCGTTCCTTCTATAAATATCTGTGCCGGGCAAGTCTTTTTCTTTTTACACCGCCTTTACTTGTATTTCGTATTGTTTTTAGCCGTCGCAGCGTCATGCCTGTTGCGCCTTTTCATTCAAAAATGGTTCCCGCTGAACAAATCATTTTTTGCTCGACTGATGCTGAGAGGACAGGCATGAATTCATGTTGAATTAACATTTTATTCATATTAATATATATATTACCTTTTATGATTTTCAGGGGGACAACATGAGTTATTACAAAACGAATGATGCTGATATTTACTATGAATATATTCGTTCTGCTGACCCGAATGCAGAAACAATCGTATTGGCACATGGATTGGGGTTGGATTTGACAACGTGGAAGTTTCTTATTCCCTATTTGCAAGACTTTCATCTGTTAATGTTTGACTTTAGAGGACATGGTCGCACGGTGAGCAAAGCTTATGAAATCAACTGGAAAACGCTATATAAAGATTTCAAGAATCTTCTGCATTTCTTAGAGATTAAACGATATCATTATGCAGGTCATGGATTGGGTGGGCATTTCGGTATTGAATTATTCAGCACCTTTGGCGAGAAGGCAATGTCCTTTACTCTTTTATCAACGCCTTGTTATTATCCAGAAAAAGTGGCTCAAAAGGCAATTCAGTTCCGCGAAAAAATCGCTTCCTTTCTCAATCCGAATGATTTTGCCGATTTTATGATTCCTCAAATCCTTTATGATCGGACAGCGGAGAAATATGAACTCGTCAAAGAAGCTTATTTGCGTTCCGATCAGGCAAAGCATATAGATTTTTTAAAATTAATTGCACAATCTTTGTCATTAGAGAAGTTAACTGCCATTTCAATCCCAACCTTATTATTAAGCGGTGAATTCGATACAAACTATCCGCCTTCGCTCACCACGATCAGTTCCAACTATTTTCCACAATGCAAAACATATATTATTCCCGATTCATCGAATTTAGTGTTCGTGGATCGACCTCAGCTTGTCAGTGAACATATCAAAAGATTTTACTTTGAAAAACAGAAGTTCATTAACCGGGCAAAAGACCGAACGATTTTTCCCTATCTAGAAGAGTTAAACAAACATCTTTACTCCAAAAAAGATGATGTTTCAGAGCATTCCTTGCAAATTCATTTTCTTCATCAATTCAACATAGCATATGGAACGAAAAAAATAGAAGGACAGTGGAATCGCCGAAAAGCCAAAGAAATTATCAGTTATTTAGCCATCTGCAAAAAAGTGTCACGGGACAAGCTCATTGAAGTGTTTTGGCCGGATCTTCCATTGCCGAAAGCACAAAACCAATTACGCGTTTCTTTAAGTCATCTGCGGAAAATTTTAGGAGATTATCAGTTTATTATTAAGATAACAAACAAGCATGTTCAAATTACCGAAAACTATCAATGTGATGTATTAACGCTCCGGCAAAAATTACACGAATATCAGTTTACGGAAGATGAGTATATGCGTTTATCCATCGCCGCAGAACTGCTAAACATTTGGAAAGGCAATATTTTAGAGGATTTTTATGATAATTGGGCAGTCGAGCTGAAAAGAGAACTGGAAGATTTGCTGCTCGCTCTTTTTGAAGATGCCTATGCTCTGTCTATACGGTTAGAAAAGCGGGCAATCGCTTTGCAATTTGAAAAAATTCTTAAAGAAAGTAAAGGAGAAATAAATGATATAAGAATCAGCTGAATGTCATAATGGATATGAACCCGGGAACTCACCGCATCCCGGTTTCATATCCATGGACAGCACCTGAATGCCTATAACGGCACTGCTTTTAAGTTTACATGCAAACCAAGGCACATTCCACCTAATAACGCGACTTTTTTAATCCCCATTTTTCTTCCTCCCTCTTTGCTTTTTCTAAAGAAATCCTATTATTTCTCCCATTACAGGTTCATTACAAAGAGAATTTCTGTACGAAATACGCATAGTTCGTTGAATGCAACATTCGTCAAAACCACCCATCACAGACGCGTATTTCATTGTAATGACTTTGTAATGCACCAAATCGTATCTTTATAACGTAACAAAATTCTTTTAGAGATTGGGGGACAACGAATGAAAAAGCTTATCGGATTTGTCGTTTTGCTCTTCTTCATTCCACTATTTCATATTCAGGCATATGCAAAAACTTCGTTTACAGACATTACTCCCTCTCATGACTCTTGGGAAGAAATTCAATATTTGATTGAACGGGGAGTCATTAATGGTTTTCCCGATGGAAGTTTTCGGCCGAACCAGCCGGTAAAACGCATTCAGGCGATTACTATGCTTGGACGTGCTTTAAATTGGGATACAACGAACGTAAAAGCACCGAATGTTAAAGATGTAGAAAAAGGGACAGAGGCGTACGGTTATATTGCTGTCGCTGTCGAAAAAGGGATTATTGCTAATTCCACAGCGTTTAATCCGCACGGAACCCTAACCCGTGCACAAATGGCAAAGATGTTAGCAAACGCATTCCAGCTGCCAAAGGGAGAAAGCAGAAATTTTAAAGATGTTTCTTCTAAGCATTGGGCTAAGACGTTTATTGATCAGCTGGCATCTTCAGGAATCACAACAGGGTATCCTGATAACACATTCAAACCGGAAAATCCAACAACACGACTGCAATTCTCACTATTTTTGGCACGGGCTTTAAACCCGGAATTCCGCGAATCATCAACCGAAGATCATTCAAAAGCGGTACATTTATCAGAAGTGATCGAATATAACGATCGACTTTACACATGGTGTGATAATGAATGGGACGAAACGAAAATGTGTTCCATGAACTTAGATGGTAGTGATCATCAAATCATTCCTCTTCCGACGGGATCGCTTGCTGTATGGAACGGTAAGTTTTACATTAACACATTTGATAATAAAATTGTTTCTGTCAACTCTGACGGAACCGGGTTGAAAACAATTGTGGAAGCAAAGAATATTCCTGAAAAAATGGATCCGATCTATCTTTCTGATGTAATCATTACAGAAGACTGGATTTACTTTTCTGTAAGTTCAAATCATCCGTATGAAGGCGCCATTTATAAAGTCAAACACGATGGAACGAAGCTGACGAAAGTGCATAATAAACCAAATCTGGATTTAACATATGCCAATGGCGAACTATGGTTTCACGAGGAATATGCCGATGGATGGCTAACAAAAATAAATATATCCAGCGGCAAAAAAACGTCATTCGGAATTCATGGTGTTCAATTTATGATTGATGATGGATGGGTGTACTTTGTTGAACGGAGCGACACCGGGGACTTCCCACTATATCGAATGAAGTTGGACGGATCCAATAAGCAGCTAATTGTCGCAGATGTCAACCCAAACTCCGATATTTATGTAAAAGACGGAACGGTCTATTATGTAAAAGGGTGGTACCATGAAACGCCGACATTGTATAAAAACAGCCCAGATGGAAAGAAAGAGCAGAAGTTAGCTTCTTTTGATAGCGATATTCACATCTATGGAATATGGAAAAACCATATGTATCTTCTCACCGATCATGGAGAATATAAAATCATAGATTTAACAACATTATCAGTGAAAAATCTTGTGCTTCATCAATATATAAAACCTGAAATTACTACACCCAATCCGCTCGTTGAAAGATTAAAAAGCATTGTTTCTGAACCGTATGAAGTGGTCGTTAAAGAGGGGTACCCTGAAATTTTATTAAACGGTCAACAAGCCATCAATGTTGCCTATGTTGAAGAAACTTCAGAAGTTTGGTTAAACATGTATGATACTTCAGAAGAAACGCTAAAGTTAGCGATCGACATATTACAAAGCTATGATTCGAGCATTGATGAAAATGCAATCATGGAAACAATGAAGACATGCATCGCTGAAGCAGCTTCACAAAATTATGAAACCGAAAGCTTTTCTTTAATAGCAATGCCGCCAGTGGATGAAACCGATCCCGTTGATTTACTCATTGTTGCCAAACTGAAGCAGTAAAAACGAAGCTGTCTCAAAAGCCAAGGGTCAGACCTCACAGCACAATATATACATCATATGTTGTGATAAATGAACCAGGCGTGAGGTCAGACCCTTATGAGACAGTCTCTTCTCAATCTCGCGTTGTTTAGCCCAGCTGCTCCCTTTTATATTTTCATCGCTAGACAAAGTGATACTCTCCACATATGAACTTGCCAAATCACTTGCAGACAGCTATCATCACAGCCGCTCGAATATAAACGACGATCTCTTTTTTATAAAATTTTCCTAAAAAGTAACAACTCCACGCATTGTCACTATGATAGAGGGCAAGCACTTATCCCTCTAAAACCGTAAAACATCCTAACAAATATCATTAAAACGCCGAATCAAAACATGGATCAACACCATTCCAAAATTCTACTTCCGCCCAAAAATAAGAGAATTTCTTCGTAATAGAGGAACCATTACAAAATTCAAACATCCTCTTAGTGTGAATGAACGACATGAATGGGCTGCTTACTCCGATCAAGCAGATACAAAACAGAAAAGTTCGGCATTGATCGAACGGGCTCTCGAGATATTGAGAGAAGAACTCGAATCCGACCAACGCGAAAGACAAGTACATGCCGCATTTGGCGCCTTTGACATCAAAACGTATGCCGGAACATATGAAATATGAGTTTTTGTTTGGAGAAAAGCCCTTTTTATTATTCCGTATTGCTTTTTGAAGAATCGTTGTTATAATTGTTTATACAGTAATAATTATATTAATAAAGAAAAGATAAAAACATCCTTTTTTGTAAATGTTATGGAAAGGAGATGGTAAAAAAATGAGCATGGAAATGTTGGGAAGCAACTATGAAAAAACGTACACACGTCGAATTAGTCAAGTTGGGAATAGTTTGTCCGTTAATCTACCGAAAGATTTAGCCACTATGTTAAACCTAAATAGAGGCGATGAAATCGAAATATCCTACAATGAAGAACGAGGTGAAATTGTGATGAAACGCGCAAACCGAATTCCAAAAGGAGTCCGGCCAGAAGTATTAATGGCAATGAACCGCGCGATCTCCAAATATGACGAAGCGCTTCGAAACTTAAAAGATAGATGAAGGAGTAATCAGGGTAAAACATGGTTTATTATCTAACAGCCGAAGAAATCATATTCTTACATTACACGATAATGGAAATGTATGATGACGCAGAACAAGCGGGGATCAAATTCCCCGATAAATTTGAATGGATGCTGGAAAGACCGAAAACAAAATTGTTTGGGGAGGAACAGTTCCCTTCGATCATTGAAAAGGCATGTTGCTATTACCATTCCATCGCTACGGGGCATATTTTTCACAACGGCAATAAGCGAACGGCTTTAGCCGTATTCGTAACATTTCTTGATTTGAATAGATATGAATTCACGATGACCAATAAAGAAGCAGAAGATTTTACAGTTTACCTTGCTGAGGATGATAAGTTTCGAGGAAATGATTGCATTCATCACCTTGTCAATGAATTAAAAGGTTACATTCTCCCCATTGAAAAGCAAGAAGACAATCAACGTTAGTACCCCTATCATCACTAGACTGAATGGAGCGATTAAGCTTAACCTCCCTTCACCGGAAAGTGGTCAACCGCCCAACCTGCTTATGCAGCTGCTATTAAAATTCTGACATTTGTCTATTTCCCATTCTAAAAGGAGAGCCGTTCACTTCTTACAGTGACGAGCTCTCCTTCTTTTTTAACATGTTCATCGACAAGTCTCCCGCCTCTAAACAGAGTATAGGCAGGAGAGGCTCATCCTAAAAATCAGGGGCGCGGCCAAGCATGAATCGTGGTATCCCTCTCGTTGGACTGTTAATCATTCATATACTCAATAAACACTAAGAAACGGTGCAAAATGGCAGCGATATGTGAACGATTCGCAGGGTCTCGCGGTGCAAAATGACCTGTCTCGCGTCCCTTCATGATATTAGCCTGTAACAATAACTCAACATCATCGTGAGCCCAAATCCCTATAGCATCTGAATCTTTATAGTTTGTGATTGATTTTTCCGTATCAAGCTTTTGTTGGTCATAACCAACATACTGCATAGCCCTAGAAATCATCGCAGCAGCTTGTTCACGGGTGACTGATTCATAAGGAGCAAAACGGCCATCATCTTTTCCTTTAATAATTCCTGCTTCAACCGCAGCCATTAGCTCTTCTACGAACCATTCGTCTCCCTTAACATCAGTGAAGCGGCCATCATATTCTTTTACTGTCGCTAATCCAAGGCTGCGAGCCAACAAGACCGCTAAATGAATACGTTTTGTATCCTCAAAAGGACCATACGTACCGTCTTTGCGGCCGTGAATGATGAACTTAGACGCCAGACTTTCGACATCCTCTTTATTCCAAAGACCTTCAAGATCTGAGAATGTTTGATCATGCTCTACGACGGTGTATTTACTGTTTGTCATACTTCGAAAAATAGCTTGGTTGTCGTCAAAGTAAGTTGGTAGAGCCGTAAAGGTTCCATCATTGTTCAATCTTACGACGGTCGCCCGATTAACATTTACTTCGCTTCGGAGCTTAATAGATCGTTTAATGGATTGCATAAATTGATTCAGTTCAACTGCTTTGTTATTGGCTGAAGCAACCACAGCAAAATCAACAATATCTGATACTGCTGTTAGTTGATTATTTTTTAACACCCCTTCTTCATCAGAGGCTTTATTAATTTGAATAGTAATCTGAATCTCACCTATCGATGTATGAAGTTGTTCAGCCAATTGTGGAAGATTCAACTCTTGTACAGGTAAGCTGTATGTTCCCTTTCCTGTCTCGACTTGAACAACGGATTTTTCATTCTTCTTGTGCAAAAGTTCAATGACATCGGATGGCAACACAATCTCTGCCAACTCTCCACTTTTTTCTGGTTTTAACATGATCGTTAGCATCTCAAATGGTGTCTCATTGGCAATCAGATTTTCAACTGTTGATTTCGCAATCGTTGAAGTGACTTTTTTCTTTCCATCTTTCGTTGTTTCTTCTGTTACTACTATTGAATTCTCAGGTAAAATGACTTCTCCATCCACAGGTTTTCTTTGTCCGTCAGAATGATCAACATCGGATCTTGGCGGAACAGGTGGACTACTTGACCCTCCACCGCCACTTCCACCACCTGAATTAACTGGCTGTTTATCTGTTGTGAAAGTCCAAATATTTGAACGAACTTTTCCTTTAAAATCATCGCTAACAATTACATACCATCCATACTCTTTTTCTGATGATAGATTTTTCCATGCAACCTCCGCTGTTTCATTGTCTTTCACTTTCGCTACTTCACCAATTTTTTCATCTGTAAAAACATTTACTTCAAACTTGTCTGTTGCTACTACTTTTTCTTGAGGCTGCAAGTTCATATCAATCACAAATTCATCTTTTCCAGGGTATGTTGTGCTGTCATAATAGTTGTATCGGTTTAAGTATGGTGAATATGTCTTTACATAAATTTTGTTTTCGACAGGATTTACGTGAAGCAGCCGCATAAATCCTTGTCCGCCTTCAGGTCCGCCTTGATAATCAGCAAGCATTTGATATACTTTGCGGTCTGGTGTACCGTCTTTGTTATCATCGATTTCATCGACTAATGTTTCGCTGTCATGATAATGTCCGGAAAGTACAGCGATCACATTTTGATTCGGGATGACAACTTCCTCATAAATTTTATTGCCAATTGGACTGCGGTTTCCTGAGACAAGCAAGTATTCATGGAAATTCAAAATCGCCATTCGGTCAGGATATTTTGCCAGCACTTGATTCATCCAAGCAATATCTTCGTCACTGACTCCCCAGCCCATGTAAATCATGATGAAATCATTTCCGTTTACGCTTATAAGATCGTAATGCCCACGGTTGTTTTTATACGATTCTCCGTAATAGTCTTTTCCTTTAAAACGTTCTTCACCAAAGTATTTGCTGTATTCGTTATAATCGCCTGTTTTATGGCCGACATCATGATTGCCAGCCAGCACGCCGTATGGAATGTTATGTTCGTCAAGAATACTCATTGCTTCATGCGCGTTGTTCCACTGCATTTCGTCTTCAGCTTCATCGACTAAGTCACCCGTATGAAAAACATATTGAATATTTAATTCTTGTTGTTTTTCCGCAATCCATTCTGTCATTCGCTTAAAGATATGCGGATAGCTTTCCGAATAATATTGCGTATCAGACATCCAAACAAAGGTGTAATCGAATTGAGGCGTTGACGCAATTTCATCCTGTACCATAACTTGAACGGTTTGATCTTTTAGATAATCTGTACCTTTCACCGTTCCCTGCAATGTAAAGTTTTCATTGTTTTCGGCTACTTTCCAGCTCAATGCTTCCCATCTGTTTGTATTGTAATTCCAAACGTACATCGTTACTTTTCGACCTAAAAGAGACTTTCCTTCCCAATTTAATTCGATTTCATCATTCGCATCGATTTCTTTATCTAATTTCACTTGGAAACGTTGATACGGAAATTGGGTTGTTGATTTCGTTGTTACATATTGAGAATCGGCTTTTTCTAATTTTTTTAGTTCCTCATCGGTTAATACGGTCTCGCCTTGAGGAATCATCTCTTTAGGCGGTTCACGGTCAACGTTGTTTTGGTAAATAGACAAATTGTCCTTTTCACCCGGCTTATATTGATAACCTTTAAAGAAAGTAACGTGTAAGTCATCTTTCGTAGGATCAGAAACTTTTACCTTTAATTTTGGCGATGTTGATACATTTTCTTCTTGATCCTGAGGTGAAATGACTTCAGGGCTAAAAGGTTGTTCCTCTACAGTAGAAAATGTAACCGTTTTTGATGAAGAATTTCCGACATGATCCACTGCTGTAAAAGTTAATGTATGCTTTCCATTTGATAATTCAGCTGATGACGTTACAAATGGAAGAGGGATTGGTTTGCCATCCAAAGTTGCTTCCACTTTACTTACTCCCGCGATTTCATCCTTCGTCTCTGCATCAATCGTAAACTCCCCTTTATATTCTTTTCCTTCTTCCACCGAAGAAGTTATCATTGGTGCGCTATTGTCGACTTTTACATTAGCCATTACCTTGTTTTGTCCATCAGCGGCTTGGATGATGTGCGTTCCTTCCGCTGCTTTCGTCGTATCCCACACATAAGCTTTGGCATTGAACTTTTCATCAGGAATAGTAAACGTAAAATCAACCGTTTCCTGTGATGACACTCCGTCTCCTACTGAAATTTCTTTTTCAGGATCTGCATAATTGGAATCATAAAGAACCGTGCCGTCTTTCAATACTAATCTGGCATTTTTAATGTAAAAATCATCGCGGTTTTCTTCTGATTCTTGATCAAATGGAGAGACTTTTGTGCCTGAACGAACGGAAATCGTCGTTCCTTTGCCTTTCTCAAAGTGGTTCGGATCAATTGGCACTGTTAACGTAACATATTGATTAATCGTATCATCAAAAATAAGTAATACTTCGTCTCCGATTGTAATTCCATTTTTAAAATAAAGATTTGTTTTTTTCACATCTACCGCAAAATAGACATGATCTTCCAGAGCCGGTTTTGTTTCGGCAGTGACATCTTTTGAATCAATTTCAATCGTTGTGCTTGCGACGTCATTTGAACTAGCTTTGATGATTGCCGTTTTATTCAAAATCGTTTCATCTGTCACGTTTAGTCTGATTCCTTGCTGCTTCTCTTCTTGGGTAATAGCAATTATTTGTTTTTCCGTTGTTACATCATTCGCTCCATCCGAAATCACCACGTAGTATTCGATAAATGACTTTCCGATTAATTCCGGGGAGTAGATCGTATAATGATATAAGCTGTCGTTAAAATCTTGGATCAAGTCAACAGATTTATATTCAGCCGCTTCATTATGCTTGTAAAAAAGACGGACTGTTTTTACTTGTTGATTGTCTTTTGCGTCAAATAATAGTTGAATATTTTCATATTCTGATACTTGCTTTTGCGTTGTTAAGTCTTCAAACGCCGGTTCTTCATTATCTTCTGGAATGGCAACTGGTTGATTAGGCACTTGTATCAGTGCCACCTGCCCCGGCGTTGCCTTTTCTTTTGCACTGCTATATTTCTTCATATTAAGAGAACCGTCTTTTGGAAACGTGTATAAAATTCCTTTATCAGCTGCGGTATCCTTCACGTTCGGTTCATCGTTATAATAAGCAGCAACAACGTCATGGCCTGTATTCGTCGCGATCACAATACCGTTATGGTTCGTATTTGACATGCCGTTAGAGTAAATTTTCGCAATGCTTTCGTTTTCCACTAATTGAGTTCCATAATGAGCATTAAAATCAGCAACTGTTTTATCTTGATTCCCTTTGTTGATAATCCAAAACACCATCGTTTTTCCGGCCGGCAGGATGATATCTTCTTTTTCCGCTCCCCATACTAAATCGGCTTCAGGACCATCCATTGGATAACGATAGTGAAGTTTATAGTCTTTTAAATGAATATCTTTGGAAGAGTTGTTATAAATCTCGATAAATTCGTAGCCATCAAGTCCGTTGACATTCGTTGAATCCGGAACAAGCTCTGTAATTAACAATGGTGGCAATTTTTGCGCATCAAACGCTCCGCTGTCAATCGTAATTTTCTGTTCTGCCGTTTCCGCTGTTTGTGTTCCGTCAAATGCTTCAATTTTATAAAACACTTCATTTGTCAAAATGCTTTCTTTTGGAATAATGGCTAAATACGTATTTGTTTCTGCATTGGTTAATTCCATTGGAATAGATTTATATTCGCCATTTTCTTTAAAATGGTAAGATAAGACAACACTAACGACTTTTTCATTATCTGTTACATTTGCTTCAATCTTAATATCTTCTTGCCATTTTCCTTCGGTTACTGGTGTATGCGTAATAATTGGAGGCTGATCGTCATTATTCACTTGAACAGGTTCAGCAGGCACTTGCCCTTCAATGATTTTTCCTGGATTTGCAGGGTTGCTGAGACCGATATTGACGAGCTGGGCTTGATGATTGAATACCTTATATTGAATACCCTTGTTTTCTGCCACATCTTCTTTTACATAATGAGCTGATGAAATTTCGTTATTGAATGGATCAGCGATAATAATGGTTCTTTCTCCGTTATTCGTCATGCCATCTGAATGAATCGTCGTCATCCTGTCTTCGCTGACCGCGGAGTTATAAATATGGTTGAAATCCTCGATTGTTTTTTCTTCATTGGATCCATTTTTTATCCATACAACCAATGAAGACTGAGCTGGAATTGTCTTATTGTCGTCAAACTTCCAGATAGCATCTGCTTTATTATCAGACGCGGGATAGCGGTAAATAATGTGATAATCTTGCAGTGAGACGGGCTGATCGCTATTATTGTAAATCTCAATAAACTCGTATCCGTCTTTTTCTCCTGTGTTGGATGAGTTAGGGACTATCTCCGTAATGAGCAATTTCGGATTTTTCTGCGGATCATCGTTTCCTTCAGCTTGTACCGTTACTTTAACCGGTTCTTCCTTATTAGCTGGGTAATACGTTGTTTGCTCTCCATCTGCTGCCTCAATATAATAAGATAATTGATTTCCAACATACTCATTAGCTGAAATCGTCCCTGAATATTCGAAATCATTTCCTTTTGCCAAAGGTTTTGATTTCCACTCTAACTCTGGTGAAGTTTGATAAAAAAGAGTAACAGTCGTGTTCTCGCTGGCATTTTCTACTCTTGTACTAATGACTAAATCTTGTTGATTGCCGATTGTCGTAACAGGAGTATGTAAAAGTTGTAAATTCATGGTGTTACTAGATTCCGATTGCTGTGGTGCTGTTGTGTCTGTTGATTCAGGTTGCTGCGATGCTGGAATGTCTATTGACTCTACCGCTGCAACAGACATCGAAGGTAAAAAAGTCGCAGCAAATATAAAATAAGCGGCAACAATTTTAACAAAAGTTGATCTAAAATACAGCATCTTGATCATTTCCTCCTTTACCTTTAGGATGTTGTTTTTTGTTATAAGAGTGAACAACAGGGATTTTTTACACAATGATTATATAGAATTAATTTTCATAAAATATTTATAATATGTTAATTTTAGGTAAAAGAGGAGTCCTATATAAATCAAACTTGATTTTTAAGCAATATTTAAAAGGTCCCTGTTGCTTTATAAGCAGGACTCCAGTATATTTTTTGTTTCACATGTTGAGAGTTTAAGTTGGATTTATATAAAATATAAAAATAAAAGGAGAGCCGTTCACTTCTTACAGTGACGAGCTCTCCTTTTTTTATTCTTTCGGGCGGTGGCCGCACAGAAGCACCACAGAAAACTTTGCGCCTGACATTTAACGCAATACGCGCAAAAAACCTCTACCTTTTATTATTTCTTCCTTTTTCATAGCACCAGTAAAAATACATATTTAATTTTCCAAGCACTGAATCCTACTCAAAATAATATAAAATCGCTACAACACTGACAGCATAAAGGCAAATGATGAATGAACCTCTCCCACTTACACTTCTTTTAGAGGGGGGAGGCTTCTCGGGGAACATGTTAAAAAATCGACATAAATAAGGTGTTTAGATTAAGCAAAAGAATAGTCGAAATGCTTTAGCTCTATACATATACCGGAAAATCAAGCCGCGTTTATATCATTTCCAATACGCTTATTGAAAAAAGAAAAGCCCTGCAGAGATTTCTCTCCGCAGAACTTTACTGCTAATCTATCACTCTTGGGCAAATTTCGGGGCGTGATACAGGCACGCATCTAGTTTTGAACCATTTTCGAAAAATCCTTTAGCGTATGTTCTGGGTATACACCTAATCGTTTTATCTCAAATAAAGGGTCTCCTATGCGTACTTTCCCCTGTTTTGTCGTCACTGCCAGTTTAAAATCCAATTCATTTAACATCTGAATAATACTAGAGTTATATTGACCGAATGGATAGGCAAAATACCGGGCACCTAATATGTCTCTACTCCGTTTAATATCTTCTTTTACCACATTGTAAGGTTTAGTAAGAACATCGCTCTTTCCTCCATTTAAATTATGCAGACAATCCGTATGGGATTCAAAAGTAAATACATCACTCATCGCGTCCATTTCAGATCGACTTAAAAATTGTAAGCTGTCTGGATTGAACTTTTGCGGTTCTTTCGGTATTCTGCCCGTTATGACAAAATTGACAGCTTGGAATCCATGCTCTTTTAATTTCGGATAAGCATATAGAAAACTTGTTTTCAACCCATCATCGAAGGTAATAACGACCGCTTTGGCAGGAATATTTGCCTTTCCCCGCACATACTGTTCTAAACGCTGCAATGTAATCGTTTCATATCCGTTTTCTTTTAACCAATTCATTTGTTCATTAAATTGGCTATCTGAAATGGTCGTTGATACATTACGATAGTTTTTGTTTTCGGATTTTTTCAAAATATGGTGGTACATTAATACAGGAACTCCATGATCCCAACTGGCTTTTGAATGATGGATGTACCCGATCCGGCCGCCAACATCAATTTTATACCAATTCTTAAGTTTGCAGATGATGGGATAACGCATATTCCCTTTAATCGTAACAAACGGAATTAACTTTCCCGTACTATTATCATATATTCGTTGATTTTCCATTAATAAAATCGTATCGTTTGAATTTTTTAAATTACTTGTATTCTCCCCCCCAATTGCTTTAGCCTTAAACGATTCGACATTACCTTTATAAACATAGGCATAACTATTACCAAATTTAATTTGCCACCAGTTTTTTCCCGGATCTTTATCAACTTTTAAAATATCCCCTTTTTCCATATAACCGACTTCTACCAACGAACCGGTACTGTTATCAAATAATGGAACGCGATCTTTAATAGCCTTAATATATGTATTAAGCTCGTCAGCTTTAACGAAATAATTAGAAAAACTAAAAAAAGAAATGAACAATGAAAAAGCAAACAGAATTGGCCTCATCCTATCATCATTTCCTCTTCTGCAATATTTTGTATGTACATAAATCGAACTTAAACTCTCAACATATGAATCAAACATGAAAATAGGTCGGCACTGTTTAGAAACAGCAGGGAGTCTTTTCAATACGCTGAAAAATTAAGTTTTTCTTATTATTATAACTTTAAGAGATTTTAAGGACTAGATAATTAGAGGCTGCGAGTTACAATGAGTTTTCGACAAATTTCGAACGATGACCAGTCATGCATTCGTCTAAAAATAAAAAAGTCCCTGGAGAATTTTCTCTCAAAGGAACAGCTTCGGTAAATATAAAGCACCGATCCAAAGTTAGCTAATCAACTAAGTTTCTACGGCGAGCACTAATCACATGTAGGTAGACATAAGCAAAATAAAGAAAGAGGACTCCCCCATAGGTGCCAACCACCATCTATCCAGAAAGGAATCCCCTCTATGTTGAAAATAGAAACAGGTTTATTTCAGGCATTACAGGAATGATTTCGTCAGTGGATGAGGGAGCTATCATTCATGGCACACATTCCATCTACTTATGTTTCGCGACTTTTTTGAATGATGAAGACACAAAGCTTTGACCCAGCTCCCGTTCGACTTCCGCCTTCCGATATTGAATGCGGGTTGGCTCAAGTCCGTTTCCAAGCGTGCCGTATACATGCCCTTGGAGCGGTTCAATGAGTTCGCGCTGCTGATAATACACGCGCGGCGTCTTCCAAAGCGCAATGAGCGCTTTTGTCATCGGCATTTCATGATAGCGATCCGGCCACATTTTTTTAAGATGTTTTTTCACGAGCGGATAATATTTTGAACTCATCGTTGGAAATAGATGATGCTCGGTGTGATACGAAAAGTTAAAATGCAAAACATCGATCCATTTCGGAACGGTAACTGAAAGGCTGTTGGCGAGCGGATCGTTGACCGGCACTAACGGATTTAACCGATGATTCGTCGAAATGTAGCTCATAACGATGAAATTGCCAATCAAAAGCGGCAGCAAAAACGCAAACAGCCACTTTGAAAATCCGATAACAAACAATAAGCCAATCCACGACGCCCAAGGCAATAGAAACTGCCAAAGCACGATTTTGCGGTTTTTCGGCTCAAAATCTTTAAAAAAGTAAAACAGCATCCGAATCGAATGAAGCGTAAATGTGAACGTCAATGCACTAAAGGCGAAAAACGCGCGAATCACAAACGGAATTCGATATACCCAGCGCAATAAACGACTTTTCGCTAACTTTTCTAAACCCGGCCATGCATCAGGGTCCAATTCCTCATGTTGGGTGTGCACATGATGGTTGGCGTTGTGCCACTTTCGCCACAGCTTCGGGCCTGTACATAACGGCCAAAACGCAATGGCTCCAAGGAAATCCCGCAACCACGGACGACGAACAACCGTACCGTGTAAAATTTCGTGCCCTAAAAATCCTAATGACGCAAAGCTAAAACCAAGCACGACAGAAATGAGGAAATTCCACAATGGATGAAGATCCAACAAGGAAATGACTAGGAGGCCGCTGAGCGCAATGATGAGGTAAATAAGACCGCCAAGTAAACGGGAAGGAACGGGCTCAAACACTTCTTTCGGCAAGTGCGGCGAAATTTTCGACGCATACCAGCCGAACGTATAAAATTCTCTCATTCAAATAAATCTCCTTTCAAATATACCGCCCATTCGCGCAGAATGGAGGCGCTACTCCGTAATGAGAGGCGCGAAACATATACAGAAAAATGAACATTCCGAACTTTCGCACCAATCATTCTTTCTCATCGTAACACTTGCACGCTCATCCTGTCAAACCTTTTTTATTACTTGGTACTATTATTTGGTTACAATCATTTACTCTTTCCGAGCCGGGAGACAACTCCTTTTTTCGATAACCCCCGGTGAGTGACGCCGGGAAAGCAATCAATAATCTGGAGGTCTTTATTACTGATTTTTTCTTTTTGTTGATTTAAATTTAGTACCTTACGAACTTTTTTGAAACCTTGTTGTACTGTCTAGATTCGACTTTTAGCATGTTCACCGAGAAATCTTCTCCCCCCTCTAAGCAAAATGAAGGCTGGAGATGTTCATCAGCGCCTTTCAGCATTCAATGCTTCAATTTGTAATGATTAAGATAAAAATTCCTCCGTTGAAGTCATTGAGCATGCGTTTCAATTCCTCATAAGTTAAGATAAAAACTTATAACGAAAGAGATATTTTTTATCAATTTCTTGTTTTTCCGCTATTTTTTATCTTTTCTCCAGAAAACAACTGGTCGTCGATCCCTTGGGGTTTTTACACGATTGGAGGCCGACGACCAAAATCTGTATATAATATAGTCGGATTAATTTCGAACGGTGACCAGACACCATTATTCTGTTCACTGCACACTATTCTTGAAACACCCAAAGACGGCTTCCGATGAAGTTCATCATCATTCCTCCTACGGTCGCAATCATTTTACTGATCAATAAAGGCCATCCTAAAATTTGCTGGCACACGTACAAAACGAAAAACGTCACACCTAACGAGAAAAGATTGCTGATCATGAAGCGAAAGAATTCTTGTATCGTCGCTTTTTGTTTCATTTGAAACGTCCAAACCCGGTTCCATATATAGCTGTTTATCATTCCCGCTGTATATGAACCGCCTTGTGCTAACAAATACGGAACACCTATAGAAGTGAGAAGGAAAAAGACGCCAAAATCAACGAGTGTATTTCCAACTCCTACCGTACAAAATCGGAATAACGAGCTTATTTTTTCTTTACCATTCAACATACTGCGGTACCTTTTCACTCTTTTGTCCGACTCCCCGGCAATCTTTCAAAATATATAATGGACGATGTTTCACCTCATCATAAATCCGGCCAATGTACTCCCCCATCACACCTAACATAATGAGAACAACGCCATTGAAAAAGAGAATCGCCATTAACAACGAAGACCATCCGGTTACGGTAGAGTTCGTAAATAATTTTAAGTATAAAACGACAAACATCCAAATCACGCTCGAAAACGAAAGAAGAAATCCTAACAAACTCGCTAACTTCAAAGGTTTATATGAGAAAGAAGTAATCCCATCCATAGAAAACCGCAGCATTTTCTTTAACGGATACTTCGTTTCTCCTGCAAATCGTTCATCACGCTCATATTCAAGCGCCGTCTGCTTAAATCCTATCCAACTAACGAGCCCGCGGACAAAACGGTTTCGTTCTCTCATGTTCACTAACTGATCGCACACTTTCCGATCCATTAAACGAAAATCCCCTGTATCTAATGGAATGTCAATTTCCGTAGACGCCCGTAAAATGCGATAAAATAAATGGGCCGTCACCTTTTTAAATATTGTTTCTCCCTTTCGTTTGATCCGCTTCGCATAAACGACATCGTAACCTTCTTTCCATTTTCGAATCATCTCTAAAATCAATTCGGGAGGGTCTTGCAGGTCAGCGTCAATAATCACGATCGCTTTTCCAGATGCATAATCCATTCCAGCCGTAATGGCGATTTGATGACCAAAATTTCGAGAGAAGTCTAAATATTTCACTGTTTCATCTTTGACGGCGAGCTCTTTTAAAATCTCGATTGTTTCATCTTCACTCCCATCATTGACAAACAATAATTCATAAGGTCCATCCGTTTGTTCCATGACTGCTTTTAAACGTTTATACGTCTCGCGAATAACAAGCGCTTCATTATATACAGGAATAATGACGGAATACTTCACCATATAGATCCCTCCTATCCTTCATATTTGTAAAGCTTCTCGGCTCTGTCCGTTCCAAATGGATGCCGGTCAGCAGATGTTTGGCCTTTTTGCCATTCTTCTTGCGGCACTTCTTTACAATGTTTTTGAATCCACTGAATTAACTCGCTATTGCTTTCACCGCCGCCACCGAATCCAGAAATAAGGAAATATCTCACTTCCCCTTTTTTCACGATTTGTTCCAATTTTTCCGGTGTTAACACAGGGTCACTTCCTAAAAATCCTCCCATCGCCATGACTGCTTTATCCGTTTTCAGCATAATTTGCGCGGCCGTATTCGCCCTAAATGTTGCCACTAAATATTTTTCACCGTTGTAATTCTTCTCTAAATATTCAATGAGACTTGAATTCGCTTCTCTTTCCATTCCTCCCGCCATCATCCGGTCTCCTTGTTGCCCAGAATGTCTTAAATCCGGACCCGCATAAGGAATGGCGCTATTTCCTCCGTATAAAACAGGGGTCAACGACCAATAAAATGGCATGATGAGAAGACCAATCATTCCGGCAATCTTTGTATAATACGCTGTTTTCTCTTTATTTCGAAAAGCTACTATAAAGGCAAAAATGGCCAATCCTAATAAAGCAATAACCAACATCCAAGAGACATGAATCGAAGAGCGGTTTTGGAATAATACATACGCTTCAAATAGGAATGTAACTAAAAAAGCCGTTGGAAGCAGCCATTGACTCCAATCCCGCTTCTCTTTGTAAAATTCCCATAATATCGTACTGCCAATGGCCGTAATTACGGCGATCGCCGGTGCCATCATACTTAGATAATAACGATGAAAAAATCCAGCAATGCTGAAAAAGCCCATCATCGGAATCAACCAAATGAACCAAAACATCGTAAATTGATGCGGCAAAGTCAATGCACGTTGTTTACGAATCGATACGATGAGTCCGATGAGACTAAAAAGAACGAATGGAAGCAGCCAGCTAATTTGCCCCGCCATTTGTTGATTAAAGAGACGGAACAATCCCGGCTCGCCCGTTTCGCCCCCTATCCCCCCCATTCTTCCGGGAGGTTGACTTTCGTTCGGTCCAAAATTCCCCATTTCTCCCGGATTCATACCCGGCATTCCTTGCGGCGGGCTTGGCAATGAACCATTTCCTTGATTTCCATTCTCGTCATTTATTTGAGAATTTATATTCGGCGTCCCTTGCGGCGGCACGCCTAACAAAGCATTTCCTTGATTTTGCTCATTTGTTTGCGGGTTCATTCTTGGCATATTTCCATCAGATGAATGATTTCCCCCTGGTCCAGCCTCACCCGTTAAACGCCCTACTCCGTTATAGCCAAATGCTAATTCAAAAACCGAGTTCGTTTGGCTGCTTCCGATATAAGGCCGCTTATCTTTCGGAATTGAATCGGCAACCGCCGCATAAGAAATGGAAATGACGAATAATACAACTGTCGCCAGCGATAAATGCCCTATTCGTTTTTTCCAATTTGCTTTATCTGCCAAGAAGTAGAACAAATAAAAGGCAGGTAACACCATATAAGCCTGCAGCATCTTCATGTTAAAACCGATTCCGACTAGCGCAAAGCTAAATAAAAGCCATGATATCTTCTGCTTATGTACCGATTTCATCAACGCCCATGCTGCCGCTAAAAGGGTGAAAATTAAAATCGCATCGATATTATTTGTCCGCGCTACTGCGACAAAGATGGGCGTACAAGCAAAAATCAAACTTGACCATAAAGCCGGAGCGCGTCCAAATATCGGCTTGACAATGAAATAAATGAGTAAAGTCGACAAAACTCCAGCAATTGCTTCCGGAAGCAGCACACTCCAATCGCTCACGCCAAAAATCGCTACGCTCAAAGCTTGAAACCATAAAGCAACTGGCGGTTTGTCTACCGTAATAAAACCTGCAGGGTCAAGTGATGCAAAGAAAAAAGCTTTCCAGTTTGCCGTCATACTTTTGGCAGCCGCTGTATAGTACACATTCGACCCGGCATTCCCGATGTTATAAAAATTTAAAAAAACCGACAGTAAAAAAATCGCTATGAGCCAAACGTCCACGCGACCTCTCAGTTTCGCTTTCATGTCCGCTTCACACACTCCTTTTTTCATTTTTACATTTTTCAACAAAGTAGTTGCTGCTCCATCGCATTTCCTATCACCCCTTTCGTTCATTTAACTCCGAACTTTTGCCTTTCCCTGACCTCAGTTAAAGAATACAATGCTTTGATGAAAATTTAGTGAAAATTTACGCAGCAACACAGCGATGTTCTCTCTTCAATGCGGTTAAAGAGCATCTCTCCTATCGAAGAAAAGTAAACCAAGTAAAGAAGCCCAGACTGAATCCCTATACTGATGCAGGATGTTCATTTTTGTCACATGAAGCGCATGATAGCTTCATTTTCTGCATGGCACACTCTTTCCTATTCCCCTTTAAAGAGCTATACAAAGTCATTTTTGCTTTCATTGAGTTTTCTCGACTATTTATTAAGATAAAAGGAGAGCAGGTCCCCAAGGACTCTACTCTCCTTTTCTTGCTCTCTATTTACAAAACATCAAAATGCGTCAAGCACTTGATAAATCATTTGGCATCATCCCTGCAAATACATGACAGAGCATATGTAGGTCAATTTTTTTATTTACTTAGATTTACGTCAAAATTCTGCCCTATCGAAATCAAAACCTAATCCATCAAATCCTCGCTCTCTATGATTAAACTCTTTCCATCCAAATTCGCCGCCTTCTCCAAATAAGTGATCCGTTTCTTCCTTTAATTTGTTTGGATCTTTCTTGTTAATTTCTATGATTAACTGGCGGATTGTTTTGTTTTCTGTAGAAATACCCAATTCTTCCGCCGCTTTGGTTACTTTCTTCTCTTTGACTTCGTGGACAAGCTGCTTAATCGTTTTGCCTTCTACTTCAATGCCAAGTTCTTCTGCTTCGTTTTTCACTTTTGCTTCAAGCACTTCCTTTTTCAATACTCTAATATCTTTTCCATCAACTGTTATTCCAAGCTTTTCTGCCTCTTGTTTGATAGAAGCCTCAAATACTTCTTTTGCCAATGTTTTTGTGTCTTTTCCGGCTGTACTAATCCCTAATTCTTCTGCTTTTTGTTTGAGCAGCACTTCGCGGATTTCTTGTGCCAATGTTTGTGCGTCTTTTCCGGCTGTGCTAATGCCTAGTTCTTCCGCTTTTTGTTTGAGCAGCACTTCGCGGATTTCTTGTGCCAATGTTTGTGCGTCTTTTCCGGCTGTGCTAATCCCCAATTCTTCTGCTTTTTGTTTGAGCAGCACTTCGCGGATTTCTTGTGCCAATGTTTGCTCATCTTTCCCGTCTGTGCTAATCCCTAATTCTTTCGCTTTAACGATTAAATCCTCTTTATTGAGCTGAAAATGACCTTTCTTCCACTCTTTTTGACTCCACTCCACATTGGAATTTGCAGTATCTTGATTAGAAGCTGCATGTGCAGTTATTCCATTAAACGCGCCTGCCACTAAAGCGCCTGAAACAGCTAATCCTAATACAATATTTTTCATAGTATGATCCTCCTCCACTTAATGGGATTGATATGCGATAACTCATGTTGAAAATTCTCAGTCTTTGCTAGCATCTCATTCCTTCGTTTCGCTTTCTTATTGCTGATAAGATTTTCGTTAAAACGTTATGTCCGAACTTTCCGGTCCACACATGGAACAACAGCAGTGCTACACTTTGACGGGAAGTAATGCGAATAAAATATTTACACATTTTCACTGTTTCAACTTCATTTCACACTCCTTTGTCATATTTTTATAGTAAACAATCGTACACCAAACATTCGCCCAAAATGAATGGTTTGTAAATTTCAATAGTCAGTTTATTTCATTCATCGAGCGAACTTTGGCAGTTTAAAAAATACAACACTATAGTGAAAATCAGGTGAAAATTTAATATAACCGGCCACTTCCGTCACTAAAACCGATTTCATTGCAAAATCCTCCTCACTCCTTCCTTGTTGATTCGTCATTATACAAAACGGCTTCACACGAATAAACCTCTCCTACCAGCACGCTGTTTAGAGGCGGGAGACTTCCCGGTGAACATGTTAAATAGTGAAAAAATTAAGTAAAAAACCTTCTTTCCCTCTTTATCACTTTTCACGAAAAGAGGAGAAAAAGAAAAAAGGAACCAGAGCTGTTCAGCCCTGATTCCTTCAGGTTAACCGATTTTATATTGTCTACTTTTGGGATCGCAATGCACATGACAGCAGCACCGCTAATCGTTCGGGAGGTGACATCAAGCCTAATGATCCATGCGCCGTTTCATCTCCGTCACAAAATCAGCAAACAAAGTGACATACGTTTGTTTGATGTTCTCGTATATTTCAATTGCGATCGCTTCATCATACGTATGCGATGTTCGATTGCGATCCTCAAGCATTTGAATCCACTTGTCCCCTTGCTCAATCAGACCTTCTTTAAACGCTTCGCGAATGGCGCTTCTTGGATTTGTTGCCTGTAAATTTCCGTTATATTCCAAATATACTTTCATCAGCTTCCACGATAATTCATACGTAAATTCAAACCGTTGAATCACTCCATCGCGCACAAGATCATCTGCACTTGCATCGCGTTGTACACTTTCGTGGAGCTTCTTCAACGCTCTTTCAAGATCAGCTAACTTGTCGATTACTTTATTTAAAGTCACAACGGGCTCTCCCTTCTCATTTGTTAAAAAAATAACCTTCCCTTCTTCGTCGATATAACGCTTCAGTTTTTCGTTATTTATTTTGTCATAATCAATGACATCGATCGTGTAAATAATGCTTGCTTCTGAGAGAGCGTCGCGGATGCAGCATAATTGCTCATGCTCTTTTCGAAATTTAATCGCCAAGTCAATGTCAGATGTTTTTTTATAATCTCCTCGTGCTCTCGAGCCAAACAAAATTACTTCACGTACAATAGGAGCATAGTTTTTTAAAATATTGATGATTTTATAAAAATCGGCTTCACTTAATCCGTACATCCTTTTTGCTGCCACAAGACCACCTCGCCCGACCTCACTTCGAAAAACATATATGACATGAAAAAAACGAATGTTATTTTCTTACAGACATTTTCAACAAACATCCTCTTATTCCTGCTTCTAAACGAACATAAGGCTTTTTTTGCACCATCATACTTTTCTTTAGCCTATATTTATCATTTATAATCACATTATACCATGCAAAGGAGGGGGCCGCTTGAAACTGCCGAGCGTGATTGAAGTGTTAGAAGCTTTAACAAAGCTGCCCGATTATGATACATTACCATCATCATTGCGCAGCGAAATTAAAAACGTCCTTTTCACAAATGAGCAGCCTGTCGAACAGAAAAAAGTCCCTTATGCTGTGTATCAAAGTGAAGGCTTTGTTTGAGGCAGGCTTGGCATCCAGTCATCAAAAAATTTGCACATGCACCTATAATCGAAAATCAAAACCAGGTGCGATGAACACCCGGTCAGAGCAGCTACATGCCGCAAAAAGAGCGGCTGACCTTGAAGATATTTTAAATAAAGAAATAACTGTTATACCTTTTGCCGAGGGGAAAGGTTATTTCACGTTTTATAAAGCAGAAGATGATATTAGACTTTATGGACAAAACCATCTAGTTGAAAGAAGGTTTTATTTCAAGAATAGAAGAAAGCTGTCTTCCCTGCCAGTGGCGGTCATCAATTCGGGCTGTACCAATCCCTGCTTCCTTTTCCGGGCTGCGGCACCGGCACGCAGCCTATATCTTCTCCTATTTTCTCGGTAACAATACTTCCTTTCCGATAAAGATAATTTTGTTTTGCTCGAGAATAAATTCAACTGTCTCCACTTGAATGCGAAATCCTTTATATTGAATAATATCGGAACGCAAAAGCACATCGACGATTTCCCGTTCTACTTCGGCCTTAATTTTTGACATATGATCGCCAATAAAACGAACGATTTCAATTGTATACAACTTCTCCCACCACTTTCGAGATTATTTTGTTATTTATATATATGTGTCGTAAGGATGGAAATGTACCTATAAGTTTTACTCGATTACGCCATATTGCGTCATATAATGAGTCAAGGTTTGCCGCCGTTTTTGCGGGTGTGCCTCTTCTTTTTCTAACAATTGGGCAAGGTTGTGAAGCGCCTCACCCGTCTCAATTTTCGCGATCACGGTTATATGCTGCGCGCCATGCTCCGCAAGAATGGCATAAAGCTTATTCACATCATGAGGAGTATGAACGAATGATAATCCAACGATATCTGCATGTTTGATAATAAACGGGATAGATTCTAAGTCTTGTTTTGTCAATGAAGAAACGTTCAAGTGTATAAATGAATCAGGCAAGTTCATTCCAGCCCCTTCTTTTATCGCGCGCGGTTTTCTTCCTGTAGAGATCACTTCCGCTTCCACGTATTCGTTTGTTACTTTTTGAATGAGAGCGAATATTTTTCCGTCATCAATATAAAGGCGGTGACCGACACGAACATTGCAAAATGCTTTTGGAAGAGTCGTTGTGACTTTCACAGCCGGATCGGTTTTTGTCACGTCTAAACTCGTTTCATCTAAGTAAATTCTTATATGGACTCCTTTTTTCACCGGCACTTGAACGGGAATAGGCACAACTGATTGTACAAACAGTTGAAAGCGCTCATTTTTTAAAAAAGACCGTTCTTGAATATATGCGGTTTTTTGCAATTCTACTTTTACACATGTAGGGCTAATAATATCAATAATCTTCAATGTTCTTCGACGCCCGCGCATATCTTTAAACGTTAATTCATCTCCGCTCACAAAAGTGACTTCATCTTTCGTTGCTGCTTCTAAAATAAAAGATATATCGTTCGAACGGTGACTTTATCTCATCCTAACTCCAATAAAAATTCTCTCATTTTTCTGTATGTGTCAATGACATCTTTTGATAAATACCATTCCACTGTATCAGGAGTAGGTTTCACTTCTTTCTTTTTCTTTATCAGCTCTGCCCACATACCTCTGTTACAATGTATATTTTCATTTTCGACCGTTTATTTTTTATAATCGATCAAAAGACCTTTAGAAGGTTAAAATGTACTTACCCTCTTCTCCCATACTCGTTCATCCAAAATATCTGCCAAAACGCACGCAATCACATTTCCCTTCAGAATGTTTTGAATCATGCAATCATAAAGTCATTTTAGAGAAATTCCAAGATTAATAGAATTTTGGTATAATTTAAAATAATTTTAAAATCATAGGAGGTTAAATCATGCTAAAGCAAAGTAAATGGGTTCCTTTTTTGCTTTCTCTTGTTATCGCTTTATTGCTTGTTGCACCAACAAAATTTGAAGCAAGCGAAAAAGCGGTTACACGCGGTGAGTTTGTGAAACAGCTCATCATGACGATGGATGTAGACATAAAAGAAGAAATAAAAAATTTAACGTTTACCGACGTTGATTCAGAACTAGCGCCATACGTGGAAGCCGCTCTTCGTCTCGGCATCACAACCGGAAAAACAGAAACAACGTTTGCCCCAAACGAAAAAGTAACGCGCGAACAAGCGTATGTTTTTCTCATTCGTTCTCTCCAACTTCGCGATCACTATTCGACAGACAAATTAAAAAGATTTAAAGATTTTTCGGCTGTCGGGCAATGGTCACAAGAATATCTTGCTGCCGCTGTCGAACTCGGCCTATTAACAGGATACACGGATCAAACGATCAGACCGCATCAAGCCATCACACCATCACAAGTGGCAGCCATGTTCAACCGTTACAATACAAACATTGAAAAAATTACATTCATTCATACAAACGATACACACGGACGCATTTTGTATAACGACACAAATGGAGAGATGGGCTTCGCTAAAATTTTCCGGATTGTCAACGATGTTCGCAAGAAAAATAACGAAACATTGCTCGTTGATTTAGGCGATACGTTCCACGGTACAACATATGTGAACATGAACGAAGGCCAAGCTGTTGTCGACATCATGAACGGAATGAAATATGATGCGATGGTCCCAGGCAACCATGATTTCAACTACGGACAAAATCGTCTGCTTGCTTTAAAAAATATGGTTCAATTCCCGATCATAAGCGGAAACATTTATAAAGATGGGCAGCCGTTTTTGCCGGCTTACACCATTAAAGAAGTTGCCGGAAAGAAAATTGCCCTCGTTGGCTTAACAGCAACGGACACAGCTGTCAAAACGAATCCGGCAGGCATTGTCGGCATCACGTTTGCAGATGAAGAAGCGACATTAAAGCAGCTTGTCCAACAGCTGAAAGGACAAGTGGATCATATTGTCGTCCTTTCCCATTCTGGATTAAAAACAGATGAGAAGCTTGCCAATTCTGTACAAGGAATCGATCTTATTCTCGGCGGCCATAGCCACGATGCCATTGAAACACCAAAGAAATTCAAATATGCGTATGTATCACAAGCATTCGAATACGGAAAAGCCGTCGGGCAAACAAATTTACTATTCTACAAAGGAAAACTGATTGGCGTAAACGGATTCCTTTATCGTGATTCATCTAACAAACAAGAAGATGCAGCGATTCAACAGATCGTTCAAACATACAAAAATGAAGTAGATACATCGTTACAACAAGTGATTGCGAATATTTCCGTCGATCTTGACGGTGAACGTGAAAACGTGCGCACAAAAGAAACGAACCTCGGCAATTTGATTGCCGATGCGATGCGTTCAGCATTAAATACAGACGCGGCCCTTACAAACGGCGGCGGCATTCGCGCTTCGATTCCAAAAGGAGACGTGACAAGAAATCATGTATTAACGACCCTTCCGTTTGCCAATACGCTTGTCAAACTATCCATTACAGGGGCAGACTTAAAGAAAGCGCTTGAGCACGGCGTTCGTCTATACCCTGAACAAAACGGCGGCTTCCCGCACGTATCAGGGATTCGCTTCACATTTGATGCAACAAAGCCAGCAGGCGAACGAATTACAAACGTTGAAATTAACGGCCAGCCGCTTGATGAAACAAAAACATATACGCTGGCAACAAACGACTTCCTGGCCAAAGGCGGGGACGGATATACGATGTTCAACAATGGCACTATTGAGTTTGACAGCGGCGAACTGCTCAGCTCAATCGTCATCGCCTACTTGCAAAATAACAATCCAATTCCAAACGTCGAAGGGCGAATTACCGTCATTGGCCAATAAAAATAAAGAAGAGAACCCCTCTATTTGATATTATCCCCTTATAGTAGACAGAAAAAAGAAAGGGATGTACGTCTACTATGGAGGGGATATTTTTATGGGAAAAATCAGAAAAACTTACAGTAAAGAATATAAATTAGACGTGGTGAAGAAATATTTGTATGAGGGGTGGACTAAACATGAAATCATGGATCCAAAATTCAATATCAGCCCTTATTGCTGCTAATCGAATTACTTTTTCTCTGTATTCACTATCTGTATTTTTAACTCTCTGTGATATATCAAGTTCAGTCAGCATACCTAAATCTGTACAAATAGGGGCTGTCCAAAAAGTCAGGGTAACTGACTTTTTGGACAGCCCCTTTATTAGAAGTCTCGAATTTCACGGGCTAAACTATATGGAATCACTTCATCTCGAGCAGTTTTTTGATAAGCCAACTCTTCATGCATATAATCGCTAATTTCTCTACTCCCCATTTTATCGAATTTTTCTAACACCGTTTGTAGAACGGATATCTCTTCTATAGTAAATTTTGATAAGTCTACATCCACTTTAGGTAAAATTTTATATGCAATCTTTTCATCAAAATATTCTTCAATGATGTTTATAGAAGATTGTGCATATTTTAATATCTCTTCATGTGCTTTTGGAACAGCTCCCAATGGTAAACGCTTATAAACCAATCCGGACATTCCCACTCCATATTTTTTAAAGAATAAAGCATCAGCATACCAAAGAAGTTTCATCAGTTTGACTTTATACAATCTAGAACTATATTGAGCAAAAAATGCTATCATATTCTCTACTTTCTCTAGATCCAACAATTTATAACCGTTATATTCAGATTCTTCTTGGTGATCAATATATATAGACTCAATAATTTCTTTATTCAAGTATTTAATCGATTTAGTCTTAACTAACTCTTTTATAAATTCTCTAATCTCTTCATATCTTGCTTGATCAAACTTTTCTTTATGTTTTTCTAATTCGTCTAAAGCTAATTTCGGATTATCTTTAACCTCTCTTATTTTTTGGTCATACGTTTCGTCTTGAATAGATTTTTTTTCGTATCTTTGAATGGTTACATCTCCCCATCCCAACATATTAGCAAATTCTTTTTGAGACAAACCGTATGAATTACGTATATCTTTAATCTCTTGAGAAGTAAGAAGCCCATTAAGGGTTCTATAGCTATCTTTAGCAGCTAATAAATTTTGGTTCAGTATTTCCTTAGGTACAAACTTATCTTCTTCAATTGGACAATAATAGTAAATCTCTTCATATTCGACTGGAGTATTATTAACTAGAGCTTTCGTTTTTTCTCTAAATACAGAAATTTCATGTTCTTCATCACAAAATGGGCAATTATAATGAATTTTTTCTAAAAGTTCAGCCATTTTTATCATCCTTTTACCCCTAGTATTGTATATGAATATTTCTAATAAAAATTGAAATAATGGGCAGGATATCTAATAAAGATAACCTGCCTAAAATAGTTAAGCATAAGGTTTATTCGTAATTGGCCACTTAGCAAAATGAAAGGACATACAGAAAATTTTCTTATTTTTTTCATCTC
Source organism: Paranoxybacillus vitaminiphilus (assembly GCF_003259935.1). GTDB lineage: Bacteria > Bacillota > Bacilli > Bacillales > Anoxybacillaceae > Paranoxybacillus > Paranoxybacillus vitaminiphilus. The sequence continues at coordinate 63,146 of NZ_QLMH01000005.1, read as the reverse complement.
TTACCTTAAACTTGATGTAGACACTTTTACCATTTATGTTTTTTTCAAAAAATCAGAATGGTGGACTACTGGGTCTTTTACGATCTACAGCAGTTTTACAGTAATCGCTTGCTTTTAAAGTGATTAGCTCATTGACTACGTCCTCCTCATCGTACCCCAAACTTAGAAGCGTATTCTGTGTTGTATAAGGATCAAGAGGATCTTCGTCCTTTCTGATCAGTTGGATATCTAATTGGTAATTCTGACTAGACAAAATGGTTCTAACTTTATTAATAAAATTATTAACATCGTCTAAGCTTTCGATCCAATCCTCTTTCACCAAAAACACATCCTTTTCTGACTACTACATATATTTTACAATCAATTGATAATTTATTCAATAAAAATAATCAATTGATAATTTTATCAAAAGTTAATTTGTAGCTAATTGAAATTGGTAAAACCTAATGCCAAAATATATTGCGCATCCTTGATGCTGTTCACAAATAAAAAGTTGTTTAATTTTGTTCCATTACACATGCATTTCACCGTTCCAACATGACTGAACAGCGAAAATAAAGTTATTTAAAAATCTCAACATGTTAGCTGCTTCATGTTGAAGTTGTCAGAAAAATGTTGTTAAAATTTGATGAAAACCATTGTTGTTTAAAGGATTTACCCTTTTTTAAACAACTTTTTTGTAATTCAAATATCTTTATTGTCATCAAACAATAATTTGTAACTGCTAAAAAATTCCCCAATTTCAACGAAATGAAATTCCCAATCATTATGAACGGTTAATTAGATAATTGGGCAGGATAAACTCCTGCTTTTTTTCTTTTCCCATAGGCGGTAAGAATCTCCTTTGATATTAAAGATAATGGCGTGATGTAATGGACGATCTAAAATCGCTGTCACTAATACATCGTCACCGAATACTTTTCCCCATTCGAGATAGGATTTATTCGATGTGAGAATCATTTCAGACAGTGACAGTGCACGCACTATAATTTATTTTTTCAATAATTGACTTACATGATCAGTCTACTTCAACAGAAAAGAAAAGGTCTGCAGAGATTTCTCTCCACAGAGCTTTTCGACATTTTTCGGATGGTGAATTTTCGGGCGGTGCACAGCTACCGATCTCAAACTTCGTTCATATATCCGTGAGTGTATGGCAATCTTCTTATTTTTTCATAATCTGTAATATAGCAGCAGCTGCTGTGACTCGAACGAATGGATCATTTGATTGCAGTTCTTCTTCAAGCACGTTCCACGCTTTTTCAGCCAGTGAATGGTGACCATCTGAAAGTTGAGGTGCAGGTTTCCCATGCAGTAAAGGCTCCAACTCAGCAAGATGAATTGGATATTTAAATTTCGTTACTGTAGCCCGATTGCGTAAATGTTCCTGCACCTTATCATTTAAGGCATTCCGTTCAACAGTAGTTATCCAATGCACTGGACGCTGATGACACATCCCATCTTTATCGTTATCATATTCTTGTTTATATTCGTAATCACCAAGCTGTCCAATATGGACAAAATCCCCCTCTGTAATCATGACAAGGTCGCCCGCTTTCATCGTATTGGCAAACGCATTTACAATCCCTTTATAATATGCCATCTTTTGACCGACATAAGACGGATATCTCTTGGCAAGACGCTGTTCAATTTCGTTAGCATCCACATCCTTCAGTGAACCTATGCCAGGCCAGCCAATCGCCACAAACCCTTTTTCTAAAAAAAGAGGGAGACGTTCAATTCCGTGGGGCCGAGTTTTCATTTGAAACAAATTCATTCTCTTTCCCTCCTTTTTCTTCTTCACATCAATTCAGAGCCCAATTCCAACTCACTTAGATCATATTTACATTTAGTTACAATCCCGCGATGATTTAAGGTTTCCCGTACTTTTTCGTTAAAAAGGGAAGCATCCTCATCGACTACAATCCAATCAACTGAACGCTGATGACAAAATCCGTCTGTATCATTATCTAACTGCTCTTCGTATTGATAAGGCCCAATCAGCCCGATGCTCACAAGCGATCCTTTACGAATCATAACAATGTCGCCTTCCTTCATCGTATCGATAAAAGCCCAAATCGCACCTAGAGCATTTCTGAGTCTTGCCCCTGAATATCCGTAAACAGCGCGTAGTCGATTACGTAGCTCCTCCTTACTTACATTAGACAAATTCGAAATACCGGGCCAACCGATCCCAATCTTGTTTTCCTTGATAAATTCCTCATAACGCTGAATTCCATGTGGCTTTGTTTTTAGCTGAAAAACGCTTTTCACCATAAACACTCCTTTGGATTCCAAATGATTTGTAATATGATTATAACAAGGAACATAAATATTTACAACCTTCATTTATCTTTTGGAACCCAAATGGTTAAAACTGTTTCATGACAGCCTGTCATTTATTTCTTTGAAATGATAATTAACCCCTTCACTAAAAAGGACTTCGATATTAACAGGGAAAACCTTCTAAATTAAGCATTTACTAAAAAAGAAAAACTCCACGTAAATAAAAGAAGAATGATAAAATACATTTGAACGACTTAGGGCACTAAAAGGAATTTAACATGTTCACCGAGAAGTCTCTCACCTCTAAGCGAAGTGTAGGTGGGAGAGGTTCATATATAACTTTGAGGGGGAGAAAGATTTGAAGTTAAGTGATGATGAACTAAAAAAATTTATAAAAGGGATACCTGTTAATAAAGAGTTGGAGGATGGCGACTTTTACGATGAATTAGATAAAGACGATATGCTTGATCGGCTCCAACAGAATCATGAACCGGCGAGCAGAATGTTTTGGGAAAAATTCGTAGAAATAAAAAGGTACTTTCCACAAAAGGATTTGTTAGCAATAGTATTAGGTGCCGACGAGCCAATGGATTTGGAAAGCGATGAGGCTATTGAATTTGCTGCAAAAATAGCAAAAAAGAATAAGTATCCAAAATTCCATCAAGCTGAAGACGATGTTAGACTCTATGGCCAAAATTGTCTCGCAGAAAGAACCTTCTTTTTTAAAAAGAAATAAATTCTAGTATTTAATATTAATCCTCAATTTCTGTCCGCTACTAAGCTAATATGACACTGTACAAAATGATCTCCTTTTACGTAAGGGGATTTTTTTCTTTCCACAGAGCTGTTCCCCAACCTATTTACCTACTAATAGAGTGACAGTGGATTGCACCCACACTAAGGCAGAGTCACCCATTTATTTCCTCTTTGTCGGCCTATTCTTTGGCACCCAGATTGGACCATCCCAAGTAAAGTGAACAAGTACATCTTCACCATTTTCATCTTTTCTGATACATTTCAATTTTCCATCCATCATTAACTTACACAAACCGATTTCCGTTTGCGGTCCCCATTCACTCGCCTTATCTACTTTTTTATTAAAAGCTTTGATTTTACTCTAGTTTTGCAACACCATCAATAAAAAAAGCCCCGCAGCGATTTCTCTCCGCGGAGCTTTTCGACATTTTTTGGTGGTGCCAGGCACCCTTAAACTTAGAAACAAAACACCGTGATGGGCCAGCGACACTTCACCAGGTTTGGGATGAGTTCCCCCGCCAATTAAAGAAACCGATGAAGCGGAATGATGCGGATGACGAAAAGGAGGATACCCTCTATTCGCACATGGTTCTCCTGCCAACTTATATAAACTGAGTACCTCTAACTGAGTATCATTTGAGAGACGCGGTAAAATCGTTGGAAATGTTTCAGCTAATAAACTTTTTCCACACCCAGGAGGTCCGATCATCAGGACGTTATGTGCCCCTGCTGCGGCGATTTCAAGTGCACGCTTTGCTTGTTGATGACCGATAATATGTTGAAAATCGCGATGATGCTTTGGAGGAGTGTCGACTGTGGGAGGAAGATGGAAAAATGGAGAAAAGACTTGCTGTCCTTGTAAACGTTGCACCGCTTCGTCTAACGTTTGAACAAATACACAATTGAAGTTTTGCAAATGATGAAGAGGAAGAGTAGGATCGTACGGAAGGTATACTTGTTTGAAGCCGAGTTTTTTTGCTGCTAAGATCGCCGGCAGCATCCCATCGACAGGCTGAATCATTCCGTCTAATGATAACGAACCGAAAAAAGCGATATCCGATGAAATCGGTACTTTTAGCTTCTCTTTTGCTTGTAAAATTCCAATCGCCATCGCTAAGTCAAACATCGGACTTTGCTTTTCCGCTCCAGCGGCGATAAATGAATGACAAGCTTTTGATCCGCTACATCACATTCAAACGAATGCAACGCCGCAATCACTCTCTCCTTCGCCTCTTTCACCGATGCATCTGGCAAGCCAACAATGACAACAGACGGCAGCCCCGGCATTTCTTGCACTTCTACCTGCACGCGATATCCTTCAATTCCTCGTAAACCAACGCTGCAAATTTTGCCCGTCATCCATTCATACCTCCTTCAGCGAACATATTGTCGTTTGGCACAATGTCGGCTTTGACAAACTGCACATATTTTTTCTTTTGCTCTACTGTCGTTCCGGAAAAATAATCAAGCAGCACATCAATGTTCATAAATGGGGGTGATGAGATGGGTTGCGTGTATAAATAAAAACTGCTCCAGCGATAATGCTCGGGGAGATGCACCATGCGGGCTTCAACAGGATTGAGATGAATGTAGCGACTTACTTCCAACATGCCTGTTTCATCGTCAATGATTTTACTAAAGTAGCGTTTTTCAAACACATGTCCAGTCAAACGATAACGGGCGTTATAATAGTTGGCATATCGTTTATTGATAAGTGCCATCACTTTTGCGATCGATTCTTGCTGTGAACGCAGCTGCAGATGAAAATGATTCGTCATGAGGCAGTACGAAGCGATTTCAAACGGAATTTTTTCGTGAAGCTGTTCGAGGATATGCAAAAAAGCAAGAAAATCATTCGATTCTTTAAACAACGGATCACGCCGATTCCCGCGGCAAACAATATGGTAAAACAAATGCGGCACCCAAATCCGCCTCGCTCGTCCCATTCCCTTCACCTCACATATAAGTTGTCATGTGCTTTTTCGACAAAAACAAGCAAATTCCTGCATACCTAGGAAAATTTTTCAAATCAGTGGTAAACAACGAGTCTAATATTGATCGACTCCTTAATTTGATGAGGATAGATGAAAAAAGACAGAGAGCCAAGGCAACCCTCTGTCTCTATCAATCTTCGATAAAATTCGAGGCGTACAGCATCCCATTGGATCAAGGCCTTCCCCTTTCTCCCGTGAAACAATCTTGTGAAACAAGATTTTTCGGGGTGTGACAGGCACGCATTCAAGTCAGATATGTTTCTATTTTCGCTAGGCATTCATCAATGATTTTATCTATTTCTTCAATTTGTGCATCTTCTGGATTATACTTCTTTAAAATTTTTAAATTACGAGCTTTCCAATCCAATGATTTAATTTGATCAGTTAAAACTACCCCTGTTATTGGATAGCCATCGCCATCAAGGGATATTCCTTCTTTTGGTAAATCCACTTCGAAAGGATAACCCTTCTTTTGATTGGTAATCGGACAAACAGCTATAAATCCTGTTGCTTGATTGAATTCTTTAGGCGATAAAACAATAGCATTCCTTCTCCCAGCCTGCTCATGACCAGCTTGTGGATTGAAGTTTAAAACAACGAAATCGCCTCTCTCTGGTACGTCTGCTGGCATTAAATCAATTCACGCCCTTCTATCCCGAAATCAATTTCCTCGTGTCGATTTTCAGGTGTAATCTGTGATATTAGTTCTTCCAGTGTGTATTTCTTCCGTGTTCTTTTTGGCTTTAATGTGATGATACCTTCATTTCCAATCACATTTAATTCTATTTCGGAACCTTGTTTAATCCCTATTTTATCAGCAGCATCTTTTGGGATACGAATGCCCAAACTGTTTCCCCATTTTTGAACAATAACTGTAGACATGTAGTCAACCCCTTTACTCTGGTTTATTTTGTTTTCTAAATATTCTTTTGAATACATTATATCACCCCCAACCTAAAATGTATATACATAGTATATACATATTTACAAAAAATGATACCAATGATTTTTCGACAAATACTATTCTCGTCGCAAAAGCAATCATTTGAATCGATTAATTAAAAATGCTTTTTTCAGACTCAAAAGCATATATCAACAAGTATAGTTACAAACGTTGAATTGCGAAATGATGTATAAAGCTTTGCCATAACAAAAAAAGTAGGACCTTCAAGGAGAATCTAAAGCATCTATAGCTGAGGAATAGTTTGAGTAGTAAAGGAGTTATAAACATCTTGCTTTTGCTCATAGAGACTTATAAGTTTTTCGAGAGCATTTATTTTTTCGTTTAATTCTTTTATAACTGAATGATTTTAAGCATCATTTTGGGATGATAAGAACTTCTGCCACCGCCTTTATAGCGAGAAAACAATAACTTCATTTTACTAGAAAGGACGATTTTTTTGTGCACTTTTTTAAAAAAACATAATAAAGAGGGGCTTCAAAAAGTCAGTTAACCATGACTTTTTGGACAGCCCCCTTTCGATATTTTTCAGGCGGTGACATGCACCGATCCCAAATCTCTTTATCTAGTAAAATCTACCGCTAAAGTATCTTGTGCCGCATTATTTGGATTTATTGTATTTGTATTTGCTTTTACATTGTTAACATTTTTAACAGTTACTCTAAATTTCGATGCTTCTGTCGCTTTTTGAGCTAAATTAGTGACATCTTCAAGAGAAATAATGACATCGTTTCCAGTCCCATCTGCAACTGTGAAAACGGATGGAGATAGTGTAGTTTGATCATCTGTTGTACTAAAGTCACCGTCAACATCAAATACGATAGTGTAATTATCGGATGTACCTACGGTTGTTATATCCTCACTAAATGTGAGTGTTAAGAAATCATCTTCAGCTCCATCGTCTACCCCAGAAGCTCCTAGAACGTCTGCGCCGCTACTATATGATGTTGAATTTGAGCTGTAAGTTACCGATGTTAATGTAATTGTATTATTACTTGTATCATCTTTTAATGCGGATGCTCCTACTGCACTTTCGCCGTTAGAGTTCTTTGCAAATACGCCTAGTTCTACCGCATCATTCGGTACTACCGTGTTATCCGGAACCGTAAATGTGTTTACTCCATTTGCAACTTCACCAATCGCAGTCCCTATCTTCGTTCCATTGTTATCTAAGAAGTAAACGGTATAGCCTGTTATTCCTTCTTCATCCTCCGGTAATGTCCATGTTACGTTACCTGCGATTTCTCCTGCATTTGTATCCGTATCCGTGAAGGCTACTTCTGTTACTACTTGTGTTGGAATATTGGCTGTAAACGTTAATTCTGTTGTTTCTCCTGCTGGTGTCCCTGCAGTTGGATCTGCCGCTACACGTACCAATACCGTTTGATCCCCTTCAAATGTTGGCTCATTTGTTGGATCGTATGCCGTCCAGCTTTGGCCGCCATTAGTCGAATATTCCATTGTTGCATCTGCACCTACGATAACGTTGTTCTCATCATCAGCTGTTACGTCTGGTGCCGCTGGTACAGTTTGGTCATCAAACTGGTCAAGCGCTTCTTCTAACTGCTCTAATATTTGCTGCAGCTCTTCTTCAGACGCTTCTTCATCTTCCAATGCCGCCTCCGCAGCGGAAATTGCAGCTGTAAGAGGTTGCAATTCTTCCTCAGTATAATATTGGCTCAATGCGTCCAGTTGCGAATGTGCATATTCAAGCATCATGACAAGCCCCACTCTAGTATCAAAGCGGTCGAACACTTCCTCTAGCTGTGTTAAAAGTTCCTCCAGCGTTTCTTCAGACGTTTCCTCACTTGCCAATGCCGCCTCCGCAGCGGAAATTGCAGCTGTAAGAGGTTGCAATTCTTCATCAGTATAATATTGGCTCAATGCGTCCAGTTGCGAATGTGCATATTCAAGCGTCATGATAAGCTCCACTTTCGTATCAAAGCGGTCGAACACTTCCTCTAGCTCAGCTAAAATTTCCTGAATCTCTTCTTCAGACGCTTCTTCATCTTCCAATGCCGCCTCCGCAGCGGAAATTGCAGCTGTAAGAGGTTGCAATTCTTCCTCAGTATAATATTGGCTCAATGCATCCAGTTGCGAATGTGCATATTCAAGCGTCATGATAAGCTCCACTTTAGTATCAAAGCGGTCGAACACTTCCTCTAGCTGAGCTAAAATTTCCTGAATCTCTTCTTCAGACGCTTCTTCATCTTCCAATGCTGCCTCCGCAGCGGAAATTGCAGCTGTGAGAGGTTGCAATTCCTCATCACTATAATATTCGCTCAATGAGTCCAGTTGCCAACGTGCATCTTCAAGTGCCCATTCGAGTTCCGTTCTAGGATCAACATCGTTGTCATCTGCCGGCAACTCTTCAGGTCTTTCAATTGATAACGTATTGATTGGATTAATTTCAATATTTGTACCGTTATTAGAAACAACCATTTCAAAGACAGTCCAATATAACTCATTACCTTCACCGGCTGGAATTTCGAAAATATGGTCAGGTGAAGTGGAATTTCCTTTAAAAATTTCCACTTTCGCTCCGGACTGTCTCAGTGGAATATCATCTCTATGCTCACCAGAGAAGTTATGAACAATAAATTTGTACGTTCCATCAACAAGTTTGCGAATCGTTGTTGTTTCAGGACCATACGAATCAGTATCATCCCAATCTAAGTCTACATAGGTGATACCATTATATTTATACTCTCTCTCACTCTCAGGATACCAAGTATGGAAACGACCGCTTCCATCAGGAGTTGGACCTATTAAATGAGAGTCAATATCATACGGTTTTTCATTCCAAGTTAGCATAATTTTCACTTCGCTCGTAGCCGCAGCACGAATCGCCGTCTCATTTTGATTCACATTATATTGATCATCCGGCGCAACGGCGAACATATATGAAGTGACAAATCCTCGTCCTGAAATCTCCCCAGTATACGTACCCGGCTCAAGTGAAACAGAGTAGTATCCGTACTTACCTGTTGTCACTTCTTTCACTACTTCGCCTTCTCTTGCATCAGAACCTTTGCGGAATTTAATCGTAAGGCCTTCTACACCGACTCCGTAAATATCTGTAATATATCCTTCAAATCCCGTATTCAACTGTACTTTCGTTGTTTGCGGCTCCCCTTCTAATTTCTCCGTACCATCAGCAGGGGCAACTGTAATTTCAACTTCCTTGCCAAGATTTCCAGAAGTCAATGGAATTGGATCGTAAGTAATTCGTTTTTTATTAGGATCGTATTCGAGATTTTCCAGTGTTACGTCTTGATCCCCCATCTTCGCTGTGACCTTAAAATCGTCAATTGTTAAATCAGCGACATAATCTCCTAACTCAATATCAATAACTCCTTGAGTTGCCTTAATTCCCTTAATTGTTGTCTTATCAACATCGGAATAGCTTCCGGTCACTTCTTCATCGCCGATTTGAACTCGGCCGTTTGGAATTTGCAATACTAGATTTCTTGGTCGTTGTGATAATGTAATTCCCTCTGCATTAATTTCAGCCGTGCCAATACGACCCGATCCTGTAACGGCCGCAATCGCATTCAATACCAATGTTTCGATATCGGTTTCTTCTGCCAATTCAATTTTTACATTTGCAGCACGAGAATTGATCGTTTCAAAGTTTCCAACCAACTGAACTGTTAGGTTAGGATTGGAAGATTGGATGCTTTCTACGAGTGTAACATTTGTAAAACCAGGCGCATCTCCTGTAAGATTCATTTCTTCCACTTTAGCAAATGATTCCAGCTGTAAATCAACAACTCTTGTTGAACCTTCCGCAACAATTCGAACTTTGCCGTCATTTTTATTTACGATGACCGTCATTAAAACGGAATCTATAAAGTGGATACTATTTTCCCCGCCGCCTTTAACTTCGGTCTTTCCTTCTACCGTAACACCTTTAAGGGTAACGTCCCCTTCGCCAATTTCTTCACCAAGAACGAGGTTTCCTTTGATCGTCACATTTTGTAAAGTAACATCTTTGCTGTTAATTGTTACATCACCATCAATAGTGAGCTGACCGCTGCTTGGTCCATAAGTGCCTGCTTGGCTAATTACACTTGGTATTTGCGAATTACTATTGTCAGAGCGATTATTATTTGAGCCGCCGGAACCCCTTCTTGTTGTTCCTCCGGTTGTGCCGTTATTAATCAAGCTTCCATTCACTTTTTCAATCTGATTTTTTACTGAATTATAGTTTTTTATAATGCTGCTGATATTGAGTCCTTCAGGAACAAGAACATTGCCAACTCTTACATTTGCTTTAAGAGTGATTTGCGAGTTTTCGTTTTCAATTTCTAATTGTTCAATTTTTCCGCTAGTGTTTAGAACCATATTAGCCGCTGATTCGACTTTAAGATTTTTAACATTTCCATTTCCCTCTATTGACAGATTGCCTGTCGTTTGCACAGCCATTTCATTTATGTCAGCATTTAATTTGATGCCGGTGACTCCATCGTTTAAGACAAGTTTAGAAATTTGAACATCTGAACTTGCTACAACACTTACATTGGAAGTAACAACAATTTCTTTTACGTTTGTAGTTCCTTTCATCTCAAGGGAAGAATCTTGTTTATCAAGCTCTACTGTACCCAATGCAGCATTTTCGAATACAAGGTTTGTTTTTGATTCTTGAGCTGCCTGCATTTTTGCTAAAGGAAGTTTATAGGTTAACGATTTATAAAATAAATGGGTCGCTGCAGATTGCAAATTATCATCCTTATCGGAAATAATCGTTTTTCCTTTTACCTCCAAGTTATTAGCGTAGAAATTATTTTTCAATTCCTTCGTGATTTCTAAATCCCCATTAATTGTTAAGTTTTTCAATGTAATGTTATCAGCGCTTATTTTTACATTTCCATCAATAGTTCCTTGCTGACCATCTAAAACAAGATTCTCATTCGTTCCCGATGAAGTAATCTCTAAATATTTAACATTTGCAACTTTCTTGCCTTTCGTCTCAACTACGACATTTGCATTTTTTAAGATTGCTGAGTTTGCTATATTAATAATGTTCTTTACTTTATCATCAATTTCATATTCATTTCCATTTAATTGAACGGAATGGCTTGTAATGTTTTCAATCTTTCCTGTTTGAGTCGCAGTTTTCAATTTTTCACTACGATAAATAAATGCCGCCATCTGCCCACGGTTGACAGGTTCGTTTGGTGCAAATTCATTTTTGTTTTTCCCCGTTGTAATACCATTTTCGTATAAAGCTCCGACGAAACCAGCAAACCAATCATTTGTCTTTACATCTACAAAAGGCAGCTTATCAGTCTTGTTTTCTTTTAATTGAAAACCTAAAGAAATGATTTTTGCCATTTGTGCACGGGTGATTTTTTGATAAGGTTTAAAGGTTTTATCCTCATAACCTTTTAATACCCCTTCTTTTACTAACGCTGCTACCGGTCCGTAGAACCAATCTGTTTTTGAGACATCTTTAAAACCTGGATCCGTTACATTGTTTACATCTAATCCTAAAGCTAAAGCTAACATTTTAGCTGCTTGGGCGCGGGTAACGCTTTCATAAGGTTTAAAAGTTCCATCTTGGTAACCTTGAATGATATTTCGCGCTGCTAAACTTTGAACAGCTTCATAAAAATAGTCATCTGGTTTTACATCAGAGAAATTGATTTGCTGAGCAGATACAAAAGGGACTGAAATACTAGAAACCATTACCGTAGAGACTGTGGCAGCTAAAAACTTTTTAGAATCTTTCGATAAATACATTCTATCGATCCCCTTCTTATGTATATTTCACAGATGAAAAAATCTGTACAAATTTAATATTAGTATTATTATCCAAACATGTAAATATATATTTAATCATTCTTTTTTCGACATGATTCTATAAACAAACGTCTGTACTGAAAACGATTTACGTCATCGCTTATAGCTTAATGAATGAATTGAAAAAAGAAGAAAAGCCCCGCAGAGATGTCTCTCCGCAGAGCTTTTCGATATATTTCGGGACGAGGCACAGTGCGCGGCATTCTCCTATTGTATATAACCTTTTTCTAGAGCCTCAATAGACTGTTGCACTAAAAAGCGCGCTGCTTTAGCCAATTCTACATTTAACAGTGCCTGTTCCAGCTGCAGTTTCGCTTTCTCATAATCATATTTAGATACAACACCTGCATTGTATCTTTTCTCAAGATTCGCCAGATCGGTTTTCACATTTTCCAGTTTTCTCACTGCTTCTTCATAATTCAATTCTGCAAGATCGGCATTATGATTTAACGCATCAATCTTCGTTGTCAGTTCTTTATATAGCTTATTAATCGTTTCTTCTGCTGCTTTGACCTTATAGTCTTTTTCTGCTTTTAAAAATTCACTTGCATCTTCGTCCTCATAAGCTACATCACGATGATACTTCGCCAACTCCAAATTGTCTTTTGCCCGTTTCATTTGGAACGTGCCTTCAATAACAGAATCATAGTCTTCAATTTTCGTAATGCTAGCGATCTCCATATCGACCGGTGTTAAATACAAATCCGGATTGTAATTGATGTTAATATCAAACGAAAGATTCGCCAAATTATAATAATAGTTTTTTTGCAGCTGCTCCAATTGTTTTTCTAAATCCACTTGTTGTCTTTTCGCCTGATCAACCGCCTCTTTTGACCCTGCCCCGTATTGATAAAGTTTTTCTGCTTTTTTTACTTCATTTATCGCTGTTTGAATCGCTTTTTGCGTAAAATTCATTTGTTTTTGCAAATTTAACAAATTGACGTACGTTGAAGTAAGTTTTAACGAAATGCCTTCCTTCACTTCTTCTGCCTGCAGATTCAATTGAAATTGACCTGATTCAAGCTGCTTAATCGCCGTCTCAAGAGCTGTAATTTTATCGTCAAGTAATTCCAAGGCATCGGAAATAGCTACTCGTTCCTGTCCGTTCGCCAATCGCTCTAAACCTGTCAACCGGTCACGTTCATCTTTTAGTTTATCTAATTTTTTCTCCAAATCTCTAATGTCTTTTTGAGTATCTCTCATGTCATCTACCGCATCAAGTGTTTGATTTTTTAAAGCTTCAAGCTCATACTGCAGCACGACAAGATTTTGATCGTTGTCTAATGCACGTTTAACAACGTCATCTAACGTAAGAATTTTAACATCCTCATTTTGAACGTCTTCAGAAGTACTGCCTTGTTCATTTTGAACTTCTTCCGCCTGGTTTGCATCATTATCCCCGCTTGCCAGCGCAACTGTCGTAAAAGGCATACCTGCGATGACGGCTGTACATAAAAGTGCAGTAATTTTTTTCATACTTTCACCATTCCCCTAGTATTTTTTAACTATATAAGTTCAGATTGCAAATCAAGCATAAGTAAAGACGTTCAGTCTCAATGTTTTATATGCTGGAAAATCAACCTGCATTTATACAGAATGTTGTTAGGAAGGATATTAAAAATAATTGGATGTGAAACTTGATCCACTTCCCTTTTCTTTATTCTATACCGAAAATACCCAAATGACAAAATGTATAAAATTAAAATATTCATCCTTCCGATGATAATGTACTTTTTATATTATGGGCATCTATTTAATGAATTTTCCGACACAAAATAACATTACATACAGCACATCAAACTAATAAGAGGTTCTACGTCAATTGTTGGGGTGTACTTGATAGCTTTATATATGAAAGTTAGATCAATGAACATAACACCTTATTTCTGAGTCGATCAAAGTTGCGAATGCCATAAGACATCTGTTTGATGACTTTAATTTTGTTGTTAATCCCTTCTAAATAACCGTTAGTGTAAGGATAAATGAATGAATTAATAATTTCTTTCTCCCAACTTTTAAAGGTTCGTTTCATGTACTGATATTCGTCCAGTCCTGATTTATCCATCGCTTGATACAGCTGTTCTAAGTTAGACCTTACATTCCGCTCATTGCTTTGTGTTATCCATTTTTTAAAGGCTTCTTTCACTTGATAAGCTTTCTTTAAATCGGAGGACAACTCTAAATAATATTGAAGGAGTTCTTGTTCTCGAGTGGTTAGCTTCTCTTTCGGTTTATGTAAGAGAAAACGTAACTTTTTCATCGATTTTCGATCTTTGTCTTGGAATGACTTTTGTACTCGCTTTCGTACTCGTTCGAGTGCCCAGAAGTGATGACGTGCATAATGGAATTTGTCTACAATGATAATCGGATTTTGAAAGAGTTGTTGAGCCAATATTTTGTACGGCTGCCACATATCCATTACCACCATTTGAACACGATGAGTCGGTAAAGAGCGAAAATAATCTTTTAACGTGGATAACTTCCGATCTTGAATGACATCCAATACCTTGAAGCCTTGAGGATCTCCGATGACACATTGATATGTTCCTTTTTCGGTTGTCCCCTTGAACTCATCAATGGCTAAAATTCGTGGTAATGAGTGGTTCTCATAAGTATAATAACGGTCAAACCATCGAATAACCGTTGAGTGTCCTAATCCAAGCTCTTTTGCCACTTCCTTAAAATTGACCGTTCTTACTTTGACGAGAAGGGCTTGAAGGACACGTTTCGTATGACGTTGATAACGATCTAAAAAGGCATATGGTTCATAGAAACGCTTCCCACAGGATGTACATTTATAGCGGCGCTTTTTCAAAATCAGGTACGTATACATTTCGCGAAATTTGACGTCTCGAATTTTCTGTAGCCGATAATCATGAATCGCTCTCGTCCTTTTCCCGCATTGAGGACAATTTTGGTGACAAGGTTTGGTTTCGATCAAAATTTCAAGATGCGTATCCGTTTCCACAATATTTGACACAATGACATTTTCTAATCCAATCAGTTTTGTGATACAATAGTCTTGCATTTACGAAGTCTCCTTTTAAATGAGGTTTGGCCACTTTCATTATAAAAGAGAGCACTTCGTAAATGCTTTTTATTTTTATGAAATTCTTTTACCCCAACATTTAGTATAGAACCTTAAAATATTAATCCTTCTGATGGTAATGGTAATGTACTTTTTGTATTAATGGGCGTCTATTTAATGAATTTTCCGACACAAAATAGTACTACATGCAGCATATCAACTAAAATAAGAAACAGAGAGCCAACAAATGACTCTCTGTCTCTATCAATCTTCTAGAAATTTCGGATGGTATTGGTAACCTATCTTAGCTAGATTAATTATTCAGCATTTACAATTACTAATGAAGAAGCAGTATTACCAGCAACATCAGTTACATCTACTGTTACATCGGTAGAATAAGTTGTACCACCAGTAGCTCCAGTAATTGTTAATACTTTACCTTGAGCATCCCAAGTGTAAGTGCCGTCGTTAGCGCTTGCTGCAGATAATGCATTTTCTACAGCAGTTTTACTATCAGCACTTAATGGTTCACTGAATGTAATAGTTGCAGTTTCACCTTGATTAATAGTAACAGCTGAACCACTTCCTAATGGTGTAACTGTTGGCGCAACAGCATCAATTGTAAAGGTAATTGTTTGTGTTGCAGTATGGCCTTCACCATCAGTAGCTATAATTTCTAACGTATGGTTACCAGAATTCGCTACGTCTGTTGCTACAGTATATCCTGTACCAGTAGCAGCAGATGTAATATCTATACCATCTAATTTAACACGTTTAGTATCTACTCGGCCAGCATCAGTAATGCTTACTTTGATGTTTAAGTTAGGATCTGCATCATTATAAACATGGCCATCAACAACACCCGTTACATTAATAGATGGCGCTGTATCTGTATCATCGAAGCCATATTCATCAAGATCATCTGCATCAACTAATACAATTGCATCAGCAAATCGGCTTCCTTCAGCTGATAAACCAATGACAACTGCATCGCCTTCTTCGATATCGCGGATGCCTTCTACAGAGAAGTCATCGCCATCTTCGTCAGTTGCATCATAAACTTCACCAACTTTAGAGTCTAACGCTACAGTTACGTAAGAACCATCGCCTGTTAAAACCGTTACCTCTTTCTTGCTAAAATCAACATTGTCTACATAACCTGTAACAATTCGGTCTGTATCTTCAACGATTTTCGAAACTTTTCCATTAGCATCGTTGATTTCTAAAACAACTACAGAACCTTCGAATAAGCCGTTTTCAGTGACAACTTTGCTACCTTTAAGATTTTCTGCAGCAAGTACTTTTGACTCACCGTTTACAAGTGCTTTAATACGAACGATTTCGCCATCAGTATTTTTGTCGATTCGTTGGATTAAAGCCGTTTGCTCTGTAGTATTAGATGCTTCTAAATCACTTACTACAATGTGAGTTACATAACCATCTTCATTGTAGTAAATAGTGCTGTCCGCAGGGATATCAGTGCCGTTTTTCTTCAATTCGCCCCAAGTAGTATAGCTTACGTCCTCAGCATCTGGATAAGTTGCGTCAGTATCCACATCAACTACAACCGTATCATCTGTTACACGGTATGACTTACCATTTTCTGCTGAAGCATAGTTATCATCAGACTCTAAGTCTTCCTCTAAAGTTTCTACAGCTTCATAGAATTTAAGACCTGTTACTTCTCCGTCTTCGTCAGTTGCTACGCCAAGTAATAAAGGAGCGTCAGTAATTTCGAATACTTCCTCTTCCTCATCACCAGCAGATTTTGCAACAATAGTAAATTCAGCGTCAGTTTGACCACTCGCATCTACATCGAAATCATCACCAAGACCAAATTCATCGATTTCGAATCCAGATGGAGCATCTTCATCAACTTCGTACTCTACTTCGTCATCAGCTGTTTGTACAACAACTTTATCGAGAGAGTCTACAGCGAAATCATAAGTTTTTTCTTTGCCGTCTTTGTTTACTACATTAAGTTCAATTCTTACATTACCTTTAGCATCTTGGTAAGCAAGGATAGAATCTGTAGTATAAGCATCTGTGTAAGCAGATTCTACTTCGCCTTCTGTACCTTTAACAACAACTACTTCACCTTTCCAGTTGAAGTATACAGTAACGTTGCCGCCAGCTTGCAATTTCTCTGCCGCATCACTGTCTAAATCTTTAAGCTCATCGCCGCTTAGATATTTTGCCTGAAGGCCATCGTTGCTTTCATAGTCATAAGTTTTACCATCAATTTCAAATGAATCTTCAAATACATTTTCAATTTTGCCAGAAACAGATTTATTAGAAACAATTGCAATTCCATCTTCTTCAGCATCTTCATTGAAGAATACTAAATCGCCTTCTTTGATAT
This sequence comes from Paranoxybacillus vitaminiphilus, assembly GCF_003259935.1. Taxonomy (GTDB): domain Bacteria; phylum Bacillota; class Bacilli; order Bacillales; family Anoxybacillaceae; genus Paranoxybacillus; species Paranoxybacillus vitaminiphilus. The sequence goes on along the minus strand of NZ_QLMH01000005.1, from coordinate 45,954 downwards.
CTGAAACTGAAATTTGCTTTCCGTCTTTTACGATAAGGTAATCTTCAAGGTCAACTTCGTCCCCATCATATCCGATTACAACTGTGTCTTCTACTTTTTCAGTAAGGATATAATCATCTAAATCATCATAAGCAACGATTGTTTGAACATCTCCGCTCTTGTCAAAAATGACTTTAGCGTAGTCATATTTAACACCTTCTGCACCAAGTGAATCAGCTTCTCCATTCAAGAAGAATTCAAAGTCAGATGCAAGGTCATACTTTTTGCCATCAGAAGCAAGTTCTACTTCTTCATCTTCTTTTGTTACTTTAACAGATGTTTCAACTACTTTTTGATCTTCAAAAGCATATTTTACAAGCTCCAAATCTTGGTTGAACCAAACACGAGTTTCACGTCCAAGAGCATTATAGAAGTCAAAATCAACGTTTTCAGGCACTTCAATATTTACGTCGCCGATTTCGAATTTACGCTCGTTCGCATCAACATCAGTAATTACAGATTTTATATATGCAGGACGGTTGAATGTAGCTTCTAAAACTTTACCGTCAACATTCACTTTTACAATATAATCCTCAAGATATTCTAAAACTTCATCAGCATCTTCTTTTGAATACAATTCAACTGTTGCTACTTTGCCGTTAGAAGATAATTTTACTTCTTTTACTCCATACTTAGCTAAAGTATCAGCGTTTTGTACTGTGATATCAGAAGGCTCAAGACCGGAAACCGCTCTGTTGAATGTAATTTCTAGGAAACGGTTTGTATCATCAAGTGCAGTTACACTCTCAATTGCTAGCTCGCCAACAGAAGCATCCATCGCACGTTTTACGAATGATGCGAATGCTGCACGAGTAACAGTTCCTTTCGGATTGTATTCAGTAACAACTGTTACGCCGTTTGCTTCCAATGTTTGGATGTAGTCGCGGAATGAAGCATCTGCTTTGTCTAAGTCAGTGATTTTAGATGTAAAATCATCTGGCTTTGTTAAATCGAATGCTTCAACAAGCACTTTTGCCATTTGTTCACGAGTGATGTTCGCAGACGGATTTAATTTACCGTTGCTTCCAGTCATAACGCCTGCTGCTTTCACAATGGCAGCTGCTTCAACTAACTCTTTGTCTGCGCTGTTAACTGGAACATCGTCGAATGCTTGTTTGTCCGCAGGAACTTCAAAACCTGCATCTTTTAAGATGCGAGCGAAGATTTTCGCTACTTGACCGCGTGTAATGCTGTTGTAAGGTTTGAATGTACCGTCTTCAAAACCTTTGATGTATCCGAGTTCAACTAATGCGCTGATGTTTGCCGCATGAGAATCGCTAGGGTTAACGTCGCTGAATGATGCAGCGTTTGCGGCTACTGGACCGATTGCCGTTGCCACTAATGCAGCAGAAACGGAACCAGCCAAAAATTTACGGTAAGACTTTGGTTGGTAAGCCATCTGAATTATTTCCTCCCTTTATGGTTATTTTCTTAATATCATTTAATTTATGAAAACTAAATTTAAGAGAATATGTATCTCTTTACATCTCGTTCTCTTAAACTTAGTTGCTAAACAATTACTAGTATAGATTCTTATGGCATTTTTGTCAACGTATACACAGGCATATTTTGCAAAATTGTATATAAATCTCTCTTTCTAGCTAATATTCTACTAAAACTCCCACATTATTCAAGTGTTTTTTATAAAATTTTTTCCTTTTTATGCCTTTTGTTCACTTCCTGTTCATTATTTTACCAACACATTTATTATATACCGGCCTCTTAAAAGTTATGACTTATTTTTGTTACATAAATGTAAAGTTTCTCAAGCTGCAAATATGGTAGACTGCTAATAGTTACAAAATTCGTACCATACTTGGTGATGGGTGAGGTGTTTTGTCGAAAATGTGGAAGCGTTTTAGCTGCGGATTGCTTGTCTGCGCGGCCCTTTGGCTGACGGGACAGTCTCACGCTGATGCAGGCACATATCACGCTGAGACGAATTACGATATGATTGTTCCGGCTTCGAAAAAATATATCGGCGTTCCGTATCAATGGGGAGGCACAACAGCGAGAGGGTTCGATTGTTCCGGATTTATCCGCCATGTTTATCAGACGCTCGACGTGAATGTTCCGCGGACAACGTCTGAAATGTACGAAACAGGGACAAGCGTCAAAAAAGAAGATTTGCGGGTCGGAGATATTGTATTTTTTAACACGAACGGTAAAGGAGTATCCCACGCCGGCATATACATAGGGGAAAACCAATTTATCCATTCTTCTTCATCGAAGGGAGTAACGGTTTCATCGCTGAACGATCCGTATTATTGGGGCAAAAAATATATCGGTGCAAGAAGGGTTCTTTCTTATCCATTAGAGCCGGGAAAGTTTCGTGATATTGCCCCATCGTACTGGGCGGCTGATGAAATCCGCGCCCTTTCTGAAGACGAATTGCTCATTGGTTATGAAAACGGCTATTTTAAACCGGACGAACCGATTACCCGCGCCGAAGTGATGGCGGATTTAGCCGAATACTTAAATTTAGATTTTTCCGATCGTTCGGCGATTTTCCGCGATGTGCCTTCTGAACATTGGGCGGTCGGTGCGGTGAACGCCATGTATAAAAACGGATATGTAAACGGCAGCAACGGAAGTTTTCATCCTGAAGATACGCTGACACGCGCACAATTAGCGAAGATTTTGACCAATGTGTTTGATTTGAAACAGCCTGCTGTAAAACGATCCTTCACAGATGTGCCTGACAGCCATTGGGCATATCCATATATTCAAGCGCTTGCTGCATCGGGAATTACAACAGGATATTCAGACGGCTCTTTCCGCCCCGACGACACGGTGACACGCGCACAGTTTGCGGCGTTTTTGTATCGGGGGATGAACAAATAAGCGGCGGCTGTTCAAACCTCGGCGAGACTTGGAACGATTCGCTTCCTTATTATTAAAAAAGAGATGGTCTCATTTGGTGAGATCATCTCTTTTTTATTGCTTATTCTTTTCGCTCGAGCGTCCGCTTTAGGAAAAGGGCAAATTGCGAGCGCGTCACATGCTCGTTTGGCCGGAACGAATCGACGACGGTAATTCCGTTATAGGCGAGTGTATTTATGTCCTTGTAGTTCCAGAAATCGCGCGGCACATCCGTAAATGTTTTCTCTGTCTGCGGTGTATCGTAATACTTTTGATACGCACGAACTAAAATAGAAGCCATCTGCGCGCGCGTTAAATATTCGTTCGGCCGCAAACTTCCTCCTTGTCCCATTAAGCCGTAAGCTTCGGCAATGACCATCTCTTCGTAACCTAAATCGCCCGGTTTCATATCTTTCGCTTTTGTTACATATCCGTCCGGAAGCTTCAAGCCGAGTTCATTGACGAGCATTTTCGCTGCATGGCGGCGGAGAAGCTTGTCATTTGGACGGAATGTGCCGTCTGAGTATCCGTTAATAACACCCTTAAGATGAAGGTACGTCACCGCAGAAGCAACCTCATTGCTGGAGATGTCTGTGAAAATTTTTACATCTCCTTTCACCACATTGGAAGAAGCGACATACCCGTCAATTCCATTTCCTCTTACATGATAATAAACATAGTGGTTATACGGGTTGGCGGCAGACTCATAAGGACCGCCGACAATTTCAAGCGGTGTATAATGAGCCGCTTTTAAAATAACCGCACCGTCAATTCCGCTGCGAATATTGGAATAAGACGCCTGTGTGTTCCATGTATACACTTTGTCTCCTGCTTGATAATGCTGGGTTGTCACTGTATTTAATTGCGGCCATGTGTATTGCTTAACAGGAAAATACATGATGTCCGGCTAATTTTCATCGGAATACTCGACCTCAAAGCTTGGAATGCTTTTGACGTTGACGAGACTGTGATTGCGAATAATATCAAACACACGCTCTTGATACGGCTTTTTCGCATGCGGCAAATTCGGGTCATTGCGCTTTGACAAGCCGTTATACGCCATCACCGCAAAATACCAGTGCTCCAGAATGTTTGGATGATGATCGTTTATTTTTGGAATGCGCGTTCCCGCCCAGTTCCACTTCTCCTTTAAGATTTGCGCACCAATCTCGATATTGTATTTTGTGTCGTTCATAAGCCGTTCTTTATCAATCTTTTTCGCTTGAATCTCTTCATCGGTTAATGTAACTTGCATAATGCCGATGCCGCCGTCTTCTGTGACAATCGGATTCCCCGCATCATCAAATTGCTTCATTCCCGTTTCAACATAGGCAATTGCTTTTAAAATTTCCGCCGGTATGCCGTATTTATTCGCTGTTTCGTGCAATAATTGTTTCATTTCCGCCGTTGTAAGACGATTTTCAAGATTAATGGTGTTTTGCGCCGTTTTACTGTTTTCAATTTGACTGTAGGTAATGGCTAATGTTTTGGAACCGCGGTTAAATCCTTTGTCTTCATGCTGAATGAGCCGAAACAGTGTTTTTTCGTTTTCAGAGCTGTCTAAAAGCCAGTTTTTCTCCGCCGGCATTTCATGAGCGCGATACCATTTTTCGATTGGATTACTTGATTGAAGCTGATCGAGCTGAACCGCCATATACGTGCCGCTGCCTTCTTGTCCAATGAGATAAGCTTTCTTATTTTGTAAATCCGTTGCGTAAAATTTCAAATCATAATAGGCTGGGTCCCTCTCGTTTTTCTTATAATCTACCAGATAAAACGGCAGCGGCTTTCTGACCGTATATTCGCCGGAATTCAGTTTCTTTGCCCAATATGATTGCAGCTCCGGTAAATCAAACGGCGTCGGGATGTCCGTATTCATTTGAAATTGTTTTTGAACGGCGGCTTCTGAGCCAAACAGCTGCACGTAGTCTTCTGCCGCGATTTCATGAATCGACCATTCATACTCTCCCCGTCCATCGTCATGAGCAGGTGTGTTTTTTAATGCCCGTACGCTTGCATACGCGGATTCCATCCACTGTTCAGGAAGCTTATTTTCCTTATCAAGAATATGGTACATTGTAAAATGGTGGCCGTATTCATGGGATAGTGTTGCCGCTAAAGATTCGACCGTGCGAAAGTCATCTCCACCGTAAAGCTCAATTGTTCTTCCCGGCAACAGCCTCACATCGCTTGAGCTGTAGTCATACTGAAGCCGATATTGTCCTAAAATATTTTTTCCGGCCGGATAATCGGGATAAATCTCGACTTTTTCGAGCAGACGCAATTCGTCTCCGTGTTTATTGTTCATCAGTTCCGCTTCTAAAGCCTGCAATTGATTGAGCGAATTCCACGCTCGGCTGTAGCTAATAAACGTTACCCCGCTTTTGCCTTTGTATTGCTGAATCGGCTGGTAATAGTCACTGTACTGAAATTGAGCGCTTTTTTGTTTCGTTTCATCGAGTATATGGGCGTGTGCATCTCTAGGAATCATTAAAAATAAAAAAAATCCCGATATAGCCAGCAGCCATTTACGCATTCTTTTTCTCCACTCCTCTCTTATATCTATTATAAGAGATGGTAGATTCATAGGAAAAGAGGCTGTCTTAAAGCCAAGGGTCAGACCCTTATGAGACAGCCTCTTTCTCCATTACTTCGTTTTTTCCACATATAATTGATAGTTATCAATGCTTGAACGGGCATACACATCTTTTACTTCTACGTAATACGTTCCCTTTTTCAATGTAATATATCCTGTTTCGGCATCACCTTGCATGTAATCATCGAATGTTTTCACAACATTTCCTTTTGCATCATAAACAGTAATCACACCATCTAATTCTTTTGGCGTCTCTAATGTCAGCTTGAATGTGCCGTCTGCGGCAGCATCAAATCGATAGAAGTCCTTGTCGCCAAATGGCACGCCGCCATTTAGTTTTGCAGCTGCTTTCCATTTATTGTTGCCGTCTTGCTTGAAGCTGAGCGGATGAGATGGTACATTATTTTTCACAACCGATTTGGCATCTTCATCCTGACCGTAAGAAGTATTGAGCATCAATTCATATTCGCTGATGTTTGCTCCGATTCCGAAGAATTGGTCAACAATAATGAAGTAACCGGCATTTTTCTTCGCTTTAAATGAGCCGGCCTCCGCCTCATTTTCCCAACCATAATCATAGACAACCAGTTTGTTTGCTTCCTCTTCGCTAATCTGCATGTTTCCGTCTGTATCTTCGATGACAGTGGCAACAACATCAAGCGGCATTGTCAACTCGGATGGCAAATTCTCTTTTTGTTTTTCATCTAGCTCCAGCGGTTTGAGAGAGAAGCCAACGATTTGATCTTCTGCGCGGTGTTTGTAATAGAAAATGTCAATATCTCCTTGCTGCACAAAGTTGCCGCGTACTTTAGAACCGCTGTTTAAGGCCGTAGCGCGAATCGGTTCGTTATTGTCCTCGTTTGCATCTTTTGGCGCATCCATATAAAATTTAGAAGTTATACGGTAAGGATCAAATGACATCTCGCCGGAGCTTCTCAACTGCAAGTAATACTGTTTATCTTTTTCTAACGTAACCTGCATTTTTATTTCTTTATTGTCTTCAAGGCCAAATGGATTATAGAACATCCAAGAGCTTGCGACTTGATAAAGCGTGCCTTCTTTTTCGTCATATGCATACAATACCAGTTCAGGCATTAACGTATCTGTTTGATTGATGGTGAATTCATAAATGGCTGTTTGGTTAACATTAAATGTGAACCAATCTTGGTCTGCCCCTGATTGGAAATAGCCCTCTGCTGTATCTCCGATGTTGTATGCCAATGCCTTCTCTTTAATCTGCTCTACATCCTCTTTCTGGAATTCATTCCACTCATCATAGATAATAATGATCGCATTTTGATCAGCTTGTTTTTTCAAGCTCTCGATTCGTTTTTCGACAGCTTCTTCCGTAACAGCTTCCATCGGCTCTTCCATTGGAGGCTCCATAACCGGATAGCCGTCTTCATCTTCCGGAAGCTCTTTTGTTTCCACTGTTAATTGGTATGGAAGCATGGAGCCTTTCACCAGTTCATTTTCTTCTTGATTTTGATTATCCATGCCTAAACCGTAGAAGAGGTACCAGAGCAAATCGAAGTATGAAGACCCCTCTCCATCCACCTCTAAAATATATTCACCCGGCGCTGCTTCAAGAGTTAACATTTCCTTCTCGCCAACGCCGTTTCTATCAGCGATGGTCATTGGCAGCGGCCACTGTCCTTTTTCATATTCAGGAAGGTCAGCCGGCGGCTCCGTGTAGAACTCTTCAGCAAAGTAAAGCTTTAACGACGTATTTAACCCCGGAATGGCAGATAAGTTGATTTGTATTTTCGCTGGTTCCTCAACCTTCAATTTGAAATAATCTTTATCGTCTTCAATCGTTGTTTTGCCGTCTTGTCCTGTCACTTTGTTTTCTGATAGCAATTGAAGCGGTACATCTAATGTATTGCTGTCAAACGGGAGCTCGGTGATTTCAATCGGTTCCTCTTTCGTTCCGATATCTTCACTAGGAGCAGCAAAGCGCTGAACCGTCAGTTCGTACTTAGATAATCCTTGGACGCTGTAGTTTTCATTTTCATCTGTAACGCCAATCACAAGCGTTCCCTTTGCAGGTGCTTTCCATAATTTTGCTTCTGTTTTGCCTTGGCGGACATTTCTTACTTCGATTGGCTTATCACTTTTCGTCTCTCCTTCAGGATAGAAGCGGAGAACCATTTTGTAGTCATATTTATCGGCACCGCTCAGCGTTGTTTGTATATATTCGCCTTCTGCAACATCTAATTTCACCCAGTCCGTTTGCCGCGGCGTTGTTAATTGCCCTGTGTGTACGAACGGTTCATCAGCTACTTCCAGTGAAGCAGCCGCTTTTAAAATTTCTTCATCTGTCTCGTTTTTGAACTTCGGAAGGTTTTTTATGTCATACTTAAGAGCAGCCTCCGGATTGACTAATCCGTATCCGTAGTCAAGGTCAAATCCTTTTTCGCCTAAATCAACAGCCGTGTTTTCTAATATATACTCTACCTCATACGTATTTAAATTCGGGTATTTTGATTTAATTAATGCCGCTACCCCGGCAACGATTGGCGACGCCATTGATGTTCCGCTCAGCTTGTAAAATGTCGACTTACCAGCATTATTTAACGTGCTGTATACATCTTCCCCCGGCGCCACAACGTCAATCGACGGTCCGTACGTAGTGAAATAAGCTTTTTTGTTTTTGTCGTTTGTGGCTCCAACCGTGATCACACCGTCATACGATGCCGGATAATTGTATTGAATCGCGCCATCGTTTCCGGCTGCCGCAACGATAACGACTCCTTTTTCAACCGCTTTTTTTATCGCTTCTTCGACAAGCGGCATTTCAAACGGAGCACCAAGGCTCATGTTAATGACGTCAGCGCCATTTTCTGCCGCATACAAAATCGCCTCTGCTAAAATATAATCAAAGCCGCCATAACGGCCAAACACATCAATTGGCAAGATTTTCGCATTTGGAGCGACACCGTGTCCGCCTATACCGTTATTCATTTCTGATGCGATAATCCCGGCAACGTGTGTACCATGATAATCAGGGTAACCTAGATTGGCAGGATCAGCGACATTATAAGGCGGCAATACACGTCCTTTTAATTCAGGATGATTGACATCCACTAAGCCGTCAATCACAGCCACTGTCACTTCGTTGCTGCCTGCAAGCTTTAAGGCTTTTTCAATTTGCAGCAATTGAAGGTGGTACATTTCTGTCTTTTTCGGGTCTGGATTTCCGTACTTCTCCAGCTTCACACTTGGAGCGACATGAGAGACAGCATCAAGTTTTTGATACGCCTTTATGACATCTTCCATTTTCTTCCCTTTTTGCAGTTTGACTACTTCATATCCTAATTGCGGGAAAGAACGGATCACATATGTACCAAGGCGTTTATGATCTTCGCTGCTTAGCTTTTTGTTGTACTTCACAATGAGCGTATCTTCGCTGTACTTTGCTTTTTCTTCTTTCTTTTGCTCGAACGCCAGCTTGCTCTTTTCTCTTGCCGATAGATTCAGGCGCTCAAGCACATCATACGCTGGTTTTTCACCATACCTTTGCAGCAGACTGCTCTCTTGCGCTGCGGCGAAGCTAGGCATCAGCAAAGTGGCTGACAAGCCAAAAGCAGCCGTTATCTTTTTCCATTTCCCCATTTCATTTCCTCCCTTTTCTTTTTCATTAATGATCCGCACTTTATAAGACGGATGAAGAATGGAAATAGTTTCATAAATTTAATAAAATAATGGTTTTACAACCATTATTTTCTATAACAATAATAGTCTATCTTTTTTTTTGCAGAGAGAAAAGATATTTTTGAAAATTTTTTATACATGCAAGGAGAGAAAATGTTATCCGGAAAAAGATGAAACTGTTGTAGAAGAATGCTATACTGAAGCTAGTCATCTATCATTCTGAAACCATGAATATTACTGCTAGAATTTTAGAGGAGAGAAAGATATGCTTACCTATTTGAAAAAAGTGCTCGGCGATTCACAAGAACGCCGATTAAAGAAATATGCGCGGATTGTCGACCATATTAATCAGCTTGAGCCGCAGTATGAAAAGCTGTCTGATGACGAACTGCGGAAAAAAACGGCGGAATTTAAAGAGCAGCTGGCCGGCGGCAAAACGGTGTTTGACATTCAAGCCGAAGCGTTCGCGGTTGTGCGTGAAGCAGCGAAACGCGTGCTTGGGATGCGCCATTTTGATGTACAATTAATCGGCGGTTTAGTTTTAACCGAAGGAAACATTGCGGAAATGGCAACAGGTGAAGGAAAAACATTAGTCGCTTCCCTGCCAAGTTATTTGCGGGCATTAGAAGGCAAAGGGGTACATGTCATTACCGTCAATGAATATTTGGCAAAACGCGACCGCGACTTAATTGGAAAAATTCATGAGTTTTTAGGCCTGACGGTTGGCTTAAATATTCCGATGATGGATCCGGCGGAAAAGAAAAAAGCTTATCAGGCTGATATTACTTACGGAATCGGCAGTGAGTTTGGTTTTGACTATTTGCGGGACAATATGGTGTACGATGTTTCCCAGCGGGTGCAGCGTCCGTTCCATTACGCGATTATCGATGAAATTGACAGCGTTCTTATTGACGAAGCAAAAACCCCGCTCATTATCGCCGGAAAAACGGGAGTCAGCTCGGAATTGAGCTATTTATGCGCGCGCATCGTGAAAACGTTCAAACGCGACGTCGACTACTATTATGATGAAGAAACAAAAGCAACAAACCTTACGGAAGAAGGAATTTCCAAAATCGAAAAAGGATTCGGCATTGACAACCTTTACGATTTGGAACACCAAACGTTATATCATTACGTCATTCAGGCGCTGCGGGCACATGTATTATTTAAGCGCGACGTCGATTATATTGTGAAGGACGGAAAAGTTTTATTGATTGATATGTTTACGGGGCGCCCGATGGAAGGACGCAGCTTGAGCAACGGCCTGCATCAGGCGATTGAAGCAAAGGAAGGATTGGAGTTAACAGAGGAAAATAAAATTCAAGCTTCGATCACGATTCAAAACTATTTTCGCTTGTATCCTATTCTTTCAGGGATGACGGGAACAGCGAAAACGGAAGAAAAAGAATTTCAAACATTATACAATATGGATGTCGTACAAATTCCGACGAACAAACCGGTCATCCGCACGGACGAGCCGGATAAAGTATTCGTGACCATCGAGCAAAAATACAAAGCCGTCGCGAAAGAAGCAAAACGGGTTCACGCGACCGGCCAGCCGATTTTAATTGGAACAACATCGATTTTACAATCAGAAAAAGTAGCGGAATATTTACAAAAAGAAGGATTGACTTTCCAATTATTGAACGCTAAGACGATTGAACAGGAAGTTCAATTAATTTCGTTAGCGGGACAAAAAGGACAGATTACGATTGCGACGAATATGGCGGGACGTGGAACCGACATTATGCTTGGGGAAGGAGTCGCAGAGCTCGGCGGTTTATTCGTTTTAGGAACGGAGCGGCATGAATCCCGGCGAATCGATAACCAACTAAAAGGGCGTGCCGGCCGTCAAGGCGATCCGGGGCGCTCGCAATTTTTCATCTCCCTTGAAGACGATATGTTCCGCCGCTTTGCGAAAGAGGAAGTGGAGAAGTTAAAGAAAAAAGTAAAAACAGATGAAGACGGACTTATTTTAAATAAAGATATTCACGAGTTTGTTGACCGCGTCCAACGAATTTGCGAAGGCAGCAACTTCTCCATTCGCGAATATAACTTAAAGCTGGATAACGTCCTTAATGATCAGCGAAGTACGATTTACGAATTGCGAAATCAAATTTTAGAAACGGAGAACCCGCTTTCGATCGGCATCAAAATGCTGCGATCCTACATTCCGTATGAAATTGAGCAAGCTTGTCCGGTTGATGTATTGCCGGAAGAATGGAACTTGGAAAAACTGGCTGTACGGTTAAATGAAATGATTGCCCATCCTTCGGTACAATGGGCCAACAAAATCGAAGACATCGAAGACATCCAAAAGCAGGTTGATGAGTCACTTGAAAAGTATGTCGATAAGCTGCAAGGTTTAAGCGATGATAAAAACCTGCAAAGTCAATTGAAATACTCGCTTCTTTCGATCGTTGATTATCATTGGCTGCATCATCTCGATGCGATGGAACGTTTAAAAGAAGGGATTGGCTTGCGTTACTACAGCCAGGAAGATCCGATTCGCCAATTTCAACGCGAAGGACTGGAGCTGTTTACACATATGTACCGCGAAATCGAACGGGATGCCTGCCGCCGATTGGCGCAGCTCGTTTCCGGCAAAATACAGCAAGCGAAAGATGACGTTTCCTTATAAAAATGATGTAGGGCTGACCTAAAGCTGGGTGTCGGAATCCGCAGCACAATATATAACGGTGAAAGCACGTCGGTTCAGACACTTATATGTCAGCCCGAAAATTTAGACGTGGAGGTTGGACGAATGTTATCATTCTTCAAGCGGAAAAAAACAACACAACAAGAAGGGCTCGACAGCGTAGTCGATTCAAATGAGCTGTTTGAAGACGAAGCAGCTGCAACAACTGATATAGAAGTAAAGCCGGAATTGTCTTTTCATCCAAACTGGACGGTCAGCGTAGAAGAACGCTACTATTACCAGTTTCTGAACAATGAACAGCAGCCGTTGAAAGAAAATCAGCTTTCTCTTTCCGGAATTGAATTAAAGCAGACGGAAGAGGGGTATGTCGTAACCGCGCTTGTGCGCAGCAGCCTGGCAAAGCCGGTTACATTTCAGGAAACGCCGCTTTTATTAATCGGACCGAACGGCGAAATACTTGCACGAAAAGTGTTCAATTTGTCGGAACTGGGAGAGCTTCCGCCAAAAAGCAGCAGGCCGTGGAAGTTTTTATTTGAAAAACATACATTAAAAACAAACGAAATTCCGGCAACCGATTGGAAGCTCGCTTTTGAATTAAAAGCAGCACCGAAAGCTCACTCGCTTGATTTAGCGGAAAGCTGGGAAAAAAGCTTGGCCGATGAAGATAAGCAGAAATTACAGGCATTAGTTCAATCGATTCAGCCGCCGAAGCCGGGAGAAGTGAACTTCATGGGATTGCAAATTAAGCAGGCGGAAAACGGCGACCTTCACGCCACATTGCTCATCCGCAACGGCAGCGATAAAAATATTCAACTTCACCAGCTGCCGCTGCAAGTTGAAGATGCCGCCGGCGATATCGTTGCCCGCGGAGGATTTACCTTCGATTCATTTGAAATAAAAGCAAATACAAGCAAACCGTGGACATTTATCTTCCCGAAATCATTAGTTCTCAAAGAGCATCCTGATTTCAGCACATGGAAAGTATACCCGCCTCAATCAAACTAGAACATTCATAAAACGAAAAAAGCCGATCATAAAAGGCTGTCTCAAAGCAAAAGGTCAGACCCCACAACCATATATATAGGACATAACATTGGATAAGAACACTATATATTTATGGATTACTCGTGAGGTCAGCCCCTTATGAGACAGCCTCTTTTGCACTTATTGAACGATCCATTCCCATTAGTGAATGAACTTCGTTGAACTTACTGTCTAATGGATTAGGGCATCATTTTCGTCCCAAAAACTTTTGGCAATGATTTAATCGAAAAACATTTCCATCCAAATTTTGTTTCATCCATTCTTCGTACATATGAAACATCATCCGTCTCCAGTGCTTAAAATGCTCGAATGATTTTTCGCCCTCTTGAACTTAACTGTTTCAAAGCATGGAGCAACAGTAACCTAAGAAACAGCTGCCAATATCGGCCGGTTTCTGTAAGGAGTAGCCTTTAAAAAGTCTCAAGGCGGGAGAGATTCATACAAGTTGTTGAATGCCTTAGACCCTGCTAACCTCCTCTAAATATTTTTATCCCTTGGTTATAGCAGGATTTCAGACAACAATTACCTTTAAACAGAGCAAAAGAAAAAAACCACCCGTAAAAACAGGTGGTTTTTCCCAGAGGCTACCAACCGAGGTTTCCCGTCATTTTATTGCTAAAGAAGGAAATAATATCTTTCTTACAAGTATATTTTACCATTGGTAGTTTTATATAACAATTGTTTTTCGACGTGATTATGCCAATTTTGAAAAGTTTTTTAGAGAAAGCCTCTTTCCTCTTTTTCAGGAAGCTGCCTTTCTCTCAATACCTCCTGAAACAATCGCATAAGCAATCATCAGTAAAAAAATTAAATCCAACAGACCGGTATGAATCGAAATCATAAAAATCGTCGTAATAAAGGCGTAAGTGACGGTTTGGTAAGATTTTAACCCGGAGTTTTTCATTTGATTATATAACATCGATAAAATCATACCGTATAGGGCAAAACCGATGATAATGACAATATAACCGCCCTCTACATAAAATTGTCCGAGCAAAGTCGGCGTGGTCGTGCGTCCCGGGCGTGTAACATATTTCCCTTTCTCAATCGTCAGAGAGTTCACCATTTCAGTAATTTCCATGCGCGGAGACAGCTGCTCCCCCGGCAATATCGTTGAAAAAATACCGGCATGGAGCTTCCCAAGCGTATATCCATGTTCATCTGTATACTCCATTAATTTACTTAATACAATTCTTCCTGTTACACTCGCCTCGGTTAAACCGCGGACCCATTTTGGCGTTTCATTCATCTTGCGAATCAGCATTAAATCGCGGTTAATTTCTTCTTCGCTTCTTTCCACATCCGGTCCTTGACGGCTATTAAACTCCTTGCTCGTATCTTCGGTTATAACCCGGAAAAACCCGAATAATGAAAGGGCTAATCCGACAATAAACAGAAATGTCAACAACCATGACAGTTTAATTCGTTTAATGGTGTAGTGAAAAACGATCAGGCAAGTAAAGCACATAATGGCAATCGGCGTCCGATACCCCATCAAGATCAATAACAAGAGAACGACAAAAAGAACAATAAGATATGTCCGTTTGCGCTGCTTCGTTAATTGCTTTTCTTTTACTACGCGGCTGCAAATGAGAAAGAGGACAGAAAACCAGAGAAATGAGCTTAAAAAATTTAATTTTGGATCTAAATGTCTGCGAACGGACTCATCAGTTATCCCAATTTGCCCTGTGAATAACATGATTAAATAACTAACAAGCCCGATGAAACCGAGCGCATATAAAAAATAAACGGTTTTGCCTTGTAAAAATTTCAATCCAAAAGAAGGAAACATCCAATTTTTCTTTTGCACAACATGCACAGCAGCTAAATACGCAAGCAATCCTGCTAAAATCGGCCACAACACATTTTTATTTGCTTCGAAATATTCAACTCTTCCAAAGTCAAATAAACTGACCATAAAATATAAAATTAAAATAAAAGGAAAGAAAAAATAAGGTGAAAAGGAGTCTATCTCGTCGTTTATTTTGCGCAATTTTTCTAAGTGCCTCATAACGCTCAAGTTTCTTTCGAAGCAGAAACTTTATTAATCCTCCCTTTTGATAAAATTTCTTTCAGAGATGCCGTTTTTAATAGCCATAAGCCGATAAAATAAATAACTGCTCCTAAGCTAATCATCACAGCCAAATAAAGGGTTAATGGCAGCTGATCAACATGAAATTGATATTTGATCCAAAGCAATGCAGCAGCCATGCCAACTGTAGCCGTTACAATTTTCAAGTATTCTTTCCCAACAGCAAATAAATGAAATCCCCCAGAAATTTTATATAGAGTGATAAATGTGATGGAAGAATACACAAGCCCCACCAGCGAAGCAGATAAAGCCAATCCTTCTGCTCCCATCGTTTTTGATAATATCGCGTTAAAGATAATATTAGCAATGATAGAGATGATGCCAATTCGAAGCATATAATGGCCTTTTTCTAACGTATAAAAGCCTTTGGCAATGACCGCCTGGATGCTGTAAAACAAAACAGAGCCGACATAAAAGACAGCGTACCGGCTCGTTAATACCGTTGCCGTTTCAGTAAATGCCCCGCGTTCGTAGACGATTTCGACAAGCTCCTTCATCAAAATGAGCATGCCGGCCACAGTCGGAGCCAAAAACAAAAACATGTACATGAGCCCTTTTTCAATGCCCAATCTAAACAATTTCATGTCGTCTTTCGCTTTCGCCTCAGCCAACAGCGGAAATACAATCGTTGCGATCGTTACACCGAAGATTGCCTGCGGAATGTTCACAAGGCGAAAGGCATAGTTTAAGTTCGCCACTACTCCTTCTCCGAGTCTTGCGGCAAACAGTGTGTTGACAAATAAGTTTACTTGGCCGACCGCAATCGTTAATCCAACCGGTAAAAAGACAAGGTAAAAGGCAGATATTTCTTTTCGATCCATCGGCTGCCGCCATAACAAAAACTGCCGCGGACCTAAATAAAATAATTTAATGAAAAGCGATATAAACGTGCCCACCAAATATCCTACTGATACGGAATAAATCCCTATTTGCCGGTGGAGCAGAAGCGCTCCGCCGATTGTACAAAGCACAACAACCGTTTGCGAGAATGTCGAAAACGAAAACTTTCTTTGCGCATCAAAATACCCTTCATATACGGCATTCACTCCGACTACCGCAACAGAAATAAAGTAAATGACAGCTGTCCAAACCGCTATTTCTGTTCCGTGTGAGTTAAAATCAGGATAAAACCAGCGAATGAAAAGCGGTGAAAAAACAGCTCCCGTTATGGCAATGAAAGCAGAAATCCAAAATGTTCCCTTAACGATATTCGTTAAATGAGAAAAGCCTTTCCCCAGCCTTTCATACTTATAATAGCTGGGCAAAAAGGCGTCTTTCATTCCTGTAAGCATAAACAAAATAATCGCATTCGGAATCGTCATCGCCGCAATGTAAGCATCTGCCATATAAGAATCGCCAAATAAATGGGCGATGACTAAATCGCGGAGCATGCTGGAAAATTTTAAGAAAAAGGTGGATAGCAAAAATAGAATACTGGCAATTCTTAATTTTGACATACGATCCCTTCTACTCTCTAATCGCCTTGATTAAAAATTTCGGAAGAACCAGCTGTCTTTTCCAGCGCCATGGTTCCTTTATTAATCGATAAAACCATTCCAACCCAAGCTTTTGAAAGAAAAGCGGAGCTCGTTTCAGCCTGCCGGAAACGACATCAAATGAGCCTCCCACGCCTTGGTAAACTTTTGGAACAAGTGAATGCATATGTTTCACAATCCAATACTCTTGTGTCGGACTTCCTAATGCGACAAATAAAATATCTGCATCTGATTTGTTAATCGCTTCTTTTACAACATTTTCATCTTTTTCATATCCGTGCATCGTACCGACAATTTGAATTCCCGGAAACCTTTCTTCCAGCTTCTTTTTTGCTTCCTCAGCCACTCCGGGCTTAGCGCCATATAAAAAGATTTTCTTCCCGTGTATGGCAGCTTCCTTGCACAAGCGCAGCATCATATCAATTCCTGTTACACGCGAACGAATTTTCCCGCCTTTTATGATGGATGCCAAAATGACGCCAATACCGTCTGGAATTTGATATGTAGCCTTATTGAGAAGCTCACGCAAACGTTCATCTTCCTGCGCCTTCATAATTTTCTCCGGGTTGATGGCGACAATAAACGATTTACGGTTGTGGTTAATATCTTCTATAAGCTTGGCGGCAAGCTGTTCATAAGTATCTGTGCAAACATCTACCCCTAAAAACGTTTCTTTCATCTTATCACCTAATTCAGACAGATATCCCAAGCTTACATCTTTGGGACATTTTTAGCATCTCCTAAGAGATAAACTTCATAACCTTCTTTTTCCCACATCTGTCGATCGATGCAATTTTTTGTATCAAAAATGATTTTTGTTCTAACTTTATGATCGACCAGCTCCGGCTGTAAAGATTTAAATTCGTTATGATCGGTTAAAATAACAATCATATCAGCATGCGAGACTGCTTCTTCGATATGCTGTGTTTGGCGGCTCAACCGGTTCTCTTTAATATGCGGATCATAAGCCGTATAATCAATGCCAAGCCGTTCTAGATGATGAATAACCTCTAATGACGGGCTTTCACGCATATCATCAACATTTCCTTTAAACGCCAAGCCAAACAGTGCGACACGACCGTGCTGAATTCCTTTTTCTTCAAGAATTCGTTTCATTTTCAAAGCCGTATATTCCGGCATGCTGTCATTTGTATCGCGGGCGAGGCGGATGATTTTCGCCAATTCAGGCTCAAGCTCTACTAAAAACCATGGATCAACGGCGATGCAGTGGCCTCCGACTCCCGGCCCCGGCAAGTGAATATTAACGCGCGGGTGGAAGTTGGCAAGACGAATCGCTTCCCAAACATTGATGCCGATTTTTTCGCTAATTTTCGCCAGCTCATTAGCAAACGCAATGTTTACATCGCGATACGTATTTTCAATGACTTTGACCATTTCCGCTGTCGTTGCATCGGTTAAATGAATCGTTCCTTTCACAAACGTACGGTATAGTTCCGCCGTTAGACGGGCTGATTCTTCGTTAATTCCGCCGACAATGCGGTCATTATTCGTTAATTCTTCAAAAATTCTTCCCGGAATTACCCGTTCCGGAGAATGAGAGACAAATAATTCCGTACCGATTTCTAAATTTGTTTCCTTTAGAATCGGCAGCATGACATCTTCTACTGTACGCGGCGGTACGGTTGATTCCAAAATCACTAAATTCCCTTTACGAAGATAAGGAACAAGCGATTTTGTCGCGTCACGCACATAATCTAAATTCGCGGTTTTATCTTCATTAATTGGAGAAGGAACGGCAATAATGAATACGTCAGCCTCTTCCGGTGTTGTCGAAACGGTGAACTTGCCGCTGTCAATGGCATGATTTAAACGTTCTTGCAGTCCTTCCTCCTCAATGTGCAATTGCTTTTGTTTAATCATGTTAACAGCTTTTTCATTGATGTCGACACCGTGTACTTGCACACCATGATTGGCAAACATCACGGCCGTTGGAAGTCCAATGTATCCTAACCCGATGACACAAACTTTTTTATTCATACG
Source organism: Paranoxybacillus vitaminiphilus (assembly GCF_003259935.1). GTDB lineage: Bacteria > Bacillota > Bacilli > Bacillales > Anoxybacillaceae > Paranoxybacillus > Paranoxybacillus vitaminiphilus. Next base: position 27,511 of record NZ_QLMH01000005.1, on the reverse strand, counting down.
AAGTATTTCTCCTTTACGCAAGTACCAAATTTTTTGCACTTAATTTTCATTGTACCAAAAAAAGACTATAGATGATAGTTTTTCTCTGTATTTGTAACGAAATTTAAACAAAGCTCGTTTAACAAAATAAAAATTTTATGACAGCCGTACTATTACAAATTAGAATTTAAAGGATATCCTAAAACAATTCAAGTAGTAATAAAATCACTTTGCTTTTTCTTTAAGAAAAGCAACTTTTACAACAGTCACTTATGTTTTGAAAAAAGCGGTTGCGCCTCTCCCGCTTGACCGCGTCCGATCGATATATATGTGACGGGATAGCTTTTTGCTTCCTGCCAGCTGTAACAATTTCTTCCGTCAAATATAATGGGCTCTTTCATTTTTTCGACATAGGTTGAAAGAGGAATGTTTTTAATTTCTTCCCATTCCGTTACAATAAACACCATATCTTTTCCGTTAATGGCATCAACGGCCGAACGGGCATATTGAACAGAATCGTTCAGTATCTTCTTCGCATTCTCCATTGCCACCGGATCATAGACCGTAATATCGACTTGCTCTTCAAGAAGTTTATCGATAAGAACGATCGATGCTGCTTCACGAATATCATCGGTATTTGGTTTAAACGCCAATCCAAGAACAGCTGCTTTTTTTCCCGCCAGTGCTCCAAACATCTCCTTTGCTTTCGTATAAAGGAGCAAACGTTGTTTATTATTGACGTTAATAACCGATTCCAGCAAATCAAATTTATGCTGAACGTTCCCGGCAAGCTGCACAAGCGCTTTTGTATCTTTTGGAAAACAGGAGCCGCCGTAGCCGATTCCTGCTTTCAAAAAGTGAGGGCCGATTCGCTTGTCTTGTCCAATCCCGTAAGCTACGTCATCAATATTGGCTCCAACTTTCTCGCAAATGTTGGCAATTTCGTTAATGAAGCTTATTTTTGTCGCTAAAAAAGCATTGGCGGCATATTTAATCATTTCCGCACTGCGTCGATCTGTTTTGATAATCGGAATGCCAAAAGGCTTATTAATTTCTTCAATAACAGAAGCAGCGTATTCATCGTTTGCCCCAATGACAATCCGATCGCCATGAAACATATCATAAATGGCAGAGCCTTCCCGCAAAAACTCCGGATTCGAGACGACCGCTACGCGAATTTCCGGAGACTTATGTTTATCAATCAGCGCTTGTATCCGATCGTTTGTACCGACCGGAACGGTACTTTTAATAACGACAATCACGTCTTTTATCACGTAACGGCTAATGGCTAAAGCCGTTTCTTCGACATACGTTAAGTTCGCAGAGCCGTCTTCGTTTTCCGGCGTTCCGACTGCAATATAAATTACATCGGCATCCTCATAAGCCGTTTGTGGATCCGTCGTAAAAAACAACCGGGCTTCTTCAATATTTTTTTTCATTAAATCTTCCAAACCCGGTTCATATATAGGAGAAATACCTTGGCGCATTTTTTGCACCTTTTGTTCATCAATATCGTAACAAGTTACAATGTGTCCTATATCTGCCAAGCAAACCCCGGTAACAAGGCCGACATACCCTGTACCTGCAATCGTAATCTTCACTTTATACCTCCTATAAAGTTTTTTGTAGCATAAAAAATATCGCTTATTTTTTCATGATATGAGACAGAAGGAGAGCTTTTTACCTTCACAACGGTATTATAATACATAAAACAATAAAAAATGGCGATGAACAAAAATGAAAATATTGTAAAAAATAATTAAAAAAAGTCCGCTGATAAGTGAAAAAAGCATATTTACATCATCCGGCATATAAAAATACACGAGAGATATGCCCTCGTGTATTTTTACCGCCGTTCCTGTTTTAACCTTTCCAATCGTTCAATATGATAATTCGCTTCGGCTTTGCAGGAATAATCTATATCTTCGATGTTTAACTCTTTGGCGAGCTGTTCGAGCTTTTTGGTTTGTTCCTCTGTCGGTTTTTCAGAAAGCACTTTTTCGATAAGCTCATTGATTTTGTTTGCTAATTCTTCATGAAATGACGGGTCTTGTTTAACCGTTTCACTAAGAGAATGAAACCATGTTGAATGTTTTTCAACATGATCCCGCCACTCTTGTACAAATGTTTCCGGGCTAAAATTTCCTTCATCCCAGCCGATCTTGTTCATATATTTTTCAAATGCAAGTGCAATTGAACGGGAAATGCTGATTTTTGTCCCATGGGGAAGATTTTTTAGCATGAACAAAAAAACCTCCAAACTTTCGTGCTCCAATTTTTTATATTAACATAAAACAATATTTTATGACAAAGTTTTTTATCCGCTTCCACCATTCATTAAATAGAAACGAACAGAGGCTGACCTAAAAGTATCTGACCGCACGAGAAATCCACAATATATATCCTGGCGGGGTCTGATACTTTTTCCCAGGGTCAGCCTCCATCGTTCGCGCTATTGCTCCATTTAAGGTTGGAATCGTTGAGGCGGTTGTTCAGCCTTGCCAAAATAGTAAAGAATCGCTTGAACAATACGCAGAGAAGCCTGTCCATCCCCATACGGATTTGACGCTTTTGCCATTTTTTCATATTCCTGCGGGTTATTCAATAATTCGTAAGCCATGTTATAAATGGTTTCTTCATTTGTTCCCGCTAATTTTAACGTTCCCGCTTCAATGCCTTCAGGCCGCTCGGTCGTATCGCGAAGAACCAATACAGGAACCCCTAAAGAAGGGGCTTCCTCCTGCACGCCGCCGGAGTCAGTTAAAATGAGAAATGCTCTTGCGGCAAAATTATGAAAATCCAGCACGCCTAACGGCTCGATTAAGTGAATGCGCGGATCATTGCCAAGTATTTCATCCGCTACCTCACGTACCGCTGGATTTAAATGGACCGGATAAACAACCTGTACATCTTCGTGTTCATTGACAATCCGCTTAATCGCGCGAAACATATTGCGCATTGATTCACCAAGATTTTCTCTGCGGTGTGCGGTTAATAAAATCATCCGATCATTACCGATTTTCTTTAAAATTTCATGCTCATAATCATCTGTTACCGTTGTCTTTAAAGCATCAATGGCCGTGTTTCCTGTAATAAAGATCGAGTCCGCTTTTTTATTTTCATGAATTAAGTTTTCATACGCTTTTTTCGTCGGCGCAAAGTGAAGATCAGCAATAATGCCGGTAAGCTGCCGGTTCATTTCTTCAGGAAATGGTGAATATTTGTTCCATGTGCGCAAACCCGCCTCAACATGACCGACGGCAATTTGATTGTAAAATGCTGCAAGACTTGCCACAAACGTAGTCGTTGTATCCCCGTGCACGAGCACTAAGTCCGGCTTTACTTCTTTCATCACTTTGTCAAGCCCCTCGAGGGCACGAACGGTAATTCCTGTTAATGTTTGACGATCTCTCATAATATTTAAATCATAGTCAGGTCTGATATTAAAAATTTCCAATACCTGATCAAGCATTTGCCGATGCTGGGCTGTTACCGTGACAATCGGTTCAATCTGCTCGGGATATTTTTGAAGCTCCAACACAAGCGGAGCCATCTTAATCGCCTCAGGTCTCGTGCCGAAAATCGTCATTACTTTAATTTTGTCAGCCATAAATTCACCTACAATTACAAAAATTGTAAAAGTATTGCTCCACAGCAATGCAATCATGCAAACTTCCAATCCTTACATTATCATAACCGTTATATTTCCTCAACATTTATCAAAATGATTATTCCACCCATACAGATGAATATTCTTGTGTAAGTTGTCGTATCCCTATATATAAATCTCTATAATTATACTTTGATTTACAATTTATGACAAAAAGGAAGATGTCCATGCGAGCAAAACAACGAAAGCGAAAAAAATGGTTATGGGGCATCACCGGAGGATTCACACTGCTCCTTTTATTTGTTGGTATTTACGGTTATTCGCTTTACCATAATGTGAAGCAAACAGCAAATCGCATACATGAGCCGATTAAACGGTCAACTCCGGAAAAACGTCCAGAGCCGATTTCGCTCGAAAAAAGGGAGCCGATCTCGATTTTGCTAATCGGTGTCGATGAACGAAAAGGAGACCGCGGCCGCTCTGACTCTCTCATTGTTGTCACCGTGAATCCGAATAAAAAATCGATTGAGATGGTCAGCATTCCGCGCGATACGCGGACAAAAATCGCCGGTAAAGGAATGGAGAATAAAATTAACCACGCCTATGCGTTTGGCGGAGTGGACATGACGCTGTCGAGCGTCGAACAATTTTTAGATATTCCGATTGACTATTACATTAAAGTCAATATGGAAAGCTTCAAAGATATTGTCGATGCCGTAGGCGGCGTTACCGTTAATAACCCGTTCGCTTTTACATACGAAGGCGTAACATTTCCAAAAGGGGAAATTACTTTAGACGGAGAAAAGGCCTTAAAATATTCGCGCATGCGCTATGCAGACCCGCGCGGTGACTTCGGACGTCAAGACCGGCAGAAGCAAATTATTGAAGCGATTATTAAAAAAGGCGCCAGTTTCGGCTCTTTGGCGAATTATGACGAAATTTTAGCGGCGATCGGCAAAAACTTAAAAACGAACATGACGTTCGAACAAATGAAAGATATTCAAGCCAATTACAAAGACGCGCGCCAGCAAATTGAGCAGCTTCATATTAATGGAAAAGGAACAAAAATGAACGGTACGGATTATTTCATCGTTCCTGAAGAAGAACGTTTAGCTATCTCCAATAAATTAAAGGAGCATTTGGAAATTCATACAGCCTCATGAACCTCTCCCACCTGCACTTCGCTTAGAGGTGGGAGACTTCTCGGTGAACATGTTAAACAAAAATAAAAGGACTGTCCCAAAAGCGTCCGACCTCATGCACAACCCGCAATATAATGATTCATTTATGTCCTGGTTGTGTGGTCTGACACTTATGTTCGGGTCAGCTCTTATTGACGTGTAATCGTCGTGGAGGAGCAAAATTTTCCATCAAACATTCTTCATTTATTGCCATAGTAATAATAATATTGCCCTTGTTGTTGTTTCTTTTTGTTTAGCACGACACCTAACAGTTTAGCATTGGCTGAAAGCAGCAATTCTTTTGCTTTGACAGCCGCCTCGATTTCCGTTTTGCCGCTGGATACGACAAGCACAGTGCCATCGCATTTGTTCGCTAAAATTTGTGCATCCGTCACTGCTAACACCGGCGGGGTATCAAAAATGACTAAATCAAAACGTTTATATACTTCCTCAAGAAAGGTTTCCATCGCTTTGGACGCTAATAATTCTGCCGGGTTTGGCGGAATTGGCCCTGATGTTAACACAAATAAATTGTCGACTTCTGTTGCTTGATAGGCTGAAAGTAAAGCAGCTGATTGAGTTAAAACATTTGTTAAGCCAATAATATTGTTCAAGTGAAATGTATAGTGCATCGTTGGTTTGCGCATGTCCGCATCAATGAGCAAAACTTTTTTCCCCTGTTGCGCGAATGTGACCGCTAAATTAGCTACAGTTGTCGATTTTCCTTCACTCGGCCCCGCCGAAGTGACCATTAACGACCGCATAGTCTTGTCAACGAAAGAAAATTGAATATTTGTTCGAATCGTTCTATATTGTTCAGAAATCGGGGATCTTGGGTTTTGTACCGTAATCAAGCTTCGTTCTAATGTTTGCATTTGTTTTCGATTACTACGAGCCAAACGACTCACCTCTTGCATCGCTCATTTTCATTTTTGTCTTTTTCGCTTTTTGTTCATTCTGTTCAATAACGCCAATTACGCCAAGAACAGGAAGCTGCAGATGTTTTTCAATATCTTGTTCTGTTTTCACAGTATTATCAAGATATTCTAATAAAAAGGCTAGCCCTACACCTGTCATTAAGCCAACGACAAAGGCAATCGCAATATTTAATAACGGTTTCGGTTTGACAGGCTTTTGATTTTCCTTTACTTCTGCTTTTGATAAAATACTGACGTTGTCAATCTTCATAATTTTAACGATTTCTTCTTTGAACACTTCTGCTGTTTTATTGGCAATTGCTGCTGCTAAAGCCGGGTCTGGGTCATTCACTGTGACGGAAAATACTTGTGAATCTTTTTCGCTCGCCACTTGAATTTGTTCGTTCAATTGTTCAATAGAACGCTCTATTTCCAGTTCCTCCTGAACTTTTTCTAAAATAGCCGGACTTTTAATAATGACGCTGTACGTATTAATTAATTGTAAATTAGTTTGAATCTCGCCAATATTGTAAATTTGCTGCTCCGAATTTGCTTTATTTACAAGAATTTGTGTCGAAGCCTGATAGATGGGCGTTAGAAAAAAGTAACTTACGATTCCGCTTGTTACAGTTGCGATGGTTGTAATTAAAACAATTAACCACAAGCGTTTACGCAATGTTTGAAAAAGTTCCTTCAAGCTGATCGTCTCTTCCATTTTATCCTCCTCGTTCAGCCAGCATAATAGTTAAACTTAATGTCGATTATAACATAAATTTCTGTCAAAAAACGTCTTTTCATCTTATAAACCTATCAAGTTTTGTCAAATTTACTGCCATTTATTTTTTAATCCTATGTAAAAAAATTTGATTATTTAAAGCTTTTTTGCCATATTCACTGCCGTTCCTTTAATCTATATAGAACTGATTTCATTTTTCAACATATAAATTTAAGCCGCCTCATCCAGTGCAGTCTATTTGTTTTGTGGCTAAACTTACTCAATGTCGTAACCATTAATCATTTATAAATCAAACTTGATTTTTCAACCTATTTAAAAGGCGAACAGAACCTTGGTTGATTTTCATGTTTAATTCACATGTTGAGAGTTTAAATTGGATTGACTTATATATGCCGATTGATTTCCTAACATATGTAAATTTTTAAACTTTTTGCTTATGTTGATTTTTCAATCTGAACTTTATAATATACACAAAAATAACAGCCAACGAATCATTGTCATCGGCTGTTTTCAGCAAACCGCCTGTCAATAGTACCTTTTTGCCCCTAAATAACGCTGGCTCCAATACGGACTGTCTAGTCTGCTGATGGAAACGCCATTTGTACCGCCGCTATGAATGAATTGGTTGTTTCCGATATAAATGCCGGCATGAGACGCGCCGGGCTGATAGGTTTCGAAAAAGACAATGTCTCCGACAGAAGGAGCGTTGACAGGTTTGCCTGCATTCCAAATGGTCGCTACCGTGCGCGGCAATGAAATACCTTGTTTCTTAAAAACGTACACGAGAAAACCGCTGCAATCAAATCCGGTCTCCGGTGTTTCTCCTCCCCATACATACGGTATGCCCAGCAACTCCGCTGCATCGGCAATTAAATCCATGACATCAAATGTTTTGTTTGCCTCTTTATCCATAAGCAGCTCATACGTTTGGCTGTCCACTGTTCCTGTCGCCGGCAATTGCACGCTTTTTTGAAACTGCTTGACCGCCTCTGCCGTTACACTGCCGTAATAACCCGTAATCGTTGGATACGTAAAATAGCCTAATTGCTTTAATTTCATCTGCACTTGCTTCACCTGCTCCCCGATGGAGCCGATTGCTAAATAAACGTCCCTCTTCGGTGCGGCAGCTTGCGATTTTTCTTTCTGTTCAATCGCTTGGCGGATTTTTGCCAATGTAATGCTGTCGGCTATTCCTGTCACCTTTAATCCGTTCTCTTTTTGAAACTTTCTTACTGCATCAGACGTTGCACTGCCATAATAGTCTGTAATCGTTGGATATTGGAAATATCCGAGCGTTTTTAAATGAAGCTGCAGCTGGCTGACTTCTTTTCCCCTTGTCCCCAGCTTCAGCACAGGAGAGGAATTGGTTCCATTTTCGTTCTGCTTCGACGCCGCTTGAGGCTTGTTTTTCCGCTGAACGGCTTCTTGAATTTTTTGCAGCGTTTGCGAATCAACCACTCCATCCGCCTTCAAGCCGTATGCCTGCTGAAACCTCTTGACCGCCTCCGCCGTTACGCTGCCGTAATAACCAGTAATTTTCGGATAGGTAAAGTAGCCTAATGTTTTTAAATTCCGCTGTAAAACGCTGACGCTTTCGCCTTTTGCGCCCATTTTTAACACATTGCCTGGCTGATGGGTGGAAACGCTGCTTTTTAACTTTTCATATGTCGCTTTATCGACAATGCCAGTCGGAGTTAAATGGACAGATGCTTGAAACTCTTTAACCGCTTTTTCCGTAACCGGTCCGAAATAGCCTGTCGATGTATGATAAGCAAAAAAGCCTTTTGCTTTTAACAAGTCCTGCAGCTCCTTCACCTGCTCATTGCTCATGCCAAGCTTTAATTCGGATGCTTCCACAGCCAGCGGCACCATAAATAACGCCGAAGCAAACGCCGATGAGATAATGACCTGCTTTGGTGTAAGCACTCTCCCCATCCTCCATTCCTTATCATTTCTATATGTATAAAACGTTCATACGTTATCTCTTTGTCCAAATTCCGTATATACTAGTATTTTTTTCTAGTATAACGAAACTTTATTTTTTATATAAGAGACTTTTGTTATAATTTTGTGTTAAATTTTTAAAATTTGATAATAATAGATGATAGAGACTTTTCCGAGAGGATGGACATTGATATGTTAAAAACATACCTTCCTAAATATGTGCTTGTTCAGGCTGCCGGGCAAATAAAGTCGGAATTAGACACATATGAAAATAGTCAGGCGTTAATAAAAAAAGCACTGTTACTCTATCGTATAGGCACTGTTTATAAAATCAAAGTAGAGGACGGTTCGGCAACCGCCCTCGTATTATTGAACAAAAAGAATATTGTCCGCTTACAACCGAACAAGCCTCTCTTTACGAAGAGCTTGTCCAAGATACGCTCTCACGCATTGAAGCATTAACAGGCTTCGAGCGGCGCGGACTGATCCTGCAAATGCTCCATCGTCTTAAGCGATTATGCAACCATCCGGCTCTTTATTTGAAGGAACCTGAGCCGAACAACGTCGTCGAACGATCCTATAAACTTGAAAAATTGCTGCAATTAACCGGACAAATCCGGGCAAACGGCGAAAGCTGTCTCAAACGTCCATGACTTACCAGCCGCCACAATGAACGAAAATGGATGGGGTTGTGACTTGCTTAATGATTGGCCGTCTTCTTTTTTGGGGGACATACCTATTATGAGACAGCCTCTTTTTCACATCTGCCTGAAAAAATCGAAGCAGCATGTAATTTTATGTTTATACTTTTGGGTCAGCTTTTTTCTTGGATGGAAGCGTGAAAAAGAGTGAGCGCCTGCCTTCCGAGCGGATGTGTAACGATTGGAGTATATCGTAAATCAGCTGTTTTTCAATGGCAAGCAGCTGATTCGTATGGATGCGGAGATATTTTTGCTGGAGCTGGTTCCATTCATAGGTGGTAATTTCAATATTGCTTTTCTTTAAATTCATCCTAATAACAAACATATAAAGCTGATTGACAGATTTAAAAATAAAGTATAGCTGGGCGTTCTCCCTACATTCGATCATACGAAACCGCACATCCTCATGCAGCATTCCGCCAGCTTCTGCTTCATTTCGCAAAAAACAAAGCGAATCGCCAAAGCTGACAGGAGCAATTGTTTTCAGCTTAACTGAAAAGGGACTTTTTATTTCTTTAATAAAAATATGATATTTCTTTAAAAACCGTGTGGCTGTTTTTTCTTCACTAATCATCAAATCAGCAAGATAAATATTCACGCATACCCCTCGCTTATTTCATTCGGTTTTTTATCATTTATTACATATTTTAACAATACACTTTGTAGCAAAAAAGTATTTTAAGTTCATGATAAAATAAAAAAACGCCAACCAAACTTGGTCGGCAAAGAGAGAGGAAGCATGGAGGGTTCAACTTTTTTATATCGAGGTAACGTTTTGGAAGGAGAATGATGGAGGAACAAAAGAGGACTTTCGCCACCTGCAAACATTAATAAGTTCCGAGGAGCTCTACCGTTTTGCCGCCCATAAACCGCACTGATTCTGCGACAACCTCTGTCACATATACACGCTTTCCATCTTGATTTTCATAATTTCGTGTTTGAATCCGCCCCGTTACCCCAATGATGGACCCTTTCCGGCAATAATTAGCTGTATTTTCCGCCACTCGTCTCCACAATGTACAATTGACAAAATCCGTGTCAATGATACCGTCAGCGTTGCGGAAGTTTCTGCTCACTGCCAATGTGACGTTCACAACTGCTTTTCCATCCGCTGTGTAGCGCAGCTCTGGGTCCTTCGTGAGGCGTCCAACAAGAATGACTTGATTAATCATGACTTCCCTGGTTACTTAGCGATAAAATCAAGAACCGAGCGACCGCCCCACAAATCTCACGGTGTTTCAGGCGGCTTTTGTCATGGGCGACTCTTTCGTTCAGTTCGTTCATGACAGCCATTTCAGCAACCAGGTTACACCTCCTTGAATGGAATTTCATATAAGAGCATAAATATTGAATTTAGCGATCCCCCCTCCTTTCTATTGCAGGTGCACTCTCATCTTACTTAACCGGAAATTTTTTGTAAAATGACAACTTTTTAATTTTCTGAATATTCCTGGAGCAAAAAACCAGCATTTTTCTCATTTTTTAACAGAAAATCGACAAGAAATTCAATTTTTGCACTTTCTGAAAAAAATTTTGCGGCACATGAAATAGTAGGCGACAATGATCACATGAAAAAGGCTCGTCTTACTGATCCTCTTTTAATTTTACACTGCTTATATGTTATAATCTCTAATAAGACAACGTTGACGAGGTGATAGAATGAAAACCTTTAAGCTCGCCGCTCTATCTATTGTTCATGACGATGTGCACCGCGAAGAAATTGCGCTCATCGATGGCTTAATCATTAATAAAGAGGACGGGAGAAACCGCTGGCTTATTGAAATGTACTTAGATAAAAAATACGAGGAGCGATTTTTACGCCTGCAACAAGCCAATGAAGAATTCCGGCTCCAAGTGACTATTTCGCACAAAAGCAACGATCCCGCAAATATGTTGGCAACCGTACGTTCAATTACCATGATGGACGAGCATATGAGCGTGCTTATGGATGGACTGTTGATCCGGAATAAAACCGACTTAGCGGAAATTGTCCTCGCCAACCTTGTCGAACAAGGCTTGCAAGGCGAAGCTCTTCTGAAAGAATTCAAACACCAGCTCCACGAAATAAAAGGGGTCTAAGACATAAACGCTTGTTTTCTGCTTGAAAAGGCGGTCCATCTTTTACTTTCATTCATCTACACTTGGTCCGCCCAGAAGTAAGAGTTTTCTCTCCTATCGAAAATAAAACCGTTGAGAGTTTAAGTTTCTCAACGGTTGTTTTCTTATCGAAGTTTATCAAGAAGGTTATAGTAGTAATATGTTTTAAAGCGAGTTCTTCCATCTGAGAAAATAAATCTTTGGTCTTCTAATTTGTTTAGATATCTCCTAATAGTTCCTTCTGACAAACCTGTTAGGTTAGACAAAGTTTTTGAAGTAAATATTGGTCTTTGGAACATTACATCCATTACAGTGCGAATATTACTGCTATTAATAATGGAACTTGCCCTTTCCAAATCTTCCTCGTATAGTTTATTCACTTCTTCAATTAAACGCACATTTTTCTTAGCCTGAATGCTAATGCATTCTAAGAAAAATTTAATCCACTGCGTCCAATCGCCTCTATAGCGGGTATCATTTAAATACCGATAGTATTTATGCTTATCTCTTTCTAAAACATCACTAATAAAGAAATTTGGATAGTCGATTATACCTTTATTGTACAAATAAAGAGGTATTAAAATCCTGCCTATTCTGCCGTTTCCATCAAGAAATGGGTGGATAGTTTCAAATTGCGCATGAATAATCGCAACTCTTATCAATTCGTCGTAATTGTCTTGAGGATCGTTAATATATTTTTCTAAATTAGACATATATTCATCAACAAGTTGTGGTTCTGGAGGAATATAGGTAGCTGTTTCAATGGTGCATCCTTCAGGTCCAAGAAAATTTTGAATTCTTCTAAACTCTCCTGGAGAACGATTGGCTCCCCTGACATTATTCGATAACAATATTTTATGCATTAATTTAAAAAGACGCGTAGAAATCGGCACACTTTTCAAAGCATCCATCCCATCAATTAATGCTTTGTAGTAATTCAATGCTTCTTGTGTATCCTTATTTACTTTTTTAGTTTGAGTCTCTGCTTCCATTACTTCATCTAATGTAACCTGAGTACCTTCGATTTTTGTAGATTGAACTGCTTCCTTAAGCATTACCGGTCTGAGCAAGAACTTAGGATGTAGTTTAGAGTTTTTTAACATCGTCTGGTATTCCACCATACTCTTGTTTGCTTCGATTAATTCACGAATAAATTCAATCTGGTTTACAATTTCTTCTCCCAACGGTAACATTAAAGGAACGAAAGGTTTTAATCTCACGCCTCATTACCCCTTACGTTCATTTTGGTCATATATTGTTCGTTAATAATATAATATATACCTCTTACATTCATTTATTCCTCTTTTTGAATTTAATTATACACTTTCATCACTTATTTGTTAAGAAAAAAGACTTCTGTTAGAAACAGAAGCCTTTCTATTAGTGTATAGGGTATTTATTTTATTCGACTCATGTTGTTTAGATGAGAAAATAAGATTGGCTAATAAACCTCTCCCACCTACACGTTGTTTAGAGGCGGGAGACTTCTCGGTGAATATGTTAAAAATAAACCTCATACAGCGCTTTGACAGCTCTGTTCACTGCTTCTTCTTTGACGCCGAACATCATGCTGACTTCAGAGGAGCCTTGGTTGATCATTTCGATATTGACGTTGGCTTTGGCAAATGCCATCGTTGCTTTAGCGGCGACGCCGACGGTTTGCTCCATTCCTTCACCAACGACCATGATAAGTGCTAAATTCCGCTCCACATGAATGTCATCAACGTTCAACTCTGTTTGAATGCGGTCAATAATGCGCTGTTCTTTCTCCCCCTCTAATTGAGCAGCTCTTAAAATGATCGACATATTATCAATTCCCGATGGAGTATGCTCATAAGAGATGCCTTCATCCTCTAAAATTTGCAGCACTTTTCGTCCAAAACCAATTTCACGGTTCATCAAATATTTGCTGATGTTAATGCTGCAAAATCCAGTATCACTTGCAATTCCGGCAATAGGCTGCTCCTTATGGTCTCTTTCTGCCACAATCCATGTACCTGGCGCTTCCGGATTATTCGTGTTTTTCACACAGACTGGAATGCCTGCACGATAAACAGGCTCTAAGGCCTCATCGTGGAATACAGAAAAACCGGAATAAGATAGTTCACGCATTTCGCGATACGTCAGCTCTTTCAATTTACGCGGATTGTCGACAATGGACGGATTGACACAATAAATCGAGTCTACATCGGTGAAGTTTTCATACACCTCCGCTCCTACTCCCGCCGCAACAATCGAGCCAGTAATATCCGAGCCGCCACGCGGGAATGTCACAATATGTCCTGTTTTTGAATAGCCAAAAAATCCTGGGATGACTAAAATCCCGGTACGCTTCTTCAAATCTTTCAATTTCTCATAAGACTCCGGTAAAATTTGCGCATTCCCCGGCTCATCTGTAACAAAAATACCGGCTTCTTTCGGATTAACGTAATGCGCTTCATGCCCTAAATGATTGAAATAAAATGCCATCAGCTTTGCATTGTTATCTTCTCCGCTTGCTTTGAGCGCATCCATTAACCGCTCCGGCTCATTCTTATAATTGTCAATGATTTTCTTTAAATCTGCTTTAATTTTTTCAATAATTTCGGACGACAGCTCTAATCCTTCAGCAATCTCCTCGTAGCGTTCCATAACCGCTGTAAATACGTCATCACAGCTGTCTCCGTTTGTCACCTTATTCGCCAGCTGAATGAGTAAATCCGTCATCTTAATATCCTCTTTAAACCGCTTCCCAGGTGCTGATACAACGATGATGCGACGCTGTTCGTCCGACAAAACAATATGTGCAACTTTCCGAAACTGTCCGGCACTCGCCACCGAACTTCCTCCAAACTTTGCTACCTTCATCACCGATAACCCTTTCTATGTAAAAGTTTATTTATATTTTGATATCATATCACACTTTTACAAGAAGGGAAGAGTCATTTTTTATAAATTCTGACATCTTTGCTTTTCCTGAATATTTCCTGCCCTTACATTCGCAATTCCTTCTTTGCACACCCCATACTGCAACCATGAACAGCCTTGACATAAATGATCTAAATCATCAGGATGGACTTTGCGCGCCGTTAATTTAAGCAGCTCCGACTTTAAATACACCCCGTTTTGTTCAATTCCAAGATGTTTTAATACTTTTCGATCCATCGATGTCACATGTTCCTCTGAATCCGGATCAGCTTCACAAGTTGCCTCACCGTGATGCGGACATGTAAAACAAGCATCATCAAGCGCTACGACTACTTTGATTACAAAGTCTTTTTCTTCATTGCGAATCTCTTCAACAATCTCCCCCATTTTCTCAACGAACTCCGGACTATATCCCATTCCGCGAAATCCATGAACACATAATAAATGATGTCCGCGCAACGTTCTCATCTCGAATCCTCCCTCATTGATCTCAACAAATTCATTTTCATTGTTACACTTCATTTAGTTCTATTAAATTAGAATGAAAACCTTTTTTCCATTTACCAATCTCACCAGCTTACTCCCACCATATATAAACATATAAATCTATCTTACACTCTCAATACGTGAATCAAACACGAAAATAGACTAAGGTTCTGTTTATAAGCAGCAGGGCGTCTTTTCAATATATTCAAAAATCCAGTTTGATGTATACAGACTAATTTTCCGACATATCTTATGAAATATTTCAACCGCTCTTTTGTCTCGCTTAAACGTCTTACTTATGTCGTTTTTTCGCTCTCAACTAGTTTACTAAATCTTGCCCGGCAATAAAAAAGAGGCCGCCCTTATAAGCGTTTGACCTCACGCGCATTCCACATGGGGTCTGACACTGTGCTTTAAGGTCAGCCTCATCACTTATCACTTTATAATAAGCGCCAAATTTCATTCAGCCCTAAACGGCTTTCCCACTTCTCATACACTCCGATCCGCTTTGTCAATACGTAATGCAATAAGGTCATTTTCGCCCATCTCGCTTCGAGCGTATCTTGGTGCACATCAATAATGAGCGAGCTGTCATTTGCAAAAATGACTTTCGCGCGCTTTTTTTCATGCCGCTCAATCTTCTTCATATGCGCTAAAAACAGCCAGCAGCACTTATCGCTGTCCGGTGAACAAGTCGGCATCGCATATAGCCCAAGTGCCACACTCAAAGCAATCGGCACCATTTGTTTAATGCCAAGAATTTGCTTCGCTGATTCAAGCCTCCCTTCATAACCGCAGCCATAAAAACTGCAATTTGCTTCAATAATCTGCTTTGGAGATTTCGTCACCATATATGTTTCACGCGATTCATGTACAATCGTACATAAATTGCCATAGTTATCGTACATCGGTTCCAATGCCTGAGTTTCTCTAGTAATCACACAATAATCTTCTGTTCTCATAACTTCTCCCTCCTTTTACAACTTGAACATTTGCTTTTTTCAAAATAGAGGGTATACTAACATTATGTTGGTATACCCAACTGCTCCGTCCCTTTTGGTGAAAAATTTCGCCGGATTCACCAAAAGGGGCTTTTTATTTTGATTGATGCGTCCGCTTTTTTCCCTCCTTTCTGCTAAAAATTCGGGATTGGCAGCGAATTCCGATGCTTCAGCTCATTTCCGCAACAATTTTCGACATTTCTTACAAAAGATTACTATTTTTTCCTTTTACGACTAAATTATACTAAATATTCAAAAAACTTTAATACCCTTTTTTGAATAAATTTTCTAATTTTTTGCGATATTTTTCATTTTTGCAGCTAAACTTCCTCTGCTTCCCTTAAATATTTACAAAATACCATTTATTTTATATAATTAAAATTTTAAAAGGATGCCTCAAAACAATGAGGCATCCTTTTTCATGTTCAAACAAGAGTTTTCTGTGATTTCAACCATTGCACAATGCTCAACAATGTTTCTTTATCATGATTGAAAAAGTACAGGCGCTGACTGCCGCGAAATTGGCCGTTAAATTGCTGCCATTCGCGGTTATGGACATTCCAATTCACGGTGCGCAGCGCTTCCATGCGCCGTTTCATCACTTGTTTCCTCGCCGCAGCCGTACTTCGAACCATTCCTTCATTGACGTAGTAGCCGATCGCTAAAATCATCGGAAAACTGGCTAAAATCGTTTTTTCATAGTTTCCAATATTCTCATGCGGATACAATAAAAATAATTCATTAAACCACTCATCGATCAATTCGACATACTCTTCAGGCTGCAAATTCAGTTTTACATCAAACTCCGGCGATCTCATATATATTTTTCCTGTAATAAACAACACGACTAACTGGCGCAATTGCGACAGCGACAAAAATTTTTTATTCGCCGGACGTATCACCGCCCGCTTTTCTGTTTCAATTCCCGCTAACCGAAGCAGCGGATTTTGCTGCAGCACTTGATGGGCAATTTGGTTCACCGCATTGCGCGAATCGTACTCAATTAACTTCGATAGTGCGACTTTTTTTCCCTTTGTATTAAAATCAATATAAAGCTGGTCCTGCTCTTCCTTTGTTAAGCCGCTGAACAGCTGCACGCCAATGGCTGTCTCGCTTAAAATAATGTCTAACTTGATTCTCTCTTTATTATCTTCACTATTTTGCAGCATTTTTTTATTCGTTTTGTACAATTGCGTTAAAGCAACCGCACGCTTCGAACCGTCAATCATTCTCATTTTCAGCGTTTTTAAATCTGTCTCCTGCTGATCGGTGTGCGCAATAAGCGGAGGGAAATATACTTGTTTCTTGCTAAACGCCTCCTCCATATACTTTTTAATGCTTCTCACTTGCGACTGATAGACATTGCGGACTTCAATCCGTTTTTCATCCATCATTTGCGCTAATTGAGGAATGGGAATGACGATCATCGTTTGCTCCGCATACATCAGCCTATCACCGCTTTCCGTTTCATCTCTTGTAAAAACAGCTCGCTCAGTTTTTTCATTTTTCCTTGCTCGGATAAACGAACAACCTGCTTTTTCTTTTTATCATAAAACGGCGCAAACAAAGGATCGTCATGCCGCCAGCTTGTAACTTCTTTTAACCTTTTTAAATGTTCGATCGCCTCCGTATAGCTCTTCTCTTCCTCTGCAACTAGCCGATACACGGTATATGCAAGCGCAATTTGTACGCCAGACAAACCGGAAACATACTTTTTCCGGTTCTCTGCTTGTTTCGGAAAAAGGTGCATCCATGCCGTAAAAAACAACTCTGCAATATCGGGCACTTCTTCTTCACGGCAATACTTGCATACCGGTTCCCCCTCTTTATAACCGACATTTCCTTCAATGAGGGCTATTAAACATTTTTTCATAATGACCATCGACGTTAGCGAAGAATTCGTCGTCGTCAAACGCGATAAGTTTCTTTCAATCTCAAATTTGCTGTCTAACCGTTGCGCTAACGTTCTTGTCCATTCCGCATAACGGTCGCGCCGGTCATACTTCACCACTAAACCGCCATGCGCTTCTTTCCGCTCCGTATTAATATCCGTAAAAAGCTGGCGTTCATCGTCTTCTGATAAATCTAAATAAATTTGCATCGCAATTTCGTATGATTCAAGCGTGTCAATCCATTTTTGTATTTCCTCTGCTTTTTGCATATAACCGCTATCTTCATACGCCTCTTTTTCAAATTTCAGCTTTTGCAATGCGCTTTCTAACGCTTTGACACGATGCTGTCCATCGAGAATCGCCATTTTCACTCCTGGTACAAGTTCCCATTCCCCTTCACGGATCCGCGCCAATGCGCCGCGGGCAGAAAAAATAAATGGCGAAAAATAAAACGTTCCTTCCTTGACCGTTTCCAAAATAAAATCACGTATTGCATTTTTTCGCCGCAGGTCCAATTCCCGCTGCACTTTTCCATCGATCGTAAAAATCGACTGCAATAGGCGAAAAGGCATTTTCATAAGCAGCACACTGCGGCCAAACTGTCTATATTCTTTTACTTTTATTCGCGCTAATAAATGCTCATTCATATTTGTCACCCCATACACATCAAGTTAGTGAAAGAACTTTCTTCCCTTTCCGGTATTCAATCGGATGAGGAAAAGAAACTTGAAACGCGAAAGGATATGAAAGAACACTGATGATGAAAAGAGGAACTATCACCCCTGATTTTATTATACAAAAAATTACAAATATACAAATATTTCTGTAAATCTATTTTTGAACTATGAATGTAAACTTTCGATATAGCAGGGAGCTGCCAAACAACTTATAAAAATAGCAGAGCAAACAAATTGAATCCATTTTCTTAGCGATTCGATACTTTCGCACTATTTATATCCATTATTGGAAATGGTAAGTTAATAGTGTCGACATAAGGCGAACGAAAAGGCAAAACCGTTGAAAAACGGTGACGCAAAACTATAGGGGCTAATGTCTCTTTGACGATGCCAGCCAGTTACCGAATCGCTTCCTCTGTTCGTCTTATCAAACCGCAATGGAGGGATGACATTCATGAATGAATCATGGTTAACACCCGAACGAAAACAAAAGTTACTATATAGTGCTTTAACTGTAACGGCCATCGTTGTCGGAACGCTTGTAACCTTGCTTGTTAATCAAGCACTATGATGAAAACGCGAATGGCTCATGCTCCTTTTGAACATTTCGCTCTATGTCAAGCTCCCACTGACAAGCGAAAATGTGAATAAAAAAGATGAGCCATACAATGAGCTCATCTTTTTTACTTAACGCTGATTTTTGTCCACATCCCCCTCAAAAGAACCTCAGTTTGCAACAACATTTCCATTGACTCTGTACGGATTGGAATGGCATTCTAAACATAAAGACCAATTTAAGAAAGGACTTGTTCGTGCATGGGCTTAACGAAAGAAGAAGTAACAAAATTATTGTCTGTGATCCTCCATCAATTAGCCGGCAGCTGGCAAAAAGAAAAAATTCACTCCGATGTCACGGAAATCATTATGAACATGAGAATCAAAGCGGAAAACGAGCAAGAGTATATGGATTTACTATTGGCAAACATCGCTTTTGCCGTCGAATCAAGCCGCGCCTTACAACAAATCATGGAACTCATTTTAAAACAAAAAACGCTTCCATCTGCGCAAGCGATCGAAACGATGATGAAAGACGCACAAACGCACATCAATGAGCAGTTAGGAAACTTGACTGGAACATATCGCGCACATTTTGAAAAAATCGAAGACGAAAAGGAACGAAAACGAAGACTCGAACTGACTTACTGTCCGGTGGTTCTCGCCAATCGCATTAAAACCGATTTTATCCTCGGCTTTGTTCATGAAAACAACCGTGAAACAATCAAAGAGTTGCTAAATACAGAACCAGCTTACATCCTTGAATCACTTCACCGTCTAAGCGGCTTGTACGCCAGCATGCTGTTGGAAGGAATAGATTTGCCATAATGGTAAATAAAAAACAAATGGAAGCATAGCGATTGGAAATAGAACAATTACGAACAAAACTAAATGAACCTCTCCCACCTACACTCCGCTTAGAGGTGGGAGACTTCTCGGTGAATATATTAAAGTGATAAAAAATACAAGGAGCTTCCAAAAGAGCATCAACAACAATTAAACAACATCTTCTGTTGACTTTGGCAATATACAATTTTGGTTAGAAAAAATCCCCCTCTGTCCCATCCAATCCCTTTCCTGACAAACTACGTAAATCCAATTTAGAAAACATTCACCATATGAACAGGCCTCAATCTTTGGAATACTTTTTCGCGTCCATAGCGATACACTTCAACATTAGAAAACGCTAAAAGCTTTTAACATGCTGAAAAATCAAGTTAGACTTATATTTATCGCGTTTATCCGATGGATCACTTTAGTTTGACATATTTTACATATAATGATAGTATTTATATTAAGAATTTTCTGTATTTTTGTTCATAAAAATGTATACGCTTACATATATAATGTAGTGGCGTATACAAATATAAAAATAAGGGGGAGAAAGGTTATGATTTATGCTCAACCTGGACAGCCTGGTTCACTTATCACATTTAAAAAACGCTATGAAAATTTTATCGGCGGGAAATGGGTCCCTCCAGTTGACGGCGAATACTTTGAAAATATTTCTCCTGTAACCGGACTCGCCTATTGCGAAGTGCCGCGTTCCAAAGCAGCTGACATTGAGCTCGCACTTGATGCAGCCCATGCAGCAAAAGAGGCGTGGGGACGCACTTCTGCCGCCGAACGCGCACGAATTTTAAACAAAATTGCCGACCGCATGGAAGAAAACCTCGAAATGTTAGCCGTTGCTGAAACATGGGAAAACGGAAAACCAATCCGTGAAACATTGGCAGCTGACATCCCTCTAGCAATCGACCACTTCCGTTATTTCGCCGGCTGCATTCGCGCTGAAGAAGGCTCACTCGCAGAAATTGACCACGACACGGTTGCCTACCACTTCAAGGAGCCACTCGGCGTTGTTGGGCAAATTATCCCTTGGAACTTTCCGATTTTAATGGCAGCGTGGAAGCTTGCTCCGGCATTAGCAGCCGGTAACTGCGTTGTCTTAAAACCGGCAGAACAAACACCAACTTCAATTCTCGTTTTAATGGAATTAATCCAAGACCTTCTCCCGCCTGGCGTTGTCAACATTGTGAATGGCTTTGGTCTGGAAGCAGGAAAACCGCTCGCTTCAAACAGCCGTATCGCTAAAATCGCATTTACCGGCGAAACAACGACTGGACGCTTAATCATGCAATACGCTTCACAAAACATCATTCCGGTGACATTAGAACTTGGCGGTAAATCACCAAACATCTTCTTTGAAGATGTGATGGAAAAAGATGACGAATTCTTTGACAAGGCGTTGGAAGGCTTTACGATGTTCGCCTTAAACCAAGGTGAAATATGTACATGCCCTTCGCGTGCTCTCATTCAAGAATCGATTTATGATGCATTTATCGAGCGTGCTTTAGAACGCGTCAAACAAATTAAACAAGGAAATCCGCTGGATACAGAAACGATGATCGGTGCCCAAGCTTCTTCCGAGCAGCTTGAAAAAATTTTATCTTATATTGATATCGGCAAACAGGAAGGAGCTGAATTGCTCATCGGCGGCGAGCGCAATGTGCTTGAAGGCGATTTAAGCGGCGGTTATTATGTCAAACCGACTGTATTTAAAGGGCATAATAAAATGCGCATTTTCCAAGAAGAGATTTTCGGTCCGGTTGTCGCCGTAACGACATTTAAAGATCAAGAAGAAGCGTTGGCGATTGCGAACGAAACATTGTATGGCTTAGGTGCCGGAGTATGGACGCGCAATATTAATACGGCATACCGCGTTGGCCGCGGCATTCAGGCAGGCCGCGTCTGGACGAACTGCTACCATGCCTACCCTGCTCATGCGGCATTCGGCGGCTATAAATTGTCAGGCATCGGCCGGGAAACACATAAAATGATGCTCGAGCATTATCAACAAACAAAGAACTTGCTTGTCAGCTATTCTCCTAAAAAACTTGGTTTCTTCTAATCTACTGCTTTCATGAGGCTGTCTCACAACCAAAGGGTCGGACTTCTCAGCGACAATATATAGGTCATTGTTCAAAATCGGCCTTACCTATTGCCATCGTTTGAGAAAGCGAGACCTTAACGAGACAGCCTCGTTTTATCAATAATGCAACTAACTTTATTTCATCCCTTGGCAAATGCGGAAGGGGATTCTTAGCCATGAGCCGATTTGGAGGCAGCCATATTCGCGGCTGAAAATTCGCGTTTCTATATAAATAATGAATGGTTACGACATTGTGTAAGTTTAGCAACGAACCTAATAGACTGCACTAGATGAGGCGGCTTAAATTTACGTGTTGAAAACTGAAAGCAGTTCTATATAGGTTCAATTTTCAACCCATCGGTTCGATTTGCGCATCGATATCTTCTGCTGATAGAGTCTTACTGATAAAATATGGAAAGGAGCTGGATTCCTTTATGAATGGGCAACCAAAAGTGATCGCTACAGAGGCAGCATTGCAGCTCATCGAAAAACTGAAAGCAAAATATGGACCGCTTATGTTTCATCAATCAGGAGGCTGCTGTGACGGAAGCTCGCCAATGTGTTATCCTCAAGGGGAACTCATCATTAGCGATTCGGATGTGCTGCTTGGTGAAATTGGCGGCTGCCCTTTTTATATCGCAGCGGCGCAATATGAATATTGGAAGCATACACAGCTCATTATTGATGTCGTTCCTGGACGCGGCGGCATGTTCTCGCTCGAGGGGCCTGAAGGAGTTCGTTTTCTAACGCGGTCGCGCGTGTTCGGCAGCAATGATGAACAATGAACGACCTATATTTCCGATATATATAAAACGTCTCAACTGCTCTTTTGCCTAACTTAAACACCTCACATATGCCGGTTTTTCAGTCCGAACTTATATAATTTCCAACTTTTTTAAAACAGATGCGATTTATCGGTTTTGTATATGTTTTTATTTGTGTATTAATGTTTTAAAATAAGGAAAACAATAAAAAGGGAAGCATACGATGAACCTGAAGCGAATTCATCATGTCGCCATTATTTGTTCTGATTATGAACGTTCAAAGCATTTTTATGTCATGTTCTCGGGCTTGAGGTGATTCATGAGCATTACCGCAAGGAGCGCAACTCATACAAGCTTGATTTAAAAGTGAACGAATATGACCAAATTGAATTGTTTTCATTTGAAAACCCACCGAAACGGTTAAGCTACCCGGAAGCTTGCGGGTTGCGCCATCTTGCTTTTGAAGTGGAGAACATCGAAGAAGCAATCACCCACCTTCATAAACACGAAATTGAAGTAGAACTGATTCGCACTGATCCAATCACCGGAAAACGATTTACGTTTTTTGCTGACCCCGACGGATTGCCAATTAAGTTATATGAAAAATAACAAATCTCTCAAATTTAAAGACATTGCTTCGTATTTCAATAAAAACAGCGTTCTTTCCATCTATCAGCAGGCAATTGTAATGAAGCGAAATGATATGTTCCTCTCAATCCTTCTAAACAAGAAGAGAAAGAAGAGGAACATAGACCATCATGTCAGCGGCCCTCTCTAAGAACGCTTCAGCCGCAAATAAATACGGACAAATAATAACGCAAGAGCCGCGCCAACCGAATCAATCATCACATCGGATACAAGAGCAGAGCGTCCCGGCTGAAACGATTGATGCCATTCATCCGTAGCGGCATAAACAGTGGCGAAGCTCCAGGCGCCGATATAGGCAAAACGATGAGGACTCATCGCTTTCCATACGAGGAAAGCAAGAGTGCCGAACACAGAAAGATGGGCAAACTTGCGGACAATAAAATTCCATGAAAAGAAACTATCATCCTCTCTATGAATCGTTTCCAATCCTAAATATCGGGCAATATGATCAATCACCTTCGCTGTATTTTCCCCTGTAAATGCAGGAGATTCCGTAAAGTAATAAATGAGACCGCACCATAAAAAGACGAGTCCCCACCAAAACCATTTGTTTTTCATCATCTCACCTACTTATTTTTCCACTTCTTAATTCTAATCTTTCCTTCCTTCTGCTCCCTTCTATACGATTCACATCCTTGTGTCAATAAAAGTGTAAGTCGCTGTTACAACAATGCATGTAACGCCAAAGTACGTGAAGAGCACTTTCTGTACGAAAAAAGCAAGAACTTCAAAGCCGGAAATGCTGATAAACTTCCGAAGTAAAAAACCAACATCCTTAAACCGCAGATGTTGGTCAGACCTGTTGTTAACTTCCACGTGATGACTTCCCTGGGCGTTTTAATCAATGAAAGATCAGAAGCAATAGCGCGAATCAATGAAAGAACTCTTTCTTCTTCCCACGTAGAAATATAAAGAAATGGGAAACGGGCTCGCAGTAAATTGGCAATCGTTTTTTTCGTATTTGCTTTTTGGGAACTTGCCAATGAAACCTCCCCTTTCAATATATACAAAATATTACTAATATTATTATTCTACTATACAAAACGCAATTATTTCTATGTTTTAACTACTGAATCTAAGTACATTAATCATAAAGCGGATTTACCTTTTCAACACGCAAACTTAATTTGGTACAGCCTATTTTGTTCGTTCATAATCTTGTATAGACAAGTGGCAAGAGATGTTTGTGAAGCATTTCTGAATCGTTGGGGAATGAAAACTTGTGCAAATGAACAAAATACGGGCAGTGATAGTGGAGTGATTCTTCAACACTTAAACCCGAAACGATAAAAAGAACCGTGTTCCCGACAGAAAAAAAGGTTATAATTTTTTACAATGTTGTTAAATTGTGAATCGATTTATAGAACCAAAAATATAGAAGGAACCCTTAACACGGGCGGTATTCTCCCTCACTTACATCGATATCTCTCCATAATCATGTTAAAATGATAGAAGCATTTTCTACAAAACAAGGAGGGACAAACGATGATTCAATTCGCCACCATCGGAACGAACTGGATTACCGAAGAATTTATTAAAGCAGCGAAAGAAGTACAAGATTTTTCTTTAGCAGCTGTATATTCGCGGACAGAAGAGAAAGGAAAAGAATTTGCGGCAAAGGTGGGTGCGGCACGAACTTTTACCAGTTTAGAAGAAATGGCAAAAAGCGATGAAATCGATGCCGTTTATATCGCCAGTCCCAATTCTTTTCACGCTGAACAAGCCATTATGCTGATGAACCACGGCAAACACGTCTTATGTGAAAAACCGCTCGCTTCCAATACAGCGGAAGTACAGGCGATGATGGCAGCGGCCAAACAAAACGATGTCGTCTTGATGGAAGCGATGAAAACAACGCTGCTGCCAAATTTCCAAGCGATTCGCAAACATATACATAAAATCGGGAAAGTCCGCCGCTATTTCGCAAGCTACTGCCAATATTCATCGCGCTATGATGCGTACAAGCAAGGGATTGTGTTAAACGCCTTCAACCCGGCGTTTTCCAACGGGGCATTAATGGACATCGGCATTTACTGCCTTTATCCGATGGTTGTTTTATTCGGGAAGCCTCTTCACATAAAAGCGAACAGTGTCATGCTTGAATCCGGAGTCGACGGAGAAGGCAGCATCATTCTCGATTATGGAGATATGGATGCAGTGGTCATGTACTCAAAAATTTCCAATTCATACATTCCTTCAGAAATTCAAGGAGAAGAAGGAAGTATTATCATGGATACGATCCATACGCCGCAAAAAGTCGAAATTCGCTATCGCGACGGCCGCATCGAAGACATTACCGAAGCGCAGCCACATCATCCAATGTACTACGAAGCAAAAGAGTTTATCGAGTTAATTCAAAGCGGAAAACGGGAATCAGAGACAAACTCACACCATCATTCACTAACGACAATGGAAATAATGGAAGAAGCACGGAAACAGACAGGAATTGTCTTTCCGGCGGATTGCTAAAGAAGCTGACCTTAAGCATAAGTGTCAGACCCCGCAGTGCCCATATACTATGATGGATTTTGCGTGAGGTCAGACACTTTTTTGGATGGTTGACCGATTGAGTGATATGAAAAAGAAAACACCTCCTCCTGCTGGAATATCTCCAACATCCAACAGGAGGTTTTCGTGTTGACTTCATTACATGCGCTTGCGACTATCTCTTTAAGCGTTGTTTTGATTAAATATTTGAGCAGATAGCTGTATTCCCTCAAAAGAAATAGTAGGTAGTAACTAAAAAAAGAGAGCAACTTTTCACGATTCACTCTTTCTTATCCCCTCTCATCTTCGACAACGACAAACTTCAAGGAGTATTGATATCAGTCAAAAACTTATTTCCCCATTGAAATAACTCATCTCGTCCAATTAAATAAAACGCATTTCCCTTTTCCCATAAGCCTAAACGCTGTAACTTGAACCGGATTAATTCTTTTTGATCAAAACATACTAAAAAAATCGAATGATTGAGTCCGGCATTCCTCAACTCATCCACTAATAACTGCAAATATTTAATGTCTTTCGTATGAAAGGCCTCGGGGCTAAACTTTACCTCAGCAAACTCACCCGCTTCTCCATCCCAAAAACCAGCATCAACTGTTTGCCGATAAACATCGCTGTCATCTATTGTTTCATACGGAGAAGAAGGGACGTACTTTACTGGTTTACCGTCAATTACTACTATTACCCCATAGCCAAAAACGCCTTTTTTACTGTTGTGCCTTAAACTAAATACTTTTTCAAATAACTTTTCAGGAACTAGTCCACGCATTTTTTTTTTCGATCCTCTTCATTTTGGCAAACTGAAAAAAATTCGTGAGTTAAATCAATCAATTGTAACGTATCCGGAGCTGCTTTTTTACGATTAGACACGATGCGATTAGACCACCTCTGTAGTTGTGCTTTATAATTGTAAACTAGCACATTATTTCAGAATCCCTTTTTCAAATTATTTCAGGCGGATTCGGAAATAATGTGCAAAATTTTTGCGGATTGTTCCGGATTTTGCACATTCTTTCGGAACGTTTGCACGCTCTTTCAGATGAAGATTTCCAGCGCGCCTGATGGACCGATGGAAAAGAGAAAGCACAAAAGAGGCCGATTCGGCCCCTTTTGTGCTAATACCCCATTTCTTCTGCGGCCATGCGCACTACTTCTTCGTCAATGGCGTCCTTTTTCAGCTGATATCCGTATAACAGGCACGTCGTGGCCAACGTGTTGATCACCCGAGGCCATCCCCGCGACTGCAGGGCAATCGCCTCTAACGCCGATGGGGTGAAGATCGGATGCTTCGCCCCGGCCTGTTTCATCCGATGCTCGATGTAGCCCGCCACCTCTTCCTTCTCCAGCGGCCCCATCCGGTATCGCATGATGATCCGCTGGTCGAGAGGGCGGTGCTGATTGAGCCGCAGCTTCCCCTGTAAATGGGGCAGCCCGGCCAAAATCAAGACAAATGGGTTGGTCGAATCCATCTCAAAGTTGAACAAGATCGCGATGTCCTGTAAAAATGCATCCTTCGCTAAATGCATCTCGTCCAAAATGAACACCGGCGTGATCCGCCGTTCATGATACAATCGCTCGATCGCCTGCTGGATTTGGCGGAAGAGGTCTACCTTGCGGTACTTCGGTTCCTCTCCTAATCCCAAGGCCAGACCACGGTAAAAATCCATCACGCCTCCGGTGGATAACGGAAAGTAGACGACATGATACAATGATGGATTCAATGACTCTTTCAGCGCCCGAAGGGCGAACGTCTTGCCCGCCCCCGGCTCTCCGATCAACAGCCCGATCCCCCGGGTTCGTTTCACGTACTCCAGCGCCCGCAACGCTTCCTGAAACGGCGCCCCTTGATACGCCTCGGACGGGTCTGTTTCTTTCGCAAACGGCTCCCGCGAAAGGGAGTAAAACGATTTATACACCGTGTTCTCCCTCCTTCGCCGGAATCGCCGCAAACGGGGACCGATGGCGTTTTACATAGGCGT
>NZ_QLMH01000004.1 GCF_003259935.1 Paranoxybacillus vitaminiphilus | reverse complement strand
GCATCGTCGCCTTGGTGAGCCGTTACCTCACCAACTAGCTAATGCGCCGCGGGCCCATCCTGCAGTGACAGCCAAAGCCGCCTTTCAACCGAAAACCATGCGGTTTTCGGTATTATCCGGTATTAGCTCCGGTTTCCCGAAGTTATCCCGGTCTGCAGGGCAGGTTGCCCACGTGTTACTCACCCGTCCGCCGCTAACCTCAGGGAGCAAGCTCCCTTTGGTCCGCTCGACTTGCATGTATTAGGCACGCCGCCAGCGTTCGTCCTGAGCCAGGATCAAACTCTCCAATAAAAGTTATATACCTAGCAAACTGACATTAACGCTTGCGTTTTGTTCAGTTTTCAAGGAACTCAATTAGGGTAGCTATTCTATGATAACAAAATAAAAAAGAGATGTCAACCTATTTAAAAATACCATATGTGAATATCAGACATGATTTTATTATATTTGATATCACTTATTTACGCAAGTATTTTTTAAAAAAACAATAATTTTTTTCGAGAAATGAGGCTGACTCAAAAGCCAACAGTCAGACCCCACAATACAAGAACATAATATTGCATAAATGAGCTATAATATTGTGAAACGTACGTGAGGTCAGACCCTTATGAAACAGCCTCAGGTTCATTAAATGACTTCTTCAATATGAATATTTCGATGCTCCCTTAACGACACGAATTGATTTGTTTCCAAAATTTTAACCATTGGCCGCGTAGGAGAGTCTGGATGAATAAAGACAATTTCTGCTGTTTCTCCATTTGATAGCTTAACTTTTGTTCCCACATTAAAAGCAGTAAGATTATCTAATAAAATTTGAACAATTTCCATACTTAACTTTCCAAAACTATCAGCTTGAAGCTGCTCAAGTGCTCTAAATGGAGATTGTTTGGATCGATAAAGGCGTTCCGATATCATCGCATGATAAACATCAGCTACAGCTACTATTTTGCTATAAGGATGAATCTTTTTTTCATCGAGTCCGAATGGATAACCGCTTCCATCATTTCTTTCATGATGTTGCAAAACAGCTAACTTTACCCCTTCTTGCAATGCCGGAAGCTTTTGAATCATTTTATAACCATATACAGTATGTTGCTTTATTTCTTTATACTCTTCTGCAGTAAGCGCAGAACTTTTTGTTAATAATCTCGGGTCAATTTTTGCCATCCCGCAATCACATAAAACACCGGAAATTGCAATTTGGTAATAATCTCCTTTATCATAGCTCAAATTTTTCGCTATAAACCCTGCAAGCAAACCTACGCTAATCGCATGATGATACAAATAATCTTCCTTTGTTGTGTAACGATATAGAGAAAATAGTTCACCTTTTGATTCAATCAGCCTATCCAGCAATGGAATAATAGTTGTTCTAACTTCGCCAATATCAACTGGAAGTCCTGATTGCCAAGCTTGAAAAATACGTTTATACTGTTGAACTGCTTTTAAATATAATAAAATAATTTCTTCTTCATCATACATATTCTCTTGATTTTGACTGTTTTCGATTATTTCACTTGGCTTAAACGGTTCACCGTTTGCCAAAACCGATTTAACATATACATCTTCAATCAAAAATTTTTTTAACACTGTTAATAAAAGAGGAGTTAATATTGTATTTTTCCGAATAATTGGTTTGTTTGATTTTCCAACTACATCTTCTGATAAAATGCATCCTTCCTGCAATTGGTTCACTTTTACCCGTATCACTTTTCTTCACCTTCCAAATATTGCGAAACATTTAAAAAGGGGCTGACCCATAAGTGTCTGACCTCACGCGCATTTCACAATATATTGCACTCTATATATTGTGTTGCAGGGTCTGACATTGCTTTTGGGTCAGCCTCTATGTTTGTTTTAGTGCTCCTCAATTCCTTCGCTATCTTTTTCTTCCTCTTTCGGCACTTTAGCCACTGTAGCAACGTATTCATTTTCATTATCGTCAGATAGACGGATAAGCTTAACACCCTGTGTATTTCTGCCCATGCGCGAAATATCGCTGACAGCGATGCGAATTAATATTCCGCTTGCAGTGATTAACATTAAATCTTCTTCACCCGTCACTGTTTTTACCGCAACAACGTCTCCATTTTTCTCGGTGATATTGCAAGTTTTTAATCCTTTGCCGCCTCTGCTTTGAATGCGATACTCTGAGGCTGGAGTACGCTTTCCATATCCATTTTTTGTAACAACTAAAACGTCTGAGCCTTCATCTAATATTTCCATACCGACGACTTCATCATCGGCATCCAACGTAATGGCTTTTACGCCTGTAGCATTTCTTCCCATTGTTCGTACATCTGTCTCCGGAAAACGAATTAACATGCCTTTTTTCGTTCCAACGATAATATCTTTAGAACCATCCGTAAGTTTAACAGAGATTAATTCATCTCCCTCACGCAAGCTAATAGCGATTAATCCATTATTACGAATATTCAAGAATGAAGACAACGGTGAGCGTTTCGCAATTCCTTCTTTTGTAGTAAAGAAGAGGAATGAATCATCATCGAACTCATCAATGTTAATAATTGTATTAATCCATTCGTCTTTATCAATTTCTAACAAATTAACAATCGGTATTCCTTTCGCAGTACGTCCAAACTCCGGAATTTCATAACCTTTGGCGCGGTATACTTTTCCTTTGTTTGTGAAAAATAAAATTGTATTATGGGTAGAGGTAATTAATAGATGTTCAACAAAGTCGTCTTCGTTTGTGTTCATTCCTTGAATACCTCTACCGCCTCTTCTTTGGCTCTTATATGTCGATACAGGCAAACGCTTAATATAACCTTTATGTGTTAAGGTTACGACAATATTTTCGCGCGGAATCAAATCCTCATCATCGATTTCTTCAACGCTACCAACAACAATTTCTGTTCTGCGCTCATCATTGAATCTTTCTTTAATTTCAAGCAGCTCGTCGCGAATGATTTGTAAAACTTTCTCCTCGTCTGCCAAAATGGCTTTCAATTCGCTGATTAATTTTACTAAATCTTTATACTCTTGTTCGATTTTTTCGCGTTCTAAACCTGTAAGCCTTTGGAGACGCATATCTAAAATCGCTTGGGCTTGTCTTTCCGTTAAAGAAAATTGCCGCATTAACCCTTCTCTTGCAATTTCAGTAGTTTGTGAGCTGCGAATTAAGTTGATTACTTCATCTAAGTGATCAAGGGCAATTCGCAACCCTTCTAAAATATGCGCCCGCGCTTCAGCTTTTTTCAATTCATAAGCTGTACGACGACGAATCACTACTTTTTGATGGTCTAAATAATGATTTAAGCATTGCTTTAAATTTAAAACTTTTGGCTCTCCATCTACTAAGGCAAGCATATTAATACCGAAACTGGTTTGCAAAGCCGTTTGTTTATATAAGTTATTTAAAATGACATTGGCATTGGCATCTTTTCTCACTTCAATAACAATTCTCATGCCGTTGCGGTCGGATTCATCGCGCAAATCAGTGATTCCTTCAATTTTCTTTTCGCGGACGAGCTCAGCAATTTTTTCGATTAGTTTTGCTTTATTCACTTGATAAGGAAGTTCCCGAACAATAATCGTTTCTTTTCCGCTTGCATTTTTCTCAATTTCTACTTTTGCCCGTAATGTAATGGAGCCGCGCCCCGTTTCATATGCTTTACGAATGCCGCTGCGGCCAATAATCTGACCGCCTGTTGGGAAGTCTGGTCCTGGGACGATTTCCATTAATTCAGCAATGGTAATATCAGGGTCTTTACTTAAAGCTAAAATGGCATCAATCACTTCGCCAAGCTGATGAGGCGGAATGTTTGTTGCCATTCCGACAGCAATACCCGACGAACCATTAACAAGTAAGTTTGGAAATCTTGAAGGCAGCACAACTGGTTCTTTTTCCGAACCGTCGTAGTTATCTTGGTAGTCAATCGTATCTTTATTAATGTCGCGCAAAAGTTCCATTGCTATTTTGGACATGCGCGCTTCGGTGTAACGCATTGCTGCTGCAGCATCCCCATCAATGGAACCAAAGTTTCCATGGCCGTCAACAAGCATGTAGCGATAGTTAAAGTCTTGTGCCATGCGCACCATCGTATCATAAACAGCAGCATCTCCATGAGGATGGTATTTACCAATAACTTCACCGACGATACGCGCAGATTTTTTATACGGCTTATCGGCTGTCATTCCTAAATCATGCATCGCATATAAAATACGGCGATGTACCGGCTTTAAACCGTCACGTACATCCGGAAGAGCACGCGATACAATAACGCTCATCGCATAATCAAGGAACGACGAACGCATTTCCTGGCTAATATTGACTTCTCTAATTCGTAAATTTTGATTTTCCGACATAGAAACGAACCTCCCTTAGAAGTTCACTTTTTTAAAATTTTGGGAGGGTGATTAGCAAACACTCTCCAATGTACAAAGAAGGATAGATACATCATCTATCCTTAAATATCTAAGTTCTTTACATATTTTGCGTTTTCTTCAATAAACTGTCTTCGCGGTTCTACTTTATCTCCCATTAGAATTTCAAACGTTTCATCCGCTTCAATGGCATCTTGCAAGCTTACTTGAAGCAATGTCCTCGTTTCTGGATTCATTGTTGTTTCCCATAATTGTTCTGGATTCATCTCGCCAAGACCTTTATAACGTTGAATATTAGGTTTTGGATTATCAGGCAATTTGGCAAGAATAGCTTCTAATTGCCGGTCATTGTACGCATATTCAACATGTTTTCCTTGTTGAATTTTGTAAAGAGGCGGCTGAGCAATATAAATATATCCTTTTTCAATAAGTTGCCGCATATATCGATAAAAGAATGTAAGCAATAATGTACGAATATGGGCTCCATCAACATCGGCATCGGTCATGATGATAATTTTATGATAGCGCGCCTTTGTAATATCAAAATCTTCACCAATTCCTGTTCCTAAAGCAGTAATAATCGCTCTCACTTCATTGTTCGATAAAATTTTATCCAGCCGCGCTTTCTCAACGTTAATAATTTTACCGCGCAATGGTAAAATTGCTTGGAAATGCCGATCCCGTCCCTGTTTAGCCGAACCGCCCGCTGAATCACCCTCAACGACATATAATTCACTAACAGATGGATCTTTCGAAGAACAATCCGCTAGTTTTCCCGGTAAATTGGACACTTCAAGAGCGCTTTTTCTTCTCGTGAGCTCTCTCGCTTTCTTTGCCGCCAATCGAGCTCGTGCTGCCATCATTGCCTTTTCAACAATTTTTCGGGCTATTGCTGGATTTT
This sequence comes from Paranoxybacillus vitaminiphilus, assembly GCF_003259935.1. Classification (GTDB taxonomy): domain Bacteria; phylum Bacillota; class Bacilli; order Bacillales; family Anoxybacillaceae; genus Paranoxybacillus; species Paranoxybacillus vitaminiphilus. The sequence continues at coordinate 243,603 of NZ_QLMH01000004.1, read as the reverse complement.
CTAATAAAAATGTTTCAAAATGCTCAGAGAAAAGGGAGTCTGTAACTGTCCTTGCATCGCTGTTCCCGAGTTTTGTTTTTGTCTGTCCTTCAAACTGAGGAGCTGGATGTTTAACAGAAATGATAGCTGTCAATCCTTCCCGGACATCTTCACCAGTTAAGTTCGTATCACTGTCTTTCATAATATGATGCTTTCTTGCATAGTCATTAATAATGCGTGTTAATGCTGTTTTAAAGCCTGCTTCGTGCGTACCGCCCTCATGTGTATGAATATTATTCGCGAAGGAATATATATTACTGGTATAGCCGTCATTATATTGCAGAGCGATTTCAACATAAAGCCCATCTTTCTCTCCGACGATATAAATCGGCTCTTCATGAAGAACTTCTCTTGTGCGATTTAAATGCTCTACATACGACTTGATTCCGCCCTCGTAATAATATTCATTTCTGCGATTTTCCACACGTTTATCTTCAAGCGTAATTTTGATGCCGCGGTTTAAGAATGCAAGCTCCCGTAGGCGATTGGCAAGCGTGTCATAATCATATTCGATCGTTTCTGTAAAAATTTCTGGATCGGGCTTAAAGTGAACCGTCGTTCCTGTACGATCAGTATCGCCAATTACTTGCAAATCTGTAACTGGAACACCGCGTTTATATTTTTGATAGTGGATTTTCCCTTCACGATACACAAACACTTCTAACTCTGTTGATAAGGCATTCACGACTGATGCACCAACACCGTGCAGTCCACCAGATACCTTATAGCCACCGCCGCCAAACTTACCTCCTGCATGAAGAACAGTCATGATTACCTCTACAGCCGGTCGCCCCATCTTTTCATGAATTCCGACCGGAATACCGCGTCCATTATCAACAACGGTAATACTATTATCTTTCTCAATCGTTACATTAATTTCCGTACAATAACCGGCCAGCGCTTCGTCAATACTATTGTCGACTATTTCCCATACTAAATGATGAAGCCCTTTTGGTCCTGTTGAGCCAATGTACATTCCCGGTCTTTTACGAACCGCTTCTAATCCCTCAAGGACTTGAATTTGGCTTTCATCATATGCATAGTCCACTTTTTGATCCATTGTCATGTTAATCACCTACGCTTTCCTATAAAAAACAGTAAAAAACTAAACCTTGGCAATTTGTCCTGAAACCACTTTATATATATCCGCTTCTTTCATTACCTCATGCTCTATTCCATCAATACTCGTTGTCGTTACAAATGTCTGCACTTTTCCTTGTATAGTATTGAGCAAATGGGTTTGGCGAAAATCATCAAGCTCTGATAAAACATCATCCAACAGCAAGATTGGATAATCGCCAATCTCAGAAAAAATGAGTTCAATTTCCGCTAATTTTAAAGAGAGAGCCGTTGTTCGTTGCTGGCCTTGCGAGCCGAATGTTTGCACATCTTTCCCATTCACATCAAATGCTAAATCATCACGATGTGGGCCCACTAACGTTGTTCCCCTATCTATTTCTCTACCCTTTATTTTAGCAAACTTCTCGTTATATGCTTCTATTATTCTCGACAAATCCACGTCTTCTGATACATCAACAGATGAATGATATTTTATCCGCAATGTTTCAAGCCCTCTGCTTATCTCATAGTGAATCGGTTCAGCCCATTTTTGTAAAAGTTCTAAAAACTGGTAGCGTTTCAGTGTAATCTTAGCAGCCAATTCAATTAATTGATCCGTTAATACTTCAAGCATTGTTTCATCGTTATGCTGCTTCGATTGAAGTAGTTTTAAATAATGATTTCTTTGCTGCAAAATTTTTTGGTATTGGCTTAAATCATGCATATAAACAGGGGAAACTTGTCCAATTTCCATGTCGATAAAACGCCTTCTTATTCGAGGACTTCCTTTGACAAGATTCAAATCCTCAGGAGCAAACATGACAACATTAATATTTCCGACATATTGGCTTAACTTTGGTTGCTCAATATGATTGCTACGTGCCTTTTTACCTTTTTTGGAGATAATTAATTCTAAAGATAACGGGCCTTTTCGTTTTATGGCTCTCCCTTCTATTTTAGCATATTCCTCTTCCCAACGAATAAGGTCTTTATCGTTAGAAGTACGATGGGATTTTGCCATCGCTAAAACATAAATGGCTTCCATCACATTCGTTTTCCCTTGGGCATTTTCCCCTAAAATGATATTTACTTTATTTTCAAACTGAAGCTCGGCGCTTTTATAATTACGGTAATTTTTTAAGCATAAATTTGTTAAAAACAAAGGTACTTCACCTACTCTATGCGATTACAGTAAAGGTACCGTGTCCTTTAATTTCGACTACATCTTCAGGCTTTAGTTTGCGGCCGCGGCGGCTCTCGCGCTCTCCATTTACATATACTTCATAGTTTTGCAAAAACCATTTCGCCATGCCGCCAGTTTCAATTACGTTCGCTAATTTTAATAATTGACCTAGTGTAATTGTATCTGTAGAAATTTTAATTTTCTCAACCATCATTCAATCGCTCTCTTTCGTAAAAACTGTCCATTATTTTATTTTACTAAAAATTTTCTCCATAGAAAAGAAAGCTGCCAGAATCCCGTCTTTCCAGCAGCTTTCGTTTTTTTAATACGTTCTTACAGGGAGAATAAGCTGAAGCATCGATTCATCATTAATCGGGCGAATTAAAAATGGTCGCATTGCTCCAGTAAAGCTAATTTTAATTTCTGTCCCCTCCAACGCTTTGAGAGCCTCCATCATATATTTTGCACTAAAAGAAATTTTTAATTCTTCTCCTGTGATAGATTCGCTTTGGATTTCCTCAATCACTTTTCCGATCTCAGGAGAATTAGAGGAAATCTCAATGACTCCATCCTGCAAAGTCGTTAATTTTACTACATTATTTCTGCCTTCTCTTGCCAAAAGAGAGGCACGATCAATAGCTTGGAAAAACTCTTTTGCATTTACTATAACATCTGTTTTGCTATCTGCAGGAATTAAACGGGATGTCTCTGGATAATTTCCTTCAAGGAGTCTTGAGAAAAATAACAAATGTTTTGTTTTAAACAGGATTTGGTTTTCTGTAATAACAATATCTACTAGTTCTGTCGTATCATCTAAAATTTTGCTTAATTCATTCAAACTTTTTCCCGGAATGACAACATTGTAAGATGCTTCGCTTTCTGTTTCGATTTTCGCTTTCCGCAATGCTAAGCGATGGCTATCTGTTGCAATACAGATGAGTTCATTGTTTTCCACCTTCCAGTTTACACCTGTCAAGATCGGCCTAGTTTCTGAAGTGGAAACGGCAAAAACGGTTTGGCGAATAAGTGTTTTTAGTAAATCTGTAGGAATTTTAAATACATTTTCTTCTTTGATTTGCGGCAGACGTGGATATTCTTCTGCATCTAATCCATTAAGATTAAATTCAGCTTTTCCTGAACGAATAATTGTTAAAAACTGATTTTGTATTTCGATTTCTACTGTCTCTTTTGGGAGTTTTTTTACAATTTCACCAAAGAAGCGAGCTGGTAGAACAATGCTTCCTGGTTCTAGTATTTCTACTATGACTTTATCCTCTTCTTCTATCGGAATAAAGGATTCGATAGAAATATCCGAATCGCTTCCAGTTAACGTAATTCCCTGTTCGGTTGCTGTAATTTTAATTCCCGTTAAGATTGGAATAGTTGTTCTTGAAGAGATGGCTTTCATTACATCTTGAACGCTTCGAACTAAATAGTCACGCTGAATCACAAATTTCATCAACAAGTTCCTCCTAAATAATCTTTTTCCGCGAAAAATATATTTTATTTTATTATTTCTAAAAAATAATAAAAGTAGTAGTAGGTATTGTTAACATGTGGATAACCTTGAAAAAACAAAGGAAACACAGTCTATCCACATGTGGACAAACTGTGTAAAATAATCTATTGTTATTCACATTATCCAGAAAAAGTTCAAGTAGTCCGCTTTTTAATGTTTTAATTTTTCTTGAATTTCTTTTAAATGTTTTTGCAATTGGACATCCGTTTGCAAGAGCTTAGAAATTTTTTCATGAGCGTGAATGACCGTTGTATGATCCCGTCCGCCAAACTCCTCACCAATTTTCGGTAAAGAACAATCGGTTAATTCGCGGGAAAGATACATGGCGATTTGACGCGGAAAAGCTACCGATTTTGTTCTCTTCTTAGCTTTAAAGTCTTCTAACTTTACATTAAAATGCTCTCCAACTACTCTTTGAATATCCTGAATGGTAATGACTTTCGGTTTTGAGCTTGGAATAATGTCCTTTAGAGCCTCAGCGGCTAAGTCAGCATTAATTTCTTTGTTAATTAATGATGAGTAAGCGACTACGCGGATGAGTGCTCCCTCAAGCTCACGGATATTGGAGTCAATTTGGTTTGCTATATAAAGCATAACCTCATTTGGAATATCAAATCCTTCCGCTTTGGCTTTTTTACGGAGGATGGCAATTCGTGTTTCCAAATCAGGAGGAGTGATGTCCGTAATAAGCCCCCATTCAAAGCGTGAACGCAGACGATCTTCAAGCGTTGGGATTTCTTTTGGCGGTCGGTCGCTAGAAATAACTATTTGTTTACTTTCTTCATGAAGCGTATTAAATGTATGGAAAAATTCTTCTTGTGTCTGTTCTTTTCCCGCCAAAAATTGAATATCGTCAATTAATAGAACGTCGACATTTCTATATTTATTGCGAAAATCGACCGCCTTGTTATCGCGAATTGAGTTAATGAACTCGTTTGTAAATTTTTCAGAAGATAGGTAGACAACCTTTGCCGATGGATTGTGCTCAATCACATAGTGACCAATGGCATGCATTAAGTGCGTCTTTCCTAATCCTACACCGCCGTATATGAAAAGAGGATTATATGCTTTAGCAGGCGCTTCCGCTACCGCTAATGAAGCTGCATGGGCAAAGCGATTTCCAGAACCGATGACAAACGTATCAAAAGTATATTTTGGATTCAACATGCTTTGCGGCAGTTCTGTTTGTTCTTCCTCTGTTTTCCGATGTTTTTTGATGGCGGGCTTTATGTTAAACTCTTCCTCGCTTTGATTTTGCGGAATAATAAACTTGATTTTCAGCTCTTCACCAGTAATGTCATAAATCGTTTCAGCAATTAAGTTGGCATAGCGGGAGTCTAGCCAGTCTCTTGCAAATTCGTTAGGGGCTATGATGACGAGAGTATCACCTTTAAGAGAGTGGGCTTTTGTTGACTTTAACCATGTTTCAAAGCTGGGCTTGCTGATTTTCTTTTCAATTTCTTCGAGTGCTTTATTCCATAAATCATGTATATTTTCCACCCATTGTCCCTCCTTTACACAAGAGGTTGTTGTATAACAGTATAAACCGAATGAATATAAGGTTATAAAAATGCAAATGTGGAAAAACATATAAATAGGAAATAATTAAGATATTTCGACAAAATCCACGTTTTGTGGATAATTTTTATTCACATGTTGAATACAATGTCCACAACTTATTCACAGTTTGTGGATAAACAACTTGTTCACATAAATTATCCAAAGTAAAAACAACAATATAATAACAGATAAACTATTATGTTGCAATGAGTTTTTAAAATTATCCACAATAACCAAAGATGTGGAAAAGTTATTATCCACATAAGGATAAAATGTGAAAAAAATGTCGATAAATGTTGTGGATAATATAAAAATAACGAAAAAAATTATCCACATTGAACTTTGTACATTTTGCAGAAAGATACTCCTGGGACGGTTGACATTTTTATAGATTTCTCACTATAATTAGAAAGACTGCCCGTAACAGTTATTCCTCAGGGAGGTGTCATATAATGAAAAGAACTTACCAACCAAATAAGCGTAAGCGCAGCAAAGTTCATGGTTTCCGCGCTCGCATGAGCACAAAGAACGGACGTAAAGTTCTTGCTCGTCGTCGTCGTAAAGGAAGAAAAGTATTATCAGCATAGGCCACTGAAACCTCAGTGGTCTTTTTTCTAAGCTTGCTTTCATCATAAAATCCCGAACGAATATGGGAGTGTGTTGTGTCTTGGGATAAAGAAAAAATATCGCATAAAGAAAAATGACGAGTTTCAAGAAGTGTTTCAAAACGGAAGATCAACAGCAAATCGCCAGTTCGTTATTTACGTGCTTGATAAGCCGGAGCAGCCTTACTTTCGTGTCGGGTTGTCAGTGAGCAAAAAACTTGGCAAAGCTGTAGTTAGAAATCGAATTAAACGATATATAAGACAAGTGTTTTTAGAGATGAGGGAACAAATCGCTCCAGGCAAGGATTATGTGATTATTGCGAGAATGCCTGTTTCGGAGATGGAATATGCGGAAGTAAAGAAAAGTTTAATCCATGTTTTTAGAAAGGCTGGAATCATTAATAAATGACATTTGGACAGCCATTTTAGCTATGATAATGTTAAAATACATAATGGATGTGCCCGAATATTTAAATGTTAGGAGGAAAAAATGGTGAAAAGGCGGATTTGGTTGGCATTTTTACTAGTAGCCTTGTTAGCCTTTATGTCAGGTTGTACACAAATAAACGAACCAATTACACCAGAGAGCAAAGGATTTTGGAATCAGTACATTGTTTATCCGCTTTCATGGCTAATCACATATTTTGCGAATCTGTTTAATGCCAATTATGGTTTGGCGATTATTATTGTTACCGTTTTAATTCGTTTAGTTATTTTGCCGCTAATGATTCAGCAGACGAGAAACTCAAAAGCTATGCAAGCCCTCCAGCCAGAATTGCAAAAGCTGCGGGAAAAATACAGCTCTAAAGATATGCAAACGCAGCAAAAGCTGCAGCAGGAAACGATGCTATTGTTCCAAAAGCACGGAGTAAATCCTTTGGCAGGCTGCTTCCCGCTTTTAATTCAGATGCCGATTTTGATAGGTTTTTATCATGCCATTATGCGAACAGAAGAAATCGCAAACCATAATTTCTTATGGTTTGATCTGGGAGATAAAGATCCGTACTATATTCTACCGCTAATAGCTGGAGTAACTACTTTTATTCAGCAAAAAATGATTATGGCCGGAACGGAACAGCAAAATCCGCAAATGGCAATGATGCTCTGGATGATGCCGATTATGATCGTCATTTTTGCGATTAATTTCCCGGCAGCGCTATCATTGTATTGGGTAGTTGGCAACATCTTTATGATTATTCAAACATACTTTATTAAAGGCCCAGATATAAAGACTGCTAATTCAGGAGGAGCGAAGAAGTGAAAGAAGTAACTGCTACGGCCCAAACTGTCGAAGAAGCAGTCAACCTAGCTTTAGCTCAACTAAATGTTTCGAAAGAACGGGCGGAAATCATTATTGTCGATGAAGGAAAGAAAGGTTTTTTAGGGATTTTTGGGGCAAGACCGGCTGTTGTAAAAGCAAAGCTAATCTATGATCCTGTAGAAGAAGCTGAGAAATTTTTGAAATCCGTCATTGAAAAGATGGGGATTCAAGCAGATATTCAAAAAAGAGAAAATGATAAAAATGCAGAATTTATTTTGAGCGGTGAGCAAATTGCCTTATTAATCGGCAAACATGGACAAACGTTGAATTCGCTTCAACTGTTAGCTCAACTTGTAGCCAATCGGTATTCGGAACATTATATTCACATTACGATTGATGCAGAAAACTATCGCGCGAGACGAAAAGAGACGCTCACTCAATTAGCGCAAAAATTAGCGGATAAAGCAATAAAAACGGGAAAAGAAGTCAAGTTAGAACCGCTTCCAGCTTATGAAAGAAAAATTATTCATGCCGCTTTAGCGGAGCGGCAAGGAATAAAAACATATTCTGTTGGAACGGAACCGCATCGCTACATCGTTATATCTCCCATTCGATAAGGGGGGCTGATCCATAAGTGTCTGACCTCACGTGCATTTCACAATATATTGTGTTGTGGGGTTTGATACTTTGCTTATGGGTCAGCTCTTTATTTTTTAAAGCCAAAATGGATGTTTGCTCGTCTTAATTGTTCATGAATGGATATTGACGTTTATTATTGTTATTCACATGTGGATAAGTTAAAATTAGAATGATTACACTGAATGTGGATAATTTTTATGTCTGGGAATATAGAAACATTTTCTTTTGTTCACAATATAAATGTGTTATTTTAATAATTTAGGGAATCAATTCGGAATTAATGGGATTTAATCATATAGATTAGGATGGCGGTTTTAGTAAAGAGAGGTGATAGGAAATGGAGTTTGATACAATTGCAGCCATTTCGACGCCGCTGGGAGAAGGAGCGATAGCGATTGTCCGGCTAAGCGGAGATGAGGCGATACAAATTGCTGATAAAATTTTTAAGGGAGTCGGGGGCAAGCGCTTAAAAGACGTACCATCTCATACGATTCATTACGGTCATATTATCGATCCTTCTTCAGGGCAAACGGTGGAAGAAGTCATGGTAACGGTGATGAGAGCGCCAAAAACATTTACAAGGGAAGATGTCGTAGAAATTAATTGTCACGGTGGTCTCGTTTCTGTCAATCGTGTTTTACAGCTTGTATTAACAAATGGAGCGCGTTTAGCTGAACCGGGAGAATTTACAAAACGCGCCTTTTTAAATGGGCGCATTGATTTGTCCCAGGCGGAAGCAGTTATGGATTTAATTCGTGCGAAAACGGACCGGGCGATGAATGTGGCGCTAAGTCAAATGGAAGGGCGCCTTTCAAAGCTAATCCGCGGATTGCGGCAAGCGATTTTAGAAACATTAGCCCATGTTGAAGTAAACATCGATTACCCAGAATATGACGACGTTGAAGAAATGACACATAACATGCTTATTGAAAAAGCGCTTTATGTTCGTGATGAGATTAATAAGCTTTTACAAACATCACAGCAAGGGAAAATATTGCGGGAAGGTTTGGCGACTGCTATTATTGGCAGACCGAATGTTGGAAAGTCATCATTGCTCAACAGTTTAGCTCATGAAAATAAAGCGATTGTTACAGATATTCCAGGGACAACACGTGATGTGATTGAAGAATATGTAAACGTGCGAGGGGTACCGCTAAAATTAATTGATACAGCGGGAATTCGGGAAACGGAAGATATCGTGGAAAGAATTGGAGTGGAGCGTTCACGAGAAGTACTTAAAAAAGCGGATTTGATTTTACTCGTTTTGAATTATAGCGAGGAACTAACTCCGGAAGATGAACAGCTTTTTGAAGCGGTTAAGGATATGGATGTGATTGTTATTGTCAATAAAACGGACTTACCGCAGAAAATCGACATGGAACGCGTCCGGGAGCTTGCAGGAAATTGGCCGATTGTAACGACATCTCTTTTAGAGGAAAAGGGAATCGATGAATTGGAAGAAGCGATTTCTTCTCTATTCTTTACGGGTGCTGTTGAAGCAAATGATTTAACGTACGTATCTAACTCTCGGCATATTGCGCTGCTTCATCAAGCGAAACAGGCGGTTGAAGAAGCGATTTCTGGCATCGAAGCGGGAGTGCCGATTGATATTGTGCAAATCGATTTAACAAGAACATGGGAATTACTAGGTGAGATTATCGGTGATACAGTCCATGAAAGTTTGATTGATCAGCTCTTTTCGCAATTTTGCTTAGGAAAGTAAACATATTTTGTCACAAAGGGCATTGAAAGAAGGAGGTTATTTTTATGGGATATGATGCCGGTTCATATGACGTCATTGTAGTGGGTGCCGGGCATGCGGGGTGTGAAGCGGGCTTAGCCGCAGCTCGCATCGGAGCAAAGACGTTAATGATTACACTCAATCTTGATATGATTGCATTTATGCCTTGTAACCCATCAATTGGCGGTCCAGCAAAAGGAATTGTTGTGCGGGAAATTGATGCGCTGGGCGGAGAAATGGGAAAAAATATTGATAAAACCTATATTCAAATGAGAATGTTGAACACAGGAAAAGGCCCGGCTGTGCGTGCGTTGCGTGCCCAAGCGGATAAATTCCTATATCAACATGAAATGAAAAAGACGCTTGAAAACCAAGAGAATCTCACATTAGTACAGGGAAAAGTAGAACGTTTAATCGTTGAGGACGGGGTCTGCAAAGGCGTTATTACGCATACAGGTGCCCATTATTATGCCAAAACAGTTGTTATTACGACTGGAACATTTTTACGTGGAGAAATTATTATCGGCGATATTAAATATTCGAGCGGTCCAAATAACCAACAGCCTTCTATCAAGTTATCTGAGCATTTAGAAGAGCTTGGGTTTGAATTAGTGCGCTTTAAAACAGGAACACCTCCTCGGGTAAATAGTCGTTCTATTGATTACAGCAAAACAGAAATTCAGCCGGGGGACGATGTTCCTAGAGCGTTTTCCTATGAGACGACCGAGTTTATTACCGATCAGCTTCCTTGCTGGTTAACGTACACAACAGAAGAGACTCATCGAATCATCGACGAGAATCTTCACTTATCGCCGATGTACTCAGGAATGATTAAAGGAACAGGACCACGCTACTGTCCATCCATTGAAGATAAAATTGTCCGTTTCCATGACAAACCGCGTCATCAAATTTTCTTAGAGCCGGAAGGACGAAATACAGAGGAAGTGTACGTACAAGGATTATCAACAAGCTTGCCAGAACATATTCAGCGGAAAATTTTAGCGACAATTCCCGGCTTAGAAAAGGCAGAAATGATGCGCGCCGGTTATGCGATTGAATATGATGCGGTTGTCCCAACGCAGTTGTGGCCAACGCTTGAAACAAAAATCGTGAAAAATTTATATACAGCCGGACAAATTAACGGAACTTCCGGTTATGAAGAAGCAGCGGGACAAGGGATTATTGCCGGAATTAATGCTGCTAGAAAAGCACTAGGAAAAGAAGAGCTTATTTTAAGCCGTTCCGATGCATATATCGGTGTATTGATTGATGACCTTGTCACGAAGGGAACAAATGAGCCATATCGTTTGCTGACATCGCGTGCGGAATATCGCTTATTGCTTCGTCATGATAATGCTGATTTGCGTTTAACAGAGATTGGTTATAAAATCGGTCTTATTTCTGAAGAGCGTTATCAAAAGTTTTTAGCGAAGAAAGAAGCGATTGAAAAAGAGAAAAAACGCTTAGTTTCCTATATCATTAAGCCGACTGCACAAGTGCAAGAGGTTATTCGCAATGCCGGCGGAAGCGAGTTGAAAGACGGAATTCGTGCTGCTGATTTATTGAAACGCCCAGAAATGACGTATGAGCATATCAAAATGCTTGCGCCTGCAGATGTAGAAATTCCGCCAGATGTAGCGGAGCAAGTAGAAATTCAAATCAAATACGAAGGATACATTGAGAAATCACTTCAACAAGTAGAGCGTTTAAAGAAGATGGAAAATAAAAAAATTCCAGAAGACATTGACTATGATGCAATTACCGGGCTTGCAACAGAAGCAAGACAAAAATTGAAGCAAGTCCGTCCGCTCTCTGTCGCACAGGCTTCCCGTATTTCTGGAGTAAATCCAGCGGATATTTCAATATTATTAGTTTATTTAGAACAAGGAAGAATTGCTCGGGTGTCGAATGAATAACAATAGTGAAAGGATTGGCTTATGGAGACAAGACAGTTTCAGACAATGTTAGAGGAGAAGGGAATTCACCTTTCTCCTCAACAACTTGAACAATTTGAACTGTATTATGAGTTATTGGTGGAATGGAACGAAAAAATGAACTTAACTGCCATTACGGACAAGTCTGGAGTATATTTAAAACACTTTTTTGATTCCATTTCTCCAGCGTTTTACTATGATTTTTCAAAGCCGATTTCTATTTGTGACGTAGGAGCAGGAGCGGGATTCCCAAGCATTCCTTTAAAAATTTGTTTTCCGCATTTAAAGTTATCCATTGTTGATTCATTGCAAAAACGAATTACGTTTCTGAATCATCTTGCGTCTAAACTGCAGTTAGAGAATGTGGCGTTTTATCATGACCGTGCCGAAACATTTGGCAGAAAAGAAGGAATTCGCGAATCATTTGATGTAGTTATAGCAAGAGCAGTTGCCCGAATGGCAGTATTAAGTGAGCTTTGCCTTCCGTTAGTTAAAATCAACGGAACATTTATCGCCATGAAAGCAGCTGCTGCCGGGGAGGAATTAGAACAAGGGAAAACGGCTATTAAAGTGCTTGGCGGGGAAGTTGAACGTATAGAACAATTTATTTTACCAATTGAACAAAGTGAGCGTACAATTATTTTTATTGAGAAAAAACGGAAGACACCAAAAAAATACCCTCGAAAACCTGGAGTGCCAAATAAGCTTCCGATTGAATAAATATTTTTAGACAAGCAGAATACAGGGGAGAGTTTTCAAAGGTGGTGTAGGGGCATGAAACATCCTTTTTCGCGTTTTTTCAATTTTGGGGAAAAGGAAACTGAACAGGCAGTTGAAAAAACAGAAGGGGAAGAAATTAGAAAAATTCCTGTATCTCTTATTGTACCGAATCGCTATCAACCGCGCACGATTTTTGCAGAGGATAAGATTGATGAATTGGCGTTAACTATCCGGACACACGGAATTATTCAACCGATTGTGGTTCGCGAATGTGAAGACGGAAAATTTGAAATCATTGCTGGAGAAAGACGTTGGCGGGCTGTCCAAAAGCTTGGCTGGGAAGAAATACCTGCTATTGTTAAAAATTTAAATGACACGGAAACCGCATCTGTAGCGCTCATCGAAAACTTGCAGCGTGAGGAATTAACACCGATTGAAGAAGCGCTTGCCTATGCGAAGCTGCTTGAATTGCATAATTTAACTCAGGAGGCATTAGCGCAACGATTAGGAAAAGGTCAATCAACAATAGCTAACAAGCTGCGTTTATTAAAGCTTCCCCAAGAAGTACAGGACGCTCTCTTACAAAGGAAAATTACAGAGCGCCACGCTCGTGCGCTAATCGCATTGAAAGATAAAGAAAAGCAGCTGAAGCTTTTACAAGAAATTATGGAAAAGCAGTTAAATGTAAAACAAACAGAAGATCGCGTTCTCAAAATGCTGGAGAATGCTGCACCTAAGCCAAAGCCTAAACGAAAAGCGTTCAGCAAAGACATGAGAATCGCTGTAAATACAATCCGTCAATCATTAACGATGGTCGCAGATAGCGGTCTTGCGATTGATTCAGAGGAAGAAGACTTTGAAGATTACTATCAAATTACGATTCGCATTCCTAAAAAGTAATATTGCTCTTATTATGCCTCATCATAAGCTACATTGATGAGGTTTTTTATTTAAATTGCATTTACCGATTAGAAAAAACATCAATCTTAGTTGTTTCGTGATAAAATAAAAAACATAGCGGTTTTTTAACAATAAATGTGAAAACAGCATGACGGACGTTTAGAATGGAAGAAAGATAGTATGAGTTGAGGGTAGGTGTCATCGTGGGCAAGGTTATCGCGATTGCAAACCAAAAAGGCGGGGTAGGGAAAACGACAACAGCGGTCAATTTAGCTGCCTGCCTTGCATATATAGGAAAAAAAGTGTTGCTTGTAGATATTGATCCCCAGGGAAATGCGACAAGCGGAATCGGCATTGAAAAAGGCGATGTCGACGAATGTATTTATAATGTTCTTGTTGAAGAGATGACAGCGAAAGAAGTGATAAGGCCAACCTCTATAGAAAACCTACATATCATCCCCGCTACCATTCAGCTTGCAGGGGCGGAAATAGAGCTTGTTCCGATTATTTCTCGTGAGATTCGTTTGAAGAAAGCGCTTGAGCCTTTAAAATCTGAATATGAATTTATTATTATTGATTGTCCGCCTTCTTTAGGCTTGCTCACTGTCAATGCTTTAACTGCTGCAGATACCGTTTTAATTCCGGTACAGTGTGAATACTATGCCCTTGAGGGATTAAGTCAATTACTGAATACAATACGTTTAGTGCAAAAACATTTAAATACAGATTTGCGGTTAGAGGGCGTTGTTCTGACGATGTTGGATGCCAGAACAAATCTCGGCATTCAAGTGATTGAAGAAGTGAAAAAATATTTTCGTGAAAAAGTCTATCAAACGATTATCCCGCGGAATGTCCGCTTAAGCGAAGCACCAAGCCATGGGAAACCAATTATTCTTTATGATACAAAATCCCGCGGAGCTGAAGTGTATTTAGAATTTGCGAAGGAGGTGCTAGAACGTGGCTAAAGGTCTTGGAAAAGGGATTAATGCATTGTTTGCAAATTTAGAAACGCAAGAAGATGAAGTCATTCAAGAAATCAGCATTAAAGAGCTGCGGCCCAATCCGTATCAACCGCGGAAAACATTCAAGCAAGAAACGATTGACGAGTTAAAAGAGTCCATTCTTCAACATGGTATTTTACAGCCGCTCATTGTCAGAAAAAGCATTAAAGGTTATGAAATTGTTGTTGGCGAAAGACGGTATCGCGCCGCTAAAGAAGCAAAATTAAAAACGGTCCCTGCCGTAGTCCGCAATTTAACCGAAGAGCAAATGATGGAATTTGCGTTATTAGAAAATTTACAGCGTGAGGATTTAACACCCATTGAGGAGGCACGTGCTTATCAAGCGCTTATTGACCATTTGAACATTACTCAAGAAGAATTGGCAAAGCGATTAGGAAAAAGCCGTCCTCATATTGCTAATCATATTCGTTTACTTTCGCTTCCAAAAGATGTGCAGCAGCTTATTACGGATGGCGTTTTATCGATGGGACATGGCCGGGCTTTGTTAGGATTGAAGAAAAAAGGACAATTGAAGAAGATTGTTGACAAGATTATAAAAGAAAAGCTAAATGTTCGCCAAGTGGAACAACTTATCAATCATATTAACGAAAATGTTTCACGTGAAACATCACAACCAAAAGTAGAAAAAAGCATATTTTTAAAACAAAGCGAGTCTTTGTTAAGGGAAAAGCTCGGAACTTCTGTTGTGATTAAACAAAATCGAAAAAAAGGAAAAATTGAAATCGAGTTTTTTTCGAATGAAGACTTAGAAAGAATACTAGAATTGTTAAATATAAAATTTGATGAGTTGGAGTAACGATGAGGCTGTCTTATAAGGGTCTGACCTCACGTGCGTTTAACAATATATAGTTCATTTTTCCAATATTATGTCCTATATATTGTGTTGGGGTCTGACCCTTGACTTTTGAGACAGCATCTATTTTTTTACTACATAGGGGGAAAAACTATTGGTTTTATTAGGAACAGTTGTCAATGGAGTTTGCATCACGATCGGAGCTTTGCTGGGAAAAGTATTCCACCGCATTCCGGAACAAATAAAAACGACAGTGATGAGCGGAATTGGTCTTGCGGTTACTTTGCTAGGAATTCAGATGGGGTTAAAAGGTGAGCAATTTTTAATTGTTATTTTTAGCCTTGTACTTGGCGGTGTTTTAGGGGAAGTATGGAAAATCGAAGATAAGCTGAACAAGTTAGGTCAGTGGTTGGAGAAAAAATTAGGGGATAATCAAGAAGGGAATATTGCCAAAGGGTTTGTAACGGCAACTTTATTATTTGTGATTGGTGCTATGGCTATTGTTGGTGCTTTAGACAGCGGGCTGCGAGGAGATCACCGAGTGTTATATACAAAGTCAATTATTGATGGTTTTACAAGTATTATTCTTACGACAACTCTTGGGATCGGCGTTATTTTCTCAGCTATACCGGTTATGCTCTATCAAGGAGCAATTGCTCTATTAGCAACGCAAATAGAACGGTGGATACCAAGTGATCTTCTTGAATCTTTTATCGCTGAGTCAACCGCTACGGGTGGCGTTTTAATTATTGCAATTGGTTTAAATATGTTAGGGCTGACGAAAATTCGCGTTGCTAATTTACTGCCGAGTATTTTAGTAGCGGCTTTATTAGTTTCTGTTGTCTATATCATATAAAATAAATAATCCCTTCTTTGTTGTTTAAGAAAGAGGGGATTTATTTATTTTAAAAAAATTTATACTGTTCATGATTCATATTGAGCTTTGCTAAATGGCTTCTTCTCGTTAATTGTAAATCAGCTTCATAAATACCGCTCGCAATCGTCTTCGCCATATTCATAACTAAATGAAGTCGTGTATTTTGCAAAACAAAAAATTCCATAAAACCGCTCACATTAACAGTTCCGGTAATATGAATATCACCAACGGGAGGTAAATCCTTGTTCACTCCTGCTCCTGGCCGTACCGGTCCTTCTCCGATCGTGATTGCACCGACGCTTTTTAATCTGCCTAAGCAAGCATCAATTCCAATGATAAATGCATTTTCATGAAGCGAGCGAATCATGTTTAACTTTTCTTGTAAGTTCATTGCGTGGATGGGATCTTCTAATGTACCGTACACATGGAAAGAAGAAACATCTTTTTCTTTTAACATCGTTCCAACAAGCGGACCAAGAGAATCTCCAGTGGAACGGTCTGTTCCGATGCACACGATGGCAATTGGTTGGGATAAATTAGAATTCAATAAAGAAGTGAGTCTCATTGCCACTAGTGTGGAAGCATCTTGTTCATCGTAGAAAATCCGTTCTTTCCCACCCTTCTGACCAAAAAAGGCAGACTTTAAGCTCATTATTTTCACTCCCGATTTCATTTAAGTATTAACAGTATACGGAAAATAACAAATTTCTATACATATCTAAGCTATTTTTTGTTATAACAATGTATATCGCTATAAATAAACATGAAATCTTGGTAAAATAATTTATGTATTCAACGAATCATCTGTATAGGCAACTAATTTAGATAGAGGTGTACATTTTGTGAGCAGCGTGGAAAAGTTATACAATAAAATGTTGAGGATTCTTACCAATGAAGATTTATGGATGAATATCGGCTTAGGTTTAGTGAAAATTATTGCCATTATCGTTTTATCAACCGTTTTTTTAAAAATTGTTAAATTGGCTTTGCATAACGTATTTAAAGTACGCCAGAAAACCTCATTACGAATTTCAGAGCGTAGAGAAGCGACATTATTACGCTTATTAGATAATGTATTGACATATGTTGTTTATTTCGTTGTTATTATGATGATTTTAGATACAGTGGGAATTCCAGTAACAACGATTCTTGCCGGTGCAGGGATTGTCGGTCTTGCTGTCGGTTTTGGGGCACAAAGCTTAGTAAAAGATATCATTACCGGCTTTTTCATTATTTTTGAAGATCAATTTTCTGTCGGTGACTACGTTCGCATTGGAAACTTTGAAGGTTATGTAGAGGAAATTGGCCTAAGAACAACGAAAATCAAAAGTTGGACAGGAGAAGTTCACATTCTCCCTAATGGAAGTATTAATCAAGTAACAAACTTCTCGTTAAATAACAGTATAGCCGTTGTTGATGTTAGCATTGCTTATGAAGGAGATATTGAAAGAACGGAAAATATCATTCGCGAGCTGCTGGCGGAACTGCCGGCAAAGTATGAAGATATGGTTAAAGCGCCAGAGCTATTAGGAATTCAAAATTTCGGGCAATCTGAAATTGTTCTGAGAGTAACTTGCGAAACGAAGCCAATGCGTCATTGGTTTATTGCCCGGGCGTTACGCAAGGAAATAAAACTTCGATTAGATGAGCATGGAATCGAGATACCGTTTCCGCGCCTTGTCCTTTATAATCGCCAAGAGGAAGCGGAACCGGTGCAAAAAACGATGAAATCAGATGCTTAAATAATCGAAGAAAGGCGGGATTCCGTTGCTTAATAAAGAATTTAATTTGTACGACATCGTTGAAATGAAAAAGCCGCATCCTTGCGGAACAAATCGCTGGAAAATTATTCGAATGGGCATGGATATCCGCATTAAATGCGAAGGGTGTGCTCATAGCGTGTTAATGCCGCGCAAAGAGTTTGTAAGAAAATTAAAAAAGGTATTAGTAAAGCATGAGGAATAATTTCCTCATGCTATTTCTATAAGGAAAGGGGTTAGGAGTATGGCAGCTACATATCAATCCTCTTGTCCGTTAAACTGTTGGGATACGTGTGGATTTACGGTAACGGTAGAAAATGGCAAAGTAGTGAAAGTAGAAGGAGACGAGAGCCATCCGATTACGCAGGGAAAAATTTGCAGTCGCGGCCGCATGCTGGAAACGAGAACAAATTCAAGAGAACGGCTGCTTTATCCGCTCAAAAAAGTGAATGGACAATTCATCAGAATTGCTTGGGAACAAGCATTAAATGAAATTGCTGAAAAAATGAAAGAAATGAAAGAAAAATACGGGACAACTGCTATTCTCCATAGCCACGATTATGCAAACAATGGATTGTTGAAAAATTTAGATCAGCGCTTTTTTAATTGCTTTGGGGGAGTTACAGAATTAACGGGCAGCCTTTGCTGGGGGGCGGGAATTGAAGCGCAAACATGGGATTTTGGCAGTTCCTATAGCCACGCTCCAGAAGATATTTACAACAGCAAAAACGTTGTCATCTGGGGAAGAAATGTTGCACGCACCAATATGCACTTATTCCAGCATCTTCAAGCAGTCAAAAAACAAGGAACTAAGTTGATTGTTATTGACCCGATTTTTAACCAAACTGCAAAAATAGCCGATATGTATGTTTCGATAAAACCGGGAATGGATGGTTTTCTTGCGATTGGTATTATGAAAGAATTGCTTCGCCTTGGGCTTGAGGATCAAACATTTATTAAGAACTACACAGTCGGTTTTGAAGACTTGTTAGCGCTAATGGAACAAATCACGCTTGATGAAATTATCGAGATCACTGAAGTTCGCCGTGAAGTGTTTACAGAACTTGCCTATATATATGGAAACCGCCCAACGATGACGTATTTAGGATTAGGAATGCAACGATATGCCAATGGCGGAAATACGATTCGTTTAATAGATGCATTAGTTGCTGTAAGCGGCAATATCGGAATCCCGGGAGGCGGCGCGAATTTTGGCAATCTTCAAGTAGGACAAAGCTTTAATATAAAAGCGTTAACGTTGCCGGAAAGGAAAACAGCTTCAAGAACATTTACAATGATGAAGCAGGCAGAAGGAATTTTGCAGGCCAAAAATCCGCCAATTAAGATGATTATCGTCACATGCGGCAATCCGCTTACTCAAGTACCAAACACAAATCTAGTAAAAAAAGCATTTCAATCCGTTGAAACGGTTGTTGTGTTTGAACAGTTTATGACCGATACAGCGGAACTTGCCGATTACGTATTACCAACGACGACTGTGTTTGAAGAGGAAGATATTTATTATTCGTCAATGTACCATGCTTATGTCAATTACGGCCCAGCCATTGTTGAACCGCCTGGCGAAGCGAAATCCGATCTTTGGATTTGGACGGAACTGGCAAAGCGGCTTGGCTTCGGTGATGATTTTGCTTACTCAAGGGAAGAGTTTTTAAAAATGGGTTTAAGCCATCTTGAAAAACATGGAATTACTTTGGAAAAGTTAAAACAAGAAAAACATATACTTCTTCCGGTAAAACCAGTTCCATGGGATGATTATCAATTTAAAACACCGAGCGGAAAGTACGAGTTTACTTCCTTGCTTGCCAGACAAAAAGGATTTGACGGAAAGCTGAAAATAATGTATCCGGCGGAAGTTGGCAATTCAAAATTAGAAAGTAAATATCCTTATACATTGTTAACGATTCATCCGCTTCGTTCCAATCATTCTCAGTATTATCATTTGCTTGAATCAATGCAGTCTGTGAAAATAGAAGTTTCCGAGGATATTGCAATCGAAAAAGGGTTAAAGGACGGCGACCTTGTAAAAGTATTTAATGACCGCGGTGAACTCATCGGAAATATAAAGGTGATGAAGAAAGCCCATCCAAAAACGATTAATATTGATGAGGGACAGTGGCAAAAATTTGGCGGAAGTGTTAATGTTTTAACATCCGATCTTGAGTCTGACAACGGTGTTGGCAGCACATTATATGATTGTTTAGTTACTCTTGAAAAAATATAGAGATGCTTGTCATTTCTTTTACTACTATCCTATAATTGTGAAAGATGTTTACGGTTTGAAAGAGGAGTGAAAATAAATGGGATTAACAGCAGGAATTGTCGGTCTTCCTAACGTCGGAAAATCGACATTATTTAATGCGATAACGAAAGCAGGAGCTGAATCAGCCAACTATCCATTCTGTACAATTGAGCCAAACGTAGGAATCGTTGAAGTTCCTGATGAGCGATTAAAAAAATTGACTGAAATAGTAAAACCAAAAAGAACAGTACCTACAGTTTTTGAATTTACGGATATCGCTGGAATTGTAAAAGGCGCAAGTAAGGGAGAAGGATTAGGAAATAAGTTTTTATCTCATATTCGCCAAGTAGATGCGATTTGCCAAGTAGTACGTTGTTTTGCTGATGAAAATATTACTCACGTTGCCGGGAAAGTAGATCCGATTGCTGATATCGAAACAATCAATCTAGAGCTTATTTTAGCTGACCTTGAGACGGTTGATAAG
This sequence comes from Paranoxybacillus vitaminiphilus, assembly GCF_003259935.1. Classification (GTDB taxonomy): domain Bacteria; phylum Bacillota; class Bacilli; order Bacillales; family Anoxybacillaceae; genus Paranoxybacillus; species Paranoxybacillus vitaminiphilus. Next base: position 223,247 of record NZ_QLMH01000004.1, on the reverse strand, counting down.
CGCATTGATCGCGTAGGTAAAATGGCCAAGCAAAAAGATAAAGACGCGATGTTTGAATACGATATTCTTCTCCGTTTAAAAGAAACGTTTGAAGCAGGAAAAGCAGCGCGTACGCTGCAATTTACGGAAGAAGAAATGAAAGTTGTTAAGCATCTTCATTTGTTAACGATTAAGCCGATGTTATATGTGGCGAATGTCGGTGAAGAGGACTTAGCTGATCCATACAACAATCCGTTTGTGCAGCAAGTGCGCGAGTTTGCGAAAAATGACAATGCCGAGGTCATTGTTATTTGTGCGAAGGTCGAAGCGGAAATCGTTGAACTTGATGATGAAGAAAAAGAGCTGTTTTTACAAGAGCTTGGCATTAAACAATCCGGATTAGATCAATTAATTCGTGCAGCTTACAATTTACTTGGCTTAGCGACTTACTTTACTGCCGGAGAACAGGAAGTACGTGCTTGGACGTTCCGTAAAGGTATGAAAGCTCCGCAATGTGCAGGGATTATTCATTCGGACTTTGAGCGCGGTTTTATTCGTGCTGAAACCGTTTCTTATGAAGATTTAGTTGCTTGCGGTTCAATGGCGGCGGCGCGCGAGGCAGGCAAAGTGCGCCTGGAAGGAAAGGATTACGAAGTACAAGACGGCGATATTATGCATTTCCGCTTCAATGTTTAATATTGCATCGGTCTTTGCACCATGTTATAATCAAAAAATGTGAGTAATGCTTTATTGCTCCTTGCTCTGTCTATAGAGCCGTTGAGACCAAAAGGAGGTGACTGTGATGAGAAAATACGAAATCATGTACATCATCCGCCCAAATATGGACGATGAAGCAAGAAAAGCGTTAGTTGAGCGTTTCAACAACGTTTTAACCGAAAATGGCGCGGAAATTACAAACGTAAAAGAGTGGGGTAAACGTCGCTTAGCATATGAAATCGAAAAATTTCGCGACGGTTACTACATGATTGTGAACGTAGTGTCTGAGCCTAAAGCGGTACAAGAATTTGACCGTTTAGCGAGAATTAGCGAAGACATTATTCGTCACATCGTCGTAAAAGAGGAAGAATAATTTCCCTTTTTAAGGAGTGGTTCTGATGATTAACCGCGTAATTCTTGTAGGAAGGCTTACAAGAGACCCGGAATTACGCTATACTCCAAATGGAGTAGCTGTTGCCACGTTTACACTGGCTGTTAACCGGACATTTACAAATCAACAAGGTGAGCGCGAAGCAGATTTCATTAACTGTGTTGTTTGGCGTCGTCCCGCAGAAAACGTTGCCAACTTCTTAAAGAAAGGCAGTTTAGCGGGAGTAGACGGTCGGCTGCAGACAAGAAGCTACGAAGGTCAAGACGGAAGACGAGTATATGTGACTGAAGTGGTGGCTGATAGCGTTCAATTTTTAGAACCGAAAAGTAGCTCAGAACAACGTGGTACGACAGCAGGCGGCTACTACGGTGATCCGTTTCCATTTGGACCAAATCAGAACCCACGCAGCACAAACGATCCAGGATTTAGTCGCATCGATGAAGATCCATTTGCCAATGATGGACAAACAATCGATATTTCCGATGACGACTTACCGTTTTAATAGAAAAGCGGAAGCGAGCGCTTAACGCCAAAGGCAGATCAAAAAATAGGAAGGAGGAAAAAGGGATGGCAGCACGTAAAGGTGGACGCGCAAAACGTCGTAAAGTGTGCTATTTTACAGCAAACGGCATCACACACATCGACTATAAAGATGTTGAAACATTAAAGAAATTTATTTCTGAACGCGGTAAAATTTTACCTCGGCGTGTAACTGGAACAAGCGCAAAATATCAACGCAAATTAACGGTTGCAATCAAACGCGCTCGTCAAATGGCATTATTGCCATACGTTGCGGAATAATAATGAAAAGGCAGTAGGGGGGGTCCTTACTGCTTTTTATTTTTTGTTCTTAAATCAGCAATGCTTACTAAGTTAAAGTAATGATTCACGATTTTAAGGAGGGGGACAAGTGAAAAATACATATGTTCTTACAGAAGGTGCTATTCAACTGGCGATTTTTCTTGTTTTGTTTTTCGTTTCTCTCAATATTCCTTTATTAGGAGCGGTTGCCGCTTTATTTTTATCCCTTCCTTTTATCATTTTTACTATCAGGCACGGGATTAGAAATGGGTTATTATTACTTTTCGTATCGTTAATCATCTCTTCAGTCATTGGTTCCATACTTTCTATGCCTGTTGCACTTATGTTTGGAATGAGCGGAATTGTCATTGGTTCGCTTTTGTCTAAAATGAAAAATCATTATATGATTTTATTGGCAGGAACGATTGCCTTTTTAGTTGGGATGATTATTGATTACATTATTTCTGTTGTATTTTTGCAGTTTGATGTAATCAAAGAAGCGATATCATTATTGAGAAATGCTTTTCATCATGCTTTTAAGTTTATGGAAGCAACGGGAAATCAGCCGCCAAAAGAACTTGTGGAGCGCTTTAATGAAGGACTGGAGTTGCTCAGCTATATCATTCCAACTTTTTTCGTTATAGCCGCATCTGTTTTATCTTATGTAACGATTTTAATCTCGATGCCAATATTAAAACGCTTAAGAATAAATGTGGGGGCTTGGCCGCCTTTTCGTCATATCGTCTTTCCTAAAAGTCTTTTATGGTACTATTTGCTAGTCGTCCTTGCAACCTTTTTCCCAATAGAAAAAGGAACGTTTGTTTATATAGCCATACTGAATATTTATTATTTACTGCAAATTTTAATGATCATTCAAGGTTTTTCATTTATCCATTACGTTAGTCATCAAAAAGGTTTAGCGAGAGGAATAGCAGGCGTTTTTACGATTATTTCTTTCATGGTTCCATTTTTGCTTTATCTTATCGCAATCTTAGGTATAATTGATTTAGGATTTGAATTGAGGAAGCATATTAATAAATAAGTATTTTATACTACTTGTAACTTAGGAGCTGACATTAATGTCTAATTTTTATAAAAAGCAGGCATATCGCTATCCCATATATGCCTTAATTGGATTGTCGCTGATTTTTATCGTCATTGTTTCCTATTTCCAATGGATGATTGGGTTAGCATGTTTATTGCTCCTTGGATTTGTGATTTATTATTGGCTGAAGTCACAACAGGCGTTAGATAAAGAAATGGAAGAATATATTTCCACTCTTTCCTATCGGATCAAAAAAGTTGGCGAAGAGGCATTAATGGAAATGCCTATAGGGATCATGCTGATTAATGATGATTATGGGATTGAGTGGACAAACTCGTTTTTAGCTTCTTGTTTTAATGAGGATACGTTAGTTGGCCGCTCGCTATATGATATTGCTGAGCAATTAATCCCGCTTATAAAGCAGGAAACGGATACAGAAGTGATTGATATTCATGGCAGAAAGTTTAGGGTAATTGTTAAAAGAGAAGAAAGGCTTTTATACTTTTTTGATGTAACGGAACAAGTAGAACTCGAAAAACAATATGCAGAAGAAAGGACGGTATTAGGAGTTATTTTTCTTGATAACTATGATGAAGTCACTCAAGGATTGGACGATCAAACGAAAAGCCAAATTAATAGTCAAGTGACGTCGATTTTGAATAAATGGGCAAATGATTACGGTTTGTTTTTAAAAAGAACTTCTTCTGACCGCTTTATTGCTGTGATGAATGAACATATTTTACAGCAGCTTGAGAAAAATAAGTTTTCGATATTAGATGAAGTTCGCGAGCAAACGATGAAAAATAATATTCAATTAACGTTAAGTATCGGAATTGGCTCAGGAGTTTCCTCTTTGCCGGAGTTAGGAGCGTTGGCACAATCAAGCTTAGATTTAGCATTAGGTCGCGGCGGTGACCAAGTAGCGATTAAACAAACGAACGGAAAAGTGAAATTTTACGGCGGCAAAACAAATCCAATGGAAAAACGGACACGGGTTCGGGCGAGGGTCATTTCTCATGCATTAAAAGAGTTGATTACCGAAAGTGATAAAGTGCTCATTATGGGACATAAATATCCTGACATGGATGCATTAGGTGCTTGTATTGGTATTTTGAAAGTGGCCCAGCTCAATCAAAAAGAAGGTTTTATTGTTATCGATACAGCCCGCACCGATTCAGGAGTTCAACGGTTAATTGAAGAAATAAAAAAACATGCAGAACTTTGGTCTCGTTTTATTTCTTCAGAAGAAGCTCTTGAAATCGCCACAGATGATACGCTGCTCATTGTGGTTGATACACATAAGCCTTCTCTCGTGATCGAAGAAAAATTATTGTTTAGAATTGATAATGTAGTCGTTATTGATCATCACCGCCGCGGTGAAGAATTTATTAACGATCCGCTTCTTGTGTATATGGAACCATATGCGTCTTCGACTTCGGAACTTGTAACAGAACTGCTTGAATATCAACCGAAACGAATGAAGTTAACGATGTTGGAGGCAACAGCTTTGCTCGCCGGTATTGTTGTTGATACAAAAAGCTTTACGTTAAGGACCGGCTCCCGCACGTTTGATGCTGCTTCTTATTTGCGCGCTCAAGGAGCCGATACAGTCCTTGTTCAGAAGTTATTAAAAGAAAATATGAGCAATTATTTAAAGCGTGCTAAAATCATTGAAAATGCATCTATTGATGTCAATGGCATTGCGATTGCGAAAGGAAATGCAAATGAAACATATGATCAAGTATTAATTGCACAAACAGCCGATACATTGTTGTCGCTAAATGGTGTTGCTGCTTCATTCGTTATTTCGAAGAGGGACGATCAAACGATAGGGATAAGTGCCCGTTCTTTAGGAGATATCAATGTTCAAGTAATCATGGAAAGTCTTGGAGGAGGCGGGCATTTAACAAATGCAGCTGCCCAGCTCCGCGATATGACATTGGAGGAAGCAGAAAAGCGGCTTAAGGCAGCCATTGATGATTATTTAGAAGGGGGTAATAAACTATGAAAGTCATTTTCTTAAAAGATGTAAAAGGAAAAGGGAAAAAAGGTGAAGTGAAAAATGTAGCAGATGGTTATGCGCAAAATTTCCTTTTTAGACAAGGTTTGGCAATAGAGGCTACTCCAGCCAATCTTAAAGCATTAGAAGCGCAAAAAAATAAACAAAAGCGGGAAGCTGAAGAAGAGTTAGCTAGAGCCAAACAACTAAAAGAACAGCTGGAACAGTTAACAGTGGAACTTTCAGCAAAAGCAGGAGAAGGCGGACGCCTGTTTGGCTCGATTACAAGTAAGCAAATTGCCGAAGCGCTTCAAAGTCAGCACAATATTAAAATTGATAAACGGAAATTTGAATTAAACGATGCCATTCGTTCGCTAGGATATACAAATGTACCAATTAAGCTGCATCCGGAAGTAACAGCGACATTAAAAGTACATGTAAGTGAGCAAAAATAATTAAATTGATAAAAATGTGATTTTATGAAGATGGTTTTCTTCATAATAATCACATTTTTCTTATTGTTAATCAGTTCGCGGGAATAAGAGGAAAGGAAGGTGAAAAGGATGAGTGATTTATTTGCTGACCGTATTCCACCGCAAAATATCGAAGCAGAACAGGCCGTATTAGGAGCGATTTTTCTCGATTCAGCTGCGTTAACGTTAGCTTCTGAAGTTCTTGTTCCAGAAGATTTTTACCGCGCTTCCCATCAGAAGATTTTTCATGCGATGCTGAAAGTGGCCGACAAAGGAGAACCTGTTGATTTAGTAACAGTAACAGCAGAGTTAGCGGATGCGAAAATGTTAGAAGAGGTTGGCGGCGTTTCGTATTTAAGCGAATTGGCTAACTCTGTCCCAACAGCGGCTAACGTGGAATACTATGCACGCATTGTGGAAGAAAAATCGATTTTGCGCCGGTTAATTCGTACAGCCACCTCGATCGCTCAAGAAGGATATACAAGAGAAGATGAAGTCAATGACCTTCTAAATGAAGCGGAAAAGAAAATTATGGAAGTTTCCCAACGGAAAAATACAGGGGGTTTCCAAAATATAAAAGATATTCTTGTTCAAACGTACGATAATATTGAAATGCTTCATAATCGCAAAGGGGAAGTTACTGGAATTCCAACCGGTTTTATTGAACTTGATCGAATGACAGCAGGATTTCAGCGCAGTGATTTAATTATTGTCGCTGCCCGTCCTTCTGTTGGAAAAACAGCATTTGCCCTCAATATTGCTCAAAATGTGGCGACAAAAACGAATGAAAATGTAGCGATTTTCAGTTTAGAAATGAGTGCCCAGCAGCTTGTAATGAGGATGTTATGCGCGGAAGGAAACATTAATGCGCAAAATTTACGTACAGGCAAACTGACCCCAGAGGATTGGGGGAAGTTAACAATGGCAATGGGGAGCTTATCGAATGCGGGAATTTATATCGACGATACTCCAGGTATTCGTGTCAGTGAAATTCGTGCAAAATGTCGCCGCTTAAAGCAAGAAAGCGGGTTAGGAATGGTATTGATCGATTATTTGCAATTGATTCAAGGCAGCGGCAGAAATCGTGAAAACCGTCAGCAGGAGGTATCGGAAATTTCCCGCTCCTTAAAGGCGCTTGCCCGCGAATTAGAAGTTCCGGTTATCGCTCTATCGCAGCTATCCCGCAGCGTCGAACAGCGGCAGGATAAGCGGCCAATGATGTCCGATATTCGTGAATCGGGAAGCATTGAACAAGACGCTGATATTGTCGCGTTTTTATATCGCGATGATTACTATGATAAAGACTCAGAAAATAAGAACATTATTGAAATTATTATTGCGAAGCAGCGGAATGGCCCGGTTGGAACAGTGCAATTGGCATTTATTAAAGAGTACAATAAATTCGTTAATTTAGAGCGCCGTTTTGATGATGCGAATATCCCTCCTGGTGCATAACCCTTCTTCAGCATTTTAGGAGGGAATTTTTTTAATTTCTATTAATACGAATAAAATATTGAAATAACATTATAAATGTTCGGATTTTATTGACTTTCATCCATAAAACTGATACACTTACTATGTTTGGTAAAAATAAAATGTTCTTATTTGAGACAAAAGCGGAGGTGCTCATCATGTCTTCAGTTGTTGTTGTCGGGACACAATGGGGAGATGAAGGAAAAGGGAAAATTACAGATTTTCTCTCAGAAAATGCGGAAGTTGTGGCAAGATATCAAGGTGGAAACAACGCAGGACACACGATCGTGTTTAATGGCGAAAAATATAAATTGCATCTTATTCCATCAGGGATTTTTTATAAAGATAAAATTTGTGTGATCGGAAACGGAATGGTTGTCGATCCGAAGGCGTTAGTAGAGGAACTAAAATACTTACATGAACGCGGCGTTAGTACAGATAATTTACGCATAAGCAATCGCGCCCATGTGATTTTGCCCTATCATTTAAAGTTAGATCAAGTAGAAGAAGAGAGAAAAGGCGCTAATAAAATCGGAACAACGAAAAAAGGAATTGGACCAGCTTACATGGATAAAGCGGCCCGCATTGGCATTCGCATTGCCGATTTACTTGATCGTGAAGTATTTGAGGAGAAACTTGCCCGCAATCTAGAAGAGAAAAACATATTATTTGAAAAAGTATACGGTGTTGAAGGATTTAAACTGGAAGATATTTTAGATGAGTATTATGAATATGGTCAACAAATTGCCAAATATGTTTGTGATACATCTGTTGTTTTAAATAATGCTTTAGACGAGGGCCGGCGCGTATTATTCGAGGGTGCCCAGGGCGTTATGCTCGACATTGACCAAGGCACATATCCGTTCGTTACTTCTTCTAATCCAGTAGCTGGCGGAGTGACGATCGGTTCAGGTGTTGGGCCGACAAAAATTAAACATGTTGTCGGTGTGGCAAAAGCTTATACAACTCGTGTCGGTGATGGTCCATTCCCAACAGAACTAAAAGATGAAATCGGCGACCGTATCCGCGAAGTAGGACGCGAATATGGTACGACGACAGGTCGACCGCGCCGCGTCGGCTGGTTTGACAGCGTCGTTGTCCGCCATGCCCGCCGCGTCAGTGGAATTACCGACTTATCTTTAAACTCCATTGATGTTTTGACAGGAATTGAAACATTAAAAATTTGTGTTGCTTATCGCTACAAAGGGCAAATAATTGAGGAATTTCCAGCAAGTTTAAAAGTGTTGGCAGAATGCGAGCCGGTATATGAAGAGCTTCCTGGATGGACAGAAGATATTACGGGCGTAAAAAGTCTCGATGAACTTCCGGCAAATGCTCGTCATTATGTTGAACGCATCTCTCAGTTAACAGGGATTCCTTTATCCATTTTCTCTGTAGGCCCAGACCGTTCACAAACAAACGTTGTCCGCAGCGTATATGCTTAATAATAGGCAGAACAAGAAGAGGCTGTCTCATAAGGGTCTGACCTTTGGCTTTTGAGACAGCCTCTTTGTTACAATGAATAACGGCATTAAAACAAGAATCAATGTTTTATAAAGAAAATATTTTTAGAAAACACTTGTCAAAATCAACATTCATATGTTAACATAAGAGATGTCATTAAAATAACATGGCTCGGTAGCTCAGTCGGTAGAGCAAAGGACTGAAAATCCTTGTGTCGGCGGTTCGATTCCGTCCCGAGCCACTTTTTATGCAAAGCATAGATACACGAATGTGTCTATGCTTTTTTTATTTATCCTAATATTGGTAATGGTTAATAAGTGAATTAGGTTATGTAACGTGGTAAATTATAAATGTACTTATCTTTAAAAAATCGTCTAGCACATCAGATGTGATTAATAGAAATGAGAAGAAGAGAAGGGATGTGAATCACGATGAAAAAGAGGATTCTTGTTGTCGATGATGAAAAACCGATTGCGGATATTTTACAATTTAATTTAAAAAAAGAAGGGTATGAAGTCGTTTGTGCTTATGATGGAGTGGAAGCATTGCAAAAAGTAGAAGAACTTGTACCTGACCTTATTCTGTTAGACATTATGCTTCCACAAAAAGATGGAATGGAAGTATGCAGAGAAGTAAGAAAAAAGTATGATATGCCGATTATTATGTTAACCGCTAAAGATTCAGAGATTGATAAGGTCCTTGGTTTAGAATTAGGTGCGGATGATTATGTGACAAAGCCATTCAGTACAAGGGAATTGCTTGCTCGTGTAAAAGCAAACTTGCGCCGTCATCAACAAATTGCAAATGTTCTTGACGGGAACAATGATACAGGCGAAATTGTCATAGGCTCTCTCATTATTCATCCGGATGCTTACATCGTATCTAAGCGCGGAGAAAAAATTGAACTGACTCATCGCGAGTTTGAATTGCTTCATTATCTCGCCAAACATATTGGTCAAGTTATGACGCGTGAACATTTGCTGCAAACGGTATGGGGATACGATTACTATGGAGATGTGCGGACAGTTGACGTCACAGTGCGCCGTTTGCGGGAAAAAATTGAGGATAACCCATCCCATCCGACATGGATTGTAACGCGCCGGGGAGTAGGATATTATTTGCGCAATCCAGAACAGGAGTAAAGGAAGAAAATGAAAAAAGTTGGACCATTTCGTTCAATTCATTTTAAGTTTGTTCTCATTTATGTTCTTTTAATTCTTGTTGCGATGCAAATTATCGGTGTGTACTTTGTCAGACAATTGGAAGAGCAGCTTATTAATAATTTTAAAAACTCTTTAAATGAGCGTGTGACACTACTTGCATACAATGTAGAGCAAGCAATGAATAAAGAGCGGGATAAGAATAGCCCGACGCTGGAAGAAGATATTCGACTTCTGTTGCAAGATTTTGTCTCGCAGGACATTTCCGAAGTCAGAGTGATTGATCATAAAAGTAAAGTATTAGGAACATCAAATCCATATAAACAAAATATTGTCGGCAAAAGGACAACTGAAATATTTGTCAAGCGAACATTAGTAGCTGGTGAAACAGTGGAAGTGGACAAGCCGTTAGTAGATCCCAACACGAGACATCGAATGTACATTTCTTCGACACCGATTAAATCGGATGGAGAAATAAAAGGAGCGATTTACGTGATCGCTTCGATGGAAAATGTCTTTTCACAAATGAAACAAATTAATATGATTTTAGCAACAGGAACGGGGATCGCTCTGGCTATTACAGCTTTGTTAGGCATTTTATTGGCGCGAACAATTACGCGGCCCATTTCTGACATGAGAAAACAAGCGCTCGCGATGACAAAGGGGAATTTTTCACGAAAAGTAAAAGTATATGGTTATGATGAGATTGGACAGCTGGCAATAACATTTAACAACTTAACAAAAAGATTGCAGGAAGCTCAGGCGACAACAGAAGGAGAACGGCGAAAGCTGGCCTCTGTTTTGACGCATATGACCGATGGAGTGATTGCAACTGATAGAAAAGGCAGAATTATTTTAATCAACGATGCAGCGCTTAATATATTAAATGTTTCACGTGAAACAGTTCTTTCCAGCTCGATTATTGATGTATTGGGCTTAAACGAACAATATACGTTTGAAACTTTAGTAGAAGAACGGGATTCTTTAATTTTAGATTTTAGTACGGATAATGAACTTTATATTTTACGTGCTTCTTTATCTGTTATTCAAAAGGAAACAGGGTTTATAAACGGATTAATTGTCGTGCTACATGACATTACTGAGCATGAAAAAATTGACCAAGAGAGAAGAGAATTTGTGGCGAACGTTTCGCATGAGCTGAGAACACCTTTAACAACGATGAAAAGTTATTTAGAAGCGCTTGCTGACGGAGCATGGAAAGATGAAGAAATTGCCCCGCGGTTTATTGAAGTAGCGCAGACAGAAACAGAACGAATGATTCGTTTAGTCAACGATTTATTGCAGCTTTCAAAGCTGGACAGTAAAGATTATAAGCTAAATACATCATGGGTGAACTTTTCACGCTATTTTCATAAAATTATTGATCGCTTTGAATTAACAAAGCAAGAAAATGTTCAGTTTGTTCGCAAAATACCTGACGAGGCGATATTCATTGAAATTGACGAAGATAAAATTACACAAGTGCTCGATAATATTACCTCCAATGCGTTAAAATATTCGCCTCAAGGCGGTAAGATTACGTTTCGTGTAAAAGAGTTAAGCAATCATATTGAAGTTAGTGTAAGCGATGAAGGAGTTGGAATTCCAAAAGCAGATCTTTCAAAGATTTTTGAACGATTTTATCGCGTAGACAAAGCGCGCTCAAGAAAGCTTGGTGGAACAGGATTAGGTTTGGCAATCGCAAAGGAGGTTGTTGTCGCCCATGGCGGTGAAATTTGGGCGGAAAGCCGAGAAAACAAAGGCACAACCATTTTCTTTACTTTACCGCTTGATCGTATTCAAGAGGATGAATGGAATGACATATGAAAAAATAAAAACAATTATTTTGACCGTTTTGGTATTGACCAGCATTGTTTTAACAGGGGCATTATGGACATATCAACCGAAGTATGATTTTATCGAGAATGCTGACTCAGATTATATTCAAAATGTATCAGTGAGTAATGCTCAAGTTGATGCAGGCATTATTATTCGTCCTTCCAAAATATTGATTCATAAAGATAGAAAGCACTATGGAATTGTCCAGGAAACGGAAATGAATAAATTGATGAAGCAAGTGAAAAAGTGGTCGTTTGATGAATTTGAAAATATCTCGTTAACCGTTTCAAAGAAAGATTTTTTATCTTTTCTTCATGGAAAGGAAAAAATTGAAATCATTTACCCCGATGATTTTCCAATTGAAATGTATCGTTATATTTTTAAAATCGAGGATGATGACATTGAAGGGGTCAGTTTTGATCGAATTGTCATTCCTGTAGATAAAGAAGAGGAAGCAATTGTTTACTTTGTATGTATGAAGGACCGTAAAATTTATAAAACAACGGTCAACAACTTCTCACTTCAAGAAATTCAAAACACATACTATTATCAAGCCGAAAAATATCCACGTTATTTTGTTTATAATATCAATGCAACAAAATCTTTATTTATTCCTGAAGGGCCTATTACGATGAACCGCTTGCAATATTACACGGATGAATTGGACCCTGATAAATTTAAAGATGCGCTTTTTAGTAATCCAAGCTTTGTAAAGCGAGATTTATTAACATATGGTGAAGAATATACGGATGGGTCCAGTCTCATGAACGTTAATGCTACGCAAAAGATATTATCATATGTCAATCCAGCTGCACAAAGAACAGTGATAAAGGAGAAAGATCCTTTTTTAATTCAGAAAAGCATTGATTTTGTTAATGAACATGGTGGCTGGACAGATACGTATCATTTTGCGGAATGGGATGAGGAAGAACGAAAAGTTATTTTTCGTTTAGTGACAAATAGCTATCCCGTATTTAATCGATTTGGTATGTCCGAAGTTGTGCAAGAATGGGGAGACAGCGAAATCATTAAATATTACCGTCCAATTTTCAGGCTTGAAATCGCTGACCGGACCAGCGTTTCAGTTCAATTGCCATCCGGACGAGAGGTTATTGAGCAATTGCAAAACATGAAAGGATTTCAAAAAGAGCTAGTTTATGATATTGCTTTAGGATATGAATTAATTAGAGACTCGCAAAGAGACAAAATTGTTGTATTGGAACCTGCATGGTTTTGTTTATATGCCGGAACATGGCGGAAAATTGTTTTTAAAGAGAACGAAGAACGAAACAGAGGGGGGAGTGTAATTGGATTGGAGTAAAACAAAGACCATATTTATTATTACATTCCTCATCCTCGATATTTTTTTGGCTTATCAATTTATTCAGAAACGAAACAGCAGCCAGCTGGATGTTATTTTGGAAACGACGATTGAAGAACAGTTAGAAGCAAATGGAATTACATATGTTGAGCTGCCAAAGGAGATTACAAAAGCAGCTTATTTAAGCGGAAAAAGTAAAATATTTACTGCTCAAGAAATAAAAAAGCTACCTAATCAAAAAGTCGTAATTAGCAATCAACCGGTATTGGAGGTATCATTTATTGAGCCTGTTCCACTTTCTAATCCAAGGGATCAATATTTCCTAAATAATTTCATAAAGCGAAACATTATTTCAGGCGAAAATTATTCGTTTTGGAAGTTTGATGAAAAAGAAAAAGAGATTTTATTTTTTCAAAAGTATAACGGAAAAGTCATTTATAAAAATGTCAGCAGTATGCTCGTACTGCATTTAAATGAAAATAATGAAATTATTTCTTATGAACAAACGCTGCTTCATGATTTGGAAGAATATGAAAAGCAAGAAATTGTACCCGCTATTAAAGCAATTGAAACGTTATATAAGAAAAATCACTTAAATCCTGGTGATCATGTGACGAATATTGAACTCGGTTATTATGCCCTTGTTCAATTTACAGCTTCACAAGTGTTAACGCCAACATGGCGTATTGTTGTGAATGGAAAAGAGGATTATTATGTAAATGCTTTTGAAGGACAAGTCATTAATGAAGAAAATAAAATGCTGGAGTGAGACATAGTGAGTATAAGGTTTAGCGTCCTTGCAAGCGGAAGTACGGGAAACGCCTTTTATGTGGAAACTGAACGAAACAGTTTGCTTGTTGACGCAGGATTGAGCGGAAAACAGATGGAACAGCTGTTCAAGCAAATTGAGCGGGATATGAAGCAGCTATCAGGCATTTTAGTTACCCATGAACATAGTGACCATATTAAAGGTCTCGGTGTCATTGCCCGAAAATATCAATTGCCGATTTACGCTAATGAGAAGACGTGGAAAGCGATGGAAGGATTAATCGGCGATATTCCAACTGAGCAAAAATTTGTATTTCAAATGGGAACAGTAAAAACGTTTGGCGATCTTGATGTTGAATCATTCGGTGTTTCCCATGATGCCGCTGAGCCGATGTTTTATGTGTTTCATCATGAAGGCAAGAAGCTTGTATTAATTACCGATACAGGCTATGTAAGCGACCGGATGAAAGGGATCATTAAGAATGCCGATGTGTTTGTATTTGAAAGCAACCACGATGTGGAAATGCTAAGAATGGGGCATTATCCATGGAATATTAAACGCCGTATTTTGAGCGATGTTGGGCATGTTTCCAATGAAGATGCCGGACTTGCTTTAGCTGATGTGATCGGTGAGAAAACAAAGCGCATTTATTTAGCGCATTTAAGTCAAGATAATAATATGAAAGAGTTGGCGAGAATGTCCGTTACTCAAGTCTTAGCAAGCAAAGGAATTATTGTTGGAGAGCAGTTTGACTTATATGATACAGATCCAAAAATTCCGACAAAGCTGGCGTATGTGTAACGATATTTTTGGACATGCTGTGCTAATGTTTTAATAATGGATTTTTACCGGTGCAGAGGAGTATAATGGTAGTTAGATACATACACTACCTTTTACTGAAAGCATCCTCTTCGATGAAAGGATTGGTGAGCACAGTGGGGTATTATGACGATCATTATCAGCAGTATCAACAAAAACAAAAAGGAAATCGCGGCGGCACATTTTTAGCAGCTTTAGTTGGCGCGATTTTAGGCGCATTATTAATCATGTTTTCCATTCCGACTCTTTCAAAATGGAATGTTCTCCCTTATGATATAGCTATTAAGGGAGATGAGAACGAAATGAAGGAAGATATGTCCCAGAAGCCGGTTGTGCAAAAAAGTGTTGCGGTCGATGTCGTGTCCCAAGTGACGAAAGCCGTTGATAAAGTATCTGACGCAGTTGTCGGAGTTGTCAATATTCAAGAAGCTAGCTTCTGGTCTCAAGGCGGTGAAGCAGGAACAGGTTCAGGTGTCATTTATAAAAAGGCAAACGGTAAAGCATTTATTGTAACGAATCACCACGTTGTGGAAAACGCGAGCCAAATAGAAGTTAGCTTAAAAGACGGCACAAGAGTTCCTGCCAAACTATTAGGAAGTGATGTGTTGACAGATTTAGCGGTCCTTGAAATTGATGCGAAGCATGTAAAGAAAGTGGCGGAGTTTGGCAATTCCGATGTGGTCAAACCGGGCGAACCGGTCATCGCTATTGGTAGCCCGTTAGGTCTTCAATTTGCCGGTTCTGTTACGCAAGGTATTATTTCAGGAACGAACCGTACGATTGAAGTTGATTTAGACCAAGACGGTATGCCGGATTGGAATGCGGAAGTGTTACAAACAGACGCGGCCATTAACCCTGGAAACAGCGGCGGAGCTCTTGTTAATATTGAAGGACAAGTTATCGGTATTAACTCAATGAAAATTGCTCAAGAAGCTGTTGAAGGAATTGGATTTTCCATTCCAATTAATTTTGCTCAACCGATTATTGCTGATTTAGAAAAATATGGACAAGTACGCCGTCCATATATGGGAGTGGAACTCCGTTCGTTAAGTGATATTTCTTCTTATCATTTACAAGAAACGCTTCATTTACCGGAAGACGTAACTGAGGGAGTGGCGATTGTTCAAGTTGTACCAATGTCTCCGGCCGCACAAGCTGGTTTAAAACAGTTCGATGTCATTGTTGCTTTAGATGACAAACCAATTCGTAACGTCCTTGAATTGAGAAAATATTTATATACAGAAAAATCAATCGGAGATGAAATGAAAGTGACGTTCTACAGAGAAGGCAAAAAGCAAACGGTCACAATGAAGCTAGCAAAAGAATCGTTTTAAGTAGAAAAATGAAAAGAATTTTGGCTATAATTTATCAACAGGGGAGTCAATGCTCTCCTGTTTTTGTTTTTCCACAAGTGGATAACAGGAGGGATCAATATGTATAGATGCTGTGAAAATCATATTGAGTTAGCAATTGATATGTATGTTGATGAAAAAGAAATGGCGCCGGAAATTGAGAAGATCTTTGTGGATAATCAGGGAGTAAGGTGTGATTTTTGCAATAATCAAGCAATATATATTGTAGGGAACTAATGTTTCTACACAATATGTGGATATATTTTGTGAATATGTGGATAAGTTCTGTGGATATTATGTTTGTAAAGTGGGGATGAATTGTGAATATCTCGATTATTTGTGTCGGCAAACTGAAAGAAAAATATTTAAAACAAGGAATTGATGAATACGCCAAACGGCTCTCTGCTTATGCAAAAGTAGAAATTCTCGAAGTTTTGGATGAAAAGGCACCCGAAGAACTGAGCGACAATGAAGTGGAGTTGGTTAAGCAAAAGGAAGGGGAGCGCATTTTGGCGAAAATTGCTCCTGATGCATACGTGATTGCCCTTGCGATTGACGGAAAAATGCGATCATCCGAGGAATTTGCGAAACAAATCGACCAGCTAGCTACCTATGGACGAAGCAAAATCGCTTTTATTATTGGCGGCTCACTTGGTTTAAGCAAACAAGTCATGCAACGGGCTGACGAAGCCTTGTCATTTTCGAAAATGACGTTCCCGCATCAGCTCATGCGGCTTATTCTTCTTGAACAAATATACAGGGCGTTTCGCATTAATAGGGGAGAACCGTATCACAAATAGTGGTAAAAATTTTTGGAGATAAGATGGAAACTTGTTATCTAAAACGGATTGGTGAGGGAGAACAACCCCATAATAGGCTTGACAATATGCAGTCATTTAATATAATTAAAATCAAAATTAGATCTTACATTTCGCACCCTGAATAAAAATTCAAAAATAATTTATAGCGAATGAATATTTAATCATTCAATTAACAATAAAACGATTTTTAAACAAGTTAAATTATATCCTATTTTACAAATAAAACATTTTTATTCAGCGATATTCAAAAAACACCTCATAATTTATGCAAAGGTTGCGAAATATGAATTAAATAGTTCCGAATGATTGCAAGATTTATCGCATTCAAGAATAGCTTTAGCGTCTTGCTATACAAGGTATGGCAAGACGAAAAGGCTGAAACAAGCTGCGATAAAGCTGAGAATAAATCGGTATGTCTCACTTTCTATCGTAAGTGAAACATGCCGATTTTTTATTGAGAAAGGGGGTCGGACGACAGTGATGTCCAAAGGGGCTTTAGAAGATAAAATTAGCCGTACGCTCACACAATGGGAAAAGGAATATTTAGGCCGCGGACCGATTTCGGTCAAAACAGATATTGTTCGCAATATGATTATTGTTGTATTAAAAGGGATATTAACTCCCGCCGAAAAGGAAGTGGCGAAAACGCTCGATGGACTGTTGTCTATAAAAAAAATACGGTCCGATTTATTAGAATCTGGCAGTGCACAACTTAAGGAAATCATTTTTAATCTAACCGGACAAGAGGTTGTTAGTATGCATACAGATATAAGCACGAAGACGGGTGAGCGCGTGATTGTATTTATCCTGTCCAACAATTTGGAAGAAATGCTTCATAAATTAGTAACGGGATGATTTTTCAACGGCCGCAATGGTCTGTGAAAAATAAACCGGAGTATCTTATCGAGGCAGTAAAACAGTCGAAGTTTTTACTCTCGAGGATATTTCCGGTTTTTTTAATTTGTCGTCTTAGATAAATATATAGAAGGAGAGGATAATGGTGTTGGAGATCATTTTGACAAACCTAGTTTCGCCGGCTGTATTGTTTTTTGCATTGGGATTAATCGCATCATGGGTGAAATCAGATTTGAAATTCCCTTCAGCCCTTAGCGAATCACTCAGTATCTATTTATTAATTGCAATCGGCATTAAGGGGGGAATTGAGCTGTCGGAGCATTCTGTACATGAATTAATAAAACCGGTCGCAGGGACACTCTTACTCGGTATCCTTATTCCAATCATAACCTTTGTTATATGCAGACGAATGAGATTCGACCGAAAAAATGCGATTGGTATTGCGGCGACATACGGCTCAGTGAGTATTGTAACATTTGGCGCTGCGCTCGCATTTCTTAATATGCAAAATGTTCCGTATGAAAGTTATATGAATGCGTTAGTCGTATTGCTTGAAAGTCCCGCGATTATTTTGTCGATATTCATGCTGCATTTTCTGAAGAGGGTTAAACCGGAAAATCAGATGGAGGTATTACGGAATCAGGCAATTTCAAAGAGCCCGTTTTATTCAGGAATTCTTAAGGAGAGTTTGTTTGGAAAAAGTGTTTTGCTCATGGCAGGAAGTTTTATCATAGGTCTTATCGCCGGGGAAAGTGCATTTCCGAAAATTAAGCCGCTTTTTGTTGATTTATATTCAAGTATTTTAATGATTTTTCTGCTGGGGATGGGACTTTTAGCCGGAGAACAATTAGCCGCGGTGAAGAAATACGGATTTAGATTAATTTTTTTAGGACTATTTTTCCCGCTATTATATGGCGTAGTAGGAATTTTCATAGGTGCATGGTGCGGATTGTCTGTAGGAGGAACGATGCTGATGGGGGTGCTGGCAGCGAGTGCTTCTTACATTGCAGCACCTGCGGCAATGCGAGCTTCTGTTCCTGAAGCCAATCCTTCCATTTATCTTGGGATGTCATTAGGGATTACATTTCCTTTTAATTTAACTATTGGCATATCTGTGTACTATCACATAGCTCAATGGATTCAATAATGAATGAAAGGAGAATGAATATGAAGGAAGTGTTAAAACCGACTAAAATTGTAGTTGCCGAAGTGCATGAACGAATGGAGAAAAAATTGCCCGAAATCATACAAACGACACCGGAAGACATTGTATGGTTGCCAAGTCACAGGGCTGTTATCTCCCACTCATATGGGTGTTTAATTCGAAACATTGTTATGAATATATTTCATTTCCCTATTACAGATATTTTTGTAGTAGGAGAGAAAACAACAAACCAACAACCCGTCTCGAAATCTATTTTTAAGAAGTGGTTAGAAAAAGAAAAAATATATGAGGATACATCAAATACAATAGACTATTTATTAAAATATACGCTTGGACAGTCGCTTTTTGAATGGTTTCAGGGTGCCGAAACAATCGAGGAAAACGTACGCAACAGTGTTTCACTGCTTCAAAATCATCCGCTAATTCCAAAACGAATACTTACTCATGGAATATTAGTTGATTTAGAAGAATCTAAAATGGATGTAATTTTACCATCTTCCTGTTCGTTTAAATAGTAAACATATCTTTAGTAAAATATGGCAAAAGCGGACTGTCTCGCCCTCCCTGGTTTATCAGCCATAAATGGATAGGTCTGTGACTTGCTTAATAGAGAAGCAGGTCACAGACCGTTTTCTTTTTTGTGAGGCATAACGATGATTACTTTGTCCCATGGCTTTTTTGTTTTTTCGGGACATTTTCATATAAAAAGTCCAAGATTAGACCGTTATGAGACAGCCTTTTTTCTCTATTGTTCCAATTTCTTTAACGGTTTTTTCGCCGGGCCTTCCGCAACATCACCATGTATCGAAAATCTTGAGCCGTGGCAAGGACAATCCCATGTCCGATCGCCGCTGTTCCATTCCAATTCACAGCCCATATGCGTGCATGTTGTGTCAATAATATGCAGCGTTCCTTCTTTATCTTTATAGGCTCCAGCTCTTTTCCCGTTAACGGAAACGACCGCTCCTTCATCGGCCGCTAAATTTTCAGGTTCTCTGAGAGCAAATTCCAGCTTGCCCTCAATTAAATGTTTGGCGACATCCGTGTTCAGCGAAATAAACTTTTTTACGCTTGGATCGGCATAAAACCTTGATGGCGTATAAAGTTCGCGATAGCGGTTTTCTTTTTCCAGCACTAAATCTGTCAGCAATAATGCTGCGGCAGTTCCGTTTGTCATACCCCATTTTCGATACCCTGTGGCAACAAAGATATTTGGTGTACGCTCATTCATTTGCCCGATATAAGGAACTTTGTCTAATGTTGTGAAGTCTTGGGCAGACCAGCGATAAGGAATTTCTTTGATTCCCAATACTTCGTCACCGAAAGATTGCAGAGCTTCGTAATGCTGCATCATCGGAACGCCTTGTCCCGTTTTATGGTTTTCGCCGGCGATTAATACAAGCTTTTCGCCATTGACATTCGTGTATCGCAGTGAACGGACAGGATCTTCTGCACTTATGTACATACCGCCGGGATAATCTTTTGCTGTTTTTACCGCAATGATGTAAGAGCGTTCGGCATACATTCTTGAGAAGTAAAACCCGGCATCATAAAAAGGAAAATGAGAACAGGCAACTACATGTTCGCATGTAATTTTATATCCGTCTCTCGTGACCACTTTTGGCTGCGTTCCTCTTTCGATGCTGATAGCGGTTGTCTGTTCATATATTTCAGAACCATTTTTTGTCATTCGTTCGACAAGTTTTTTTAAATATTTTACAGGGTGGAATTGGGCTTGATTTTTCATGACGACTGCTGCTTTTATTTGTATGGGAAGAGCAATGCTTTCTGTAAACTCCCCTTTAATTCCTAATTTTTCATATGCTTTAAATTCATTAATGATTTTGCTTATGTATGAATGGGAGTTCGTGTATACATAGGCGTCTTCTTCCGTCCAATCGCATTCAATGTTATGCTTGCCGATCGTATTACGGATAAACTGCAGCGCATCGTCAGCGGCTTCATAATACATCCTTGCTTTTTCTTCACCTAAATGATTGCTCAATTCGTCATAAATAAGACCATGCTGTGCCGTGACTTTTGCGGTTGTATGCCCGGTTGTTCCATTTAAAATGCGGTCGGCTTCGACTAGCGCAACTTTTACTCCATGCTGAGCAAGCAAGTAAGCCGCTGTTATTCCCGATATCCCCCCGCCAACAATGGCGACATCTACGGCTATGTCCTTCTCAAGTTTCGGAAAGGTTGGAAGTTTCACTGAGTCGCGCCAATATGGTTCGGGAAATTGAGGTAAACGGTCTTGAAGTGTATCATTTTCAATCATGAAATGCTCCTCCTATTAATCGATTTAATATTACATAATTTCCCCATTAAATAAAGATTTATTTATAACATAGAGAAATTTACTTTATATTTGATGGTGATAATCGTTTTCATTATAATTTATAGTAGAATGATGAGAGAATAGTAGGTAGATAACATGTCAGTATTTAACAATATGGAATTATGCTTTTTAATGAGGGAGCTTTGGGGGAAAGATGAGCTGACGTTTCTTCATTCCTACCGCGTAACGGAAATAGCACTTTCTTTCGCAAACTATATTGGTATAGAAAAAAGTAAACAAAAAGAGTTCGAGTTAGGCGCCCTTCTTCATGATATTGGAAAAATAAAAATCAATAGAAATATTTTAATGAAAAAAGGAAAATTGCTTGAATATGAGTTTGTCGAAATGAAAAAACACCCGCAATTTGGAATCGAAATACTACAGAAGTATGCACTAAATGATACCGCTATTAAAATGACATTGCACCACCATGAGCGTTGGGATGGCAATGGCTATCCTTGCAGCTTAGAGGGAGAACATATTCCTTTTGAAGCGCGTCTACTGTGTCTTGCTGATTCACTTGAGGCAATGACCGGGATTCGTCCATATCGTTCATCGTTAAGCTGGGAAGAAGCCTATTATGAAATTAAGAATGGAAAAGGGACGCAATTTGATCCGGCCCTGACTGATGAATTTCTAAAATGGATGGAAAGTCATTACTTTCCTATTAGCAGAAATAGTGAACAAATTTTTACTAAAATTATGAATTTGGAGTAAAGAGGCTACACGGTTAGTCTCTTTTCTTTTTTCAGTAACAACACGCAACTAACATGAAAGATGATAAAATAAGAATAATTAGTCAATAAATTTTTCGAACGAATTATTTTTATAAAATAATATAAGAGGGAGATTGGAAGTGAACAAAAACACCATTTATTCGACTGATCATTCATCCGTTTTGCAGGATAATTTAATTTTAGAGCATTACGGATTAAATGAATTGAACTTTGAGTCTGTCAAAAACTATCGCGAGCGTTTTGCGGCGGCTAAACCGAATCATCCTTGGAACGGCCTTGAGACGAAAGAATTTTTATACAAAATTGGTGCATGGGGGAAACTGCGAAACAGCAGCAAAGAAGGAGTTACTCTTGCGGGGTTGCTAATGTTCAGTGAAGAAAGAATCATTACAGAAGTTTTACCGCAATATTTTCTCGAATATCGGGAAAATTTGTCGAATATAGTAAATGGCACATGGTCAAAGCGATTTACATCACAGGATGGCACGTGGTCAGGCAATGTGTATGATTTTTATTTTAAAGTCATGTCCCACATCGTTGCGGATTCCTTTGTTGAACAAACAATTCGTCCGGCTTTACATGAAGCGTTAATCAATGCGATCGTCCATTGTGATTATGATGGTGAAGGCGGCATCGTTGTTGAAAAAGAACAAAACTTGTTCCGTTTTTCCAATCCCGGTCTTTTTCGAACTTCGGTCGAACAAGCTTTTGAGGGTGGGGTAAGCAATTTGCGTAATCCGAACCTGTTTAAAATGTTTATTTTAATCGGTCTTTGCAAACGGGCTGGTTCAGGGTTAAAAAGCATTGAGTTAACGTGGAAACAGCAACGTTGGCCAAAACCTGAATTAGTACAACATCTTCAATCCAAACGGACGATTTTAACATTGAGCATTTTAGCCGGTGTTCATCAACATAAAGACTATATGAGCCATATAGATGAGGAATTGGACTTTTTCGTCACGGATGTTAGCGCTGAAGATAACTCCATAAATAAAAAGAGTAACTCCGTAAATAAAAAGCTAAACTCCATGAACAAAGAAGGAAACTCCATGAATAAAACGATTAACTCCGAAAATAAGGCGCCAAACTCCATAAATAAAGAAATCAACTCCATAAATAAAGCAAGCAACTCCTTAAATAATAGTAATAACTCAGTAAATAAGGAGTTGAACTCTGTAAATAACAATCAGGTTTCCCGACTGATGCAATATATGGAAGAAAAAGTCGATGAGACAAGAAATAAAACGGCTCAAGAAGAAATGGAAGACGAATTATGGAGAATCGCCGAGCTGGCGCGTAAGAAAAAACGTCTCAGTCCGGCTGTAATGGAAGAGATTATTTTACAGCTTTGTTCGAAAAGGCCATTAATGTTAAAGGAATTAGCTTATTTGCTGGAAAGAACACCAGACGGGCTGAGAAACAATTATTTAGCCAAGTTATTAAGCGAAGGAAAAATAAAGTTAAAATACCCCGATCAACCGAATCATCCGAAGCAAGCTTATATGGTTGCAAAGTAGCATCTCTTTTCTAAAAGCGGTTGATTGTCAAGAGGTTGGCCCAAAGTGTCAGACTGCGCAACACAATATAAAAGGCATAACGTTAGATAAATGAACTATATATTGTGAAATGCGCGTGAGATCAGACACTTATGTATGGGCCACTTTTTTATTCATACGTCTCAAGTCTTAGACAAAAATATAGCTCAAGTTCATTATGTAAATTTTGGATTGAGGATAAGATGAAGGTACGAAAGGAGGGAGATGGAAAATGAAAAAGTTCGGATTGCTTATAGCAGGCGGAATTGCAGCGGCAGTGCTGCTTGCCAACCTTGGTCCGATGGTCGGTCTCGCCATTAGTTTCATCATTCTTTACTATTCGTTTAAACAATTTATGAAGGCGGAATCAACTGGGAAAAAAGTGTTTTGGGCTGTCCTTGGACTGATTGTATTATCCGCCTCTGTCTCAAACGTGCCTGCTATTCTCGGCATGGCAGCGGCATATGTGTTATATATCGTGTACAAAAAATGGAATGAAACGAAAGAAAGAAGAACTGTCGATGACCCGTTTACAAACTTTGAAAAGCAATGGGCAGAGTTAAAACGAAATTATTAATTAAGAGGAGTGGAAGATATGAACAACTTATTGACACGTATAAAAAATGTCATCATGGCTGATTTACATGACATACTTGAGCAAAAAGAACGGCAAAACCCAATCGCCTTATTGAATGAATATTTACGTCAGTGCGAACAGGAAGCCGAAAAGGTGCAAAAGCTTGTTGAACGCCAGCATTTATTGAAGGAAGAGCTTGCACGTGAATATCATTATGCACAAGAACTTGCAGAAAAACGCAAGCACCAAGCACAAATTGCTTCGCAAGCAGGGGAGACAGAGCTATATCAATTTGCGGCTCAAGAACAAATGAAATATGAAGAACGGGCTTCAAGATTAAAACAATCTCTTGAACAGGCGTTACATTATCTTGAAGAATTAGAGCGAAAATACGAAGAGATGAAACATAAGCTGAAAGATATGCATATTAAACGCATGGAGCTGATGGGGCGGGAAAATGTGGCACGGGCTCATTATCGAATAAATAAAGTATTGGAACAAGAGCAATATGGAAATAAACCTTTTTCCCGTTTTGCCGAAATCGAGCAATATCTTGAGCAGCTAGAACAGAAAGTAAGCTTGGCTTATTATTCGAGCACGATTGATGCCCGCATTGCTCAGCTGGAAAAAGAATTAAAAAAGCAAGAAACTCATTCAAATTGCTAATATAAACATGGTATTCTAAAAGGGCGTAGGTCTCTGCGCCTTTTTCTGTGCATTTCGTAATATAAGAAAACGGATCCCATTCAGCGGAAGGGAGGCGGCCCTCATGATAAACCAACTGAAAAATGATTTTATTAGCTGGGTTCTTTTTATTGGAGTCATTCTTTTCTTAGGAGAACTATTGTTTTTCCATGGGGGCGCAATTTTTTTCTTAATCATTGCGATTGGCTGTATTTATATAGGACGAAAGCGGATGCCGCGGATATCTGGAACAGGTTTGTTTTGGTTTGGTGTCATCAGCTTAATTATTTTAGTTTTTAATATGTTCGCATTTAAATTTTTGTTATTTGCTTCTCTTATATATGTGATTATTCATTTTGTCCGCTCAAAACAAAAACCAACATATATCACTCCCGTCATTCAAGAGGCTGAGAGGATTCCATCCGGAGAATCTTTCCTTAGAAGAAAACCATTATTGAAAAATGTTTTGTTCGGAACTCAAAAGACACCGGAACATGTATATGAATGGAACGATGTAAACGTTCAAACCGGTATTGGCGATACGATTATTGATTTAAGTTATACGTTGCTTCCTAAAGGCGAATCTGTTATCGTGATTCGCAATATTCTCGGAAACATTCAGATTATTGTACCTTATGAGATTGAAGTGAGCGTTCATCATTCGGTTATTGCCGGCTCTGTTACAATCTTCGAGCACAGTGAAATGAAAGTATGGAACGAAACGCTCCATTTCCAAACAGCAGGATATGAAAATGCGCCGCAAAAAATTAAAATTGTCACCTCTATGATTGTCGGAAACTTAGAGGTGAAACGAAGATGAATATACTGCAGAGGCAAATTGTGATTGGTGCGAGTCTCGCTTTTTTCGTGTTTCTTTTTGTGATGGCAACGGCTTTTGTCGTATTTCCTTTATCAGACTGGTCTTTATTATGGAAACAAGAGATTATAGATGTTCCGTTTATTATTTTTGTTTCCGGTATTAGTGTATTTATTGGTATCGTCTTTGGTGTTGTTTCTGGTCTTTTTTTGAAAAAGCAGCTGTACATTGTAGAAGATGTGTTAAGGCAAATCGAGCAAGGGCAGCAGGCAGAAATAAACGAGCCGTTGCGTTTTAAAGAGTTAGAATTGATTAGCGCACGCATTGGAAAAATTCAAAAGCATCTTGCCGAGCAGACAAAGCTGTCGCAAAGGCTTGCGAGCGAGAAAGCAGAAGAACAAGAAAAGCGCATTCAAGAGATTGTTTCCCAAGAACGTCATCGTTTAGCCCGTGAGCTTCATGATTCCGTCAGCCAGCAGTTGTTTGCGGCTTCCATGCTAATATCTGCCATAAACGAAGCAAAAACAATTTCTGACAATGTGCAAGCAAAACAACTCAAGTTAGTCGAAGAGATGATTCATCAATCACAGCTGGAAATGCGGGCGCTTCTCTTACATCTTCGCCCTGTTGCCTTAAAAGGAAAGTCGCTGCAGGAAGGAATTCAAGAGCTGCTAATCGAATTACAGCAAAAAGTTCCAATGAAGATTCAATGGAAAATTGAACATTTTTCGCTTGATAAAGGAATCGAAGATCATTTATTCCGTATTTTACAGGAGTCCGTTTCCAATACGCTTCGCCATGCGAAAGCGACAACGCTCGAAGTGCTATTAGTGAAGCGCGGCAGCCTTGTTATTTTGCGTGTTGTAGACGACGGAATTGGATTTGATGTTGAACAAACAAAGACGGGATCATATGGATTGCAAAATATGCACGAGCGTGCCTTAGAAATTGGCGGAACGTTGCAAATTGTCAGCGTACCGAATCAAGGGACGCGCTTGGAAGTGCGTGTTCCGCTGCTGTCGTTAGAGGGTGAGGATAATGATTAAAGTGTTGTTTGTCGATGATCATGAAATGGTAAGAATCGGTGTATCCGCCTTTTTGTCTTCACAGCCGGACATCGAGATTGTCGGCGAGGCCGATAATGGAAAAAAGGCGGTAGAAATGGCTTTAAATTTGCGCCCGGATATCATCTTAATGGATTTGGTCATGCCGGAAATGGACGGAATTGAAGCGACAAAAAAAATTATTCAAGAATGGCCGGAAGCAAAAATCATCATTGTAACAAGCTTTCTTGATGATGAAAAAGTGTATCCGGCATTGGAAGCAGGAGCAGCCAGTTATATGCTAAAAACATCAAAGGCCAATGAAATCGCCAATGCCATTCGCGCCACCTATTACGGCCAGTCGGTTTTAGAGCCGGAAGTAACGAACAAGATGATGGCGAAAATGCGCAAGAAAGAGAAACGCCTTCCCCACGAGGAATTAACGAATCGGGAAATGGAAGTTTTGTTGTTGATGGCTCAAGGAAAGACGAACCAGGAAATTGCCGATGAGTTGTTCATTGCGTTAAAAACGGTAAAAGTGCACGTCAGCAATATATTAAGTAAACTCGGAGTCCAAGACCGCACTCAAGCAGTCATCTATGCATTTAAACACTCTTTAGTAAAATAAGAAGAGGCTCGCCCTAAAGCAAAGTGTCAGCCTCTGCAAGTTGTGCGCGGGGTCAGACGCTTTTAGGGCAGCCTCTTTTCATTAGCTGACTTTTGTGTTTTTTGCAGTAGTTTCTTGATTTCGTTTATGCAATCCTTTGCCGTAGTAAAACGCAATTAAGATGGCATACCAAATTGGACCGACCATTAAAGCAATTCGTGTATCAGGGAAGTAGGCCATCAACCCGATGACACCGGTTAAAAAGGCAAGCGCGATATAAGAACTGTAAGGGAAGAAAGGCATTTTGAATTTCAACTGTTTTTGGTGGTCAGGACTTAAGCTTTTCCGGAAACGAATTTGTGATAGTAAAATGACGGCCCAAGTCCAGACGGCACCGAATGTTGCAATGCTTGTCACCCATGTAAATACTTTTGCAGGAACGACATAGTTCAAACCAACACCGATGAGCAATGCGGTTGCGGACGCTAAAATCGCTGTACCAGGTACGCCGCGTTTTGTTAAATTCGCATATTTTTTCGGAGCTTCCCCTTGTTGTGCTAAGTTAAATAACATCCGTCCTGTGCTGAAAATACCGCTGTTGCACGAAGACAATGCCGCTGTTAAGACAACAAAGTTAATGATTCCCGCAGCGGCAGGAATGCCGATTTTTTCGAATGTCAGTACAAACGGGCTTCCTTTTTGTCCAATTTCAGTCCACGGATAGATAGACATGATAACGAATAAAGCACCGACATAGAAAATTAGAATTCGCCAAAAGACAGAGTCAATCGCACGTGTTAATGATTTTTGCGGGTTTTTTACTTCGCCGGCTGTTACACCGATCATCTCAATGCCTAAATAAGCAAACATCACCATTTGTAAAGACATTAACACGCCGGTAATTCCGTTCGGGAAAAATCCGCCATGCTTCCAAAGGTTGCTGATTCCAGTTGCAACGCCGCCGTTACCCAAACCAAAAATAATCATGCCAAGGCCGACTAAGATCATAAAGACAATTGTGACAATTTTAATAAGGGCAAACCAAAACTCGAGTTCTCCATAGGCTTTCACGGCAAGGAAGTTTACGGCCGTCATAATTACTAGTGCCGCTAATGCCCAAATCCATTGCGGAGTTTCCGGGAACCAATATTGCATATAAATTCCAGCTGCTGTAATCTCCGCCATACACGTAACAACCCATAAAAACCAATAGTTCCAACCGGTTAAATAACCGGCTAAAGGACCTAAATAGTTACGCGCATAACGGCTGAAGGAGCCGGCAACCGGATTTTCAATCGCCATTTCACCAAGCGCGCGCATAATTAAAAACATGACGGCTCCGCCGATCGCATACGCCAAAAGAATCGCTGGCCCTGCCATTTTAATTGCAGAAGCAGAACCAAGGAATAATCCAACCCCGATCGCTGCACCAAGGGACATAAGAGTAATATGTCTTTCTTCCAGCCCCCGATGCAACTCTTTTTCAGGACCGTTACTTTTCATAAAAAATTCTCCTTCCCCAAGAAATAATTTTAAGAAAATAAATAAAATTTTAACAAAATAAAATAAAACGCTTACATTTTTGTTTTGCAAAAAATATCCTATTGGATTGCCTAAGGAATTTTTGAATGAATATACGGCTCGTTTTTAATATATATAAAATGAATATGTTTGTAAATAATTTTTTTAATCAAAAACATTTATAATATCGAAAAACTATTATTATAAAAATTAAGTGTTTATCTTCCTTTAGCGAAAGTCAGTGTTGGGAAGGTAAGCAGAAATGAAAATGAAAGCTTTTAGAAAAACCGGATAAAGAACGGGTCGTTTCCAAAAGAAGAGGTTTACTTTATGAACCAATCATAATATTTTTATGTGGTTGTGGCTCTGACCCTTTGTTGGAAACAGCTGCTTTTTTGTTTTAGATTGCTATTGATCGCAGTAAATGATTGTGGTTTGTGCAGCAAAGATAAATCATGTAAAATGAAACTCGTTCTAAAACGATGTCAATAAAAATTCGTACGATATAACAATTTTTTTCAGAGAGAGGAGGAGAAGGAGATGGATCATTTTGCTGCGAAGATGTCGTCTGAGGAGGCGAAAGCTTTTATTGAAAAATTAAAAGCAGAAGGGTTGTTAACAGAGGAAAACCGTATTGTTTGGGAAATGATTGTTCCTGAGCGTCTAAAGCGGATGTACGATGTATTAAACCGACGTACCCGCTATATTACTGTTTTGACAGAAGGAGTCGACGACCCTCATAACCAATCAGCCGTATTGCGTACAGCCGAAGCATTTGGATTGCAAGATGTATTTGTCGTAACAGGAAAGGCACCGTTTCGACCAAATAAGTTTGTTACCCGCAATGCGGATAAATGGTTAAACATCTATCAAAAACCGGATATCGCAACAGCAATTAAAGACTTGCAGGCAAGCGGATATCAAGTATTTGCCAGTTACCTCGGTGAAGAAACGATTCCACTTAAAGAAATGGATTTGTCAAAACCGACAGCACTTTTATTCGGCAATGAACATTCGGGAATTTCTGAAGAGGCAATTCGTTTGGCGGACGGGAAATTTATGATTCCGATGCAAGGATTTGTCCAAAGCTTTAATATTTCAGTCGCCGCCGCTCTAAGCTTATATGATGTAACGGAACGGGCGAGAAAAATCGCAGGTGAGCGTTATTATTTAACCCGCGAGGAGAAAAAAGAGATTTATGAAAAATGGATGATGGACACGCTTAATCCAAGAGTAAGAAAAATGATTGAAATAGGGGCTATTTCCTAAGGCTGGTTTACATCGATGTATGTATCTATATAAAAGAGGAAAGAGGTTGTCTTCAGCGAAAAAAGACAACCTCTTTTTGAGTAAAAAGGACGTGTAATCAGCGTTGTAATTTGACAAGAAAATTCTTAATTATATACGACCTGCTGTAATATAATCTTGTTTATGAGCGAGAGAAAGGAAGTGAAGTCAAGTGCGTGTATCAGCTGTTCAATATCATCTTCATACGATTCATTCTTATTAGGAATTTGTTGACCAAGTGACACATTATGTGAAAACAGCGCAAGAATTCGAGGCAGACTTCGTGTTGTTTCCAGAGTTTGTGACAATGCAATTAATGTCGATTCCTAATGACAAAAAACAAGCGCAAACGATTGAAGATTTGCTAAATTTTCCTGCTCAACAATCCCGTCCAAGTAGAATAAAAAAGTGACACTCCAATACAGCAATTAATTAAACAATTTTCCCCGAAAAAATTGAAACTTTTGTATGTATTTTTACGTAAAATAAGTTGTTAATTCCGTTCACTATTGTTTGTGAAGCTAATTTTGATAGCGGCTCACAATATGATTAGAAATAACATGTGAAAGCATATCTAAGTAACTAATGGAGTTTGTACACTCTAATTCTATAATCACAAAAGGAGGATTAGAAAATGAATATTCGAGAAAGCGAACTTCCTGGAGTTGGAAAAAAATTTGAAGTGTTTACGAAAAACAAGGACAAAATGGTGATTATTATTCATGATAATGGTCGAAGAGAGCTTTATTATTTTGAACAGGACAATTATGAAGATTATGTGGCCAGTGCTGCTTTCGATGACACTGAAGCTAGACAAATCGCAGCGATTATCGGCGGTATGACATATAAACCGAAAGCGCTGGAGAACATTGAAATTGCTTTTGATGGGCTGGTCATTGAATGGTTTAAAGTGGAACAGGGTGCCCAAGCGGCCAATCAATCCATCGGTCAATTAAATGTCCGTCAATCTTTTGACGTAAATATCATCGCTATTGTCAAAAAGAACCATCAAATCATCCATACCCCTGGGCCTGAAAATATCATTGAAGAGGGGGATACACTTATTGTTTCAGGTGAGCGTACTCAAGTAAAGAACATGGTCAAAGAGCTGTTGGCTGGAAGGGGGTCTTAACATCCGATGACAAATCATTTAGTTTTGGAAGTCGGTGTAGCTTTGATTTTAGTTGCTATTGCAGCATTATTGGCTGGAAGATTAAACTTCTCCATTATCCCTTTTTTAATTTTGTTAGGGATGGCCGTAGGTCCTCATGCCCCTCAATTTGGAATTATCGATCTTACATTTATTGAGAGTTCGGAGATTATCGCATTTTTCGGACGTATTGGCGTATTGTTTTTATTATTCTACCTTGGTTTAGAGTTCTCCATCGGTAAACTGATCAGGTCCGGTCGCTCCATTGTCGTTGGAGGCTCCATTTATATCCTCATTAATTTTAGCCTTGGTCTTTTGTATGGTTATATTATGGGATTTCCTTTTCTTGAGATTTTGATTATCGCAGGTGTTATTACGATTTCATCGAGTGCCATTGTCGCAAAAGTATTAGTCGATTTACGAAGAACAGCTAACCCTGAAACCGAATTAATATTAGGGATTATTATGTTTGAAGATATTTTCCTTGCTGTTTACTTATCAATTGTCTCAGGATTAATATTGGGCGACTCTACTTCACTTGGAGGAACATTGTTATCAGTTGTCATTGCTTTAGGTTATATGCTATTATTCTTCATCCTAGCTAGAAAAGCTACACCTTTTATAAACAAACTGCTTAATATTTCCTCGGACGAAACCTTTGTCATTGTTGTATTTGCCACCTTGTTCTTTGTAGCAGGGTTCTCCGAAACGATTCATGTTGCAGAAGCGATCGGTGCGTTGTTATTAGGTCTGGTTCTCTCGGAAACAGAGCATAGTGATCGAATCGAGCATCTGGTCGTTCCTTTTCGTGATTTCTTTGGAGCCATTTTCTTTTTCAGCTTTGGATTAAGTATTGATCCTTTTACGTTAGGTGAATCTGTCTGGCTTGCAATAGGAGCGGTTGTATTAACGATAGTCGGTAATTTTGTAGCAGGTATGATCGCAGGCAGAAGAGCAGGATTGTCCCATAAAGCCTCCTCTAATATCGGATTAACTATTGTGTCAAGAGGGGAATTCTCTATCATTATGGCCAATCTAGGGATAGCCGGTGGTTTATCAGCCAGCCTGAAACCTTTTGCTGCTTTATATGTGTTGATATTAGCTATAATCGGTCCCTTATTAACTAAAGAATCCAAACGAATTTACGAATTCCTAAACAAGATATTTAAATGGAATAAACCTGCTGACAAAAGAATGACAGGCGTTCAATAATAGATGATTTAAAAACCCTTGAGAACATCAATAGAGGTTGGGCTTTATAATAAAACCCTTCTCAAGACGAGAAGGGTTTTTTCCTTTTTTATTATAAAGCTTGCTTAAATTTATCAAACTGCTCAACCACTTGCTCAGATGGTTTTGTCAATAAGCTTACAACGACAATCGCGATTAAGCTCGCGGCGAAGCCCGGAATCATTTCATATAAAAGATTTTTTAAATAGTCAAACTGTGTCCAAATGATAACGGTGCTTGCACCAGCGATCATCCCCGCAAGTGCGCCCCATTTTGTCATGCGTTTCCAGCCTAAGCTTAATAAAATCACCGGGCCGAATGAAGCCCCGAAGCCAGCCCAGGCATAGCCGACAAGCGCTAAGATGGTATCATTTTGCTCAAATGCTAGCGCAGCAGCTACGATGGATACAATTAACACAGAGAGACGGCCTACCAATACCAGTTCCTTATCAGAAGCGGAACGACGGAATAATACTTTATATAAATCCTCTGTTAAAGAGCTTGATGTTACGAGCAATTGTGAAGAAATGGTACTCATAATCGCCGCTAAAATCGCTGCCAGCAGGAAACCGGTGATAAGCGGATGGAATAAAATCTCACCAAGTTTAATAAATACGGTTTCTGGGTCTTCAAGTGTAAGACCTTTTTGCGAGAAGTAAGCGATTCCAAAAAATCCCGTAAGCATAGCTCCGACAATGGAGAAAATCATCCAGCCCATACCGATGCGGCGAGCGCTTTTCATTTCTTTTACGGAGGAGATTGCCATAAAGCGGACAATGATGTGTGGTTGTCCGAAATAGCCAAGTCCCCATGCAAAAAGCGAAATGATGCCGAGGAAGCTTGTTCCTTTAAATAAGTCTAAAAGAGCGGGATCAATGTCGCGAATGGTTGAAACTGTGTCGCCTGCCCCGCCTGTATGGAACAACGTAACGACAGGAACAAGTATTAAGGCAATAAACATAATGAGACCTTGCACGAAGTCTGTCCAGCTTACCGCTAAAAATCCGCCAAAAAGTGTGTAAGCAACGACAACGCCGGCGACAATCCAAAGACCAGTATGATAGCTAAAGCCGAAAGAGTTTTCAAATAGGACTGCTCCTGATACAAGACCAGAGGATACATAGAATGTAAAGAAAATCATAATAACGAGACCGGAAATTAATCGTAACACTTTTGAAGTGTCATTAAAGCGGTTCTCTAAAAATGCTGGAATTGTAATCGAATCGTTTGCTACTTCTGTGTACACTCGTAAACGCGGCGCTACATATAACCAGTTAAAATAAGCACCAAGCGTCAAACCGATAACGATCCATGCTGCACTTAAACCTTGCGCATACATTGCTCCCGGAAGCCCCATTAAGAGCCAACCGCTCATATCCGAAGCACCGGCACTTAATGCCGTAACTGCAGGACCTAACGTACGTCCGCCAAGCATATAGTCGGAAAGGTTGGAAGTACGTTTATACGCCCAATAACCAATGAAAAGCATCCCCACCATGTAAATGACAACAGAAGTTAATACCATGGTGTAACCCCCTTTGTTATGTTTTTACTTTTCAAAATTGTTAATTAAAATAATAACGAAAGAATACTATTTATTCAATAGTAATTACATTTTTTATACTGTAATATAACACCAGGGATAAATATGGAAAATATCATATATTCAGTTTAAAAATTTATATATTTAACTAAACATTGTTGTTTTTTTAAAAAAATATTCTTAATTATTAAAATTTTATAGACAGTTAAACAAGATAATTCGAAGCATGAACGAAATTGTTTTTATCGAATTGTGACAAAACGAAAAGGGGCTGACCCAGAAGTGTCTAACCTTATCCACAATATATATACTATGATTATGATTGTGGGGGGGACACTTCGCTTGAGTCAGCCTATTTTTCGGTTAATTATTCGTTAGTAATTCTTTATTCTCTTTGTATAGGCGGTATGCTGCATGATTGGTAGGTCCGACATATTGATTTAACGGGAATGAATAGCGAATCGCTTCAGTAATAAACGCCTTCGCTGTAACAATCGCTTCTTTTACCGATTTTCCTTTTGCTAATTCGGCAGTGATTGCTGCGGAATAGGTGCAGCCGGCGCCGTGAGTATGTGTCGTGTCAATGCGGTCCGATTCTAAAATTTCAAACGTTTTACCGTCATACAAAACGTCGACTGCTTTTTCATGCGGAATTTTGTTACCGCCTTTAACAAGAACGTATTTTGCCCCAAGCTCGTGAATTTTTGCCGCCGCTTCTTTCATTTCTTCAATCGTTTTAATTGGCGCTTGTCCGCTTAATTGAGCTGCTTCAAATAAGTTTGGTGTCACGACTGTTGCTTTTGGCACAAGCACTTCGCGATAACATACCGTATTTTCCGGATGCAGTGCTTCATCGGCGCCTTTACATACCATGACAGGGTCAACAACGACATTTGTCAGCTGATGCTTTTCAATCGTTCTTGCCGCCAGCTCAATAATGTCAGTCGTTGGAAGCATACCTGTTTTCATCGCGTGGATGCCGACACCGACGATAATTGTTTCAAGCTGTGCCTCTATCGTTTTCAAGTCAATCGGAAATACTTGATGAAACCAATTGTTGTGCGGATCCATTGCGACAATTGTTGTTAATGCGGTCATGCCGTAAACGCCGCGCTCTTGAAATGTTTTTAAATCCGCTTGGATTCCCGCGCCGCCGCTGCTGTCGGAGCCAGCGATGGTTAACGCTTTGTACATCGTCATAAAAGCTCCCTCCTGTGAAAAACGTCTGCCTATATATTCTATCAAAAATGTTTATCTTTCGCTGTCAATGAGATTCAAAAAGCGGGTTCGTAATTTTACCGATTTCATTTTGATACCGGTAGATGCGCGGCACGCGTTTGCCGATTAAACAAACAACTTCGTAATTAATCGTGCCCATAAGTTTTGCCACTTCATCGATTTGCTGGTCGGCAAAAATCGTTACTTCATCGCCGACTTTGACTTCCGGAATGGCTGATACATCAAGCATTGTTTGATCCATGCATACTCTGCCGACAATTGGCACTTTTGTATTTCGGACCGTCATTGTTCCGCGATTGGATAATAAACGTGATAATCCGTCAGCATAACCGACAGGAATCGTCGCGATGATGGCTTCACGTTCTGTTTTGTATGTGCATCCATAGCTAATGGCCTGTCCGCTTTCCACTCGTTTTAATGCGGCAATTTTTGTTTTGAAAGTTAACGCTTGTTTAAGAGCGAACGATTGATGCTTGATATCTGGCGACGGAAGCAAGCCGTAAAGACTGATGCCGACACGAACCATATCAAGATGGAACTCTGGGAAGCTCATCGTTGCTGCACTATTACAGCAATGTTTCATCGGGATTTCAATACCATGTTCACGTAAGTAGCAAATCACTTCCATAAAATTAGCAAATTGTTGGTTTGTATAAGATGGATCAGGATTATCAGCATCAGCAAAGTGCGTAAAAATGCCTTCAAGGATAATCTGATCAGATGATAACGCTTTCTCGGCAAGTTTTAATGCTTCTTCTTTTGTTTGTACACCAATTCTGCCCATCCCCGTATCCACTTTCAAATGGACTTTTGCTTGTTTGCCTAAATTCGCTGCCTGTTGAATAATCGAATCGAGTACTTCTTCCGAAAACAACGTCATTGTAATGTCGTGTGTAATTGCTGCTTCGACGTACTGGGGAGCGGTATAGCCGAGAATTAAAATCGGGGAGGTTATGCAGGCCTTTCGCAGCTGCAATGCCTCGTCTAAAAAAGCAACTCCTAAATAATCAGCTCCCCCCTTAATGGCCGCCTGAGCTACTTCCACTGCTCCATGGCCGTATCCGTCTGCTTTAACAACCGCCATAAAGCGGCAATTTGTATTTAGCTTTTCTTTAAATTGCTTCACATTATGCTCAATGGCGTCTAAATGAATTTCCACCCATGTATCGCGATGATGAGTAAACGTCATAATTGATCTGCCCCTTTGTTTTAGTTGGAAAAAAAGCCGAATACAGAGACTGACCTAACGGCAAAGTGTCGGACCCGACAACCATAAATATATAGTACTATATATTTATAGATTATGCGTAAGGTCAGACACTAATTGGTCAGTTCCGTATCGGCTTTGAAAATATATATCCTAAAGTTCCTTGGGGAGAAAATTTTATTTTTGTCTGTTGTTTGCCTTGGCCAACAAGTCTTTTGAAAGCAGCTTAGTTCGTAGCTAGTTCTTTTTCTAATGCTGTTTCAACCGGCACATATTCATAGCCAAGATCGCGGGCAACAGCTTCGTATGTGATTTCACCGTTTGCTACGTTTACGCCCAATTTAAGTGCTGGATTTTCTGCAATCGCTTTATGAACTCCTTTGTTCGCGATTTGCAACGCATATGGAATGGTTACGTTTGTTAATGCGATGGTTGATGTTCTTGGCACAGCGCCAGGCATGTTTGCCACTGCGTAGTGAACAACGCCATGTTTAACATATGTTGGGTTGTCGTGAGTTGTGACGTGATCGCTTGTTTCGACGATACCGCCTTGGTCAATGGCAACGTCAACAATGACAGAGCCTGGCTTCATTGCTTTAACCATTTCTTCTGTTACAAGCTTTGGAGCTTTTGCACCCGGGATTAATACGGCACCGATAACAAGGTCAGATTCCGCTACTGCTTGCGCAATGTTCATTGGGTTAGACATTAATGTGTTAATTTGATTGCCGAAAATATCGTCTAACTCGCGAAGACGATCGGCGCTTAAGTCGATGATTGTTACATCAGCACCTAAGCCGATTGCCACTTTCGCTGCGTTTGTTCCAACAACACCGCCGCCGATGATCGTTACTTTACCGCGGCTGACGCCTGGAACACCGCCAAGAAGAATACCTTTGCCGCCTTTTGGTTTTTCAAGGAATTGTGCACCGATTTGCGCTGCCATGCGGCCAGCTACTTCGCTCATTGGTGTAAGAAGCGGAAGTGTGCGGCCTACTTGTACTGTTTCGTAAGCAATGGCGATAACGCCTTTTTCTTTTAATGCTTTTGCTAATTCAGGTTCAGCAGCAAGGTGTAGGTATGTGAATAAAATTAAACCTGGACGGAAATATTGATATTCGCTTGCTAAAGGCTCTTTTACTTTCATAACCATGTCTGCTTGAGCCCATACATCAGCAGCATTTTCAATAATTTCTGCGCCTGCATTCATGTAGTCTTCATTAGTGAAACCGCTTCCAATTCCTGCGTCTTTTTCGATAATGACTTTATGACCAGCATTTACAAATGACATAACTCCAGCAGGAGTGATGGCTACACGATTTTCATTATTTTTTATTTCTTTTGGTACACCAATAATCATTGGTTGAGTTCCTCCCTCATATAGGTCTTTACTTGCAGTATAAACCGTTTACACGATTTTTTCTTTGTTTATAAGAAAAAAAGAAGCGGCCTATTTTTGTGGATTTCCACAAAATTAATGCAGCGCTTCATATTTGGAAAGTTTAATGTCAATGTATAGTTTTAATTTTTGATTAATATCTTTTAAATCAATCTCGCCAATTTCCGCGATGCGTTTTAAGCGATAAGAGAGCGTGTTTGTATGAATGTTTAACGCTTTTGCTGTTTCGTTCACATTGCTGTCGTGGTCAAAAAACACTTCAAATGTTTCAACTAAATTCGTATGATGTTTTTCATCATATGCTTGTAATTTGTGAAGCGAAGAATTGATAAGCTCGCCTTGTCGTTTTTTTTCTAAAAGCAAATCAAAAAACTGGTATATTCCTAATTGTTGGTAGCTGTAAATAGCGGCCGTTTCCGTTGGGAATTTTTCTTTGATTGTTAACACGGCTAAAGCTTCTTTGTAACTTTTTTCAATATGTTCATATGTTTCATAAACGCCGCCAAAGCTGCTTTTGATACTATTGACATGAAATCGTTCATTCATTTTTGTAGCGAATGACGCCATAAATTGATTGAATTCATGGATAGGCTGAGCCGTCGATTTAGGAGCGGCTAGTAAAATAAAGTCGTGACGGTCAATCGTGTGAAGGAGCACTTGGATTTGCTGCGTCGTTTGCAAAACGTAAGAAATTTGTTTCTCCATCTCATTTGTAATCTCATTCGCAAACCGGAAGATGAGTACGGAAAATAACGGAGCGGTTGGAATCTGCATCATCGCAAAATTTTCTTTAATCTCTTCATTGGCGGTAATATGTCCGGTCAACAGCTTCCAAAAAAATTCCTGCACCCGCTCTTCTTTTTTATTTTTTCGCATATAAAGCTGCAATACTTTATTTTTTGCCGTTTTTGCCGCTTGTTTTAATAATTCCATATCGTCTTTTGATAGGCTGCGGTCGGTTTCAAGCGCCCAAATAAAGCCGATGACTTCATCATTTTTCCAAATCGATACGGCTACGCGGTTGCCAAGGCCTACGTCTGAGATGGTCTCAACGCGTACCGGCTCTTTGCTGCTTAATAATGTTTGAATAACTCCTTGTTTCCAGAGACTATTAATCACTTTTTCCGGAACACGGCGGCTAATGATCGTTGCAGTGCGCGCCGGATCTGTATAGTCGTCATGGGCGCTGTAGGCAATGAGGCGATGGTTTGCGTCCTCAATCGTAATCGGGCATTGTAACAAATCACTAATTCGATCGGCGAATTCTTCCAAACTATCAAAATTCCCTTTGAATGGATCATTGTGATACGTCATCTTCTTCCCTCGTTCTGTAAGGTAGTATTTGTGGAAAGGAACAAATGAAAATTTCGTTTGTTTTCTATTGTAGCGGTTATACCGGTGTTTGTGAATGGAGTCATTGTAGAGGAAGTTGATTGGGGATTGGATATGCTTTTTGTTCATACGCTATCCGCTCCTTTTTGCAATACTTATGAGCAAGTCGTTTAACTAGATAATTACGTGATGCCCCTTGAAGTATTAAGTACGAAATACGATTTTCGCAAGTCGGGCTTTGATTTACTGGAAACACTGTTTTTCTCATATGTATGGGCGGCAGCATAAATTTCGTAGTCTTGGTTAGGATATTTGTGACAAATTTGTGATAAAGTTATTGACGAAAAACGGGGGCATATAATACAATTTTAGCAAACCAAATCTGTCGACAGACGACATGAACAAGTGAAGAGGATGGAGTTGGATTAGTTTATGGTGGAGAAATCCCCCCCTTTTTACGACCAAATATATCATTCATTGCGCCAAATGATTTTTCAAGGGGTGTTTCGTCCAGGAGAGCGCATTTACGAAGCGAAGTTGGCGCGGGAGTTCAACGTGAGTCGCAGCCCGGTACGCGAGGCGGTGAGGGCACTGGAGAAAGAAGGATTGCTAACGGTAGATGATAAGTCTCGGATCACGGTTTATCAGCCGACCATGAAGGATGTAGAGGAAATTTACCAGTGTCGCATGGTACTGGAATCATTAGCTGCTAGACTAGCTGCACAACAGGCAAGCAACGAAGAGCTAAAAGAGATTGAAAAAGTTCTTGAGCAGACGCAGGCACAAATTGAAAAACAAGGGAAAGATGATACAGTAATTGCACTCAATGTTCATTTTCATGATCTGATTGTTCAGTTTAGCCAAAATCGCCGCCTGCAAAAACAGTTGCAGGAGCTCCGGTCGCTCACCTATTACTATCGCGCAATTAATTTTCAAGGCGAAGGACGGGAAAGACAAATCCTGCGGGAGCATCAACATGTATTCCAATTGATCAAGGAACGTGATGCAGAGCGCGCAGCGAAGGCAATGGCGGAACACATCCATAATGATCTGCTGCATTTACAACAAGTTTTGCAAGGGGAACGTGGAAAAACAGAGGGGGAATCGGTATGAAACAGTTTGAACTGGCCGTCATTCCGGGAGATGGGATCGGCAAAGAAGTAGTACCAGCTGCGTTGGACGTGTTGCGGACAATTGCGGAGGTGCATGGCGGTCTGAAATTTAAGTTCGTGGAGTTTCCCTGGGGTTGCGATTATTACGTCGAACACGGGAAAATGATGCCGGATGACGGATTGCAGATTTTGCAGGGATTTGATGCTATTTTTTTGGGAGCGATCGGCAACCCGCATTTAGTGCCTGATCATATTTCGCTCTGGGGACTACTGTTGAAAATTCGACGCGAATTTGAACAGGTAATTAACATTCGCCCGGCCAAATATTTCCGAGGGCTGCAGTCACCGCTGGCCAATCCGAACGACTTCGACCTGATTGTGGTGCGGGAGAACAGCGAGGGGGAATACAGTGAGGTTGGCGGCCGGATTTATCGAGGAAGCGATGAGATCGCGATCCAGAACGCAGTGTTTACCCGTAAAGGAACGGAACGGGCTATGCGGTATGCGTTTGAGTTGTCCAAAAAACGGCGGAAGCATGTGACGAGCGCCACTAAATCGAACGGGATCTTCCACACGATGCCGTTTTGGGACGAAGTATTTGCTGAAGTGAAACAGGATTATCCGGAAGTTGAGACAGCTTCGTACCATATTGATGCGATGGCTGCGTTTTTTGTCACACGGCCGCACATGTTTGATGTGATTGTTGCCAGCAACCTGTTTGGCGATATTCTTACTGATCTAGGTGGGGCGATCATGGGGAGCATTGGCATTGCACCGGCTGCCAACATCAATTTAAATGGGAAGTATCCGTCAATGTTTGAACCCGTACACGGTTCCGCTCCGGACATTTATGGTAAAGGCATAGCCAATCCGATCGGACAAATTTGGACTGCCAAGATGATGCTTGATCATTTTGGGGAAGAGGAGTTAGGGAGCGTATTATTGAAGATCGTCGAGGATGTCACAGCGGACGGTATCAAGACGCCGGATATTGGCGGAAAAGCGACTACCCGTGAGGTTACAGACGAGATTTGCCGACGGTTGAAGAAATTAGTGTAGCATGTTATAAATTATCAGAACATTGATAAAAATCAAATAATAATATCTTAATACTAGCTGGTAAAGGGGGAGACTATGTTATCGAAAAATATGTGGTCTGACCGGATTGGGGGATTTATAAGTATTATTTTCGGGATAGTGGCAATAGCAGAAGCAGTACGTTTGTATCCGAATCGAATTGATTTATTTGTGGGAGACCACACAATGCCGGGATTGATTGGCGGGGTCATGATTTTTCTCGGATTCTTAATGTTTTTTGTAAAGGGAGAGCGATTTACTGTTGAGTTTGCTGACCGCAAAACAATGATAAAAATTCTTCTCACGATCGGTCTGTTATTCGCATATTGGATTTTGCTGCAAATTTTAGGTTATTTAATCAGCACGCTTGTCATTTCGATGTTTTTGTTTAAGGTTCTTGGTTCTTACAGTTTCTATAAATCTGTTGTTTTTGCTGTTGTGCTGACAGTGCTTCTTTACGTGTTATTTATTTTGTGGCTTTCGATACCTTTCCCGACTGGGATTTTAGGTATATAAACGCGGGGGGTGAATTGTGAATGGAAGCAGTTAGTATGCTTCTCTCTGGTTTTGTGGAAGCGTTTACACCTATGAATTTGCTGGCAGCATTAATAGGTGCACTCGTAGGAACATTAGTTGGTATGTTGCCGGGACTAGGGCCTACTTCCGCTATTGCTATTTTGCTCCCATTAACGACGGTGCTTGGTCCGACACAGGGGATCATTATGTTAGCGGGAATTTACTACGGTGCTATGTATGGGGGTTCCACTACTGCCATTTTGCTTAACATTCCCGGTGAAGTTTCGTCTGTTCCAACCTGTCTGGATGGATACCCGTTAGCTAAACAAGGGAGGGGAGGAGCAGCACTTGGCATCGCGGCGATTGCTTCTTTTGTAGCAGGCGTAATGGGAGTAATTGGACTTGTTTTCTTTGCGCCGCTCCTTGCCGATCAAGCTTTGAAATTCGGCCCTCCTGAATACTTTGCGCTAATGACATTGGCGCTCACTGTCATTGTAAGCTTAGCGGGTAACTCGATTCTTAAGGGATTGATGATGGGAGTTTTCGGATACTTGCTTGCAATGGTAGGTATGGGTCCATCGGGGCAAATACGCTTTAATTTTGGCATTGACGAGTTAAGTGCCGGCTTTGACATGATTAGCATTATTATTGGTTTATTTGCCATCACTGAAGTATTAAAAGGGATGGAAGAGAAACAGGATGCTATTTCCATCGGAAAAATTGGAAGCGTTTACCCGAGTATTTCAGATTTACGAAAAAGTTCGAAATCGATATTCCGGGGTGGTCTCGTTGGTTTTCTATTGGGACTTTTGCCAGGATGTTCAACAGCCGTTTCAACATTTCTGGCTTATGATTTGGAAAAGAAATTGTCAAAAACTCCTGAAAAATTTGGCCAAGGAGCAATTGAAGGAGTTGCGGCACCTGAATCTGCCAATAATGCCACGAGTTCCGCAGGATTCATACCTTTGTTTGCTCTAGGGATTCCAAGTTCCCCGCCGTTGGCCATTTTGCTTGCAGGACTGATGATTTACGGGCTGGCCCCGGGACCGGTTTTGTTTGAACAGAATGGAAGCTTTGTCTGGACTGTAATTGCAAGTATGTTTATTGGTAATATTATGCTGCTAGTATTAAATTTGCCTTTGGTAGGGATTTGGGCCAGATTAACTCAAATTCCTTTCGGTGTAATAGGTCCGGTTATTTTAGTTCTTTGCTTTATCGGGTCATATACGGTTCGGAACAATTTGCTGGACGTATTTGTAGCATTAGTATTCGGAATTTTGGGATATATTTTCCATAAATTCCGGTGGCCTGTAGTTCCCCTTGTTTTGTGCTATATTTTGGGGCCGATGTTAGAGCAGTCGTTCGTTCAATCGTTGTCAATGTCTGGGGGTAATTTTTGGATTTTCATCGAACGACCGATTTCATTATCCATTCTTATAGCTTCTGCCATCCTTCTGTTTGTTTCTTTAATATTGATTCGGCGTACGAAATTGCGGGCGAAAGAAGCTGTTGGTTCTGAAGTAGATATCGCTGGTTAAAAAATCAGCGTTTTATAAATTTTATAAAAATAAACTAAGGGGGTAATCAATGATGAGGAGAAAAGTAGCAGGGATGCTGGCTAGTCTTGTATTGTTAGGAGCTGTGATGGTTGGTTGTTCAACAGGAACAAATTCCACCGCAAAGAAAGAGGAGCCAAAATATCCGACAAAACCAATTGAAATTACTGTACCTTTTGCTGCTGGGGGAGGAACCGATCTTAATGCAAGAGCAATGAGTGAGTATTTAAGTAAAGAGTGGGGGCAGCCAATAAATGTTGTAAACAAAACGGGAGCAGGTGGTGCGACCGGGACTCTTGAAGTTCTGAAGAAGGGGTCAAAAGATGGATACTCCATATTGACTCAAAGTGTTTCGGCTGTATCAGCATCATTTGCAGGGAACCCAAACCTGCCATTTAAAATGGAAGATTTGCGGTTTATCGCAAGACTTGCGGTCGACCCGCTGGCGTATGTCGTAAAAGCTGATGCTCCGTGGAAAGATTTAAAAGAATTTAATGAATGGGTAAAGAAAAATCCGGATAAGTTAACATTTGCTAGTAACGGTACAACAGCGATTGCAACGTTTGGCGTAATCCAGTGGATGGATAGTATCGGAGCCGATTTTTCCAAAGCGAAGCTAGTTACGACCAATGGCTCTGGTGACGCACTTCCAAAGGTAGCTGGTGGTCATATCGTACTTGGTGTTCAAGGGGTCAGTGAGGTAGCGAACTTAGTGAAAGCAGGAAAATTGAAAATACTAGGAATCGCATCGCCTCAAAGAAGTCCATACTTCCCTGATGTTCCTACCATGGAGGAACAGGGTGTTAAAGGTATTACAGTTACGCAATGGTATGGGGTTTCTGCACCGGCTGGCATTCCGGATTATGTAGTGAAGAAGTGGGAAAGTGCCATTGAGAAAATGTTAAACGATTCAGCTTATCAAGAAAAAATGAAATCTATCCTTGTTCAACCTGATTATTTAAACTCTGAGGACTTCACAAAATATGTAAAAGA
The DNA here is from genome assembly GCF_003259935.1 of Paranoxybacillus vitaminiphilus. GTDB lineage: Bacteria > Bacillota > Bacilli > Bacillales > Anoxybacillaceae > Paranoxybacillus > Paranoxybacillus vitaminiphilus. Next base: position 179,301 of record NZ_QLMH01000004.1, on the reverse strand, counting down.
AGAAACGGAAAAATTTAAACAGATCGCTAAAGAAAAAGGGTTGATAAAATAATCATTGCATCGCATATTGAAATTAAATTGGTGGGTAAATATTGTCATGAAAGTGCGAAAGCAGCGATAGAAAAATAAAATCTCTCAATAGCTTTTGTCCGTTTGACAAATCAAGAATTTCCATTTAATCTAAAATAAAAAATTAATCACGAGGGATTGTTACTGGTCATGCAGGCAAGACCTAAGGCGATGACGGCAATTATCGCTTTAGGTCTTTTTTGTCTAATTGGAAATTTTTTATAAAAATAGAATGAGGAGGTTGGTAACATGTTAGGAAAATTATTCGGTAAAAAGGAAAAGAAACAGACAGAGGCCGTGTTTTCTCCGTTAACAGGGAAAATTATTAAAATGGAAGACGTTCCTGATCCTGTATTTTCGCAATTAATGATGGGAGACGGAATTGCGGTTGAACCGGCTGAAGGAGAGGTTGTTGCTCCTGTGAATGGTGAAATTGTACAGCTATTCCATACAAAGCATGCAGTTGGTTTACGCTCAGAGGCAGGTTTGGAAATTTTAATTCATATTGGTTTAGAAACAGTCACGATGAACGGTGAAGGATTTGAAAGTCACGTTCAGCCGGGAGAAAAGGTAAAGGCGGGACAAAGATTAATCACCCTTGATTTAGAACTTGTGAAACAAAAAGCGAAAAGCACGATCACGCCAATCGTCATTACAAACGGTGAACTTGTGGCGGAAATGAATAAAACGAAGGAGATAAACGCAGTGAAAGGTGAAACAATCCTGCTTAATATTCAAGTGAAGTAATCGAATGAGAAGCTTAACTTATAAGTGTCTGACTTTACAGCCCAATATCTCATGCGCTTATTAAACATAATGTACTGTATTATATATCGTGGGAGTAAGGTCTCTGACACTTTATTTATTGTTGCTTTGTGCACCTTATCATTATAATGTAGAATAGCCAACAATAAGTCGAGGAGAAGAGTTATGGCATTTAGAATCCATAAAATTTTAAACAATAATGCTGTCGTTGTGCTGGATAATGGGCAGGAGAAGATTGTTATGGGTGCCGGAATTGCCTTTCAAAAGCGGAAAAACGACATTATTCCAAGCGCAAAAATTGAAAAAATTTTCGTCATGGAAGAGGAAAACGAAAAGTTTCAAGAATTGCTGCGAACGCTGCCGGAAGAGCATATTCAAATTGCTGAAGAGATTATTAGTTATGCGGAAGGAGAACTGAAAGCTCCTTTAAACAATCATATTCATATTGCGCTTACGGACCATTTATCGTTTGCGATTGAGCGGCTGCAGCAAGGATACCGGATTCAAAATAAATTGTTGAACGAAATTAAAGTGTTGTATAAGAAAGAATATCAAATTGGTTTATGGGCGAAACAGTTAATTAAGGAACGGTTAGGTGTCGATATTCCTGATGATGAAGCAGGGCATATCGCACTTCATATTCATACGGCAAAAATGGACGCTGTCAGTATGAATAAAACATTGCAGCAAACGACTCTCATTCGTGAAATGATTGAAATTATTGAACGGGAACTTCATATAAAAATTGACGAAGAAAGTATTTCTTATCAACGGCTTCTCACTCATTTACGATTTGCTATTAATCGGATTGAAAACAATGAAATGTTTCATTCAATGGATTCGGAAATGCTGGAGCTTATCAAAACAAAATATCAAAAAGAATTTAAATGCGCTGCCAAAATAGCACAATATGCGAAACAGGAGTATAACCTGGAGTTTCCTGATTCGGAGCTTGCCTATATCACGTTGCATATTCAACGGCTTAAGGAGAAAAATTAGTGTTGACGCGAGATGTCGAATCGATTATTATGAAAGCGTATTAATAAAAAATAATATGTTGGGATTGTTACTGGTCATGCAGGCAAGACCTAAAATGTACGAAGGGAAAGGCAGACGTATCTGTCTTTAAGATTCCTTTGTATATTTTAGGTCTTTTTTGTTTTCTTCCATGTACGCGTACATACAATACCAATGAAAGAGAGGAGTTAAGAAAATGAATTACAGTGAGGTTGCTAAACAGCTCATCCCGCTTTTAGGCGGACGCGACAATATTGTGAGTGCAGCGCATTGTGCGACCCGCTTGCGTCTTGTTTTGAAAGATGAGAAAAAGGCAGAGCAAAAAGCGATTGAAAATCTTGAAGGCGTTAAAGGAGCGTTTGCCAGCTCCGGACAGTACCAAATTATTTTCGGTACCGGTGTTGTCAATAAAGTGTATGAAGCGTTTGTAAAAGAAACGGGGCTGCAAAATGTAAGCGCTGACGCACACCAAGAGGCAGTTAAACAAAAAATGAACCCTGTCGTCCGTTTTGCGAAAACTTTGTCTAATATTTTCGTACCGATCATTCCAGCGATTGTCGCCAGCGGTTTGTTAATGGGACTGTTAGGAATGATGAAAGTTTTTAAGTGGGTGGCCCCGGATAGCGCATGGGTTGTTTTATTAGATATGTTCTCAAGTGCAGCGTTCATTATTTTACCGATTTTAATCGGTTACAGCGCGGCAAAAGAATTTGGCGGCAATCCATTTTTAGGGGCTGTTATCGGCGGAATTATGACACATCCGGCTCTTTTAAACCCTTGGGGATTAGCGGAGGCAAAACCGGAATATTTAGATTTTCTTGGGTTTAAAGTCGCAATGATTGGTTATCAAGGAACGGTTATTCCTGTTTTGCTTGCCGTTTACGTCATGAGCAAAATTGAAAAAGGATTGCGAAAGGTAGTACCGCATGCGATTGACTTATTAGTTACTCCGTTTGTTACAGTTATTTTGACAGGTTTTGTTACGATTTTAGTCATTGGACCGTTAGGAAATGCACTCGGCGATGGCATTACAACGGTGTTGAATTTTATTTATGACAACGGCGGCGCGTTAGCCGGCCTCATTTTCGGCGGACTGTACTCCATGATTGTTATTACCGGTGTACACCATAGCTTCCATGCAATTGAAGCAGGGCTGTTAGCAAAATTGGGTGTAAACTATTTATTGCCGATTTGGTCGATGGCAAACGTAGCGCAAGGCGGTGCCGGCTTAGCTGTATTTTTAAAAGCAAAACGCGCGAAAACGAAAGAGGTTGCTCTTCCATCTGCTTTGTCTGCATTTTTAGGAATCACAGAGCCCGTCATTTTCGGTGTGAATTTAAAATACCGTAAACCGTTTATCGGGGCGGCAATTGGTGGGGCGTTAGGCGGTGCGTATGTCGTCTTCACTAATGTCGTGGCGAACGCATACGGCTTAACAGGTATACCGATGATTGCAATCGTTGCACCAGAAGGGATGCAAAACTTAATGAACTATTTAATCGGCTTTGCCATCGCTGTCGGAACAGCATTTATCACAACGCTTCTGCTAGGATTCAAAGAGGAAGAATCATCCACTATAATCAAATAAAAGTGATTCGAGGCTGACCCGAAAGCCAAGTGTCAGAACCTTCGACACAATATATAGGCATAACAAAGGTTAAATATATATTGTAGAATGCGTGTGAGGTTAGACATTTATGGGTCAGCCCCGATATTTTATCAAGGAGTGATGAGTGTGAAAAAGGGAGTTATTAGTTTAGGAGAAGCGTTAATTGATTTTATTCCGCTCGATGCTAACAATCTTGCTTATCAAAAAAGCCCTGGCGGCGCTCCGGCGAATGTAGCGGTCGGTGTCGCAAGGCTGGGGGCGAAATCAACGTTTCTTGGAAAAGTTGGCAATGACGTATTAGGGAAATTTTTAAAAGAGACGTTGAATCAATACGGCGTTAATACATCTCATATGTTGCTTACAGATGAAGCTCGTACAGGAGTTGTGTTTGTAACACTGGCGGAGAATGGAGAGCGCAGTTTTGATTTTTATATCAATCCGAGCGCCGACCGTTTTTTACGCGAGGACGAGCTGGAAGAATCTTTATTCTCCGAGAATAAAATTCTGCACTTCGGTTCGATTTCGTTGATTAGTGAACCGGCCAAAAGCGCAACGAAAAAAGCCGTTGCCCTCGCCAAAGAACATGGTATGTTCGTTTCCTATGACCCTAATCTTCGGCTTGGACTGTGGGAAAGTGAGCAGCAAGCGCGGGAAACCATCATCTCGATGCTTGCGGAGGCGGATATTTTAAAAATATCGGAAGAAGAGCTGAAGTTTATTACAGGTGAAAAGGAAATTGAAAACGGAATCAAAGCTTTAGCGCCGTACAGCATTCCGTTGATTTTCGTGACATTGGGAGCAGAAGGAAGCTATGTCTTTACAAATGAAGGCTCTGTTCATGTGCCGGCTTTAAAAGTAGAAGCGGTTGATACAACGGGAGCAGGCGATGCGTTCGTCTCTGGAGTGTTGTATTGCATGAATGAATATGCCGGAGAGCTCACCGCTTTGTCCTTGCAAGAAGCAGAGCAAATCGCCCGCTTTGCAAGCGTGTCGGGTGCGTTAGCCGCATCGACAAAAGGCGCGATGGCCGCATTGCCGACACTCGAACAAGTAAAGGAGATTTTAAGAAAAGGTTGAGGTCAATGGTATCAGAAAGAGAGCGTCAACTTATTGAGCAAGCTTACGCGGAAATTGATAAGCATAAGGAAACAGTGGAAAGCGATTATTACCGGTTAAAATATCATTTAATGCCACCCGTTGGCTTAATGAATGACCCGAACGGCTTTATCCATTGGAATGGAACGTATCACGTATTTTATCAATGGATGCCTTTTAAAACAGGACATGGCGCAAAGTTTTGGGGACATTATACATCTTCTGATTTAGTAAACTGGAAGCATGAAAAAATTGCCCTTGCGCCAAGTGAATGGTTTGAAAAAAACGGGTGTTATTCAGGAAGTGCGGTTGATAACGACGGGGTGTTAACACTTTTTTATACTGGCAACGTAAAGGACGAGAGCGGAAATCGCCAAACCTATCAATGTATGGCCGTCTCGGAAAATGGTGTTGATTTTACGAAAAAAGGCGTTGTCGTTGAACTTCCCGGCGGATATACAGCGCATTTTCGCGATCCGAAAGTATGGAAAAAAGATGATTGCTGGTACATGATTGTCGGTGCACAAAGTGAAAGTTTAGACGGCCAAGCCGTATTATTTCGCTCGAAAAATTTAATCGATTGGGAGCATCTTGGAGCGATTACTGGAGGAAATTCTAAGCAATTAGGGTATTTTGGCTATATGTGGGAATGTCCCGATCTGTTTGAATTGGATGGACAGGATGTGCTAATGGTTTGTCCCCAAGGCTTGAAAGCGGAAGGAATGCTGTATAATAACGTCTATCAATCCGGATATTTTGTCGGCCGCTTGAATTATGAAACGGCTGAATTTGTTCATGGTCCATTTACCGAGCTGGACCGCGGTTTTGAATTTTATGCACCGCAAACAACGCTTGATGCGAAAGGACGGCGTTTATTAATTGCCTGGATGGGTGTGCCTGATCAAGACGAGGACAAACATCCAACGATTGCGCATAAATGGATTCATGCTTTAACGTTGCCGCGGGAACTCAAGCTGATGGACGGAAAGCTCTATCAAAAGCCCGTTGAAGAATTGCAGCAATTGCGGAAAGATGAAGTGATGTATTCTGATGTCACAATCGTCAACGAAGAGATTGCACTCGAAGGGATCTGCGGGGATGTTGCTGAACTGAAAATCGGGCAAATTCGTCAATCAAAAGGGATATTTGAAATGAATATTCGAAATGTAGCGCGTTTAATTTATGATAGTCATGAACGAATCTTTACACTTGAACGCAAAAGTTTTGTTAACCAATTGACGGAAAAAAGACAATGTTATCTTGAAAAACTACATTCATTACACATTTTCTTAGATACTTCTTCCATTGAAGTCTTTATTAATGACGGTGAAGAAGTATTTACTGCAAGAATCTTTCCTTATCGGGAGAACCGTTTGATTACGTTTGCGGCAAACAGCCAGGTGCTTTTCAATATAGCAAAATGGAACTTATAGCAGCAGCAGTGTACATGATGTGTGCTGCTGTTTTTCTATTTTAATAATTGGTAAAATAATCAGAGAGTCTTTAAGAAAAAGCGGGGGAAGAAGATGAAATGGCAAACGACGCAACAGTTGAAGCAGCTGCTTTGTCAATTCGTGCAATGTCCAAGTGTAAGCGGATCGCAGGCGGAAGTGCTTTTGCCGCAATATATCGTTGAGCAATTAAGTACACTTGATTATTTCCGGGAAAATAAAGAACATTTGCAGCTAAATCCAACTGGCGATGGCCGTTATTTTGTAACTGCGCTTGTGAAAAAAAGCGAAGAAATTCGTGATACGATCGTTCTTATCAGCCATTTTGACGTTGTCGATGTTCAAGATTATGGAACGTGGAAAGAGATTGCTTTCTCTCCCGAGGAATTAACGAAACGTTTTTATGAAAATAAAGAAAGTATTCCAAAAGCGGTGCAGGCTGATTTAGAAACAGACGAATGGCTATTCGGGCGGGGCGTCATGGATATGAAATGCGGGCTTGTCTTACATATGTCGCTTATTGAGCAGGCATGCTCAGGCAAGTTTAACGGCAACTTGCTGCTTTTAACCGTGCCGGACGAAGAAGTAAACTCGGCCGGCATGCGTGCTGCTGTTCCTGTTTTACTGGAAATGGCCGAAAAATACAAGTTAAATTACAAGCTTGTCTTAAATTCTGAGCCAATGTTTCCCCGCTATCCGGGCGATCAAACGAATTATGTATACACGGGCTCCATTGGAAAGGTACTGCCGGGGTTCTATTGTTACGGCAAGGAAACACATGTTGGAGAGCCTTTAGCGGGATTAAACGGAAACTTCATGGCTGCGCAAATTATAAATGAGCTGGAATTAAATACCGATTTTTGCGAAGTGTTTAGTGGAGAAGTGAGTCCGCCACCGACCAATTTAATTCAGCTCGATTTAAAAGAAGAATATTCCGTGCAAATTCCGCATCGTGCTGTCACATTATTTAATTTATTTTTGCAGAAAAAATCAATGAACGAAGTAATCTCATCTTTGCTTGAGTTGGCAAAACGTTCAGCAAAGCTTATTGAGGAGCGTTATTATCATCAAGCTGTTCGCTTTGCACAGCTGGAGCGATCAACGCCGCAATCCCTTTCAATAAATGTATTTACATTTGCCGAATTAAGAGGCAAGGCAGTCGAAATGTTTGGACTTGAGAAAGTGGAACAGATAGAAAAAGGCGTTCTAAAGAATGAAAGCAATAAAGACGATCGGGAGCTGACGATTGAATTAGTTGATCAATTAGTGATTCTTTGCAAAGATTTAGCGCCAATGATTGTTTTATTTTTTGCTCCGCCTTATTATCCGGCAGTGAACTCAAGCGATGACCCAATGATTCAACGGATTGTCGGACAGCTGCAAGAATATGCTGAAAAGAAGCAAGGCGTTTCATTGCTTCAGCAGCATTATTTCGGCGGAATTTCTGATTTAAGCTATGTTGGCTTGCAGCAGCCGCTTTCTTCCTTGCAATTGCTTACAGACAATATGCCTATGTGGAATCGGGGCTATGACCTGCCGCTTGATGCCCTTAAGAAGTTGAATGTGCCTGTATTAAACATCGGTCCCTTGGGACGCGATGCCCATAAATGGACGGAGCGGCTGAACGTTCCTTTCGCGTTTGAGACGGTAAAAGATTTATTAGGGTATACCATTAAAAAAATATTTGAAGAATAAGAGGGATGACCGATAAATGTCTGTCTCCAACATATTGATTACTCAACATTGCACGCTTGGTAGTTATGGAGGACGACGTTTTAGGTCGGCCTCTTTTTTCTTTGCTTTCTGTTGCCTATGCACATATAATAGTGTAAAGAAAAATCTTTACATCTGTAAATTAAGGGGGTTGTCATGAGTCAACAGCAGATGATTTCAAAACGAAAATTGTTAGGAATTGCCGGTCTTGGCTGGTTGTTTGATGCGATGGATGTAGGGATGCTCTCCTTTATCATTGCTGCATTGCAAAAGGATTGGAATTTGACGGTCGAGCAAATGGGCTGGATCGGCAGTGTAAATTCCATCGGCATGGCCGTTGGTGCGCTTGTTTTTGGTCTTCTTGCTGACCGCATCGGGCGGAAAAATGTCTTTATTATTACGCTTTTGCTTTTTTCGGTTGGCAGCGGATTATCCGCATTTACAACGACATTAACCGTTTTTTTAATTTTGCGCTTTTTGATTGGCGCAGGGTTAGGCGGAGAACTGCCGGTTGCCTCAACGCTTGTATCGGAAAGCGTCCCGGCGAAAGAGCGCGGCAAGGTGGTTGTTTTGCTTGAAAGCTTCTGGGCAGGCGGCTGGCTGTTAGCAGCGTTGATTTCTTATTTTGTCATTCCAAAGTACGGCTGGGAAACGGCGCTGATTTTAGGAGCGCTTCCGGCCTTTTACGCTCTTTACCTTCGCTGGAATTTGCCTGACTCTCCGCGGTTTACAAGCGCTAAGAAAGAAGGAACAGCCCTTGGAAATATCATCAAAGTTTGGTCTTCCGCTTATGCCAAACAAACGGCGATGCTTTGGATTCTTTGGTTTTGCGTTGTCTTCTCTTATTACGGAATGTTTTTATGGCTGCCAAGCGTGATGGTCATGAAAGGATTCAGCTTAATTAAAAGCTTTGAATACGTACTCATTATGACGCTTGCGCAATTGCCGGGATATTTTAGCGCAGCATGGCTCATTGAGCGCATGGGCAGAAAATTTGTTCTTATTACTTATTTAATGGGAACAGCCCTTAGTGCTTATTTCTTTGGCAATGCTGAATCAGCCAGTCTGTTAATGATATTTGGAATTCTTTTATCATTTTTCAACTTAGGAGCTTGGGGTGCGCTGTATGCGTATACCCCTGAACAATACCCGACGTCCATTCGCGGTACGGGTGCGGGAATGGCGGCGGCATTTGGACGAATCGGCGGCATTCTTGGTCCGCTGCTCGTCGGCTACCTTGTTGCGCAAAAGACTTCGATGACAACGATTTTTGCGATTTTTTGCATAGCGATTTTTATCGGTGCATTGGCTGTCCTTGTTTTAGGCAAAGAAACGAAGCAGCAGGAGTTGGCATAAGACAGTAATCGGTTGACAAAAAAGGGAAGAAGCTATAATTTTGATACTATGGCTTCTTCCCTTTTATTTTTTGCTTATGTGCTGCACGAAAGCTTCCTTGACTTACATTAGTGATAATGATATCGAAAGAGGTTGAAGCGATGTCGAAACTATCAACATATATTGCTCTTATATTCGTGATGGTTATTTGGGGAGGAAATGTTGTTGCCGTTAAAATATTAGTAAATGCTTTTGCGCCAATAACAATTACAGCTCTCCGCATTTTTACAGCTTCGTTAGTTGTTTTTCTTGTTTTGTTGGCGACAAAAGGAATGAGGAATTTAACAAAAAAAGAAATGGGGGCGATTTTTGCGGCAAGTCTATTCAATGTTGTTGGTCATCATTTCTTTTTAGCAATCGGGTTAACGAAAACAACCGCTTCGAATGCCGGCATCATTTTAGGTCTTTCTCCTCTGATCACCGCGGTGTTGGCAATGTTGTTTTTAGGAGATCGATTTAGCCTGTTAAAATTCAGCGGTATTTTTTTCGGATTTATCGGCGTTGTTTTTATCGTTTTGCACGGTTCAACGGCGATCGGCGGCATTTCCTTTGGCGATTTATCCATTTTTTTATCTGTATTATCGCAAGGGATTAGCTTTATTTTAATTAAAAAAATGGCGCATGCTGTTGACACGCGGCTGTTAACGGGTTGGATGCTTTTGTCCGGTTCCGTTGTTTTATTTTTCATCAGCCTGTTCAGCGAGCCTCAAGGGTTATCGACATTAACACAAGGTGAATTAACAGCGTGGCTTGTATTTTTTGCTTCCGCTATATTTGCCACTGGTCTTGGTCATATGATTTACAATAAGGCGATTCATCGAATTGGGGCGGCGGAATCAGCCATCTTTATTAATTTATCGCCGTTCTTTTCATTACTAGCGTCTTATTTATTTTTAGACGAAATGATTCATTTAGCGCAAATATTCGGTTTTGTACTGATTGTGATCGGGGTTATTTTAGCCTCAGGAGCTGCTGCAGATAAAGCGATGAGGCTTACGGTTCACCGCAATAAAGTAAATTGCGGCAAGTGATAAAAATAAACGGAACGACATTGACTATTATGTTTTCCTTTTGTATGATAAATACTAAAAATATGAATATGTTAGTAACGATGAAGGATCGATAGTAGTTGATCCCTCTCTTCTTTTAGCGAGCCGGGGACGGTGGAAGCCCGGTGAAGACGGTCAACGAAACGGCAGTCCGGAGTTGCTTTTCTCTAAAAGTGGATGAGGCTGGCCAAAAGTGTCTGACCCGACTACATAGCGTTAGACGATAACACTATATATTATGGAGGTCACGCAATTGGATCAGCCCCATCAACTAGGGTGGAACCGCGGGAGTTACGCTCTCGTCCCTAGGCATAAAGCCTAGCGGCGGGAGCGTTTTTATTTTCAGAAGAAATGAAGGAGGAAAAGAAAATGTCAGTGACAATGGAGCAAATTGTTGCTCATGCGAAGCATCGCGGCTTTATTTTCCCGGGATCGGAAATTTATGGAGGTCTCGCAAATACATGGGATTACGGTCCATTGGGTACGGAATTAAAAAACAATATTAAGCGTGCATGGTGGAAAAAATTCGTTCAAGAGTCACCTTACAATGTCGGTTTAGACGCAGCGATTTTAATGAATCCAAAAACGTGGGAAGCATCCGGCCACTTAGGCAATTTTAACGATCCGATGATTGATTGTAAAAGTTGTAAAGCACGTCATCGTGCCGATAAATTAATTGAAAACGCATTGGAAGCAAAGGGCATTGAAATGGTCGTTGACGGTCTCCCATTTGAAAAAATGGAAGAGCTCATTAAAGAGCATAACATTGTTTGTCCAGAGTGCGGCAGCAGCGATTTCACAAACATTCGCCAATTTAACTTAATGTTTAAAACATTCCAAGGTGTAACGGAATCAAGCGCAAACGAGATTTACCTTCGTCCGGAAACGGCGCAGGGCATTTTTGTCAACTTTAAAAACGTGCAGCGCACAATGCGGAAAAAGCTCCCATTCGGTATCGCGCAAATTGGTAAAAGCTTCCGAAATGAAATTACGCCTGGTAACTTTACGTTCCGTACACGCGAATTCGAACAAATGGAGCTTGAGTTTTTCTGCAAGCCTGGCGAGGAATTAAAATGGTTTGACTACTGGAAGCAATTCTGCGAGCAGTGGCTGCTGTCGCTCGGCATTAAGAGTGAAAATATCCGCCTGCGCGACCATTCCAAGGAAGAGTTGTCACACTACAGCAATGCAACAACAGATATTGAATACAAGTTCCCGTTCGGTTGGGGCGAGCTATGGGGTATTGCATCCCGTACAGATTACGACTTAAAGCAGCATATGGAACATTCAGGCGAGGACTTTAACTACATTGATCAAGAAACAAATGAGCGCTACATTCCTTACTGCATTGAGCCGTCACTTGGCGCAGACCGCGTCACACTCGCATTCATGATCGATTCATATGAGGAAGAACAATTAGAAGACGGCACCACTCGTACAGTGATGCGCTTGCATCCAGCGCTTGCGCCTTACAAAGCGGCCGTTTTACCGTTGTCGAAAAAGCTTTCGGAAGAAGCGCGCAAAATCTTTGAAGACTTATCAAAATATTTTATGGTTGACTATGATGAGTCTGGCTCGATCGGTAAACGTTACCGCCGTCAAGATGAAATTGGTACGCCATTCTGCATCACTTACGACTTTGATTCCCAAGAAGACAACATGGTAACAGTACGTGACCGCGACACAATGGAACAAACGCGCGTGCCAATTTCTGAGTTAAAGAGCTTTCTTGAAGAAAAAATTCAATTTTAATAAAAAACGGTGCAGTGATTTTTCTGCACCGTTTTATTTGTTTCATATTTTCGGTAAAATAGTGAAAAAACATCATTTCGTAATAGGGAGAAGAATAATAGTAGAAAAATGGAAGAAGCGGGCGAGGGAATTAAAAAAGAATTATTCATTTTGTATTTGTCGTACAAAGACCCTCGTGTTTCTTGGGTGTTACGATTATTTACGTTATGTGTCGTCGCCTATGCATTTAGCCCGATTGATTTGATTCCCGATTTTATCCCTGTCTTAGGGTATATGGATGACCTTGTTCTCATTCCTTTTGGGCTCTGTTTAGCCTTGAAGTGGCTTCCGAAAGAGGTAGTTGAAGACAATCGCATGAAAGCAAGCGAATTGGAAAAAGAAAGGGAAGCCAAAAAACTGGATTGCCGGCATACTGATTATTTTACTTTACATTGCCATTGTTGTTTGGCTGTTTCAACGAATCCTAAGTCGCCGGTAAAGAGAGAATTTATTTATAGAGACATTGTGAATGTGGTACATTAATGATGAATTTTACTTTATACAACGGGAGTTTTGCATATGGCCATTTTGAAAAATGATTGGGCACCATTATTGGAAGAAGAGTTTACGAAACCATATTATTTAAAGTTACGAGAGTTTTTAAAAGAAGAATATCGGACAAGAACGATTTATCCAGATATGTATGATATTTTTAACGCGCTTCATTATACTCCTTATGCGAATGTGAAGGTCGTCGTTTTAGGGCAGGATCCGTACCACGGTCCCGGGCAGGCGCATGGATTAAGCTTTTCCGTTAAGCCGGGCGTTCCTTTGCCGCCTTCACTGCTAAACATTTTTAAGGAATTACAAGATGATTTAGGGTGCTATATACCGAATAACGGATATCTTGTTAAGTGGGCGGAACAAGGCGTACTTTTACTAAACACGGTTTTAACAGTGAGACGAGGCGAGGCGAACTCGCATAAAGGAAAAGGATGGGAACATTTCACCGACCGTGTCATTGAACTCGTCAATGCAAAAACCGAACCAGTTGTCTTTATTTTATGGGGAAGACACGCCCAAGCAAAAAAAGAGCTCATTACAAATCCGCATCATTACATGATCGAAGCGCCTCACCCGAGTCCATTTTCTGCAGCACGCGGCTTTTTTGGCAGCCGTCCGTTTTCAAAAACGAACGAGTTTTTGAAACAAGTCGGACGTGAACCAATTGATTGGCAAATTGAGAACATATGAGGGGGGAACATGCAAAACAAACGAATGAATTGCTATCAGTGCAAACATTTTTATGTCACATGGGATCCGATGTTTCCAAGAGGCTGTCGCGCTTTTGCGTTTAAAAGCGCAAGCTTACCTTCTATTGTTGTATTTCAATCATCTGGTCAGCCATGCATGAAGTTTGAACAAAAACAAAAAAAATAATGGGGAATTAGCAATGAGATCGTCGAGATCGCTAGTTGTCGCAGTGACTGCGATGTTGATTTCCGTGATGATTGGCACGGTTGGATTTATTTTTTCCGAGCAGATGTCTTTTTTTGAAGCATTATGGTTAACCGTCATTACTATTTTCACGGTTGGTTATGGTGATACGGTTCCGGAAACGCCATTAGGAAGATTATTTGCTTTAATCATTGTTCCGGTTGGAATCGGTATTGTCACCTATGCCACAGGTGCTGTTACATCAATGATGATTGAAGGGGAGTTTTCGAAAAAAGTACGGAGGCGGCAAATGGATAAAAAAATTCGCTCGCTGGAAAACCATATTATTATTTGCGGTTTAGGGCGGGTTGGTGAACAAGTATTAGGCGAGCTTTTAAGAAATAAAAAAGATGTTGTCATTGTTTTAGGAACAAAAGAACAAATGGCGCTGTTTGAGAAAGAAGCGGTTTTGCAAATGAGATGAAAAAGCAGCAGTTTCATCAGGAAGCCTTCCTTTATTTGTTTTTTTCCTTATCAAAATTAAACATTTACAGTTTTCATTTAGGTTGCCATTAAATCACCCAAAAACGAAAGATGGGAGTGAAAACGTTTTGGATATACCTGTTACAACGGTTTTTGCAAAAATGGCCAAAGAGATTCATGAGGCTCAGTTGTGCCATAACATGCAACAAATTCGTGAACATGCTGCTGTTATTCGGGCGCTTTGCGACCTGATACTTGATGAGCGGCCAAACGAGGAGCAAACCGCCAATACGATGCTAAATCATCAACTTGTAAAGCCGATACAGCCATTTTCCGCAAGCAATGAGCGGATTGAGATAGGGGACGATGCAAACGGTCCTTCCTTGTTTGATTTTTAAGATATAGAAATATTTTCTTTTCGAAAATAATGTTTTAATATAGAGATAGCGCTTTTACATAAACATAAAAGGGGAAAGAGGTCAATGAAAATATTTTTATTATTGGGGGCTGTTAATGCCTTTTTAGCAGTGGCACTGGGTGCTTTCGGTGCGCATGGTCTAGAGGGGAAAATCCCTGAAAAATATTTAGAGACATGGAAAACCGGTGTCAACTACCAAATGTTCCATACATTAGGATTGTTTGTCGTTGCGTTTTTAGCGGATAAACTGCCAAATGTTGGGCTTGTCACATCAGCAGGATGGGTGATGCTGGCAGGAATCATTCTCTTTTCTGGCAGCCTTTATGTTTTAAGCATTACCCAAGTTAAAATACTAGGAGCCATTACCCCATTTGGTGGAATTGCTTTTTTGGCAGCATGGCTTATTCTTGGATATGTAGCGGTTAAATATTTGTAAAAAGTTGCAGAGGCTGTCCTATAAATTGTCTGACTTCATGATCATTCCATTATAATCGTTCATTTATATGAGATCTGACACTTTGCTTTTAGGACAGCCTCGTTTTTGTTAACGAGGAGAGTATGTGCTAAATCCGGGGCCTCCGCCTGCATATGGATATTCATAGGCGATTGGTTCATCAAATGTAATATAGTCTACATAAATCATCGGTAGAAGATAGCGCATTCCGGTTTGTGGGTCGCTTAAAATGACATGATCACGCCCTGCTGCTTCAATGACCCCTCTAAATATTTTCGCATTCCATTCACGATTGTTTTCAAATGTTGCATAGACAGTCGCAATCTTGCCTTTATTTAAGCGCAAAATGTTTTCAATATAAGATTCTTCAAGTGGGAGCATGCCTGGAATTGGCTGGCTGACCGTTGTTGGTGCTTGCGTCGGCATGGCGAAAGTAGGTGTTTGTAGTCCGAATCCGGTTGGTTGGGCAGGTGGTTGTTGGTAGTATGGGTATGCCGTTGTGTAATACGGCTGTGAAAGCATGTAGCCATACGGGTATGGATTATAACCTTGCTGGCGTTCGTCGCCGTGAGAGTGATCTAAAGAATCATATTGATTTTTAGTCATAGGGTTACCTCCTATCAAAATATTTAAGTTTAAGAATAAACGCCGGGACAATCTGTTTGTGTCGGTGCATAAAAACAATGTGACTTATAGCGTCCAGTGTTCCATTGATTAAACCATTGCGGCGGACAGGCTCCGTCCGGTTTAAAAAACCAAAGGCAATAAGTAGCAGGATGATAGCGCCAGCCACGGATGACTTGGCGCGCTAATTGGATATCTAGTTCTCTTGCGCGTTGGTAAAAATATCCCTTTTGCGTCGCCTCAAAGCCACCTGGACGTTGGTATACCATTTGGGGAATCGTACGTATCCCTCGAAAATCAAGACAATTCGCCCTGACGCGGTTGACGCCAACATTCCCGACCATGAGCATCCCTAATCTTCCGTCACCTTCCGCCTCGGCCCGCATCAATCTTGCCAGTAGTCTTACATCTTCTTCTGTACACGCAACAACCGCCATTTTCTCACCTCTTATCTACAAGCGCATAGTTTTACGTTTTTCCTAGACATTAATAGGCTATTGCAGAAGTGGAAAATGGTGACAAGAAAAACAGGTTTTTATGAACAAATTTCTGATTTATATTTATGGGAAAATACGTTGTTATATGACAATAAAACGAAGCTTGTCCTTAAATTTAAAAAAAATTTAAAAAAATAGGGCTGACCTAAAATAGAGTGTCAGATCCCACAACCCGATAAATATATTGTGAAATGCAGACACTGATAGGTCAGCCCTGTCTTTTATTTATACATGTAAAAACGAAGCCACTTTTTCTTTTGGCAAAATATTCCCAACGAAGAAAGAACCGAACTCGCCGTAACGCGCGCTGACTTCATCAAAGCGCATTTCGTAGACAAGCTTTTTAAATTGCAAGACATCATCAGAGAATAGTGTGACGCCCCATTCGTAATCGTCAAAACCGACAGAACCGGTAATAATTTGTACGACTTTTCCGGCGTATTTGCGGCCTGTCATGCCGTGGGCGCGCATTAAATTGCGGCGTTCTTCCATCGAAAGCATATACCAGTTATCATTTCCTTGACGGCGCTTGTCCATCGGATAGAAGCAAATATGTTTTGTTTTTGGCAGAATTGGGAACAGGCGGCGGCGCACTTCTGGATTTTCGTATGGATCGCTGCCGTCAGAAGGCAGATAGTTGCTTAGCTCGACAACGGAGACATAAGAATAAGTTGGAATTAAATATTCCGCCAACTTTGTCTTATTAAGTTCAGTCTCAATTTCATTTAGCTCTTCCATTGTCGGACGCAGAATCATGAACATCAAATCGGCTTTTTGTCCGACAACCGTATAAATTGCATGGCTTCCTTCTTTTTTGTCTTCTGTCGCCTGCCATTTTTCGACTATCGCTAAAAATTCATGAATGGCTGCTTGGCGTTCGTCGCTTGTGAGTGTTTTCCATGCGGACCAGTCGACAGAACGGAAATCATGCAGGCAATACCAACCTTCAAGCGTTTGTGCTGCTTCACTCATTTTACTTTCACCCCGATATTTATGTATTTACATATTTACTATATCATAGTTTACCCAACAAGTGTTTGCAAGTTGCACTGCTAACGATATGACTGAATTATTTTAATAAAAAAACTATTTTTGTAAGGGCTTAACTTGGTTGATTTTCCCTTCGATCAGGGTATCCTAGTAGGTAGAATGATTTTTATTTATGCTGAGGAGGAACTTTTGTGAGTGATTTATTTTCTGTCTTAAAACAAAAAATTTCCGGGAAAAACCTCAAAATTGTTTTTCCAGAAGGATTAGATGAACGCATTTTAACAGCGGTAAGCCGTTTAGCAAACGAAAATATACTGAGTCCGATTGTCATTGGCAACAAAGAAGCAGTAGAGAAAAAAGCAGCGGAAATCGGTGTTGCCCTTTCAAATGTAGAAATTATCGATCCAAAGCAGTATGAGCGGATGGATGAGTTTGTTGAGGCATTTGTTGAGCGCCGCAAAGGAAAAGTGTCAAAAGAAGATGCACAAAAAACGCTGCTTGATGTGAACTATTTTGGCACAATGCTTGTTTATATGGGAAAAGCGCACGGGTTAGTGAGCGGTGCTGCTCATTCGACGGCGGACACAGTGCGTCCAGCGTTGCAAATCATTAAGACGAAAGAAGGAGTACGCAGAACTTCAGGCGTATTCATTATGGTTCGCGGCGATGAGAAATATGTGTTTGCGGATTGTGCCATCAACATTGCCCCTGACAGTGCCGATTTAGCGGAAATTGCCGTTGAAACGGCCAATACGGCTAAAATGTTTGACATTGAACCGCGTGTGGCGATGTTAAGCTTTTCAACAAAAGGTTCAGCAAAATCCCCAGAGACGGAGAAAGTGATTGAAGCGGTGCGTCTTGCGAAAGAAAAGGCTCCTGACTTAATCATTGACGGCGAGTTTCAATTTGATGCGGCATTCGTGCCTTCTGTGGCGAAAAAGAAAGCACCGGATTCCGTCATTCAAGGCGATGCAAATGTATTTATTTTCCCTAGCCTTGAAGCAGGCAACATTGGTTACAAAATTGCGCAGCGCTTAGGAAACTTTGAAGCGATTGGTCCAATTTTACAAGGCTTAAATCAACCAGTAAATGACTTATCGCGCGGTTGCAATGCCGAAGATGTGTACAAGCTGGCGTTAATTACGGCTGCCCAGGCTCTGTAATGAAGAAAATATCTTTTCCCATCTAGAGAAGATAGTAAACAAACAACGCTTGGATGTTACGATCCGAGCGTTTTTCTATTTATGTCTTAAGGTCTTTTTGTTTCTGAATAAGGCATTTTCGTAATCACAATCATCGGCTCGTTTAAGTTGGCATTAGGAATTTGCTGCGGTTCTTTTTTGCTTGGGAGCGATTGAACATTGTTTGCTTCTGGCGGCAAAGGCTCATTGACAGAGTCAACGATAATCATGTTACGGTTTAAATCCCGTTTTTGCTCATTATTTTGTACTTCATCTTCTGCATGATTGCAGCCAAATAAAGAGGCGCTCAATAATAGAGCAAAAGCGGTAAAAATGAACGTTTTCATCTTTCTTCTCCTTTCGTTTTATAAAATTAGACGAACTAATATCTTAGATTGTTTCAAGAAATTTGCCTGTTGATTTTCTCTTGATGTCATTATGATATAATGGGAACGTTAAATGCAGTGTGAGGAGATAGAGATGATGAATGAGCTTTTACAACAGCCGAAATGGCGGATTATCGATCAATCGCATTTCGGTCCAATGTTTGATGCAAAACAGTCATTTGCGATCGATGATACGCTTTGCACAACGGTTGGACAAGGTATGTCTGACGCGGTTGTCCGTTCATGGGTTCACCACAATACGATTGTGCTTGGGATTCAAGATACGAAGCTTCCATATTTACATGATGGTGTGTCCTTTTTAGAAGAACAAGGATATCGGGTCATTGTCCGCAACTCTGGGGGATTGGCGGTCGTTCTTGATGAGGGGGTATTGAATATATCGCTTATTTTACCAGAGACGAAAAAAGGAATCGATATTAACCGCGGCTATGATGCAATGTGGGAGCTTGTCAAACATATGCTTGCGCCGTATCAAGCGAACGTTGAGGCGCGGGAAATTGCCGGCTCATATTGTCCGGGCAGCTATGATTTGAGCATTAGCGGGAGAAAATTTGCCGGCATTTCACAGCGGCGCCTTCGCGGCGGTGTCGCCGTGCAAATTTATTTATGCGTCAGCGGCAGCGGCTCAGCCCGTGCGGAAGTCGTTCGCGGGTTTTATGAGCGCGCTTTAAAAGGAGAAGAAACGAAGTTCACCTACCCGAATATTGTTCCGGAAACAATGGCATCGTTGTCGGAATTATTGCAAGAAGCGATTACCGTACCAACATTAATGCTGCGATTGCTTGAAACGCTCCATTCCTTTGGCGGCGAGCTGTATGCATCCTCATTAACGGCGGAAGAATTATCGCTGTATGAACATCATTTGCAGCGGATGATGGAAAGGAATGAAAAAGTGTTTAATCAATTATAAAGACTATGGTTTATTAACATATCATCAAAAGGGCTGACCCTTAAGTGTCCGACCTCGCATGCATTTCACAATTTATGTACTATATATTGTGCTGCGGGGTCTGGCCCTTTGCTTGTCGGTCAGCCTCCTTTCTTTATTCGGCAATTTTCTCTAAATTCCCATTTCGATCCATTTTAAATTTCGTTGCTGGACGTTCTTCTTCTTCAAGCAGCACCATTTTGCGGGCGCGGTTCATAATTTTCATCAATGTTTCATAGTCTTCTTGAATCGTTGAAGAGCTTTCTTCCAGTTTGGCAATCTTTTTCTCAAGTTCTTCATTTTTTGCCGTGATTTCAGCATTTTCTTTTTTCAGTCTTTCATTCTCTTTTTGCAGCACCTCATGATTGGTATTCATTCCTTTTAATGTTTGCAAGAAAGAAATGACGTGGTCAATGGACATGTCATTTACTTCAACGTTGTTCGTTGCCGGCTGCAAAACGCCCGGTGTTTCTAAATCTTCTAATGGCGGAACAGGAGGTGTATAAAGTAATTTTTTGCGCACCGGTTGATTTTTGCCAAACGCTCGTTGACGTTGTTTTCGTTGTTTTTTGGCAAGCTGCAGCGCTTGTTCGTAATGCTGGCGAACCACTGCGTTCCAGCGGAACCCGCAAGCAGCTGACGTTCGATTTAATTTATCTCCAACTTCCTCGAAAGCATTCAACTGTGTGCTTCCTTCTCTCACGTGGCGCAACACCGTTTCCGCCAATAGTAAATCATCTTCTTCTGACCATGCATCTTGTCGTTGTTTCATACTCTCAACTCCCTTTTCTTCATAAATGTCCAGCTTCAGCGCCCGGCCGTTAGCTTCTTGAAAATACTTCATTTCAAAACTTGCTGAAAGCATGACTTGAAAAGTGATGCTTTAAGCAGCCCGCGGCGCTTCCGTTTTGCTGTGGCAGCTTTCTTCCAGCGCGTTGCGGGGCTGGGCGGGGCGCCTTCGCTTTTCTTAATTAGTAGTAGCATAGACAAAAATAAAAAAGCCCATACTATTTTTTAGTAGATTTTTTATAAATAAAAATTTGCGAGACTTTTAATCCATTAACAGGCCGATCGAACAGCTTGCATTGTCAGTCGAGAAGATGTAGAATACACGTTAGTGTTAAAACGCCTGAATGTTATAGAAAGGATGAAAATCGATGGCAAACGAGTTTCGTGTGTGTGATGATTGTCAAGCGACGAATTTGAAGACGCTTTTGCCGCGTCTAAAAAAACTCGATCCGAACGCGAAAATCCAAATCGGTTGTCAATCTTACTGCGGTCCGGGAAGAAAAAAATCTTTTGCTTTTGTCAATAACCGTCCGATTTCCGCTGCAAACGAAGATGAATTAATTGAAAAAATCGCACAAAAGATTAAAAAATAACGAAAAAAATCGCCTTCATTGTTATGAAAGGTGATTTTTTGTTTCTATTTTCAGGAAATACTAGTATATAAAAATCAAGTATTTTTTTGCCGAAATAAACCGCTTATAATAGACTCATGTTAGAAATGGAAGAGGAGATAAAATGGCGTATCCAGGCGGACAATTAAGCGAAGAAAAAGTATTTAAAGATCCCGTTCACCGTTACATACATGTTCGCGATAAAATTATTTGGGATTTAATAGGGACGAAAGAATTTCAGCGTTTGCGCCGCATTAAGCAGCTTGGTACGACCTATTTAACGTTCCACGGCGCTGAACATAGCCGATTTAATCATTCGCTTGGCGTCTATGAAATCATTCGCCGCATTATTGACGATGTGTTTGTTGGACGGGAGCATTGGGATCATAGTGAACGGCTTTTATGTTTATGCGCGGCGCTTTTGCATGATTTAGGGCACGGTCCATTTTCGCATTCGTTTGAAAAAGTGTTTCATCTCGATCATGAAGATTTTACGCAAGCGATTATTTTAGGCGATACGGAAGTGAATAAAGTATTGCGCCGCATGGGCGATGATTTTCCGAAAAAAGTTGCCGAAGTCATTGCCAAAACATATAAAAATAAGCTTGTTGTCAGTTTAATTTCCAGTCAAATTGATGCCGATCGCATGGATTATTTGCTTCGCGATGCTTACTATACAGGCGTCAGTTACGGAAATTTTGATATGGAGCGAATTTTGCGCGTCATGCGTCCGCGCGAAGACCAAGTTGTTATTAAACGGAGCGGAATGCATGCCGTAGAAGATTACATTATGAGCCGCTATCAAATGTATTGGCAAGTATACTTTCATCCGGTCACAAGAAGCGCTGAAGTGATACTCACGAAAATTTTGCACCGTGCGAAAAAACTCCATGAAGCTGGTTATTCTTTTAAGACAAAACCTGTTCATTTTTATTCCCTATTTCAAGAAAACGTGACTCTTGAAGAATATTTAAGATTGGATGAGGCGATAATTCTCTATTATTTTCAAGAGTGGCAAAATGAAACGGACCCGATTTTAAGCGATTTATGCCGTCGTTTTGTCAACCGCAACCTGTTTAAATATGTGGAGTTCAGCCCGACGAACGAGCAGATGAAGAAGCTTTTGGAACTGAATGCACTGTTTAAAAAGGCAGGCATTGATCCGGAATATTATTTAGTCGTTGATTCATCGTCTGATTTGCCTTATGACTTTTATCGGCCGGGAGAAGAGGGAGAGCGTCTGCCGATTTATTTGCTGATGCCAAATGGTGAATTGCGGGAGCTGTCAAGAGAGTCTGTCATTGTCGATGCGATATCGGGGAAGCGGCGGACCGATCATAAACTATATTTTCCGCAAGATTTTATTGATGATTTATCGACGAAGCGTGCGACAAAGAAAAAAATTAAAGAAATATTAGAGGGTTAGGAGATGACGGGGAGTTGTTAATGGAGCATGCAAAAATTATGAAGGCTTTGGCGATGGCAGGGGAGATTGTTGGACGAAAAAAATTACAAAAAATGATTTATATTGCGAAAAAAATGAGCTTTCCTTTTTATGAAAAATTCGGTTTCCATTTTTACGGCCCATATTCCGAGGAATTGACTCTAAGAATAGAAGAGCTTTGTAACCTTGGATTTCTCAATGAAATGAAAGAGAAAAGGGGCGGTTATTTCCAATATCGTTATACTTTAACGGAGGCTGGTGAAGAGTTTTTAAGCCACTATGACATTGAAATGCCGCATTTACAAGAATGCATGCAGGATATGAATAAACAAAACTCGCGGTTTTTAGAGTTGGTATCAACGATTCTCTACTTTGAGAATTTAAGTAAAGATGAAGTGAAAGAAAAAGTGTTTTCTCTGAAAAGTAAACAGCGCTATACAGAGGAAGAAATCGAACAGGCGTATGCATATATCGAAAATTTGCGTAACAAAATCACAGGAAATAAAAATCAAGAGGCTGTCTCATAAGGGTCTGACCTCACGCGCATTTCACAATATATCGTTCATTTATCCCCTATATATTGTGTTGCGGGGTCTGACCTTGGGCTTTTGGGACAGCCTCCTTTTTTATGCCGTCATTATTTGCTTCTCAAAACTTGCAAATTAGTGCGGCAGGAAAGCCAGTTGATAGAAGAACAATACTGCGAACAAGTAGACGAGCGGGTGTACTTCGCGCCATTTTCCGCGCGTGATTTTTAATAATGGATAAGAGATAAAGCCGAGCGCGATCCCTGTCGCGATGCTGGATGTCAGCGGCATGCTTAAGATAATGAGAAAAGCAGGGAATGCTTCGTCAAGCTCGTTCCATTTAATGTGTGCGATGCTTCCTATCATGAGACTGCCGACAATGATTAAAGCAGGTGCGGTAATCGCTGAAATTCCGGATACGGCCCCGACAAGCGGACCGAAAAAGGCGGAAATCGCAAATAATACCGCAACAGTCAGTGATGTTAATCCAGTGCGTCCTCCAGCTGCTACACCGGCAGAAGACTCAATGTAAGCTGATGTCGGGCTTGTCCCGAACATAGCGCCTACTGTTGTCGCAATCGAATCAGCTAGAAGTGCTTCGCGGGCGCGCGGCATTGTATTTCCTTTCATAAGACCGGCCTGCTGCGCGACACCAATCATTGTTCCTGTCGTATCAAAAATCGTTACAAGCAAAAACGAGAAGACAACGGCATATAATCCATATTGCACGACATCGCCGATGGCCGTCAGCGGATTGATAATGATGAGACCTTCAGGTAAAGACGGCATGGAGACAAAGCCTTTATCAAACTTTAACTGTCCAGTAAAATAAGCGATAACTCCTGTTACAATCATTCCGAAAAAGAGAGCACCGTTTATGCGGAGCGACATCAAAATAAGCGTAACAGCTAAGCCGATTAACGCAAGAATCGCAGAAGGCGAATGTAAATCACCTAAAGCTACTAGATTTGTCGGATGATCCGTAATAATTCCTGTCAAACGCAGCCCGATAAACGCGATAAACAGTCCAATTCCCGCGGTAATTCCATGTTTTAAGTTCTCCGGAATCGCCTCGATAAGTTTGCGGCGAAACGGTGTTAACGATAAGATAATAAAAATAATTCCCGCAACAAATACAGCTGAGAACGCAATTTCATAAGAAATATTTCCGTGTGAGCCGACAACGGAGTAGGCAAAATAAGCATTTAATCCCATACCGGGTGCAATGGCGATTGGATAGTTGGCAAACAACGCCATCCAAAGTGTTCCAATGATCGTAGCGATAATCGTTGCCATAAACACTTGTTCAAACGGAACGCCGGCGTCTGATAAGATGACTGGATTGACAATGACGATGTATACCATTGTCAAGAAAGTCGTTAACCCAGCCAATATTTCTGTTTTTGTGCTTGTCTTATATTGTGATAGCTTAAACATGTGACCCTCCAAAAAACGAACATTTTTTAAATCATATATTATAATATTCGTTTTTTAATAAAAGTGCAACAAAAAATTAGAGGCTGTCCCATAAAGGTATCGCCCCCGCGCACGATATACGATAGATCGTAGTTGCGAGATCTGATATTTCGCCTTTGAGACAGCCTCTGCCATATGCACTTTACTCATCGCTTAAACGTTTGCCGGCAATTGCATAGTGGTTTTTCGGCATTTCTTCAATAAATACAACGACTTTTTCTTTTGGTGCACCGGTTGTTTCGACAACTGCTTCCGTTACTTTTTCTACAAGTGCTTTCTTTTGTTCTTCTGTGCGGCCTTCAAGCATTTTTACAGTTACGTAAGGCATGCCAATCGTCTCCTTTATCATGAAGTTTGCAAATTTATTATACCATTTTCGTTTCCTCATTGTTTTAGTATTGATAAAGAATCATGTATACTGTTGATGAGAATAGTACAAAAAGGAGTGGAAAATTTGCTGCCATACTCAATTCAAGAAATTCCGTATGTATTGATGGCGTTAGCGATGGCTTTTTCCGTGCATGAATTTGCCCATGCATATACAGCGTATAAATTTGGCGATCCGACTGCCAAAAATCAAGGGAGATTGACGTTATCGCCGCTTGCTCATTTAGATTTGCTCGGTACGCTTCTCATCTTTATTGCCGGGTTCGGCTGGGCAAGACCTGTGCCGGTGAATCGCCACCATTTTAAAAATCCACGCCTCGCAGGCATTCTTGTCTCATTTGCCGGACCGCTTAGCAATTTAATGTTGGCAGCGTTTGGATTTGCGGCTTGGTACAGTCTGATTCGCTTTGGAATCCTTGACATGATACCGGATTGGTTTGCTGCCGGTTTTGATCAGTTTTTCCAAATTTTTATTGGCTTGAATGTCGTATTATTTATTTTTAACTTATTGCCATTCCCGCCTTTAGACGGCTACCGGATTATTGAAGATTTAGCTCCGAATGATGTGCGGGTGAAAATGTCGCAATTTGAAAATTACGGTGCCCTTATTTTTCTTGTTCTCGTGTTAACACCGCTGGATAAATATACGATTCAGCCAATTTTTCATGTGGCCATTCCGTTTGTCATTCAAATGCTTAATTCAATTTTTTCCGGACTGATTATGTAGATGTTGAAGGGGGAGCGAGTCAATGGAACAAAAAAAGAAAAATCTCGGTTTTAATATTATTAAAAATGATCCTATGCATGGACATGGCGGTTTTGGGGTAGGAGCGTTAAGCTTGGAAAATGTCTCTCCTGTCATTATCGATATTGAAGCGGGAGAAGCGTTTGTTGATATGGGAGCGATGCATGCGCGCAGCGTTGTTGAAAAGGGGATCAAATTTACACCGAATCGTGAGGAAGTGCCAAACGGAAAACCGTACTGGCTTGTATGGGTGACAATTGACCGCACGGCGGAGGGACCGTACTATGCAGGGGTTGCTGCTTGTGAAATGACGGTGGACCGCGAAGCTCGCCGCGGCTATAAATCGCTGCCGGAACATGTAAACCGGATGGATAAGTCATTAAAGCGTCATATTATTGTCGAGCACATGGATGAAAAGTCGAAAAAGGTGCTTGCCAATTTTTTAAAGAATCATGACATTGAAATGTGGAACCGTTCAAGCGAGGAATTGAAGAAAGGTTTGCTGGCGGAAAACTAATTTTCTGAAAAAAATTACCAAAGATGTGACGGTTTTGTGAAAGACCTTCCGTCAAGACTTGAGCTTTTATTGGAAAAAGAGTAAACTAAACCTACATGTGTAACACAATATAAAACTAGGACACGAAAATCCCCAAGCAAAACGCTTGGGGATTTTCGTATTTAGAACCAATTAAATATTTTCTCGAACCAATTTTCCTTCTCTTTGTTTTCATTTGATTTTTTCTGTTTCGTTTTATGATGATGAACGTGATCGGTACAATATTCTGACGGCTCTGTACCTGCGACATAGTAAGTAAGACGTTTCACTGGACAAGCTTTTGTCGCCAGCTTTCCATTGTCCGGATTGATGTAAACACCGACTACACCCTCGGTCGGTTTAAATGTTTTAACTGGTTTTCCTGTAAGTCCTTCTTCCATAAAGCCGACCCAAATTTTTTTCGCATATTGCTTTTCCGCTACTTTGTCAATCGTTTGGCCTTTATCATATCCCGTCCATACTCCGGCAACAAGCTGCGGCGTATAGCCAATCATCCAGCTATCTGTTTTCGTCGTTCCTGACTTGCCGGCATAAGGACGGGTCATTTCTCTCGCAATCGTTTGTCCGGTAACAGACGTATAATCGTTTAACCGCGCATCAAACATTCCTGTCATTAGTTGAGTTGTTACATAGGCGATATCCCGGTCGAGAATTTGCTCTTCGCTCTTTTTATGTTCATAAATGGTCTCGCCTTGATAGTTAACGACTTTTTTAATAAATACAGGCCCGGCTTTTTTTCCATTATTTGCAATAATACTGTAAGCGTTGACCATATCAATCACTTTCACCGGTGATGTTCCTAATGCCAGGGATGGCACTTCTTTTAGTTGACTTGTAATTCCTAATTGTTTCGCTGTTTTTACGAGTTCCTCTTCACCGATGAACAAATGTGTTTTCACGGCAAAGACATTATCGGAAAGGGCGATGGCCTGAGCGAGTGTAATCGTATCATTTGCATAATAGTTATTATAGTTGCGCGGTGTGTATGTCGCACTTCCGTTGTCAAAAGTAAAGGTTGTAAGCTCACTCCGCATTTCTGTCGAAGGAGTAAATCCTTGTTTAAGAGCTGCATAGTAAAGAAACGGTTTGAATGTAGAGCCAGGCTGACGCTCTGCTTGGACGGCTCGATTAAACGTGCTTTTTTCATAATCCCGTCCGCCAATTAATGCCTTGATCTCGCCAGTGTGCGGTTCCATCGCGACAAGGGCGGCCTGGATATTAGAGTTTTGGTCGATTGTTTCGGTGATATGCTTTTCTGCGATTGTTTGCAGTTTTGGGTCAAGAGAAGTATAGACGCGCAAACCGCCCATTTCGATTGTTCGTTCATCAAGTCCTAAATCGGTTTTAAGAATATGTTTGACGACATCTTGAAAATAAGGAGCTATTTGTTTTTTTGCGACTTCATGATGACGAGAGTACACAAGCGCTGTCTCATAAGCTTTTTCCGCTTCTTTTTTGCTAATATAGCCGGCTTCTATCATCGATGTTAAAACGGCTTTTTGGCGTTGCTTCGCCCGCTTTTCATGAATGAGCGGCGAATAGTAAAAAGGTCCCTTTGGAATGCCTGCCAGCATGCTGGCTTCGCTTAATGTTAATTGCTTCGCTGGTTTATCAAAATAATAATTGGCAGCTGCTTCAATGCCATATACACCGTGACCATAATAAATAGTGTTTAAATAACCCTCCAATATTTCTTTTTTGCTATAGTTTACTTCTAGGCGAATCGTATATAACGCCTCCTGAAGTTTTCTTGTCCATGTTTTATCATGGCTTAAAAATAAATTACGCGCGTATTGCTGTGTAATGGTACTTGCGCCTTGTATTTTTGCCATTGCTTTTATATCAGCGAGTGCTGCTGCGGCAATTCGTTTCATGTCAAAGCCGTAATGCTCAAAAAATTTGCGATCCTCAACGGCAATCGTTGCATTAATAAGGGTGGGAGATATTTCATCGAGGTTGATCCAATAACGTTTTTGCCCGTTGTGGATTTCGCCAATTTTTGAACCATCATCGGCATAAAAAATCGTTGTTTGCGGAACGGCTAAAGGTGGAGCTCCTTCAACTTTAGCCAATACAATGACGCTGATAATGCCAATAATGAATAAGATTGCTAGGATGAGGCTCACAAAAACAAACGCGCGAATATATTTCAACGTTCCTCTAAATCGGCGGCTCGGGATGATTTCCAAGGTAAATCACCTCATATACATTTCTTGATGGTTGCGAATTGTTTTTAGTATGAGGAAATTTTTCTCATTTTAAACGTTTTTCTAGCAATTTTTACTTGAAATTTTGCTAGATTACTCTATACTTTTTCATGTTTAGTTTTTTGTTTGGCAGGGAAATATAAAATATCGGTTAAATTTTGTTGAAAAGGACTATCATTTTTTTGATAAGTAGAATATTCTTAATAGTGATTTAGCAAAGAAAGGGTGTACACAATGGAATTATGGTTTACAGAAAAACAGACAGAAAACTTTGGAATCACAGCAAAAATTAAACGTACTTTACATACAGAACAAACAGAATTTCAAAAGCTGGACATGGTGGAGACAGAAGAGTTTGGCAACATGCTTATTTTAGACGGCATGGTAATGACAACGCAAAAGGATGAGTTCGTCTACCATGAAATGGTGGCGCACGTTCCTTTATTTACACATCCAAATCCGGAAAACGTACTTGTTGTTGGCGGCGGAGACGGTGGTGTTATCCGCGAAGTGCTGAAACATCCAAGTGTGAAAAAAGCAACATTAGTTGAAATCGACGGAAAAGTTATCGAATATTCAAAAAAATATCTTCCTGAGATTGCTGGAAAATTGGATGATCCGCGTGTGGAAGTGAAAGTGGACGACGGTTTCATGCATATTGCCCAAAGCGAGAACGAATATGATGTCATTATGGTTGACTCTACAGAACCTGTTGGTCCGGCGGTGAGCTTATTTACAAAAGGATTCTATGCGGGCATCGCAAAAGCATTAAAAGAAGACGGCATTTTTGTTGCCCAAACAGACAATCCGTGGTTCAAAGCTGACTTAATTAAAAACGTACAAAGAGATGTGCGCGAAATTTTCCCGATTACACGTCTATATATCGCCAACATTCCAACATATCCAAGCGGCATGTGGACTTTCACAATCGGCTCGAAAAAATATGACCCATTAGAAGTCAGCGATGAACGCTTCCACGACATCGACACAAAATATTACACAAAAGAACTTCACAAAGCTTGCTTTGTACTACCAAAATTCGTTAAAGATTTAATCGGGGACTGACCCCCGCTTTTTTAAGGCGTTAACGCATTAGTTGACTGGGGGGACAGACCCCCTACATAAAGGAGGTTTATGTGATGCGGTTTGATGAAGCTTATTCTGG
Organism: Paranoxybacillus vitaminiphilus; assembly: GCF_003259935.1. Taxonomy (GTDB): domain Bacteria; phylum Bacillota; class Bacilli; order Bacillales; family Anoxybacillaceae; genus Paranoxybacillus; species Paranoxybacillus vitaminiphilus. Next base: position 150,081 of record NZ_QLMH01000004.1, on the reverse strand, counting down.
TAATGTGTTTATTAAGAGTCATCCGAATTTTGCGGAAAGTGAAGCGGTTATTTACGGCATGCCGATGGACTGGACCGTTAGCTATCGTCCAGGTTCGCGTTTCGGTCCGGCGCGCATTCGTGAAGTATCCATCGGTCTTGAAGAGTACAGCCCTTATTTAGACCGTGAATTAGAGGAAGTCAAATATTTCGATGCCGGTGATATCCCGCTTCCATTCGGTAATGCACAGCGCAGTTTAGATATGATTGAAGAGTTTGTTGACAAAATTTTAGCGGCAGATAAATTCCCGCTCGGTCTTGGCGGCGAACACTTAGTATCTTGGCCTGTTATTAAGGCAATGCACAAAAAATATCCGGATTTAGCGATTATTCATATGGACGCGCATACTGACTTGCGCGAGCAATATGAAGGCGAGCCGCTTTCCCACTCGACACCAATTCGCAAGGCAGCAGAATTAATCGGGCCAAAAAACGTATATTCTTTCGGAATTCGCTCCGGTATGAAAGAAGAGTTTGAATGGGCAAAAGAAAACGGTATGTACATCGCAAAATTTGAAGTATTAGAGCCGTTAAAAGAAGTTCTCCCAAAACTCGCTGGACGTCCTGTCTATGTTACGATTGACATTGACGTATTAGATCCAGCACATGCACCTGGAACAGGAACAGTTGATGCCGGCGGGATTACGTCAAAAGAATTGCTTGCTGCGATCCATGAAATTGCTAAGTCTGATGTGAAAGTAGTCGGTGCCGACTTAGTAGAGGTGGCTCCTGTTTATGACCATTCCGAACAAACAGCCAACACAGCAAGTAAACTTGTTCGTGAAATGATTCTCGGATGGGTACAAAAGAGAAAATAAGTTATAATGAGGCTGCATTTAGAGCGGCCTCTCTTTTTTATTTTGATATTCATTGAATCTCGTGTAACTCTTGCATATCATTAAACAATTTATTTATACTATTATGGTTATAGATTGTAAAAAGGGCGTGTACGTTGTGGACCAAACAACCGGTACTCCAATTCGCTTAAAGCAAGTCACAGAAATCCGCGATGGTTTCCGCAAAGAGACTGTTGCATTCGAAACAAATGGTCTATACTACTTAAAAGGAAATACTGTATATTTAAGCTTTGAGGAAGAACAAGAAACAGGAAAAGTGAAAACAATTATAAAAATTGCTGGCGAGGAAGTGACGGTGCTCCGTTCTGGCGCGGTTAACATGCGTCATGTATTTCGCAAAAGCAAAGAGACCACGGGAAACTATCAAAGTCCGTTCGGTCATTTTACAATGAAAACAAAAACAGAAAACGTGCAATATCAATACAATGAAAAAACAAAAAAAGGACAATTATTTTTTTCTTACATATTACAGCTGCAAAATCAACAATCAGGGCGTTATTCCATTACGATTACGTTCAGGGAGGCACGAGTATGAATATTGTTGAACAAATGAAGGAGAACCTTAGAGCCGAAATTAAAGCTGCTGTCTTAAAAGCGGGATTAGCGACAGAAGAGCAAATTCCAAGCGTCATTCTTGAAGTGCCGAAAGATAAAGCACATGGTGACTACTCAACGAACATGGCGATGCAGCTTGCGCGCGTCGCGAAAAAAGCACCGCGCATGATCGCGGAAGATATCGTCAACCACTTTGACAAAACAAAAGCATCCATTGACAAAATTGAAATCGCCGGTCCCGGTTTCATCAACTTCTATATGAACAACAGTTATTTAACCGACTTAATTCCGGCGATTATAAAAGCAGGCGCGTCTTATGGGGAGACAAATGTCGGACAAGGACAAAAAGTGCAGGTCGAGTTCGTTTCCGCGAACCCAACAGGGAATCTGCATTTAGGACATGCGCGCGGTGCGGCTGTCGGTGACTCACTATGCAATATTTTAGCAAAAGCGGGATTTGACGTAACACGCGAGTATTACATTAACGATGCCGGCAACCAAGTTTACAACTTGGCAAAATCGATCGAAGCGCGCTACTTCCAAGCGCTGGGCATCGACAAAGATATGCCGGAAGATGGCTATTACGGAGATGACATTATTGAAATCGGGAAAAAACTTGCAGAAGAATACGGCGACAAGTACGTTCATATCGACGAACAGGAACGCTTAACATTTTTCCGCGAGTATGGCTTAAAATATGAGCTGGACAAGATTAAAAAAGACTTAGAAGATTTTCGCGTCACGTTTGATGTCTGGTATTCTGAGACATCGCTGTATCATAACGGCAAAATTGACGAGGCATTAGCGACACTTCGCGAGAAGGGTCATATTTATGAGAAGGATGGCGCGACATGGTTCCGCTCGACGACATTTGGCGACGACAAAGACCGCGTCCTCATTAAGCAGGACGGATCCTATACGTATTTAATGCCGGACATTGCCTATCATCAAGATAAACTAAAACGCGGCTTCCAAAAAATTATTAACATTTGGGGAGCTGACCATCACGGATACATTCCGCGCATGAAAGCAGCGATTCAGGCGCTTGGATATGACCCGGATATGCTTGAAGTCGAAATCATTCAGCTTGTCAGTCTGTACCAAAACGGAGAAAAAGTAAAAATGAGCAAGCGCACAGGCAAAGCAGTGACAATGCGCGACTTAATGGAAGAAGTCGGACTTGATGCGACACGTTATTTCTTTGCGATGCGTTCAAGCGATACACACCTTGACTTTGACATGGATTTAGCGGTTTCTAAATCAAATGAAAACCCTGTTTACTATGCACAATATGCGCATGCACGCGTATGCAGCATTCTTCGTCAAGGAGAAGAGCAAAACTTATCGTATGAAGGCGAATTACAGCTCGACTACATTCAATCTGAAAAAGAAATTGAGCTATTGAAAAAATTAGGGGAGTTCCCGGCGGTGGTGTCCGAAGCGGCGCTCAAACGCATGCCGCATCGCATTACTAACTACATTTTTGATTTAGCTTCCGCATTGCATAGCTTCTATAACGCGGAAAAAGTATTAGATCCAGAAAACAAAGAGAAAAGCCGCGCTCGTTTGGCGTTAATGAAAGCTGTACAAATTACATTACAAAATGCGCTTGCGTTAGTGGGCGTATCAGCACCAGAAAAAATGTGATAATGGTTGACCTTCTACTTTTTATGAGTAGAGGGTCTTTTCTGTGTGCATAATGTATAGTAGAGAAATGGAGGAAAAAAAATGAATGAAATCATTTTATCTTTACTAACTGGCATGGTCGTTGGCTTTGTCTTTGCCTTATTAAAATTGCCCATTCCGGCTCCGCCCGCGTTGGCAGGGATTATGGGGATTGTTGGTATTTATTTAGGAGTGAAAGTATTTCAGTGGGTAGCACCTTTATTGAAGTAAATTTTAAAAAGTTGAGGGATTTCCCTCAACTTTTTTCACTTTACAATAATCGAGAAATGAACATGGAAACAGATTCTTTCCCCCGATCCCATAATGTCCGCTTTCGCCAAAAATCAAGCGTCAGTTTTTCCGCATCAGCAAGGTCCCGATTCACAGCTGTCCGAGCTATTTTTACAAATTGCTTATCATGAATATAACAGTTGATTTCGCTGTTAAGGAAAAAGCTGCGTTTATCAAAATTCGCTGTCCCAATATCGCACAGCCCGTCATCAATAATAATCACTTTTGCGTGATAAAACCCTTGATAAAAACGATAAATATGCGCTCCTGCTTTAAGCAGACGATAAAAGTAAGGAAAAGCAGCTTCTTTGACTAAAGGGTGGTCAGCTTTTAATGGTACAAGAATGATCACTTTCACACCGCGGCGCAAGGCATCTAATAAGGCTTTCATGACTTTCTTACTTGGAATGAAATAAGGGCTCCCAATAATTAATTCTTTTTTTGTTTGCTCAATTAAGTGAATGTAGTCATTTTCTAAAAAATGACCATTTGTCGCAATGAATTTATGGGGAATCGTTCCGGATTCAAGCTCCGGAAAATAATCATTTTTCGAAAATAATTTTTCTTTTGTCGCTGCGGCCCAATCATCGAAAAATTGTGTTTGTAAATCTTGGACACCTTCACCCGTTACTTTTAAATGATAATCCCGCCAATCTCCGAATTTCGGATCTTGTCCAATATACTCTTTGCCAATATTAAAGCCGCCGATGTATCCTGTTTTCCCATCGATAACGGTAATTTTTCGATGATTTCTTCGGTTCAGTTTATAAAAAAAGCGGGGAAATGTCGGTCTATGACTGTAAGCAAGCTTTACGCCGCTCTCCTGTAAAGAACGAATCACTGTTTTTGGAAGGCCAAAGCTCCCAATCCAGTCAACAAGGAGACGCACTTCTACACCTTCTTTTGCTTTTTGTTTTAACAGGTCGTAAAACTGTTGACTAACTTGATCGGTTTTTACAATATAAAACAAAATATGAATATGGTGTTTTGCCTGTTTAATCGTTTGAAAATAGTCATCAAATAACTGCCGTCCATCTGTAAAAAACTGCAGATTACTTTTCCGCATCGGGTATTCCCTGCGTACTCTAATAGAGCGGTATATTTTTTGTCCAAGCTTGTCATCGAGAACGACGAGCAATAATAATATAACAATGAAAAGAAGAACCGCCATTTTATTCCCTCCCGCTAGTTTCCGTTAATTATTAATTTTCCCTTCTTGGCTCGAATCAATAATGGGATAACTTGTCAAAAAAAGATTGTTGACTGAATGCTCATTCACCAATAAAATAGACTCAAGAATATAATTCTGAAAATTTATTATGTTATAAATATTTTCAATTAATGTAATGTTATCGAAGGGGAAAGGGGAATGAACGGTGAACGGATTACTGCTCATTAATTTTGTTGCGTTTTTGTTTGTAACCGCTTACGCAGTGTATTTATTTATTTATCTGGTCCAAACGAGAATTGCCTACATTAAATTAGGCAAAAAAGTGGAATTTGACCAAAAAGTAAAAGAGCGCTTAGAAAAAATCTGGGTCAATGTTTTCGGGCAGAAAAAGCTATTGAAAGATAAAAAAAGCGGAATCATTCATGTGATGTTTTTCTACGGTTTTATTCTCGTCCAATTCGGTGCGATTGATTTCATCATTAAAGGATTAGTACCGGGGGCTCACCTTCCGCTTGGTCCGCTGTATCCTGCCTTTACGTTTTTCCAAGAAATTGTTACGCTGATCATTTTATTTGCAGTATTTTGGGCATTTTACCGCCGCTATATTGAAAAACTTGTTCGTTTAAAACGCGATTTTAAAGCAGGCTTAGTATTAATTTTCATCGGCGGTCTCATGCTGTCTGTATTGTTTGGCAACGGAATGAGCATCATTTGGCACGGCGAAGATATGAAGTGGAGCGAACCTGTCGCCTCAGCGATTGCCGCTGCATTCCAATGGACAGGTCAAACAGGAGCGGCTTTTCTTTTCTATGTTTCTTGGTGGGTACATTTATTAATTTTGCTTACATTTCTAGTGTATGTACCGCAATCAAAGCATGCGCACTTAATTGCCGGTCCTGTGAATGTATTTTTCAGCCGGCTGTCTAGACCAAAACTTGAAAAAATCGATTTTGAAGATGAAACACAAGAATCATTTGGCGTTGGAAAAATTGAAGACTTTAAGCAAACGCAGCTGATTGATTTATACGCTTGTGTGGAGTGCGGCCGCTGTACAAACATGTGCCCGGCGACGGGAACAGGAAAAATGCTTTCACCAATGGATTTAATTTTAAAGCTGCGCGACCATTTAACCGAAAAAGGTGCAGCCGTCACGTCAAGAGCGCCTTGGGTGCCGACATTTTTATTTAAAAACACAAAGGGAAATCAACTTGCTTTTGCGGCACAAGGAGCGCAAGAGCAGGCAGCAGCGCTAGAAATGCCAAATTTGATTGGCGATGTCATCACGGAAGAAGAAATTTGGGCATGTACAACATGCCGCAATTGTGAAGACCAATGTCCGGTTATGAACGAACACGTCGATAAAATTATCGATCTTCGCCGTTATCTCGTACTAACGGAAGGCAGAATGAATCCAGATGCACAACGGGCGATGACAAACATTGAACGTCAAGGAAACCCGTGGGGACTCAACCGAAAAGAAAAAGAAAATTGGCGTGAATTAAGAGAAGATGTTCATATTCCAACAGTAAAAGAAATGCAGAAAGCCGGTGAAGAGTTTGAATATTTATTCTGGGTTGGCTCAATGGGAGCATTTGATAATCGCAGCCAAAAAATCGCTTTAGCGTTTGCGCGTCTTTTAAACGAAGCGGGCGTCAAGTTTGCGATTTTAGGAAACAAAGAGAAAAACTCCGGAGATACGCCGCGCCGTCTTGGAAATGAATTTTTATTCCAGGAACTAGCAGCAAACAATATTGCTGAATTTGAAAAAGCAGGCGTTAAGAAAATCGTAACGATTGACCCGCACGCTTACAACACGTTCAAAAACGAATACCCTGATTTCGGTTTAGAGGCGGAAGTATATCATCACACAGAATTGCTTGCAAAGCTCATTGAAGAAGGCAGATTAGTGCCGAAATATGAAGTGAACGAAACGGTTACGTTCCATGATTCATGTTACCTCGGACGCTATAACGATGTATACGAACAACCGCGGAAAATTTTACGCTCTATTCCTGGCGTAAAACTTGTTGAGATGGAACGTAACCGTGAAACAGGAATGTGCTGTGGCGCTGGCGGCGGCCTCATGTGGATGGAGGAAACGACAGGAACGCGCATAAACGTCGCACGCACGGAACAAGCGCTGGAGGTCAATCCAACCGTCATCAGTTCTGGCTGTCCTTATTGCTTAACGATGTTGACAGACGGAACAAAAGCGAAAGAAGTAGAAGATCAAGTGGCAACTTATGATGTCGCTGAATTATTAGAAAAATCTGTATTTGCACATAAATAAACGAATTAAAAAAATAATGAATTATCAGTAAAATATAGTATAATAAATTTGAAGGGGGTTGACACTCTGCTTTTGGGTCAGCCCCTTACCATAACATTATAAATTGAGCGAACGTTCAGTCGATTTTGTAATCGCTTTCTTTAGAGTTCACATGTCTGAACGTTAGGCGTTGCCTAGTTCAACATATACATTTTTTAAAGGGGAGAGGGAAATGGGAAAAACGGTTATTTTAAGCGGAGTGCGCACTCCGTTTGGTAAATTTGGCGGCGGATTAAGCTCTTTAACAGCATCTCAATTAGGCGGGATCGCTGTAAAGGAGGCATTGCTGCGCGCTCAAGTAAAGGCAGAAGAAGTAGATGAAGTGATTTTAGGAACGGTGCTTCAAGGCGGTCAAGGACAAATTCCATCCCGGCAGGCAGCTCGTTATGCAGGAATTCCTTGGGAAGTTAAAACAGAAACAATCAATAAAGTGTGCGCATCCGGTATGCGCAGCGTTACGCTTGCCGATCAAATTATTCGCGCAGGCGACGAAGAAGTCATTGTTGCGGGCGGAATGGAATCAATGAGCAATGCTCCTTACTTGTTGCCGAAGGCGCGTTGGGGATTCCGCATGGGAGATTCAACAGTAAAAGACTTAATGGTATATGATGGGTTAACTTGCAGCTTTACGGGCGTGCATATGGGCAACTATGGGAGCCAAACAGCACAAGAGCTTGAAATTAGCCGACAAGAACAAGATGCCTGGGCATACCGCAGCCATCAGCGTGCCATTGCGGCCATTGAGTCTGGAAAGTTAGCGGAGGAGATCGTGCCGGTGGAAATTCCGCAGCGCAAAGGCGAGCCTCTTCTAGTTGAACACGATGAAGCGCCGCGCAAAGATACATCTCTTGAAAAATTAGCGAAACTTGCTCCTGTGTTTGACCCGACAGGAACGATTACGGCAGGAAATGCCCCTGGCGTCAATGATGGAGCGGCAGCGCTTGTATTGATGAGCGAAGAGCGGGCATTGCGTGAAGGAAGAAAACCGCTGGCAACGATTCTTGCTCATACATCGATTGCTGTTGAAGCAAAAGACTTCCCGAAAACACCGGGTCTTGTCATCAAAGAATTGCTAAGAAAAACAGGCAAAACAGCAGATGAAATTGATTTATTTGAAATTAACGAAGCATTTGCCGCAGTGGCGTTAGCAAGCATCAAAATTGCCGGGTTAGATCCGGAAAAAGTCAATGTCAACGGCGGTGCAGTAGCGCTAGGACATCCAATCGGTGCAAGCGGAGCACGCATTATTATTACGCTTATTCATGAGTTAAAGCGCCGCGGCGGCGGAATTGGCATTGCTTCTATTTGCAGCGGCGGCGGCCAAGGCGATGCGATTATGATTGAAGTTAACTAAAAATAGTAAGGCTGACCCGACAGCGAAGTGTCAGATCCCGCAACACAATAGATAAGATAGAGCATAACATTGGATCAATGAATTACGTGAGGTCAGACACTTATGGGTCAGCGCTATTGTTCAAAAAATATTCGTTGATGGGGGATGGGACAATGGACGTACAAAAAATGATGGTTGTTGGTGCCGGGCAAATGGGTTCTGGCATTGCCCAAGTTTGTGCCATGGCCGGATACGATGTTTTCTTGCACGACTTAAAACAAGAGTATGTGGATCGCGGACTTGCGACAATCACAAAAAATTTAACGCGTCAAGTTGAAAAAGGACGAATGACAGAAGAAGAGAAAGAAAGCATTTTAAATCGAATTACTCCTTCCCTTGACTTAAACAATGCAAGAAACATTGATTTAGTCATCGAAGCTGTTGTGGAAAACATGGAAGTGAAAACAAGTATTTTCTCCCAGCTTGACGAAATCGCTCCAGAGCATGCCATTTTAGCAACAAATACTTCCTCATTACCAATCACGGAAATCGCCGCAGCAACGAAACGGCCAGAAAAAGTGATCGGCATGCACTTTATGAACCCAGTTCCTGTCATGAAGCTTGTTGAAATTATTCGCGGCTTAGCAACAGCCGATGAAGTGTACCAAACAATCGAAGATATTACGCGCAAATTGAATAAAGTGCCGGTAGAAGTGAACGATTTCCCTGGGTTTGTGTCGAATCGCATTTTAATGCCGATGATTAACGAAGCGATTTATGCGTTATATGAAGGGGTAGCAACAAAAGAAGCGATCGATGAAGTGATGAAGCTCGGCATGAATCATCCGATGGGGCCTCTAACTTTAGCGGACTTTATCGGGTTAGATACGTGCCTCTATATTATGGAAACATTACATGAAGGATTTGGCGATGACAAATACCGTCCTTGCCCGTTGTTAAGAAAATATGTGAAAGCCGGCTGGCTTGGACGCAAAACCGGAAGAGGTTTTTACACATACGAATAACTCATGGCTAAATTCCAACAAAGAAGGTGGCATACGTGAATTTACGTTTTACAGAAGAACAAGAAATGATGCGGAAAATGGTTAAAGAGTTTGCAGAAAATGAAATTGCGCCGTTTGTTGAACGGATGGAAAAGGGAGAGTTTCCGCGCGAAATTTTAAAGAAAATGGCGGAGCTCGGTTTAATGGGAATCACCATTCCTGAACAATACGGCGGCGCGGGAATGGACTTTACTTCCTACATTATTGCGATTCATGAAATCTCAAAGGTCAGCGCGACTGTCGGCGTTATTTTATCCGTGCATACGTCTGTCGGCACAAATCCAATTTTATATTTTGGTACGGAAGAGCAAAAGCGAAAGTATGTGCCGAAATTAGCAAGCGGCGAATATTTGGGAGCGTTTTGCTTAACGGAGCCGGGGGCAGGTTCCGATGCAAAAAGCTTAAAAACGAAAGCGGTTCGCCAAGGTGATTACTATATTCTTAACGGCTCAAAAGTATTCATTACAAACGGCGGTGAGGCGGATACGTATATCGTCTTTGCCCGCACCAACCATGATGAACCGGGAAGCCGCGGCGTTTCTGCTTTTATTGTTGAAAAAAACACGCCTGGATTGATGATCGGCAAAGACGAGAAAAAGATGGGACTGCACGGTTCGCGCACAGTGCAAATTTCCTTTGAAGATGCAAAGGTACCGGCAGAAAATTTATTAGGCGAAGAAGGACAAGGCTTTAAAATTGCGATGGCTAACCTTGATGCCGGCCGCATCGGCATTGCCGCACAATCGCTCGGAATTGCGGAAGCGGCATTAGAACATGCGACCGCCTATGCCAAAGAGCGGATTCAATTCGGCAAACCGATTGCTGAACAGCAAAGTGTGGCATTTAAGCTTGCGGATATGGCAACGGCGGTTGAAGCCGCGAAACTGTTAGTGTACCGTGCCGCATTCCTGCGCTCTAACGGACTTCCATGCGGCAAAGAAGCTTCCATGGCAAAGCTGTTTGCTTCAAGAGCAGCGATGGAAAATGCGATCGAAGCGGTACAAATTTTCGGCGGGAACGGCTATACAGAAGACTACCCGGTTGAGCGCCTGTTCCGCGATGCAAAAGTTTGTGAAATTTATGAAGGAACAAGCGAAATTCAGCGCTTAGTCATCAGCAAACAGTTATAGGGGGATGGGGACATGAACTTTCAATTAACAGAAGAGCATGAAATGATACGAAAAATGGTGCGCGATTTTGCGAAAAATGAAGTCGCACCGACAGCGGCAGAGCGTGACGAAGAAGAACGATTTGACCGCGAGATTTTTAATAAAATGGCGGAACTCGGTTTAACAGGAATTCCTTGGCCGGAAGAATATGGCGGCATCGGCAGCGACTATTTAGCTTATGTCATTGCTGTGGAAGAATTATCAAAAGTATGCGCTTCTACAGGTGTTACGCTATCTGCACACATTTCTTTGGCAAGCTGGCCGATTTATAAGTTCGGTACGGAAGAACAAAAACAAAAATATTTGCGCGCATTAGCAACAGGGGAAAAGCTAGGGGCTTACGGCCTTTCCGAGCCGGGAGCGGGGTCGGACGTGTCTTCGATGAAGACAAGAGCGGTATTAGATGGCGATCACTATGTATTAAATGGCTCAAAAGTATGGATTACAAACGGCGGTGAAGCAGAAATTTATGTCGTGTTTGCCGTAACAGACCCAGAGAAGAAGCATAGAGGAATCAGCGCGTTCATCGTGGAAAAAGGCACACCGGGGTTCTCCATCGGTAAAAAAGAGAAAAAACTTGGCATCCGTTCGTCACCGACAACAGAGTTAATTTTTGAAGACTGCCGCATTCCGAAAGAAAACCTTCTTGGTCAAGAAGGAGAAGGCTTTAAAATTGCGATGATGACATTAGACGGCGGCCGCAACGGCATCGCGGCACAGGCCGTCGGTATTGCCCAGGGAGCATTGGATGCGGCAGTGGAATATGCAAAAGGACGCGTTCAGTTCGGCAAACCAATTATTGAACAGCAAGGTGTCAGTTTTAAATTGGCGGATATGGCAACGGCGATTGAAGCGGCCCGCTTGCTGACGTACCAGGCGGCATGGCTTGAATCAAACGGTCTGCCGTACGGAAAAGAATCGGCAATGGCCAAATTGTTCGCCGGTGACACGGCAATGAAAGTAACAGTCGATGCCGTACAAATTTTTGGCGGATACGGTTATACGAAAGACTATCCGGTTGAACGTTTCATGCGCGATGCAAAAATTACGCAAATTTATGAAGGAACACAAGAAATTCAACGTATTGTTATTTCTCGTATGTTAACCAAATAATGATTTGATCAATATAATGGGGCTGATCATCGCACAATAAATGTGAATATTGGAAAAGTCAGCCTCATCTTTTGTAGGTGATGACAATGAGCAAGCGTGAAGTACCGGCATCTGTTAAAGATGAGCGCCTTATTAAAAAAAGGCGTAACCAAATGATTAAAGGAGCAATTGCCCTGTTTAAACAAAAAGGCTTTCATCGTACGACGACAAGGGAAATTGCCAAAGCATCCGGCTTCAGTATCGGAACGCTTTATGAATATATCCGGCAAAAAGAAGATATTCTTTACTTAGTATGTGACCGCATTTACGATGAAGTGCGCGAGCGCATGGAAAAAGATATTGATACACATCAAGGTACTCTCGAAAGCTTTAAATTGGCCATTGCCCATTACTTTAAAGTGGTTGATGAATTGCAAGATGAAGTGCTTGTCATGTATCAGGAAGTGAAATCACTAAGCAAAGAATCTTTGCCATATGTGTTGAATAAAGAGCTGCAAATGGTTAGCATGTTCGAAAACATCTTGAAAAAATGTGTCGATAACGGAGTATTTCACTTAAATGAACAAGAAATTCGCTTATTTGCTCACAACATTTTCGTTTTGGGACAAATGTGGAGCTTCCGGCGTTGGGCATTACAAAAAATGTACACGCTTGATGAGTACATTGAGCTGCAAACGAACTTATTGTTAAAGGGGATTTTGGAGAATCGGTCATAAAAGGGGGAGAAGGTATGACGCATATTTATCGTCCGAAACATCACGTTCGCTTTGTAACAGCATCCAGCTTGTTTGACGGTCATGACGCATCGATTAATATTATGCGCCGCATTTTACAAGCCAGCGGTGCCGAGGTCATTCACTTAGGACATAACCGCTCTGTTGGGGAAATTGTCAACGCGGCGATTCAAGAAGATGTACAAGGGGTTGCCGTATCTTCCTATCAAGGCGGGCATATGGAGTTTTTTAAATATATGTATGACTTGTTAAAAGAACGCGGTGCGCCGCATATCCGTATTTATGGCGGCGGTGGCGGCGTCATTATTCCTAGAGAAATAAAAGAGCTGCACGAATACGGAATTGCCCGCATTTTCTCGCCGGAAGATGGCCGCGCCCTTGGGTTGCAAGGAATGATTAACGTCATGATGGAAGAGTGCGATTTTCCAACTGTCCGGGAAATTACTGACGAAATTGAACGGCTGCCGAAAGGGGATGTACAGGCGATCGCCCGCTTAATTACATTTTCAGAAAACCGCATTGACGCAGCAGAGGAAGCAGCGGCGACAGTCGAAAGCGTCATGGAAAAAGTGAAAGAACTGACAAAGCCGGTTCCGGTTGTCGGTATTACCGGTACGGGCGGTGCAGGTAAAAGTTCATTGACAGACGAGCTCATCCGCCGTTTCTTAAATGAAATTCCGGAAAAGAAAGTCGCGGTGCTATCTGTTGACCCAACGAAACAAAAAACAGGCGGGGCGCTTTTAGGTGACCGCATTCGCATGAACTCCATTAACTCGCCGCGCGTCTATATGCGCAGTTTAGCGACAAGAAATTCCCGTTCTGAGTTGTCACTTGCGATTAAAGATGCGATTAATATTGTCAAAGCAGCTGGGTTCGACTTAATCATTGTCGAGACAAGCGGAATTGGTCAAGGTGATGCAGCGATTACGGAAGTATGCGACATTTCCATGTATGTTATGACGAGCGAGTTTGGGGCACCGTCACAGCTTGAGAAAATCGATATGATTGACTATGCCGATTTAGTCGTCATTAACAAATTTGACCGAAAAGGCTCCGAAGATGCGAAACGCCAAGTGCAAAAGCAATATCAGCGCAGCCATCAGCTCTTTGATAAAGACTTATCAGAAATGCCTGTTTACGGTACAATTGCCAGCCAATTTAACGATCCGGGAACGAACACATTATTTGTTGCCCTCATTGATCTAATTAACAAAAAAGCAGGAACAAACTGGACGACAACACTCCAAAAAGTGGACCATGTCCAAAAACAAAACGTCATTATTCCGAATGAACGTCGCCACTATTTGCGTGAAATTACCGAAACGGTTCGCAACTATCATAAAAAGGTTGAACAACAAGTGAACATTGCGCGCCGCTTGTTTCAGTTAGAAGGTGCGATTGAAGCGGTGAAAGAGCGCGAGCGAAACGAAGAAATTCTTACTTCATTGGAAGCATTGAAACAGCACTGTGAAAATCAGCTGACTCCAGAATCAAAACAAATTCTTGCTTCTTGGGAGGATTTAAAAGCAAAATATGCAGCGGATCAATTTGTCACAAAAATTCGTGACAAGGAAATTGTTACAGAGCTGAAAACAAAAAGCTTATCCGGCTTGGATATTCCGAAAGTGGCACTTCCAAAATTTAAAGATTACGGCGAGATTTTGCGCTGGGTATATAAAGAAAACATACCGGGGTCCTTCCCGTTTACAGCGGGTGTGTTCCCATTTAAGCGCCAAGATGAAGATCCGAAACGGCAATTTGCCGGTGAAGGAACACCTGAGCGGACAAACCGCCGCTTCCATTATTTATGTAAAGATGATCCAGCAAAGCGTTTAAGTACAGCGTTTGATTCCGTTACATTGTACGGAGAAGACCCGGACTATCGCCCGGACATTTTCGGAAAAATCGGCGAAAGCGGCGTCAGCGTATGTACGTTAGATGATATGAAAAAGCTGTATAAAGGCTTTGATTTATGCGATCCATTAACTTCCGTTTCGATGACTATTAACGGTCCGGCACCAATTATTTTAGCAATGTTTATGAATACGGCTATCGATCAGCAAGTAGAAAAACGTGAAGCTGAGTTGGGCCGTCCGTTAACAGAAGCAGAATATGAAGAGGTAAAGGCATATACGCTGCAAAGGGTGCGCGGTACGGTGCAAGCGGATATTCTGAAAGAAGACCAAGGACAAAACACATGTATTTTCTCAACCGAATTTGCGCTGAAAATGATGGGAGACATTCAAGAGTACTTCATAAAAAATAAAGTGCGCAACTATTATTCTGTCTCGATTTCCGGCTATCATATTGCCGAAGCGGGAGCGAATCCAATTTCGCAGCTTGCGTTTACGTTGGCCAACGGCTTTACGTACGTCGAGTACTACTTAAGCCGCGGCATGCATATTGACGATTTTGCGCCAAACCTCTCCTTCTTCTTCAGCAACGGACTCGATCCGGAGTATACGGTGCTTGGCCGTGTGGCGCGCCGCATTTGGGCGATTGTCATGCGTGAAAAATACGGAGCAAATGAAAGAAGCCAAAAATTAAAATATCATGTTCAAACATCAGGCCGTTCGCTCCATGCACAAGAGATTGACTTTAATGATATTCGCACAACACTGCAGGCATTGATGGCGATTCATGACAACTGCAACTCATTGCATACAAATGCATATGATGAAGCGATCACAACGCCGACAGAAGAATCTGTCCGCCGTGCGATGGCGATTCAACTTATTATTACAAAAGAGCATGGCTTAACGAAAAACGAAAATCCATTGCAAGGCTCGTTTATTATTGAAGAGTTAACCGACTTAGTAGAAGAAGCGGTATTGAAAGAATTTGAACGGCTCAATGACCGCGGCGGCGTGCTCGGTGCGATGGAGATGCAATATCAGCGCGGAAAAATTCAAGATGAGTCGATGTATTATGAAATGAAAAAGCATAGCGGAGAGCTTCCGATTATCGGCGTGAACACATATTTAAACCCAAATCCGCCATCTGAAGAAGAATTGAATAAGATCCAGCTGGCGCGCGCTTCTTATGAAGAAAAAGAATTGCAAATTAACAATTTGCGCGCCTTCCAAGAGCGCAATAAAGATAAAGTAGACGAGGCGCTGAAACGCTTAAAGCATGTGGCAGTAAGCGGCGGCAATATTTTTGAAGAATTGATGGAAACAGTGAAAGTTGCCAGCCTTGGTCAAATTACAAAGGCGCTATACGAAGTCGGCGGTCAATATCGCCGCAACATGTAACGGCTGTCTCATAAGGGTCTGACCTCACGCTTCATCCATAATATATAGTGTTATTATCTAATGTTATTTCCTATATATTATGGTTGCGGGGTCTGACCCTTTACTTTTGCGAAACTGTAAAAAGAATTTTTCAGAAACTATTAAGAATGAGCTAGCATAAACTCAATGAAATTGTTTATAATGAATGGTATGTATTCTAATAGGAACACGATTTATTTGTCATAAAAGTTCCATTATACATAGAAGGGGAGTGCCTGAGTTGAGTTTGGAGCAATACTCTCAAGAAGAATTGCAAGAAATGTCATTCGTTGAGCTTGCTTACTTAGTACTGTCCGATAAAAGGGAAGCCGTGTCTTTTAAACAGCTGGTCGATGAAATTGCCGCTATTCTCCAGTTGTCAGAGGAGGAAGTAAAAGAGCGTATCGCGCAATTTTATACAGACTTAAACATTGACGGCCGTTTTATCTGTATTGGCGAAAACCGTTGGGGATTGCGCACATGGTATCCTTATGATCAAACGGAAGAAGAGACAGTACAGGTTGTTAGACCGAAGAAGAAGAAAAAAGCGCTTGATGAGTACGATGACTTTGATGATATCGATGAAGACGAACTTGAATATGATGATCTCGATGACTTTGAAGATGAAGATGACATCGATCTCGATGATGAAGATATAATCGATGATGAGTTTGATCTTGATGATGCAGACGAGTTCGATGATGAACTTCTGGATGATGAAGAGTTTGATTTAGGCGATGAAGATTTAGAAGAAGAGTTAGACATCGATGAGGAATCTGAAGAAGAGGAATTATAATTTTCTTGACTTTATATAGTGAACTATGTAGAATTTTATTTGGGCTCTTTAAAAAAGCTATTTATAAAAACATATATCGCTCCCTTACGTATTAAGTAAGCGGAGCGTTTTTTATTTTTGCCGTCCCCTATGAATATGAAATCGTTTTGTTTTGCGCACACTTTAATTGTTACATATATTTTTAGCAAGGGGGAAACAAGCGATGACAAAGTATATTTTCGTGACCGGCGGTGTTGTTTCATCTTTAGGAAAAGGGATTACTGCAGCCTCTTTGGGCCGTTTGCTGAAAAACCGCGGGTTAAATGTAACGATTCAAAAATTTGATCCATATATTAACGTTGACCCTGGAACAATGAGTCCGTATCAACACGGAGAAGTGTTCGTCACAGACGACGGTGCGGAAACGGATTTGGACTTGGGTCACTATGAACGTTTCATTGATATTAACTTAAATAAATATAGTAACGTAACGACCGGAAAAATCTACTCTACTGTTTTGAAAAAAGAGCGCCGCGGCGATTACTTAGGCGGTACGGTGCAAGTCATCCCGCATATTACGAATGAAATTAAAGAACGGGTATTTCGTGCGGGACGTGAAACAAATGCAGATGTGGTGATTACAGAAATTGGCGGTACGGTTGGTGATATCGAATCATTGCCGTTTTTAGAAGCGATTCGTCAAATTAAAAGCGATGTCGGCCGTGAAAATGTGATGTATATCCATTGTACGCTTGTTCCTTATATTAAAGCGGCTGGCGAAATGAAAACGAAGCCGACGCAGCACAGCGTAAAAGAACTTCGCAGCCTTGGCATTCAGCCGAACGTGATTGTTGTTCGTACAGAAATGCCGATGTCTCAAGATATGAAAGACAAAATTGCTTTATTCTGCGATATTGATCCGAAAGCGGTTATCGAAGCGCGCGATGCTGACACGTTGTATGCTGTTCCGTTAATGCTTCAAGAACAAAAATTAGACCAAATCGTCTGCGAACATTTAAAGCTGGATTGCAAAGAAGCAGATATGACAGAATGGAAAGCGCTTGTTGAAAAAGTGCGCAATCTTTCTAATAAAACCAAAATTGCGCTTGTTGGTAAATATGTAGAGCTTCAAGACGCATACATTTCCGTTGTTGAGGCGCTTCGTCATGCAGGTTATGCGTTTGATGCAGAAGTAGAAATTAAGTGGATTAACTCTGAACATGTCAATCGCGAAAATGTTGAAGAGCTATTAAAAGACGCTGATGGCATTCTTGTGCCGGGCGGCTTTGGCGACCGCGGCATTGAAGGAAAAATTGAAGCGATTCGCTATGCTCGTGAGAATAAAGTTCCGTTTCTTGGCATTTGCTTAGGAATGCAACTCGCTTCCGTTGAATTTGCCCGCAATGTTGTCGGCTTGAAAAGCGCTCATTCATCAGAAATTGATCCAAATACACCGCATCCGATTATCGACCTGTTGCCGGAGCAAAAAGAAGTCGAAGATTTAGGCGGAACATTGCGTTTAGGACTTTATCCTTGCAAGCTGACAGAAGGCACGCTTGCATTTGCGGCATATCAAGATGAAGTCATTTATGAGCGTCACCGCCACCGCTATGAATTTAATAACCAATATCGTCAAGTGATGGAGCAGCACGGTTTTGTCTTTTCCGGTACAAGCCCGGACGGCCGCTTAGTCGAAATTATTGAATTGAAAGACCATCCATGGTTTGTTGCCGCTCAATTCCATCCGGAATTTACCTCTCGTCCGACGAGACCGCAGCCGCTGTTCCGTGAGTTTGTGAGAGCATCGTTAAAACAGTAATAAGAAAAGGCTGACCTAAGGCAAAGTGTCAGACCCCGCAGCACAATATATTGTGAATGCACGTGAGGTCAGGCACTTATGGGTCAGCCCTTTTGTTGCCTCAATATTCATCTAAAATTTCTTTGATTGTAAACAGCAAGCCATAGTAGGCAAACAATGCGGTCATCACGGCTGGAAACCCAAAGCGGCTGCCGTCTTCATCGGGAATTAACGGTTTAACGAGTTTCGTGTCAATATGTACATCGACATAGTCTGCAAGTGAAGCATTCGCTTCATCTACAACGGCTGATAGACCGACGATCTGCAATCCTCTCTCTTTTAATTGCTGAGCTAAAGCAATCGCTTCTTTGTCATGTGAAAAGCGCGTAATTAATAAAATGCGATCCGTTTCATCCACATCGGCCATTGTTCCATTTTCAATCAGTTTCTTCGCTTTTGGCATCGGTTCTTGTCCCATTGTCGCTTCAAGAACAATCGCTTCCATTTCGTTAAAACCATGAAGAAAAATATGTCCGTCTCCAAAGAGTGCTTGAGCAAGCAGGCGTGCTCCATCTTCTAAATTAAATTCCTCTTGTTCGGCAATTTTTTTAAAATATCCGCTTAATTGTGTCATGAAAATTTTTAACATTGGCTAACCTTCCTTCTGTCTGATTTAAGTTATATTTAATTATAACAGGTGTAAAATACAAATGAGAAAAACAATAAAATTCGATAGAATTTGTCAATCATTATACTAAAAGACAGCAGGAAATTTTTGTTTTATTACGAATTAATACTTTATAGAAAATGGAATTGAGGTGTATGCCATGAGCAATAAAATTTTAATTGTAGACGATCAATACGGCATTCGTATTTTATTAAACGAAGTTTTTCAAAAGGAAGGATATACAACGTTTCAAGCTGCAAATGGTGTTCAGGCGTTAGATGTTGTTCAAAAACATTTGCCGGACCTTGTGTTATTGGATATGAAAATTCCAGGGATGGATGGGATTGAGATTTTAAAACGAATTAAGGCGATTAATCAAGATATTCGCGTCATTATTATGACAGCGTACGGAGAGCTGGATATGATTCAGGAGACAAAAGAATTAGGAGCGATTATGCATTTTGCTAAACCGTTTGATATTGACGAACTGCGTGCAGCGGTGAAAAAGCATTTGCCAATTATAACATAATGTTTTGTAAGACAGTTTTTTGTCTCCATCTGTGACTGTTTGTCGAACTTCAAGCGGTTTATATTGCTGTTTTTTCTGTAAGTTGGTATGCTTATAACGTATAGTATTTGTCGCATGTTTTCATACCGCCTTTCATACATATATTTTCTCATTTTCGGCATGCTACACATGACAGCAGCAAACGATTTTTTGGCAGAAAGGCGAAGCTAGATAGTAAGGGGGAACTTTACAATGCCTTTAGTTTCAATGACGGAAATGCTTAATAAAGCATTGGAAGGTAAGTATGCAGTTGGCCAGTTTAATATTAACAACCTCGAGTGGACACAAGCGATTTTAGCGGCAGCGGAAGAAGAAAAATCGCCTGTTATTCTCGGTGTATCCGAAGGTGCTGCGCGCTACATGAGCGGTTTCAAAACGGTTGTTAACATGGTCAAAGGCTTAATGGAAGACATGAATATCACTGTTCCGGTGGCGATTCACTTAGACCACGGCTCCAGCTTTGAAAAATGTAAAGAAGCGATTGATGCAGGCTTTACTTCTGTCATGATCGATGCTTCTCATCATCCATTTGAAGAGAACGTTGAAATCACATCAAAAGTAGTAGAGTATGCTCATGCCCGCGGCGTCTCTGTTGAAGCGGAGTTAGGCATCGTAGGCGGACAAGAGGACGATGTTGTGGCAGACGGCGTCATTTATGCTGACCCGAAAGAGTGTGAAGAGCTTGTGAAGCGGACAGGCATCGACTGCTTGGCTCCTGCGTTAGGCTCTGTTCATGGCCCTTATAAAGGAGAGCCAAAGTTAGGCTTTAAAGAGATGGAGGAAATCCGCGACTTAACGGGCGTTCCGCTTGTATTGCACGGCGGTACAGGCATTCCGACGGAACAAATTCAACGTGCGATTTCGTTAGGTACTTCCAAAATTAATGTAAATACGGAAAACCAAATGGCATTTACAAAAGTCGTGCGCGAATTGTTGGCGAAAGATGAAAAAGTGTACGATCCGCGCAAAATTATCGGCCCTGGCCGCGACGCCATCAAAGCGACTGTAATCGGCAAAATCCGCGAATTCGGCTCCTCAGGAAGAGCATAAGAAAAGCGGAAGCGCCCTGCTTAGCCGCGATGGGCAAATGTTCTTCCGGAGCAAGAAGTCGCTTTTTGACTTCGCTCCGGAAGGTTATTTGACCCCGAGCGGCTGGGCGCTGGAGCTAGACAAAAAGAAAAGCGGAGTCGCCGCGATTAGCTCTCGAAGCCAAATGTTCTTCGCCCGCAGAAGTGCTTGACACTTCGAGGGAGAAGGTTATTTGGCAGAGGAGAGCTAGGCGACGGAGCTAGACAAAAAGAAAAGCGGAGTCGCCGCGATTAGCTCTCGAAGCCAAATGTTCTTCGCCCGCAGAAGTGCTTGACACTTCGAGGGAGAAGGTTATTTGGCAGAGGAGAGCTAGGCGACGGAGCTAGACAAAAAGAAAAGCGGAGTCGCCGCGATTAGCTCTCGAAGCCAAATGTTCTTCCGGCAGAAGCACTTGCACTTTAGCTAATGCAGAAAAATTAAAAATATAATAAAGAAACCGCACTGTTGTGACGAATAACTTGTCACATCAGGGCGGTTTCCTTTTCATTTGTTAATAATAAAAGCTTAGAAATAGGAGGATGTTTATTATGAAATTTTTTATTGATACCGCCAATATCGAGGAAATAAAAAAAGCAAATGAGTTAGGGATTTTAGCAGGCGTGACAACGAACCCAAGCCTTGTTGCGAAAGAAAACGTATCTTTTCATGACCGCCTTCGCGAAATTACAGCCATTGTTTCCGGCTCTGTGAGCGCTGAAGTCATTTCCACAACCGCTGAAGAAATGATTAAAGAAGGAGAAGAACTTGCGAAAATTGCTCCAAATATCACGATTAAAGTTCCGATGACCCCAGACGGCTTAAAAGCAGTAAAAACGTTCAGCGAAAAAGGAATTAAAACGAACGTTACGCTTATTTTTAGTGCCAATCAAGCGCTTTTGGCAGCACGCGCCGGCGCAACATATGTTTCCCCATTCCTCGGCCGTTTAGACGATATTGGTCATAACGGTTTAGAATTGATTTCAACGATCGCAGAAATTTTTAATATCCATGGTATTGACACAGAAATTATTGCTGCCTCTATCCGTCACCCGCTTCACGTCACAGAAGCAGCGTTGAGAGGTGCACATATTGCCACTGTGCCGTATAAAGTGCTCATGCAGTTATTTCATCACCCATTGACAGATCAAGGCATCGAGAAGTTTCTAGCTGACTGGAATAAGCAAAATCAATAATAAATCAAAACAGTGAATTTTGTTAAAACCGCTTACATGATTTATACATTTTTGTGTAAACTAAAGAAGTAGATACTAATTTTGTTGCGTTATTTTTGTGTGGGAAAAATTACCGGTTGCATCGTGTAAACGCAGTTATCTTCGCTGGAAGGGAGACTATAATGGAAAAGTTAAAGATCGCTGGCGGCTATCCTTTAAGAGGAACCGTAAGAGTGAGCGGAGCAAAAAACAGTGCTGTTGCTTTAATTCCAGCTACGATCCTAGCCGAATCGCCCGTCACGATTGAAGGATTGCCGGATATTTCAGATGTTCGCGTTTTAGGAGATTTAATTGAAGAAATAGGCGGAACATTTGATTTTGATGGGAAAGAGGCAACAGTGGATCCGACGAATATCGTGTCTATGCCTCTTCCAAACGGAAAAGTGAAAAAATTGCGCGCTTCTTATTATTTAATGGGAGCCATGCTCGGGCGGTTTAAAAAGGCTGTTGTCGGTTTGCCCGGCGGATGTCATTTAGGACCTCGTCCGATTGACCAGCACATTAAAGGGTTCGAGGCGCTTGGAGCAAAAGTAACGAACGAACAAGGCGCAATTTATCTGCGCGCGGATGAACTGCGCGGCGCCCGCATTTATTTGGACGTGGTAAGCGTCGGAGCGACCATAAATATTATGTTGGCAGCGGTACGTGCAAAAGGGCGCACCATTATTGAAAACGCAGCAAAAGAACCGGAAATTATTGATGTTGCCACCCTTTTATCCAATATGGGCGCAAAAATTAAGGGGGCGGGAACGGACGTTATTCGCATTGACGGTGTTGAAAAGCTGTCCGGCTGCCGTCATTCCATTATCCCTGATCGTATTGAAGCTGGAACGTTTATGATTATCGGTGCCGCGATGGGCGAAGAAGTTGTTGTCGACAATGTCATTCCTCAGCATGTCGAATCATTAACAGCGAAGTTACGCGAAATGGGAGTACGGGTTGAAACGAGCGATGATCAAATTTTAGTGACTGGAACGAAAGAGTTAAAGGCAGTTGATATAAAAACGCTCGTTTATCCGGGATTTCCTACTGATTTGCAGCAACCGTTTACCGCCCTTTTAACAAAAGCAAATGGGACAAGCATAGTAACAGATACGATTTACTGTGCCCGCTTTAAACATATTGATGAATTGCGAAGAATGAACGCTAACATAAAAGTGGAAGGTCGTTCGGCCATTGTTACCGGTCCTACACAGCTTCAAGGAGCAAAAGTGAAAGCTAGTGATTTGCGTGCCGGTGCGGCTCTTGTAGTGGCTGGCTTAATGGCAGAAGGAATTACGGAAATTACAGGTCTTGAACATATTGACCGCGGTTATTGCAATCTAGTGGAAAAGCTGAACGGTTTAGGCGCAACGGTTTGGCGCGAGAAAATGAGCGACCAAGAAATCGAACAAATGCAAAATTGATGTGAATAAAGGGGAAGAGGGAGAAATCATCATGGAAAGAAGCTTATCAATGGAACTTGTTCGTGTGACAGAAGCTGCTGCATTAGCATCTGCGCGCTGGATGGGGCGCGGGAAGAAAAATGAGGCAGACGAGGCTGCTACTTCGGCAATGCGCGATGTTTTTGATACAGTGCCGATGAAAGGAACGGTTGTGATCGGTGAAGGGGAAATGGATGAAGCACCGATGTTATATATTGGGGAGAAATTAGGGACAGGTTACGGTCCGCGTGTCGATGTAGCTGTCGATCCGCTTGAAGGAACAAATATTGTTGCTTCGGGCGGATGGAATGCGCTTGCTGTCGTTGCCGTTGCCGATCATGGCAATTTGCTTCATGCCCCTGATATGTATATGGAGAAAATTGCTGTCGGACCGGAAGCAGTTGGCATGATTGATATTAATGCGCCTATTATCGATAATTTAAAAGCGGTTGCAAAGGCAAAAAATAAAGATATTGAAGATGTTGTGGCGATCGTATTGAACCGTCCTCGCCATGAACGAATTATCGCCGAGCTCCGCCAGGCCGGTGCCCGTATTAAGCTGATTAATGACGGAGATGTAGCCGCTGCGATCAATACGGCATTTGACCATACAGGTGTCGATATTTTATTTGGCTCCGGCGGCGCCCCTGAAGGAGTCATAGCTGCAGTTGCTTTAAAATGTTTAGGCGGCGAAATTCAAGGAAAACTATTGCCGCAAAACGATGAAGAATTGGAGCGCTGTAAAAAAATGGGGTTGGACGTAAATAAAGTATTGCGTATGGAGGACCTTGTGAAAGGAGACGACGCGATTTTTGCCGCGACGGGTGTAACGGATGGAGAATTGCTGCGCGGAGTCCAATTTAAAGGCGCTTATGCCGAGACCCATTCCGTTGTTATGCGCGCCAAATCCGGCTCTGTCCGCTTTATTGAAGGACGTCATAATTTAAACAAAAAACCAAACTTAGTCATCAAATAATTTTAAAATTTTTGCGGGGTGTGCCTATCACCTCGCCTATTTTTGCTTTTAAAAAAATAAAATATATATTGATTAAAAAACGGTAAAAAGGGTAAAATAGTCATGTTGTGCTTGCATAAATAACAAGCTCTGCTATTCTGCTTCCATTGCAATAAACCTTCTTTATCTTCTTTCATTCCATCCATAGTGATTTCATCAATATAAAACTCGCATTAACAATGGGAGGAAAACTAAAAATAGTAAAAGAGTGGTGTAGAAATGGATTTAACAATTGCTACTTTAGAAAATATGAAACTGAAAGAGCTTTATGAATTAGCTCGTCAGTACAAAATTTCGTATTACAGTAAACTAACAAAAAAAGAATTAATTTTTGCGATTTTAAAAGCACAAGCAGAACAAGACGGACTGTTATTTATGGAAGGCGTTTTGGAAATTATACAATCAGAAGGATTCGGTTTCTTAAGGCCGATTAACTATTCGCCAAGCTCTGAGGATATTTATATTTCTGCCTCTCAAATTCGCCGTTTCGATTTGAGAAATGGTGATAAAGTATCCGGAAAAGTGCGCCCACCAAAGGAAAACGAGCGTTATTACGGCTTGCTTCACGTTGAAGCGGTTAACGGAGAGGATCCAGAAATCGCTAAAGAACGTGTTCACTTTCCAGCATTGACTCCGCTTTATCCAAATCGCCAAATGAAATTAGAAACAACGCCAGACAAACTGTCAACGAGAATTATTGATTTAATTGCTCCGATCGGTTTTGGTCAGCGCGGTCTCATTGTAGCGCCGCCGAAAGCGGGTAAGACGACGTTATTAAAAGAAATTGCCAACAGTATTACAACGAATCATCCTGAGGCAGAGTTGATTGTCCTTCTCATTGATGAACGGCCTGAAGAAGTAACAGATATTGAGCGTTCTGTCGATGCAGATGTTGTTAGCTCCACGTTTGACGAAGTGCCGGAAAACCACATTAAAGTAGCGGAACTTGTGTTAGAGAGAGCGATGCGTCTTGTGGAACATAAGCGCGATGTGATCATTTTAATGGACAGTATTACTCGATTGGCCCGTGCTTATAACTTAGTCATTCCGCCAAGCGGCCGCACGCTTTCCGGGGGGATTGATCCGGCTGCGTTCCATCGCCCAAAACGATTTTTCGGGGCCGCGCGCAACATTGAAGAAGGGGGCAGCTTGACGATTTTGGCGACAGCGTTAGTTGATACAGGGTCAAGAATGGATGACGTTATTTATGAAGAATTTAAAGGAACAGGCAATATGGAACTTCATCTTGACCGTTCGTTGGCAGAAAAGCGCATTTTCCCTGCCATTGACATTCGCCGCTCCGGCACACGCAAAGAAGAGCTGTTAATTCCGAAAGAACATCTTGATAAACTTTGGGCGATCCGCAAAACAATGTCCGATACGCCGGATTTCATTGAAAGATTTTTAAACAAATTAAAGCAAACGAAAACAAACGAAGAATTTTTCGAAATGCTTGATGAGGAATGGAAAGGGCTAAGCGCCACAGCAGCAAAGCGAATTTAAAGCAATCTTTGCTGCCATGAAAAAACAGGGAGTTGCAAAAAGAGATACGGCTTGTTATAATTTTACCATGTGTGTTTTGATAAAACGTGAGAAGATTATCTTGCTCACAAATGAATATATAACTCTGTTTCGAAAAGATTCAGGGCGGAAGGAGATGAAAAGAATGAAAGCAGGAATCCATCCAGAGTACAAAAAAGTAATGGTAAAATGCGCTTGCGGAAACGAATTCGAAAGCGGTTCTGTTAAAGACGAAGTGCGCGTTGAGATTTGCTCTGAGTGCCATCCATTCTATACAGGACGTCAAAAATTCGCTTCTGCTGCAGGACGTGTAGATAAATTCAACAAAAAATACGGCTTGAAATAAGAAAGGTGTAGTCGCCGCGATTAGCTCTCGAAGCCAAATGTTCTTCGCCCGCAGAAGTGCATAACACTTCGAGAGTGAAGGTTATTTGGCAGAAGAGAGCTAGGCGATGGAGCTGGACAATAAAAAAAAGCGGAGCCGAGCGTTTAACGCCGAAGGAAAATGTTCTTCCGACGAGAAGTACTTGTCACTTCGAGGGAGGAAGGTTATTTTCCAGAAGGCGTTGCGAGGCGAGCTAGACAATAAAGAAAAGCGGAAGCGGCCTGCTTAGCCGCGATGGGCAAATGTTCTTCCGGAGCAAGAAGTCGCTTTTTGACTTCGCTCCGGAAGGTTATTTGACCCCGAGCGGCTGGCCGCTGGAGCTAGACAATAAAAAAGCGGAGCCAATTATAAGAAACAGGCAAGTGAATAAAAAGAGCTTGCCTGTTTTTTTACTGACTAGAGCAAAAGATGAACAATAATGGCGGTTATACAGTCGTCAAAACTACCGAATGAGAGAAAAGGACGAAGAAGGGAGAGCCGTCTATTATGTATGTGATGAAGCAATCCGGCTGGCTCGAAGTGATTTGCGGAAGCATGTTCTCCGGAAAATCAGAGGAATTAATTCGCCGTGTCCGTCGGGCGACATTTGCCAAACAGGAAGTGAAAGTATTTAAACCAACCATTGATAACCGTTACAGTGATGAAGCTGTTGTTTCCCATAACGGCACATCCATCATTGCCATTCCTGTTTCTTCGGCTGCAGAAATTTTCCAGTATATTACTGAACAAACGGACATCATTGCGATTGACGAAGTACAATTTTTTGAAAACGACATTATTGAAGTCGTGCAAACATTAGCGAACAAAGGATATCGCGTCATTGTCGCAGGGCTGGATCAAGATTTTCGCGGTGAGCCATTCGGACCTGTTCCTGTGTTGATGGCCATCGCTGAATCTGTCACCAAACTGCAAGCCGTTTGTACGGTATGCGGCTCACCGGCGAGCCGCACTCAACGCCTGATTAATGGCAAGCCTGCTTCGTATTATGATCCCGTTATTTTAGTCGGCGCAAGTGAGTCATATGAACCGCGGTGCCGTCATCACCATGAAGTGCCGGACAAGCCGGTGAGCGCAGTCGATAAAAAAGTAAAAAATGGCGCGATCATGTAAATGGAAGAGATTGTTGGCTAAACGGACAAATACTTTTCATATGGCTGGGCAAGCTAACGGCAGGGAGGCGACAAACATGAGAACCTTACTGCCGTTTTTTGTTTTCATACTTCTTTCAGCATGTGCAGTAAATCCGAATCGTTCAGACTATGAAGCGCAAAGCTTGGATAAAGATGGAACAAAATTAATGACGTATGATAAGGATAACAAAGCTTATCGGCGTTATTTAGAGGAAGATTTTTATAACGATTTTGCCGCTCCGGAAAAAACAAACCAAAATCCAAATTTTATTAGCTTAACGGAAGGAAGTGCAAACAATCGTGCCGATGTGAATCAAATCGCCCAGGCGATTGAAAAGTATACAGACTACAGGCCAGGATCAATTTGGCTTAACGGGCGCGATGCATGGGTAACTGTGCACGCCACAAAAAATGTTTCCCGAAAACAAAGGGAAAAAGATCGCGATAAAATATATAAAACACTTACAAGAGCAATGCCGCGCTATCATATTCATTTGAATATGGATTAGAGCTTGAATCAAAAGTCAAGGGTCAGACCGCACAACACAATATATAGGACATCATGTTGGGTAAATTTATATATTGTGAAACGCATGTGAGGTCAGACCCTTTATGAGACAACCTCTTTTTACTTAGACTCGGTAGATGGTTAAACAGGAAATTTTCATTTGTCTATCGAATAAAGATATCAACGTGAAAGTCTTATTGGATAAAACCTTGTAACATATGGCAGCCTTTTTATCTTAAAGTGAAAGCTTCTGGCATGTGATAATACGATTTTTTCGTTAGGTGGGAAGAAAATGAATATTCATAAATTTGTTATGCCTGAGGTCATTTTCGGAAATGATGCTATTCACCAGGTAGGAGAAAGCTGTCTTAGGCTTGGGGCTACAAATGTATTAATTGTAAGTGACCCCGGTGTTATTGAAGCAGGATGGCTAGATGTTGTCATTAAGAGCTGTAAACAAGCTGGGTTAAAATATACGACATTTTATGATGTAACCATTAATCCAAAAGATAAAGAAGTGGAAAATGGATGTGAAGTATATATCCAAAATGAATGTGATTCAATTATTGGAATTGGCGGGGGAAGTCCTATCGATGTGGCGAAAGCGATTGCCGTTCTTGTAACAAATGGCGGGAGAATTCATGACTATGAAGGAGTTGACAAAATTAAAAATCCTCTCCCTCCGCAAGTAATGATTCCAACAACAGCCGGATCAGGCTCAGAAGTGTCGCAATTTTCAGTCATTGTAGATACAATAGGACAAAAAAAGATGACCATTGTTTCAAAATCGCTTGTTCCTGACATTGCAATTGTCGATCCGAAAACATTGTCAACCAAAAGTGCTCATTTAACCGCTTCAACAGGATTAGATGTTTTAACGCACGGAATTGAAGCATACGTAAGTTTGGCTGCGACTCCGTTAACGGATGTTCAAGCAAAAAATGCCATTTCTTTAGTAGCGCAATATTTACGTCCTTCGGTAGCGTCAAAAATAAATAGGGAAGCTAAGACAAATATGGCGATGGCAAGTTTGCAAGCCGGCCTTGCTTTTTCTAATGCCATTTTAGGGGCTGTACACGCCATGTCGCATGCAGTAGGCGGGAAGTATCCAATCCTTCACGGTGACGTAAACTCCATATTACTTCCACATGTAATGGAATATAACCTTCTAGCAAATCCGAAAAAATTTGCCGATATTGCTCTTTTCCTTGGCATTGATATTCGCGGCATGTCTGATATGGAAGCAGGGAAAAAAGCAATTGAATACGTAAAGCATCTAACAGTGGATATTGGAGCTCCCCAGCGACTATCCGATATTGGTTTAGAGAAAGAGGAAATACGAAACATGAGCTTAATTGCCTTACATGATGCCTGCATGATTACAAATCCTCGGGATGTAACGGTGGAAGATATTGAAGAAATATTTAGAAAGGCATGGTAATGATGGGGATTAACGAACGGCAAAAAATAATTAATCTTCTAACAGGTGTTCAATCTTCTAAAAAAAGTTATTATACAGAATTAAAAAAGATGGTTGTGGAGTTAAAAAAGAAGAATATGCAGTTAGAAATTATAAATGATGTAACAAAAAGTTTTAACATCGATATGTCAATGGATGAAATGTTAAAAAACATTTTTGATAAATTAAAAGAAATTTTCCCGCTAGAAAGGATTAGTTTATCTTTATATGAAAATGAAAAATTGATTTTAACCAATGTTTATCCGGCCCATTCATTATATTTCCCAATCGGCTTTGCTTTGCCAAAGGAAAATTCTCTTTATTGGCAAGTGATTCAGTCACTAAAAAAGGTTTTTTATCAGGTACAGGCCGAAAAAGATTCCTATATTGAAAATAAAGTTTATGAAGAGTTGGGGATTCAAAGTGTGTTGTTAATCCCTCTCGTCAGCAAGGGAAAAGTCATTGGGGTGTTAAGTATAGGCAGTAAAGAGGTTATCGAATATGACGAGGCCGATCGTTCTTTTTTCCAGCAGCTTTGTGATCAATTGGCTGTTTGTATTGAAAATGCCAGACTTTATAATGAGGTACTCACAAGTAAAAAAGAGTGGGAAGAGACTTTTCGGGCCGTTTCGGAAATGATATTGGTTGTTGATTTGCAAGGAAATATTTTACGCTATAATGACGCGGCGAAAGAATTTTTTCAATTCGATTTGCAGAAACGTGCGAGAGAAAACATTCATCAATTGCTATCAATGGACATCAATGAAAGTCCTATAATAGAAAATCTTCAAACGAAAAAACCTGTTCATCGGCAAATTCATATCCAGCAACGAGTATGTGAACTTCATTCATATCCTGTGTTTAACGAGAGTCAAAGCATGTATGCCGTCATTATTTATATCAACGACATCACAGAGAAATGCCAGATTGAAGCTCAATTATTGCAATCCGGGAAACTAGCGGCAATTGGCGAGATGGCAGCGGGAATCGCCCATGAATTGAATAATCCGTTAACTGCTATTCTCGGAAACGCGCAACTATTGTTACGATCTGCTTCAAAAGATGACCGCTCGTATAAACTTCTGTCAGATATTTATTTGTGCGGGAAACGATGCAAAATCATCATTCAAAATTTATTGACCTTTTCGCGGCAAGATGAATACATGTTTGAAGATTGCTCTGTCAATGAGGCGGTTGAGCAAGTATTGGGATTAGTAGGTGATCAAATCAAAAAGCAGAACATTATGATTCAAAAAAAATTGGATGATTCGGTTGAATTCATTGAAGGGAATGTTCAGCAAATTGGACAAATTATTTTAAACCTTTTAATCAATGCAAAAGATGCACTTGAAGATATGGATATCCCAAAAAAAGTGATAACAATTGAAACGAGGTCAATATTAGAAAATGAAAAACGTTGGGTCCTTCTTTCTGTCAAAGATAACGGAAAAGGAATAGGCGAACAACATTTACAAGAAATTTTCAATCCGTTTTTTACGACAAAGCGGCCGGGAAAAGGGACTGGACTTGGACTATCCGTCAGTTTAGGAATAGCAGAAGCCCACGGTGGAACGATTGAGGTGATAAGCGAACTTGGAAAGGGAAGTGAGTTTATATTAAAACTTCCAGTCAAGCAATAACGGTAAATGGGATGGGGGAAATTTATGGCGAATATTTTAGTGATTGATGATGAACGGGAAGTAGGAACTTTCTTTCTACATTTATTAGAAGGGAAGGGTTATCACGTAAAACTCGGATTTAATGGAAAAGATTTTTTAAGACTAATAAAAGAACACCGATTTGATCTTGCGTTAATTGACGTAAAATTACCGGACATAAATGGTTTGAACCTATTAAAACAATTGAAAACCGTATTGCCATCTTGTAAAGCGATTATTATGACTGGCTATAGTACGGTGAAAACAGCAGTCGAAGCGATTAAATATGGCGCAAGCGATTATATTGAAAAACCATTTGACGATATTGATGAATTAGAAAGATTAATAGAAGGGTTGTTAGACAGTCATTCAACATCATCGCAAAATGATATGTACAGGTTGGCAGAAACACTTGGTTTGATTGTAGGCAAAAACAAAGAGATGAATGATTTAATCAAACTAGCCTACAAAATTGCGAAAAAAAATGTCAATGTGCTGATTGAAGGAGAGACAGGTACAGGAAAAGAAGTACTCGCACATTTTATCCATAATGCGAGTATGCGCTATGATCAACCTTTTATCGGAATCAATTGTGGTGCCGTTTCTGAAACCCTTTTGGAAAGCGAGTTGTTTGGCCATGAGAAAGGTGCGTTTACAGGAGCTGTGAAAGAAAAAAAGGGAATTTTTGAAATAGCCAACAGAGGAACTTTATTTTTGGATGAAATTGGAGAAGCATCGCTTTCCACTCAAGTAAAATTGCTGAGGGTGTTGGAAACAGGAGAGTATATTCGGGTAGGTGGCGAGACGATCCGAAGAACAAATACGCGGATCATTGCTGCTTCTCATGTCAATCTTGCTCAAGCTGTAGCTGAAAAAACATTTAGGGAGGACTTATTGTATCGGTTAGACGTGGTGAAATTAACGATTCCTCCGCTAAGAGAACGAATAGAGGATTTGCCGCTTTTCATCGAATGTTTTTTGAAAAAATTGAATTCGAATTTATCTTTTTCCGACGACACGATTTTGCAAATGAAACAATATCATTGGCCGGGAAATGTGCGGGAACTTTTTAATGTGGTGAAGCGGGCGGTGACTTTGGCAGAAGGAGAAACAACAATCATCACTCCTCATTTCTTGCCTGAAAAATTGAAAACGGAAAGGACATCTCCGTCACAGAAATTATTTTCCGTTAGTAAAAATACTGAAGATGACATAGATGATTTAGAACATTATCTGCACGAATGGACAAGCTATATTCTTTCATTATGGAAAGAGAATAAGAGAGTTGACCTTGAACAAGTGTTATCATTGGTCAAAGATTTAGAAAAACAGATAGGAAGGTCTTTTGTGATGAAAACGTTAAAGGAAACAGTAGGAAATAGGAAAGAAGCAGCGGAACGATTGAATATCACCATTCGTAAACTTAGATATTTATTAAAAGAAAAAGGGGCTGACTCAAAAGGATAAATCACTTTTGAGATTCAGTCCCTTTTTGTTGGTTAGTTTCAACTTCAGAAGTACTTGTTTCGTCAATTCTTCACGTTTCTTTATTTTAGAAAAATCCTTGTGCATTTGGATTATAACTGACTAGTATATTTTTTGTTTGTTGATAATGGGTTAGCATCATTTGATGGGTTTCACGGCCTATACCGGACATTTTATAACCGCCAAAAGCTGCGTGGGCAGGGTAAGCGTGATAACAATTCGTCCAGACTCTACCGGCTTGAATGCCTCTGCCAAAGCGGTAGGCAAGATTAATATTTCTTGTCCAGACTCCGGCGCCTAAGCCATATAAAGTATCATTGGCAATTTCCAATGCTTCCTTTTCATCCTTAAAGGTTGTTACAGATACAACAGGACCAAAAATTTCTTCTTGGAAGATTCTCATTTTATTATGACCTTTAAACACGGTAGGTTTGATATAATACCCATTTTCGAATCCTTCGATAATATTTTTTTCACCGCCAATGAGACATTCGGCCCCTTCTTGTTTACCGATATCAATATAAGAAAGAATTTTTTCCATTTGTTCGGATGATGCCTGTGCACCCATCATGGTTTCGGTGTCTAACGGATTACCCGTTTTAATCTTCTTTACCCGTTCAATCGCTCGTTCCATGAAAGTGTCATAAATTGATTCATGGATGAGAGCCCTTGAAGGACATGTACAAACTTCTCCTTGATTTAAAGCGAACATCACAAAACCTTCAATTGCTTTATCTAAAAATTCGTCGTCCTTATCCATGACATCCGCAAAAAAGATATTTGGAGATTTTCCGCCTAGTTCAAGTGTGACTGGAATAATATTTTGAGAAGCATATCAATATCTTCAGCCTGCGAGCGGGCAACTTCACAAAACACCTCGCCAGTCACAGGAGTAATGTTTTCAAAATATTGGCCGGCAACCGGTGGAACCCACTCTCCGTTAATATAATTGTCGTACCTCTTTTTAAATTGTACTTTCGCATTCTTTTCTCCCGGCTGGCTGTATATCATGTTTTATACCTCCTATATTTCTTTAGCATATGTTGCGTGGGAGCGGCCGGAAATGACCGCATCCCATGAACGAATTATTTTGTTCCATTCATTGTCAATACAACCCGGCCATTGATTTGCCCCTTTTCCATTCTTTCGAATACTTCATTAATAGAATCTAATGGAGCCGTTTCCACGATAGGGCGGACTTTTCCTCTTGCAGCGAAGTCTAAAGCTTCTTGCATATCTTTTCTCGTACCAACGATGGAGCCTTTTACAGTCACTCCGTTTAATACGGTATTAAAAATAGGAATCGGCAAATCATCATGAGGCAATCCGACAACAACTAGCGTTCCACCCCGTTTTACAGATTGATAAGCTTGTTCAAATGCCTTTTTTGTTACCGCGACGCTAATCGCTGCTTGTACGCCGCCAACTTTTTTCTGAATCGTTTCTACCGGATCTTCTTTTAACCCGTTAATCGCGATGTCAGCACCTAAATTTTTTGCGAGCTCCATTTTTTCGTCACTGATATCAACAGCAACAACATTTAACCCCATCGCTTTAGCATATTGAAGCGCTATATGCCCTAAACCGCCGATTCCGTAAATAGCTACCCATTCGCCAGGTTTTGCATTCGAAACTTTTAATGCTTTGTATGTTGTCACCCCGGCACAAAGAATAGGTGCAACTTCAACCGGATCTAAATTTTCTGGAATTCTGGCAACATAATTAGCGGGTGCTTTACAATATTCAGCATATCCGCCGTCTACGGAATATCCCCCGTTTAATTGATGTGGACAAAGTGTTTCTTGTCCGCTCAAGCAATATTCACATTCACCACAAGCGGAATATAACCAAGGGATGCCGACGCGATCGCCTACTTTTATCGATTTGACTCCTTCGGCCACTTCCACAACAATTCCTACCCCTTCATGTCCAGGAATTAATGGAAGTTTCGGCTTTACAGGCCAATCTCCGTGTGCGGCATGCAAGTCTGTATGGCAGACGCCGCACGCCTCGATTTTGACAAGTACTTCGCCATACTCTAGTTTAGGTTTCTCTACTTCTTTAATTTCAAGTTTTTGTTTAAACTCGTTGACAACAGCTGCTTTCATTCTCCCAATCCCCTTTCAATTAGTTTCATAAAATTTAAAATGCAAAAAGTGTGCCAAAGTGAAAATATATAAATTCAGACTGAAAAATCGACATAAATAAAGCGTTTAGGTTTGGGCAAAAGAGCCGTTAAGAATTTTATATATGTAGGAAAACCAATCTACATTTATGATAGTAAAATGCGTATTTCGTTCATTTTTGTGCCAAAATTTCGGCAAATTTTTACGAATAGTTGGTATTTTTCTCGTAAAATTGGCACGTCCTATCGCGAATGATTTTACTATCCATGTAGAAGCACAGCATTCTTGTTGGTATAATTTTTCTATCCTTGCGCTTGAACAGGAACACGATACTCTATTGCTTCTATATTGTTAATCACTTTGCCGTTTTATAAAACATATAGTATAATTTAAAATTAGACTGTGTATGGAAATTCGAGGTGAATAACGTGTTTGATCGTCTTCAAGCTGTAGAAGAACGTTACGAAAAGCTAAATCAATTATTAATGGATCCGGAAGTGATTAACGATCCGAAAAAATTGCGTGATTATTCGAAGGAGCAGTCCGATTTAGAGGAAACGGTGCAAACATATAGAGAGTACAAATCGGTCCGCCAGCAGTTAGCTGATGCGAAAGCGATGCTGGAAGAGAAGCTTGATCCGGAAATGCGCGAAATGGTGAAAGAAGAAATCAGCGAGCTTGAGCGCCGTGAAGAAGAGCTTGTCGAGAAACTAAAAATTCTTCTTTTGCCAAAGGATCCGAACGATGATAAAAACGTCATTATGGAGATTCGCGGTGCGGCTGGCGGTGAAGAAGCGGCGTTGTTTGCCGGCGACCTGTATCGCATGTATACGCGCTATGCCGAGTCACAAGGCTGGAAAACGGAAGTGATTGAAGCACATCCAACAGGGCTTGGCGGATATAAAGAAATTATTTTTATGATTAACGGTAAAGGGGCTTACTCTAAGCTGAAGTTTGAAAACGGCGCCCATCGCGTGCAGCGCGTTCCGGAGACAGAGTCTGGCGGACGCATTCATACATCGACGGCAACGGTTGCCTGCCTGCCGGAAATGGAAGAGATTGAAATTGAAATTAACGAAAAAGATATCCGCGTCGATACGTTTGCTTCGAGCGGCCCGGGCGGACAAAGCGTAAACACGACGATGTCAGCCGTCCGCTTAACACATATTCCTACGGGAATCGTCGTTTCCTGCCAAGATGAAAAATCGCAAATTAAAAACAAGGAAAAAGCGATGAAAGTATTGCGTGCCCGCATTTATGATAAATATCAGCAAGAAGCGCGCGCTGAATACGACCAAACGCGCAAACAGGCGGTTGGGACAGGTGATCGTTCCGAGCGCATTCGCACCTATAACTTCCCGCAAAACCGCGTCACCGACCATCGCATCGGTTTAACGATTCAAAAGCTTGACCAAGTGTTGGAAGGCAAGCTTGATGAAATTATTGATGCGCTTATTTTAGATGACCAATCAAAAAAATTGGAGCAGGCAAACAATGAGCAATAAAATTTATGAAGTCCTGAACTGGGCTTCTTCTTTTTTAAAAGAAAACGGCAAAGAGGAAAATGTTGCGGAGTTATTGCTGCGCCATCATTTAAACATGACGCGCGCGCAGCTGTTTGCTCATTTACGCGATGAAATCGGGGACAAGATAAAGCAAGCGTTCATCGCCGATTTGCAAAAGCATGTATACGAACATGTGCCTGTACAATATTTAACCGGCTGTGAGGAGTTTTACGGGCGTTCCTTTTTGGTCAACAAAGAAGTGCTCATTCCCCGTCCGGAGACGGAAGAGTTAGTAGCAGGTGTGTTGAGAAGAATCAAGAAGCTGTTTCCGGAACATGACATGCTTGATGTCGTTGACGTTGGAACGGGAAGCGGTGCGATTGCGATTACGCTCGCGCTTGAGAATAAGGCGCTGCGTGTCAGCACGATTGATATTGCCCCTGAGTCGATACAAGTAGCGAAAGAAAATGCCAGTCGTCTCGGAGCGGAAGTGGAATTTATATGCGGGGACTTGCTGCAGCCGTTCATTCAAACAGGCCGCAAAGTCGATATTGTTGTTTCGAATCCGCCTTATATTCCCGAAAGCGACATCGCGTTTCTTTCTCCGGTTGTAAAAAATCATGAGCCTCTTAGAGCACTTGTTGGGGGAAAAGATGGGCTTGATTTTTATCGCCGCTTTATGAGCGAATTGCCGCTCGTTGTAAAGGAACGCGCTTTAATCGCATTCGAAGTCGGTGTTGGGCAGGCGGAAGCCGTTGCGGGGTTGCTGCGGGAAACGTTTCGCGGGGCGATGGTTGAAATTGTTTATGATATGAACGGAAAAGACCGGATGGTATATGCGGAACTTTTAGATAAGAGCTGGTCCAAAAATGTCTGATCTCATGCGAGCTTTATCATATCGTGCTGTGGGATCTGGCGTTTTGCTTTAGGACCAGCCTCTTTATTTTTAGATTGCTAGAAATTTTTTTAAGTTCATAGTTTAAGATTCATCACCGCTGTCCAAAATGGTTAGTGAAAGGACGGTGCGAATCAATGATGAAGCGAAAGGCGATTATTTTTTTATATATATTGCTGCTGATGATTGGAGCGTTGGTCAATATTTATGGCCGGCAGACGAACGCGGGAGAAAACGAGGCGGTCGTTATACCGGATGAAGCGATACGCTTAAGAATATTAGCGAACAGCGATTCGGCGCAAGACCAGGAATTGAAACGAAAGGTGCGCGATGCAGTTAATAAGGAAATGAACAAATGGGTTGCCGATTTAACTTCTTTTGCTGAGGCAAAGAAAGTCATTCAAAGCCGTATCGACGATATTGAGCATATTGTTGCTGCTGTGCTAAAGGAAGAAAACAGCAGACAAACATATAAAGTGGAGTTTGGGAAAGTAAACTTTCCGACGAAGCTTTATGGCAACTATATTTATCCGGCTGGCCAATATGAAGCGATTTTAATTACTCTTGGTAAAGGTGAAGGAGCAAACTGGTGGTGTGTATTATTCCCGCCGTTATGTTTTCTTGATTTTTCAAATGGTGAAGCGGTGAAAAAACAAGGTCAGGATTCAAAACAAGAAATAGAAATGGAGCCTCTAAAAACGAGCAAACAAGATCAGGATCCGAATCAAGAAATGGCCGCTCCAAAAACGGCAGGACCTTCTGATTTACAGGTTCAGAAACCTGAATTTGTCGTAGAAGAAAAGGCGGGAAAAGTCGAAGTGAAGTTTTTTGTCGGTGAATTACTGAAGAGTATCATTCCATAGTTTTCGGAATTTTTTGTGGATAACCTTTATTGTTTTGTTGAGATCTCCATATTATCCACATAGTTATCCACTAAATCACAAGTTTTATCCACATTTTGTGGATAAAACTTGTGTTATATACAGGCTTCTTTTATACTTTTTACATAATATCTTGTCATTCTCTTGATAGACTCGTATTTTTTACTATATAACATATGTAACATTTGAGGTGGATAAAGTGGAGACAAAAATTTGGGTTGTGGATAATATTGAGGATAAATCACAATTTTATCCACAGATTTCACAGGCTGCGGAATTGCTGCGAGCGAATGAAATTGTTGCCTTCCCGACAGAGACGGTATACGGATTGGGGGCGAACGCTACAGATTCAGCTGCGGTGGAGAAAATTTTTATCGCGAAAGGCCGTCCGAGCGACAATCCGTTGATTGTTCATATCGCTCAGCTGCAACAGCTTGAGGAAATTGCGACAGATATTCCAGATTTTGCTTACAAATTAATGGAACGTTTTTGGCCAGGACCATTAACGCTTGTACTGAAGGCAAAAGGAAAGATTTCTGAAAAGGTAACGGCAGGGCTTCCGACTGTTGCGGTGCGCATGCCGAATCATCCGGTTGCTTTAGCATTGATTGAAGAATGTTGTCTGCCGCTTGCTGCACCAAGCGCCAATTTATCCGGCCGTCCAAGCCCGACAACAGCAAAGCATGTTTATGATGATTTAAACGGGCGTATTGCCGGCATTGTTGACGGAGGGGAAACAGGCATTGGTGTGGAATCGACGGTGTTAGACTGCACAGAAAAGATCCCTGTAATTTTGCGTCCAGGCGGTGTTACGAAAGAAGAAATTGAACAGGTGATCGGCAAGGTGCGTATCGATGCGGCTCTTGAAGACGAAACAGCGGCTCCGAAATCGCCGGGGATGAAATATACACACTATGCTCCAAAGTCTCCTTTGATCATCGTCGAAGGAAGCCGCATTTTTTTACAGCGCCTTGTTGATGAACGGCGAAAAAGCGGTGTGAAAGTCGGTGTATTGACAACAGAGGAAAATAAAGATTTTTATCATGCAGACGTTGTTCTTCCGTGCGGCCGGCGTGGAGACTTGCATACTGTCGCAGCGCATCTGTATCAAGTATTAAGACATTTTGATGAAACGGATGTGGAACTCATTTATAGTGAAAGTTTTCCGGCAGAAGGAATTGGTGCAGCGGTTATGAATCGGCTAAAAAAAGCTGCTGGATATCAGCTGATAAGTGAAAAATAGTCTTCTAAACTTCTTCGGACATGCATATGTTGGCAATAAGGCAGGTCCGAGGAGGGGAACCATGGAAACATTAATCGGTGAGTTCATTACATTATGCATGATGGCGTTTGCTTTGGGAATGGATGCCTTTTCGGTAGGATTGGGAATGGGGCTTATTCGTTTGCGCTTCAAGCAAATTTTTTATATAGGGTTGACGATTGGACTGTTTCATATTTTTATGCCTTTATTTGGCTTATGGCTCGGTCGCTTTTTATCGCAGCAGTTCGGCGCAATCGCTTCCTACATCGGCGGGCTTTTGCTTTTGATTTTAGGAGGGCAAATGATTGTTTCTTCTTTTAAGAAGGACGATGAGCCGTTTATTTCTCCCTTAGGAATCGGCTTGCTTTTTTTTGCCTTAAGCGTCAGTTTAGATAGTTTTTCGGTTGGACTCAGTCTTGGAATTTATGGCGCACGCACGGTGCTGACGATTATGCTGTTTGGATTATTCAGCATGATGCTTACATGGACCGGTCTTTTGCTCGGCCGCAGATTTCAGCAATGGCTTGGAGTGTACAGCGAGGTACTGGGAGGAAGCATTCTTTTTGCATTCGGGATGAAATTATTATGTCCTTTTTAGGGGCTGATCCATAAGTGTCTGACCTCATCGTGTTTTTATCTTATATATTATCGTTGAGGGGCTGACACTTACTTTTGGATCAGCCTCTTTTCATATGCCACTATATTTAGCAGGAAAATTCCGTTATAATAATAATTAATAACATTGTATGGAGCTACTCGCGCTTTTGCAAGATAAATGATGTTTGTCTGTACATAAGGAGTGTTTATGATGGCGAATCATATTTTGTTTGTTTGCACAGGAAATACGTGCCGAAGCCCCATGGCTGAAGCATTATTAAAAAATAAAAATCTTCCTGACATCGAAGTAAAGTCAGCAGGGATTTTTGCGATGGATGGCAGCGATGCCTCAGAACATGCGAAAACAGTATTAGCTGAGAAAGGGGTGGAATGTGTCCATCAATCTTCGATGTTAACGAAAGAGCATGTGGAGTGGGCGACATATATTTTAACAATGACGGAAGGACATAAACAACATGTGATAAGCCGCTTTCCAGAGGCGCAAAATAAAACATTTACATTAAAAGAATTTGTCTTGGGAGAAAGTGGGGATATATCCGATCCTTTTGGCGGCTCTGTAGAGATGTATCGTCAAACGCGGGAAGAGTTAGAACAGCTAATTGAACAGCTTGCTAATAAGCTCTAAAAGGCGATTGGGCGATTGTTAGGAAAAATAGGACAAGCATACCAACATATATAGGGGGAGTTCGGGGATGCAGGAAAAAAAGAGGTATGGCTTCAGCCTGCGATTAAAACTTGTTGTGTTTACGACTGTGTTAGCGACAGTTACTTATTCTACCAGTGCCTTT
The DNA here is from genome assembly GCF_003259935.1 of Paranoxybacillus vitaminiphilus. GTDB lineage: Bacteria > Bacillota > Bacilli > Bacillales > Anoxybacillaceae > Paranoxybacillus > Paranoxybacillus vitaminiphilus. The sequence goes on along the minus strand of NZ_QLMH01000004.1, from coordinate 109,723 downwards.
TTCATTTATTATTTATATGATTTTGTTTCACATCTTGTCAATGAACACGTTTTTACGATTGTCACCTTATTGCTAGGCATTTTTTGGTCAGGATTGTTAGCGTATTTTGCGGCAAGCTTTATTACGAAGCCGTTAAAGCAGCTTGAACAAGCGGCCATTAAAGCGGCAAACGGGCAAATTAATGAAGATGTACCCGTTTCAAAATCCGATGATGAAATTCGTTCGTTAGGCCTGGCTTTTAACGAAATGCTCCGCAATTTGCGCGCGATTGTCAAAAATATTGAAGAAAACTTTGAACATACAAATCAAAAAGTCATGGAAATTACGAAAGCTTCCAGCATGGCAGCTGAGCAGTCGGAAAACATCGCCCGCACGATTGAAGAAATTTCTAAGGGAGCTGACAATTCAGCCGTATCGATGCAGACGACAGCCGAATCAGTAGATGATGTATTGCGAATCGCCAATCAAGTACAGGAAAAAGCGCAGCAGTCCGAACAATTGTCGATTGAGATGGTTGAAACATTAGATGCAAGCAAACAAGTCATTCATTCACTTGTTACAGGCATTCAAAACTTAGCGAAAAATAATCAGGCTTCGTTACAGTCCGTCCGCCGTTTGGAGCAGCATGCAAAAGAAGTAGAAAATATTATCTCGCTTGTCGGGGATATTGCCGGGCAAACGAATTTACTAGCCTTAAACGCTTCGATTGAAGCAGCGCGTGCCGGGGAGCATGGCAAGGGGTTTGCTGTTGTTGCTGAAGAAGTGCGCAAACTGGCAGATGAAAGCGCGAAGGCAGTGCAAGGAATTTCAGAGCTGATTCAAAATATTCAACAGGAAGTCATCCGTGTTGTTGCGCAAATTAATGAGCAAGTGAAATTAGCCAACGAGGAAGCGGCGAAAGGCAGTGACACAAATCATGCGATTTCTGAGATGACGCATTCGATTCATGAAGTTGCTGATGCAGTCAAACAAATTGCTGAACTTGTTGAACAGCAAATGGAGCATATTGAGCGCACTTCCATCCAGTCGCAAGAGGTGGCGGCGATTGCTGAAGAAACATCGGCAGGGGCGCTTGAAGTGACAACGGCAACTCAAGAACAAACGGCAATGATTAATAATGTCAATGAACTTGCAAAACAGCTGGCAGAGCAGGCTGAAAAATTAAAACACACGATTGAACGTTTTTCATTGTAATGGGCTTCCATGAACCATTATTAGCGGCAGAACATGATTTTTCAATAGAGAAAAGAATCAGAAGCTGAGGGGATAAAATAAACAACAAATGCTGAAATTAATGAAAACGCCGCCTTCTATCATATGAACCTCTCCCACCTGCACGCTGTTTAGAGGTGGGAGACTTCTCGGTGAACATATTAAAATTGAGAAGAAAGGCGGCTTTTTGTGCAGCGATATCTACTAAGGAGGGAAACTGAATGAAAGTAGCCATTGCTTCCGACCATGGCGGGGTAAATATTCGTAAAGAAATAAAAAAGCTGATGGACGAAATGGGAATTGAGTATATTGATTTAGGCTGTGAATGCGGTACATCTGTCGATTATCCGGATTATGCGATTCCTGTAGCGGAAAAGGTAGCTCGAGGTGAAGTGGACCGCGGCATTTTAATTTGCGGCACAGGTATTGGCATGAGTATTGCTGCTAACAAAGTCAAAGGGGTTCGTTGCGCTCTCGTTCATGATGTATTCAGTGCAAGAGCGACGCGCGAACATAACGACAGCAATGTATTGGCGATGGGAGAGCGTGTCATTGGCCCGGGATTAGCCCGGGAAATTGCAAAAGTATGGCTCACAACGAAATATGAAGGCGGTCGTCACGAAAACCGCTTAAATAAAATTAAAAAGTACGAAGAAGAAAATTTGTAAATTGTTTTGTTTGAGGGGGAATGGAGAATGTCCGCTGATTTACAACAATGGAAGCAGCAATGGCAAACGATTTTACAAGAGTTTCGTAAGCAAGTTCCCCTCTCTCCCGAGCAAATTGTTGTTATCGGCTGCAGCACGAGCGAAGTGATCGGTCAAAAGATTGGCACAGCCGGCACAACGGAAGTGGCGGAAATGCTGTTTCATGAATTGAAAAAGCTGCAAGACGAAACAGGGGTACAGCTCGCTTTTCAGTGTTGTGAGCATCTTAACCGCGCTTTAGTGGTAGAAAGGAAAACAGCCGTTGAGAATAAGCTGGAGATTGTCTCGGTCGTTCCGGTGCGCTCAGCGGGAGGTGCGATGGCTGAGTATGCGTACCAACATTTGCAGGATCCTGTTGTTGTTGAGTTTATTAAGGCGGATGCAGGCATTGACATCGGCGATACGCTCATTGGGATGCATTTGAAGCATGTCGCTGTACCGGTTCGTACATCATTGAAACAAGTTGGACATGCCCATATTACATTGGCAAAGACAAGACCGAAATTAATCGGTGGCGCGAGAGCCGTTTATTCCTTAGAAAAACCGAATATATCATGCGATTAGTAACAATTTTGTTCACTTTTTCTTTTAAAAAACGGTAAAAAGCTGTTAAAATAAAAAGGAATATTCGAATATTTCTAAAAAGGGGGAGCTGGCGATGAATTACTTGCCACAGCAAGATCCGCAAGTTTTTCAAGCAATTCAAAATGAATTAAAAAGACAGCAAACAAAAATTGAGTTAATTGCTTCTGAAAACTTTGTCAGCCGTGCCGTCATGGAAGCACAAGGTTCTGTATTAACAAACAAATATGCAGAAGGATATCCAGGCCGCCGCTATTATGGTGGTTGCGAACATGTTGATGTCGTGGAAGAGTTGGCGCGTGAACGGGCGAAGCAGTTGTTTGGCGCAGAACATGCAAACGTTCAGCCGCATTCCGGAGCTCAAGCGAACATGGCTGTTTATTTTACTGTTCTTGAGCACGGGGATACAGTGCTTGGCATGAATTTGTCCCACGGCGGCCACTTAACACATGGAAGCCCGGTGAACTTCAGTGGTATTCAATATAACTTCGTTGAATATGGGGTAGACCCGGAAACGCATACGATTAATTATGATGAAGTGTTGGAAAAGGCACGCTTACATAAACCGAAATTAATTGTAGCTGGTGCGAGCGCATATCCTCGCGTCATTGACTTTAAACGTTTCCGCGAAATCGCCGATGAAGTTGGCGCTTATTTAATGGTCGATATGGCGCATATCGCAGGTCTTGTTGCGGCAGGTCTTCATCCTAACCCTGTGCCTTATGCGCATTTTGTCACGACGACAACGCACAAAACATTGCGCGGACCGCGCGGCGGCATGATTCTTTGCAAAGAGGAATTTGCAAAGCAAATTGACAAGGCCATCTTCCCGGGTATTCAAGGCGGGCCGTTAATGCATGTCATTGCGGCAAAAGCGGTGGCTCTTGGCGAAGCGTTGCAAGATAGCTTTAAAACATATGCACAAAACATTGTGAACAATGCAAAACGTTTAGCAGAATCGTTAATGAAAGAAGGCTTTACGCTTGTTTCCGGCGGCACGGACAACCATTTATTATTAATCGATTTACGTTCATTAAATTTAACAGGTAAAGTCGCGGAAAAAGTGCTTGATGAAGTTGGGATCACTGTAAACAAAAATACAATTCCATACGACCCGGAAAGCCCGTTTGTTACAAGCGGCATTCGTATCGGAACAGCAGCTGTAACAAGCCGCGGCTTCGGGCTTGAAGAAATGGACGAAATCGCTAGCATCATCGCTTTAACTTTGAAAAACATCGACAACGAAGAAAAACTGGAAGAAGCAAAAAAACGCGTCGCTGCCCTCACGGAGAAATTTCCTCTTTATGGGGTCTGACCCCCGATGCGTTAAAGTGTTAAAGAGTCTGTCTCATAAGTGTCTGACCTTATGCATTAGCTTTGCTTGTTGAGAGTAATGTAAGCTATATGGTGATAGGTTTTTCTGACGCTTGGCTGTTGAGACAGCCTCTTTTTTTTTACAATTTTTTGCGATTTTCGACACGATTGTTGAACAAGTTTTTCTTTTTCGGTAGAATTTAATGAAGTGTAAATTGTGTAAATTGAAAAAAGGAGAGATACGATGGGCAAAGTGTACGTTTTTGATCATCCACTCATTCAGCATAAACTTACATATATTCGTGACAAGCAAACGGGAACAAAGGAATTTCGCGAGCTTGTAGAAGAAGTAGCGACTTTAATGGCATTTGAAATTACGCGTGACCTGCCTCTTGAAGAAGTGGAAATCGAAACGCCGGTCAGCAAAGCAAAATCAAAAGTGATTGCTGGAAAGAAACTTGGCATTATCCCGATTTTGCGAGCAGGTATTGGCATGGTAGACGGGATTTTAAAACTGATTCCAGCTGCAAAAGTAGGACATATCGGTTTATATCGCGACCCGGAAACATTAAAACCGGTTGAGTATTATGTAAAATTGCCGACAGATGTCGAAGAGCGCGATTTTATCGTGGTTGACCCGATGCTGGCAACAGGGGGCTCCGCCGTGGAAGCGATCAATTCTTTGAAAAAACGCGGGGCAAAAAACATTAAGTTTATGTGTTTAATTGCCGCTCCCGAAGGAGTAGAAGCAGTCAAACAAGCTCATCCTGACGTTGATATTTATATTGCAGCATTAGATGAAAAATTAAATGACCACGGTTATATTGTTCCGGGTCTCGGTGATGCGGGCGACCGCCTATTTGGTACAAAATAATCCCCATCGTTGCTCGCCTCTCTTGCATAGAGAGCTTTACTGCAGCTAGTTAGGAACGCTAAGCGTCAAAAGGCGCTTGGCGTTTTTTATGCAATAAGAGGGAAAATATTATAACAATAAGGGAAGAAAGATCAATTCATAAATTGTGACAAATTATTAACAATTAGAGTAGATTATTACTTTTTTCATAGTAAATACATTGACATTGACGGGTCCCTATTGTATGCTTACAAGGGGTAATCATGATAGGGTTTTCATAGCGTTGGAGAATCGTTTTTATTCTTCTGATTTTTCAGGAAATAGATTAAGTGAGGATTATGAGCTTATGCGCCAAAATCAACGCCATCCCCTTCAAGCAATCGGCTTGATGTCCGCAATTGCATCACAGTTGGTCGGTTCGATTTTAGTCGGCATATTCGGCGGCAGATGGATCGATCGGCAATTTGATACGGAGCCTCTCTTTTTAATTATTGGTTTACTGCTTGGACTTGCTACAGGTGTATATGCCATGTTACGAACAGTTCGTCAATATTTTTCAGGAGACTAAGTTCATGGAAGAACTTCAGCAAATGTTTCACAGGCAGCGAAAATACATATTTTATTTGCTATCCGTTTATACAGTAGGCTGGGGTTTTACGCAATATAAAACGATATTTTTAAGCTTGATTGTTGGTACGGCCATCAGCTTTTACGGGCTATGGATATTGGCAAGAAAGGCGAACCGTTTCGGACAGGCAGTTATTGAAGGAAAAAAAGTCAGCTCCCTTGGTACATTTTCACGCATGGCTGCGGCAGGGTTGGCGGTGTTGATTGTGATGCGCTATCCTCATTATTTCTCAATGATTCCAATGGTATTTGGGTTAATGACATCTTATTTTGTCATTATAATAGATTATTTTTTGCAAAAAATACGCAAAAGCGGTGGGAAGAGAGGTGAGTACTAGTGCATCACGGAGCTCCAACAGCTGAATTTTTAGGACTTACTTTCAACTTAGCTAATATTTTAATGATTACTGTCACATCTGTCATTGTCTTTATCATTGCTGTTTTGGCAACCCGCAACTTGTCTATGAAACCGACGGGGATGCAAAACTTCCTAGAATGGGTCATGGACTTTGTGAAAAATATCATCAAAAGCAACATGGACTGGAAAACAGGCGGACGCTTCCACGTGCTTGGACTGACATTAATCATGTACATTTTCGTAGCAAACATGCTTGGTCTTCCGTTTTCTGTTGTGATTGACGGAGAACTATGGTGGAAGTCGCCGACAGCTGATCCAGTTGTCACATTAACGCTTGCTACAATGGTTGTAGCACTATCCCACTACTATGGCATTAAACTGCATGGCTTTGGTCATTATGCTAAAGGTTTCGTTACTCCGATGTGGTTCTTATTCCCGCTTAAAATTATCGAAGAATTCGCTAACACATTAACGCTTGGTCTGCGTCTTTACGGTAACATTTTCGCAGGTGAAATTTTATTAGGCCTGCTTGCAGGCGGTTTAGCGACAGGTGTTGGCGGAACAATTGCAGCAATCATTCCGACGATTGCATGGCAAGGCTTCAGTATTTTCGTTGGTGCGATCCAAGCATTTATTTTCACAATGTTAACAATGGTTTATATGGCGCACAAAGTGAGTCATGACCATTAATTTATAAAACAAATCCAATAATTTCAATAAATATTTTAAAGGAGGACTTTTAATCATGGGTTTATTAGCAGCTGCAATTGCTATCGGTTTAGCTGCACTTGGTGCAGGTATTGGTAACGGTTTAATCGTATCTCGTACAGTTGAAGGTATCGCTCGTCAGCCAGAAGCTCGCGGTATGCTTCAAACAACAATGTTTATCGGGGTTGCGTTAGTAGAGGCGATTCCGATCATCGCGGTAGTTATCGCATTCATGGTTTTAGGTCGATAATTGTACAAGCGCCGCGCTTTGCTTATCGCGCAGCAACATGCTGTCTGTATGGTCAAGCTAGGCGCTTGGCAGGATGACCTAAAAATTTTATATGGTGATGAACAAAAATCGTTCAACAATGGCGAAGATCATTCCATGAGAACCTTCGCCATTCCTTTATGTTCATAATGGAATTAACACAAGAAACAAACCACGAAATCTTGTGACTTAGTGAATAGGTTGAATTAGCCAAACCTTTTTGAAACCAAGCCGATTCATCTAGCAACAGGGTAAGAATCTGTAGGTTAATGACAGAAGAAACTCTTGAGCACATTAGAATTTGCAGCGATTCAGTTCGCGTAAAACTAACTTGAAGTGAAGGCGACTCTTGAAGGGAGTGAAACGAGCGGTGTTAAACATGTTTGTATTAGGCGCTGGAGCTGCACATAGCGGATTCAACGGCGGCGATATTCTTTTCCAATTAATCATGTTTTTAATTTTGTTAGCATTGCTCCGTAAATATGCGTTTGGTCCATTGATGGGCGTCATGAAACAACGCGAAGAGCATATCGCTAATGAAATTGAGCAGGCAGAAAAGCATCATCAAGAAGCGAAAAAGCTTGCAGAAGAGCAACGCGAACTTATGAAAAAATCTCGTCAAGAAGCACAAGAATTAATTGAAAACGCCCGCAAACTTGGTGAAGAGCAAAAAGAACAAATCATTGCGGCAGCTCGTGCAGAAGCAGAGCGCTTAAAAGAGGCTGCGAAAAAAGAAATCGAGCAGGAGAAAGAGCAAGCTGTTGCTGCATTGCGTCAGCAAGTCGCATCTTTATCTGTGTTAATTGCCTCTAAAGTAATTGAAAAAGAGTTAACTGAGCAAGATCAAGCGAAGCTGATTCAAGAGTATATTCAAGAGGTAGGAGAAGGGCGATGAATAAAGAAGTCGTAGCAAAACGATATGCCTTGGCTCTTTTTCAAATTGCGAAAGAAAAACAGCTGCTTGATCAATTGGAAGAAGAAATTCGTGTTGTGCAGCAAGTATTTGCAGAAAACAAACAATTCGTCGATGTATTAAAACATCCTAAGTTAGCGGTGCAAAAGAAGAAAGCGTTGTTACAAGAAATATTCGCGTCTTTATCAACGCCTCTATTAAATACATTGATGATTTTGCTTGACCGTCATCGCATTGAAATCGTTCCAGAGCTTACAAACGAATTTATTGCTCTTGCAAACGAAGAACGCGGTGTTGCCGAAGCAACGGTTTATTCTGTTCGCCCGTTAACAGAAGACGAAAAGCAAGCGCTCTCTGAAACTTTTGCGAAGAAAATCGGCAAAGCCACGCTCCGCATTAACAACGTCATTGATCCGAGCTTAATCGGTGGTGTGAAGCTTCGCATCGGGTATCGCATTTATGACGGCAGCGTCAGCGGAAAATTAGAAAGACTAGAGCGTCAATTAATTGGCTAAAGATTTGTAGATAGGGGTGAAATGCATGAGCATCAAAGCTGAAGAAATTAGCGCGCTGATAAAAAAGCAAATTGAAAACTATCAGTCTGAAATCCAAATGAGCGATGTTGGTACAGTTATCCAAATCGGTGACGGTATCGCTCGTGCTCATGGCCTCGACAATGTTATGTCCGGGGAGCTTGTTGAGTTTGCAAATGGTGTCATGGGTATGGCATTGAACCTTGAAGAAAACAACGTTGGTATCGTTATTTTAGGACCATACACAGGTATTAAAGAAGGCGACGAAGTTCGTCGTACTGGCCGCATCATGGAAGTTCCTGTCGGCGAAGCGTTAATCGGTCGTGTTGTAAACCCATTAGGACAGCCTGTTGACGGTTTAGGCCCAATTGAAACAACAGAAACTCGTCCAATCGAAAGCCCGGCTCCTGGTGTAATGGATCGTAAATCTGTACATGAGCCATTACAAACAGGTATTAAGGCGATTGACGCGCTTGTGCCAATCGGTCGCGGTCAGCGTGAGTTAATTATCGGAGACCGTCAAACTGGTAAAACATCTGTTGCGATTGACACGATTATTAACCAAAAAGATCAAAACATGATTTGTATCTACGTGGCAATCGGACAAAAAGAATCAACGGTTCGTAACGTAGTAGAAACATTGCGCAAACACGGTGCATTAGATTACACAATCGTTGTAACAGCTTCTGCGTCACAACCAGCTCCATTGCTATTCTTAGCTCCATATGCTGGGGTAACAATGGGTGAATACTTCATGTATAAAGGGCAGCACGTGCTTGTTGTATACGATGACTTATCTAAACAAGCAGCTGCTTACCGTGAGCTTTCTCTATTATTACGTCGTCCACCAGGCCGTGAAGCATATCCAGGTGACGTTTTCTACTTGCACTCTCGTCTTTTAGAGCGCGCGGCAAAATTAAGCGACGCAAAAGGCGCTGGTTCATTAACGGCGTTACCATTCGTTGAAACACAAGCAGGTGACATCTCTGCTTACATTCCAACGAACGTCATCTCAATTACGGACGGACAAATTTTCTTGCAATCTGACTTATTCTTCTCTGGCGTACGTCCAGCGATTAACGCAGGTCTTTCTGTATCACGCGTTGGTGGTGCAGCACAAATCAAAGCGATGAAAAAAGTAGCAGGTATGCTTCGTCTTGACTTAGCGGCATACCGTGAACTTGAAGCGTTCGCTCAATTCGGTTCTGACCTTGATAAAGCAACACAAGCGAAACTTGCTCGCGGTGCTCGTACAGTAGAGGTGTTAAAACAAGGCTTACATGAGCCGCTTCCAGTTGAAAAACAAGTTGCGATTCTTTATGCGTTAACGCGCGGATTCTTAGATGACATCCCGGTTGAAGATATCCGCCGTTTCGAAAAAGAGTTTTATCAATGGTTAGATCACAATCGCAAAGACTTGCTTGACCATATTCGTACAACAAAAGATCTTCCAAACGAAGAAGACTTTAACAACGCAATTAAAGAATTCAAGAAAACGTTCGTTGTTTCTGAGTAAAACAGCATAGGAACAGAAGGGGCACTTCTTCTGTTCCGCTTCTCCTTTACGTGAAAATAGATTCAGCGCAAAAAGGTGGTGAAAACCTTTGGCATCATTACGTGATATAAAAACGAGAATTAACGCAACAAAGAAAACGAGCCAAATCACAAAAGCGATGGAAATGGTTTCTGCTTCTAAGTTAAACCGCGCTGAAAACAATGCGAAATCATTCGTTCCTTACATGGAAAAAATTCAAGATGTTGTTGCGAGCGTCGCGCTTGGAAGCTCTAACGCCAACCATCCAATGTTAGTGAAACGCCCGGTGAAAAAGACAGGCTATTTAGTTATCACATCTGATCGCGGCTTAGCTGGTGCATATAACAGCAACGTTCTCCGCACAGTTTACCAGACGATTCAAAAACGGCATAAATCAACGGATGAATATGCAGTAATCGCGATTGGCCGTATCGGATTAAGCTTTTTCACGAAGCGCAATATTCCGGTTGTATTAAATATTACAGGGCTGCCTGATCAGCCGTCATTCGCGGATATTAAGCGAATCGCCAATCAAACGGTGAACATGTTTGCCGATGGCACGTTTGATGAGTTGTATATGTATTACAACCATTATGTAAGCGCGATTCAACAAGATGTAACGGAGAAAAAACTGTTGCCGTTAACAGACTTGGCAGCAAACAAAAAGTTAACTTCTTATGAATTTGAGCCTTCACAAGAAGAAATTTTAGAAGTGCTCTTGCCGCAATATGCGGAAAGTTTAATTTACGGTGCGTTATTAGATGCGAAGGCAAGTGAGCATGCAGCTCGTATGACAGCGATGAAAAACGCAACAGACAACGCAAAAGAGCTTATTCGCACGCTTACGCTTTCATACAACCGCGCTCGTCAAGCAGCCATTACACAGGAAATTACGGAAATCGTTGCAGGAGCGAATGCGTTGCAATAGTGATAGCTGCATAATTTGTTTTTTACTAGCAAGTTAGGAGGGAAAACGATGGCAAAAGGACGCGTTCTTCAAGTTATGGGTCCAGTTGTAGACGTTAAGTTCGAAAACGGACATCTTCCTGCGATTTACAACGCCCTTAAAATCCAACATAAAGCGCGCAACGAAAACGAAGTCGATGTTGACTTAACATTAGAAGTTGCCCTTCACCTTGGTGATGATACAGTTCGTACAATCGCGATGGCATCTACGGACGGATTAATTCGTGGCATGGAAGTAATCGACACAGGTGCGCCAATTTCCGTTCCAGTAGGTGAAGTAACACTTGGCCGTGTATTTAACGTATTAGGTGAACCAATCGATTTAGGTGAGGAAATTCCAGCTGACGCACGTCGCGACTCCATCCATAAGCCAGCACCTAAGTTCGAGGAACTTTCAACACAAGTTGAAATTCTTGAAACAGGTATTAAAGTAGTAGACCTTCTTGCGCCATACATTAAAGGTGGAAAAATCGGTCTATTCGGTGGTGCGGGTGTAGGTAAAACCGTTCTTATCCAAGAGCTTATTAACAACATCGCTCAAGAGCACGGTGGTATCTCTGTATTCGCGGGTGTAGGTGAACGTACTCGTGAAGGTAACGACCTTTACCATGAAATGAAAGATTCCGGCGTCATTAATAAAACAGCGATGGTATTCGGACAAATGAACGAGCCACCTGGAGCACGTATGCGCGTTGCGTTAACAGGTTTGACAATGGCGGAATACTTCCGTGATGAGCAAGGACAAGACGTGTTGTTCTTCATCGATAACATTTTCCGCTTCACGCAAGCAGGTTCTGAGGTGTCTGCGTTATTAGGACGCATGCCGTCTGCGGTAGGTTACCAACCAACACTTGCGACAGAAATGGGTCAATTGCAAGAACGTATCACATCAACAGCGGTAGGTTCGGTAACATCAATCCAAGCAATTTACGTACCAGCGGACGACTATACTGACCCAGCTCCGGCAACAACGTTCGCGCACTTAGACGCAACAACAAACTTAGAGCGTAAATTAGCAGAGATGGGTATTTACCCTGCGGTAGACCCACTTGCATCTACTTCTCGTGCGCTTTCACCGGAAATCGTTGGTGAAGAACATTACCAAGTTGCACGTAAAGTACAACAAACTTTACAACGTTATAAAGAATTGCAAGATATCATTGCGATTCTTGGTATGGATGAGCTTTCTGATGAAGACAAACTTGTCGTACATCGCGCTCGTCGTATTCAATTCTTCTTATCACAAAACTTCCACGTTGCGGAGCAATTTACAGGTCAACCTGGTTCTTATGTGCCTATTAAGGAAACAGTTCGCGGCTTCAAAGAAATTCTTGAAGGTAAATATGACCATCTTCCTGAAGATGCGTTCCGTCTAGTTGGACGCATTGAAGAAGTCGTTGAAAAAGCGAAGCAAATGGGCGTAGAAGTTTAATTTTGGGACCTGGGAGGTATTTTAAATGAAGACGATTAAAGTCAGTGTAGTTACTCCTGATGGCCCAGTGTATGAAGCAGATGTAGAAATGGTAAGCGCGAAAGCACAAAGCGGTGAACTTGGCATTTTGCCGGGGCACATTCCGATGGTCGCTCCGCTGCAAATCGGAGCAGTACGCTTAAAAAAAGGAGGCAACACTGAATTAGTTGCAGTGAGCGGAGGCTTCCTTGAAGTTCGCCCAGATCAAGTGACCATTTTAGCGCAAGCAGCAGAAAAAGCAGAGGACATCGATGTCGAGCGCGCAAAAGCTGCGAAAGAGCGCGCTGAGCGACGTTTACAAAGCAAACAAGAAGACATCGATCTCAGACGTGCAGAGCTTGCATTACAACGCGCAATCAACCGCTTAAACGTTGCCGGTAAACGCGGCTAATCATATGGATGATAAGGACAGGGGAATTTCATATTCTCCTGTTCTTTTTTATGCCCATCGCGGCTAAGCAGGGCGCCTCCGCTTTTCTTTATTGTCTAGCTCGGCTCGCGCCGCCTTCGCTTTTCTTGATGTCTAGCTTCGGCGGCTAGCTCTCTTCTGCCAAATAACCTTCTCCCTCGAAGTGCAAGCACTTCTGCGGGTGAAGAACATTTGGCTTCAAGAGCTAATCACGGCGCCTCCGCTTTTCTTTTTTCCAATTATTGCGCTTACAGTTTGTCGACACTGTTGGATATAAATGTTATAATGATATCGGTTATAAAGTCTTAATTGTATGACCATTCGGAAAAGTTTGAGGTAAGCCGGCAAAGGAGGCATATGTCACGTTGTTAAATGTGTATCTTAATAACTATTTAATCGTGTTCGTCTTTTTATGTTTAGGTATTTTGCTTCCGGTTGTAGCGCTTACAGCGGGACGCTTTTTGCGGCCGCATGCACCGAATGCCGCGAAGCAAACGACGTATGAAAGCGGGATTGAACCTTTTCATGATTCACGCGTTCAATTTAATGTACGCTACTATATTTTTGCCCTTTTATTTGTCATTTTTGATGTAGAAACCGTATTTTTATATCCTTGGGCTGTAGCGTATGATAAGCTAGGTTTGTTTGCTCTTATTGAGATGCTGATTTTTGTCATCATGCTTGTGATTGGACTCGTGTATGCTTGGAAGAAGAAGGTGTTAAAATGGATGTAAAATTATTGAATGTACCTGAAGAAGAAATGGAAGAGCTAAGACGAAACGTCTTTTTGACAACGCTTGAACAATTGAAAGCATGGGCAAGAAGCAATTCGTTATGGCCGTTAACATTTGGGCTTGCTTGCTGTGCAATTGAAATGATGGGAGTCGGTTCTTCGCATTATGATTTGGACCGTTTTGGCTCCTTCTTCCGTACGTCCCCACGCCAATCCGACGTTATGATTGTATCGGGGACGGTAACAAAGAAAATGGCGCCGATTGTCCGCCGTTTGTATGATCAAATGCCTGAACCGAAATGGGTGATTGCCATGGGCTCTTGTGCCACAGCGGGAGGCCCTTACGTCAAATCATATTGTGTCGTCAAAGGTGTCGATCAAATCGTACCGGTTGATGTCTATATTCCGGGCTGCCCGCCTAACCCAGCGGCCTTAATTTACGGAATTAATAAATTAAAAGAGAAAATTCGTTATGAAGCAAAAACAGGGAAGAAGGTGCTGTAAATGAGCGACGAGAAAGATTTACAGCAGCTGAAAAAGGAAGCAGCAGAAAGGGCAAAACAACTCGCCCGTGAGCGGATGGCGGCGAAAAAGGAAACGGAACAAACTGAGCAAACGCTCGAGAAAACGGTTTCATTGAACGAAGAAGTGGAAGCGAAGCAAGAAAAAACAGCTGAAAAAGATGACGATCTTGAGTTGGCGAAGAAAAAAGCCGCAGCGGCAGCAAAGGCGAAAGCGGCAGCGCTGGCGAAACAAAAGGCAAAAGAAGCAGAACAAAGCGGAGAGTCGGCAGACAGCGACGAACTCGCAAAACAAAAAGCGATTGCGGCAGCGAAGGCGAAGGCAGCCGCAGCCGCAAAAGCGAAAGCCGCAGCACTGGCGAAACAACAAGCACAAGAAGGAAACAACGCTGAAGCAAGTGAAGACGAGATTGCGAAAGCGAAAGCAAAAGCGATTGCCGCTGCAAAAGCGAAGGCTGCGGCAGCGGCAAAAGCAAAAGCGGCGCAAGCACAAGCGTCAGAAACTCCAAAGCAGGAGGAGAAGCCGTCACCGAATCAAGTATATCTTGATAAATATGTGAAAGTCATTAAAGAGCATCTCGGTGAAGATGTTTTAGAAGATGCTTACATTAACCGGCTTTCCAAAGATGTTCCTACACTTGTGGCGAAAAAAGATACATATTATAAAATCGCTCAATTTTTAAAGTACAACGAGCAACTTGGTTTTGACTATTTATCCGATCTGCATGGCACCGATTTCCAAACTCATATGGAAGTATACGTTCACCTGTATTCTTACAAAAACAATCAATCCGTTGCGTTAAAGGTAAAGATTGACCGGGACAATCCGGAAATTGATTCGCTCGTTCCGCTTTGGCCGGGAGCGAATTGGCCGGAATGCGAAGCATATGATTTGCTTGGGATTCAATTTAAAGGCCATCCGAATTTAATTCGCATCTTTTTAGGCGAAAATTGGGTCGGTCATCCGCTTCGAAAAGACTATGAACCGTATGATGTGGAGGTGTAGCTCATGCTTCGCACAGAAGAAATGCTTCTTAACGTTGGGCCGCAGCATCCGAGTACGCACGGTGTATTTCGCCTCGTGTTAAAAATTGATGGAGAAATCATTAAAGAAGCTACACCTGTTATTGGTTATCTTCACCGCGGAACAGAGAAAATTGCTGAAAGCTTGCAATATACGCAAATTATCCCTTATACGGATCGGATGGATTATTTATCAGCGATGACGAACAACTATGTTATCTGTCATGCGGTGGAGACGATGATGGGGATTGAAGTGCCTGAACGGGCTGAATATTTGCGCGTTTTAGCGATGGAATTAGGACGTATTGCGAGCCATCTCGTCTGGTGGGGAACGTATTTATTGGACATCGGTGCCGTCAGCCCATTCCTCTATGCGTTCCGTGAGCGCGAAATGATTATTAATCTACTGAATGAGCTGTCAGGAGCGCGTTTGACGTTCAACTATATGCGCGTTGGCGGGGTGAAATGGGACGCTCCGGATGGCTGGATTGAAAAAGTGAAAGATTTCGTTCCTTATATGCGCAAACAGCTGGCGGGCTATCATGAGCTCGTAACAGGAAATGAAATTTTCCGCAACCGTGTTATTGGTGTCGGCAAATATACGAAAGAAGATGCCCTTGCCTATTCATTAAGCGGCGTGAACCTTCGCTGTACGGGGGTTAAATGGGATTTACGCAAAAATGAACCGTATTCGATTTATGATCGTTTTGACTTTGATATCCCTGTGCGTGAAACCGGCGACTGTTTTGCCCGCTATGAATGCCGCCTTGCCGAAATCGAAGAATCATTGAAAATCATCGAGCAGGCATGCGAACAGTTTCCAAAAGATGGCGAAATTATGGCGAAAGTGCCGCGCATCATTAAAGCGCCGCCAGGAGAAGCATACGTACGAATTGAATCACCGCGCGGAGAAATCGGCTGCTATATCGCCAGTGACGGTAAAAAAGAACCATATCGCTTAAAATTCCGTCGGCCATCTTTTTATAACTTGCAAATACTCCCGAAACTATTAAAAGGTGAGAATATTGCCAACTTAATTGCGATTCTTGGAGCAATTGACATTGTGCTCGGGGAGGTCGATGGATAATGATGGAGGAATTATTACAGTCAGCGCCAAGCTGGACAAATCTCGCCATCTTTTTTGGACTTGGAACAGCGCTCTTGCTTGTTGTCTTAGGCTTCGTTACTTACGGAATTCTAGCTGAACGTAAAGTGATGGGCTTTATGCAAGGACGCTACGGGCCGAACCAAGTCGGCGGCCGCTGGGGGCTGTTGCAAACGGTCGCTGACGTGCTTAAGCTTTTGCTTAAAGAAGATACGATTCCGAAAGCAGCCGATCGCCCGCTATTTATTTTGGCGCCTGTCATTGCGTTTGCACCAGCATTTATGGTGTTGGCAACGCTTCCGTTTACGGATAAGCTGCAATTTGCGGATATCGGTGTCGGTCTGCTTTACTACATTGCCGTTTCCGGGTTAACAACGGTCGGCGTTGTGACAGGAGCGTGGGCATCGAACAATAAATATGCGCTTCTCGGCGGCATGCGTGCAGCCGCGCAAATGATTTCCTATGAGATTCCTCTTGTCATGTCCGTGCTGGGCGTCATTCTTTTAACAGGCAGCTTAAATCTCAATGATATTGTTGAAGCGCAGGAAGATGTTTGGTACATTTTTGTTCAACCAATCGGTTTTCTCGTCTTTTTAATCGCTTCTGTTGCTGAATTAAACCGGACGCCGTTTGACCTGCCGGAAGCAGAATCCGAGCTTGTTGCCGGATTCCATGTCGAGTATTCCGGATTTCGCTGGGCATTTTTTATGCTTGCGGAATATGTTTATTTCTTTGCGATGTCTGCGTTAACAACAGTGCTCTTTTTAGGCGGATGGAAACCGGTCATGTTTCTTGACTTTATTCCGGGAGCGGTTTGGTTTTCGCTTAAATTTAGTTTAGTCGTGTTTTTATTAATTTGGTTCCGCATTACGTTCCCGCGCCTAAGGGCTGACCAGCTGATGGAATTTGGTTGGAAAGTGCTGCTTCCGGTAGCGCTGGCAAACATCTTTATCACAGCGCTCATTAAGGAATTATTTTTCTAATCAAAAGGGGTGACAAAGCTTGCTTGGCTTAGCGAAAGGTTTGAAATATACCCTGAAAAACTTAACGAAAGAAAAAGTCACATACGATTATCCCAATGAACCGCTTCCGCTTCCCGATCGGTTTCGCGGCATTCAAAAATTTTATCCGGAAAAATGTATCGTCTGTAATCAATGCGCGAACATTTGTCCAACTGACTGTATTCAGCTGACGGGTAAAAAGCATCCAGACCCAACGAAAAAAGGGAAAATCATTGATACGTACGACATTAACTTTGAAATCTGCATTTTATGCGACCTTTGTACCGAGGTCTGTCCAACCGAGGCCATCGTCATGACGAATAACTTTGAACTGGCAGAATATAGTCGCGATGCGCTGTTTAAAAACTTAGAATGGCTCGATGAAAACGATACGAATGTGAGAAAGGGGAATAAGCCATGAGCGGAGAATATTTAGCCTTTTTCGGTCTTGCGCTTGTGGCGATTGCCGGCGGAGTATTGATGTTAAATTTAACAAAAGTCGTTCATATGGTTGTCGCACTTGTATTTACGTTCGTCAGCATTGCCGGCCTTTACGTTCTTTTATCCGCTGAATTCGTCGCAGCTGTTCAAGTGCTCATTTATTCGGGAGCGATTACAATTATGATGTTGTTCGGTATTATGTTAACACGTCATCAAGATGAAGGGCATTCAACAGGGGGGCTTTTTCGAAAAATATTTACATTTTTAGCGGTTGCTGCGTTCGGTGTTGCCGTGTATTTTGGCATTTACGACTTAGATCTTGGCGGGCAGGCAGCAACGCTCCATGAAAAAAATACAGAACAAATCGGTATTGCTTTATATTCGAAGTACATCATTCCGTTTGAACTGACATCCGTTTTATTATTAGTAGCGCTTATCGGAGCGATTATTTTAGCGAAAAAAGATGATGAGGAGGCGAAAGAAAAGTGAGCACTGTTCCATTGTCCGCCTACCTTGTCCTTGCGTTAATGTTGTTCTGTATCGGCTTATACGGGGCGTTGACAAAGCGAAATACGGTCATTGTGCTCATTTGTATTGAGCTCATGTTAAATGCCGTTAACATCAATTTAGTTGCGTTCAGTAAATATGGAGTCAATCCGAGCATTACTGGACAAGTGTTCTCACTGTTTACGATTACTGTCGCCGCTGCAGAGGTAGCGGTTGGCCTCGCGATTTTAATGGCGCTTTATCGTAATCGCAAGACGGTTCATATTGATGAAATTGATTCGATGAAGCATTAATTTCACGGGTAAAAAGGGGTTTGTCGATAAAGACTAGCGGCTTACTCGCAGCCGCTTGAAAAAGGGGATTGTGATACAATGATGGAAAATGCCTGGATCATACCGCTTTTCCCGCTTTTCTCGTTCTTGATTCTGCTTGCAGTAGGTAAACGATTGAAGGAAAATAGTGCGTATATCGGCATTTTACTGACGTTTATTTCTTTCGTTTATTCGGTGATGGTTCTATTTGAGCGTTTGAATGCACCGACATTAAAAGCAGAGCAAGTTTGGTTAACGATCGGAACGATGGAGCTGACAGCGGGCTTTGAGGTCAATCCATTAAATTCGTTGATGCTCGTTGTCGTATCGCTTGTAAGTTTCCTTGTACATATGTATTCCAAAGGATATATGCACGGCGATGAAAGATTTCCGATCTTTTATGCGTATTTGGGATTGTTCACGTTCGCGATGCTCGGGCTTGTCATCTCGCCGAATTTATTGCAAACCTATATCTTTTGGGAGCTTGTCGGTCTTGGTTCGTTCTTATTAATCGGCTTTTACTTTTACAAAGAAGAGGCAAAAGCGGCGGCCAAAAAAGCATTTATTATGACGCGCATCGGTGATGTCGGGTTATTGATCGGCATGATTTTGCTGTTTTGGGAAGTCAAAAGCTTTGAATATGCCGACATATTTGCCGCCGTACAAGCAGGAACAGTTTCGGAGACGATGATTACGTTATCGGCAATTTTGATTTTTGTCGGAGCGGTCGGGAAATCCGGTCAGTTTCCGCTTCATACATGGCTTCCGGATGCAATGGAAGGTCCGACGCCTGTATCGGCATTGATTCACGCAGCAACGATGGTCGCTGCTGGGGTGTATTTAGTCGCAACGTTATTCCCGCTTTACGAAGCAAGCCATATCGCGATGTTAACCGTCGCCATTGTCGGCGGCTTTACGGCGATTTTTGCTGCTTCCATCGGCTTAGTGCAAACAGATATTAAACGGGTGCTTGCTTACTCAACGGTCAGCCAGCTCGGTTACATGATGCTTGCGTTAGGTTCTGCCGGTTATGTAGCTGGTGTGTTCCATTTAATGACACACGCTTTCTTTAAAGCATTGTTATTCCTAGCGGCTGGAAGCGTCATTCACGCCGTTCATACGCAAGATATTGAAAAAATGGGTGGTATTTGGAAAAAAATGCCTCTCACCGCGCCGTTATTTTTAATTGGAACGTTAGCGATTAGCGGTGTTCCGCTCTTTTCCGGGTTTTTTAGTAAAGAGGAAATTTTAGTTGCCGCTTGGACACGCGGGAATACTGTGTTGTTCTGGCTTGCTGTCGTTGCGGCCTTCTTTACGGCGTTTTATATGTTTAGACTGTTCTTTCTCGTGTTTACCGGAGAAGCACGCAGTGAGGTAAAAGATGCGCACGAGTCACCGTTTGTGATGACATTGCCGATGCTTGTGCTTGGTGGATTAGCGGTCTTCGCTGGTTATGTGAACACACCTTGGTTTGGTACATTTCTTGGTGATTGGCTGACAGAAGGAACGGATATGCACGTGCATCATGAAGCGCCAAGTTGGATTATGATTGTCGCAACTGTCGTTTCTTTGCTTGGCATTTTCCTTGCATGGCTTATGTACGGCAAAAAATCGCTATCAAGAGACTGGCTCAGCTCAAGAATGCCTATCTCTTATCATGTGCTTTTCAATAAATATTATATCGACGAATTTTATCAATTAACGGTCGTTTATGCGGCAAAAGCAGTCAGCATGCTGTTTAAGTACATCGACCGCTTTATCGTCGAAGGAGCCGCCAATGCGGTGGCAGCGCTGACACAAGGTATTGGTAAAGCGGGAGCAAGGCTGCAAAACGGACAAGTACAAATGTATGGCGCTGTAACGATCATCGGTTTAGCCGCGCTCGTTGTGATTCTTGCTTTAACAGGGGGGTACTTATGATGGATCAAACGTATTTTCTTTCCTTGCTCGTTTTCTCCCCGTTGCTTGGTATCATTGCCTTGGCTTTTGTACCAAAAGAACAAGAACAGATGATAAAACTGATCGGATTTTTAGCAACGCTTCCATCTTTGTTTTTCGCACTGCTGGCGTTTGTACAATATCTTTCCGGATATGACATAAATAGTCTCGCAGAAAAACGGAATTGGATTCATTTCGGCAAATTTGCGTTTTTAAATAAAAATACATTTACTGTTGACTATGAATTAGGCATCGATGGCTTTGCCCTTGTCATGATTGTGTTAACGACGATTTTGGCAACGCTCGCTGCTGTTGCATCCATTCATATTAAAAAAGAATGGAAAGGTTATTTTATGCTGTTTCTTCTTTTAGAAATTGGCATGCTTGGCGTCTTTGCGGCAGAAAACTTAGTCTTGTTCTTTATTTTCTTTGAGATTACGCTCATTCCAATGTTCTTTTTAATTGGCAAATGGGGCTATTTCGAAAAGGAAAAAGCAGCCTATAGCTATTTAATTTATAACGGAATCGGCTCAGCGATTTTACTGCTTGTTATTTTAATCTTATTTGCGCGTACGGGCACGTCGAATGTCGCGCTGTTAAAAGAAATATTTAATGACCCGGCTGCCCAAGCGCAAATGATGGCGCCGATTTCCGAAGATTTGCGTTACGGTTTACTGATCGCTTTACTAGTAGCTTTTGGCGTAAAATTGCCGATTGTACCGCTTCATAGCTGGATGCTGCGTGTTCACGTTCAAGCGCCTCCGTCCATTGTGATGCTGCATTCAGGCGTCTTATTAAAAATCGGGGCATTCGGTTTAATCCGCTTTGGCCTCGGATTATTTCCCGAGGAATTTCGCGATTTGGCGACATTTATCGCCATTTTAGGTGTCATTAACCTGCTATATGGCGCGTTTTTAGCGTTCATTCAAAACGATTTCAAAATGGTGCTTGCCTACTCAAGTATTTCCCATATGGGAATCGTCTTGATCGGTTTAGGGGCATTAAATGAAGCCGGCATCCAAGGGGCGATTTTCCAAGTCGTTTCCCACGGTTTAATTTCCGCTCTCTTGTTCTTCTTAGTCGGTGTCTTGTATGAGCGTGTCAATACGACGATGATTGACAAACTCGGCGGCTTGGCGAAAGCGATGCCGCTTACAGCAGGTTTCTTATTAGCCGGAGCGATGGCATCGCTTGGGCTGCCGGGAATGTCAGGGTTTGTCAGCGAATTTACGGCGTTTTTAGGGCTGTTTGCCGCAAAGCCGCTCATTGCTGCGATTGGAGCACTCGGCATTATTATGACCGCTGTCTATTTATTGCGCGCCGTATTAACGGTCACATACGGCAACGCGAATCGTGATTATGCCGGTGTGATGGACATTCGCCTTGTTGAAGCGATTCCGGTCTTGTTATTAGTCGCGCTGATTGTTCTCATTGGCGTGTATCCGAATATTTTAGCGGAACCATTGCAAGCGACATTAGAGATGATTATGAACGGGTTAGGAGGGTGAGATGAATGGACTTAAAGACGTTATTGCAATATGAATGGGGCATTATGACACCGGAGTTTACCATTCTTGGCGTTGCGACCATTCTCTCGCTCATCGACCTGTTTATGCCTGACGAAAAAGATCGTCGTCTGCTTGGATGGTTCGCATTTGCCGGCGTCATTGTTGCTCTCATCTCACTAGTAGGACTGCTGCCTGTTGAAGTGACTTCGATTTTAGAGGATACGTTCCGGCTTGACTCGTTTGCGAAAGCATTTAAGTTCATTTTATTAGCCGGGGCTGCTTGTGTTATTCTGTTGTCGATGGATTATCAGCCGGCAGAAGGCATGCCGTATCGCGGTGAATTTTACTATTTGTTTTTAGCCGCTTTGCTTGGTGCAATGATGATGACATCAAGCGGTGATTTGATTACCATGTTTGTCGGCCTTGAGCTGTTGTCGATTTCCTCTTACATATTAGTCGGTTTGCGCAAAAAATATGTACCGTCGAATGAATCGGCAATGAAATATGTCATTAACGGCGGAATTTCGACAGCGATTACGCTATTTGGAATGAGTTATATTTTCGGGTTGACAGGGACGACGAATTTAAAAGCCATTGCCGGTCAACTGAGCACAGTGATTGATATGGGGCAGCAATATTTACTGGCGCTTGCGCTGCTTATGTTATTTGTCGGTCTTTCTTTTAAATTGGCCTCTGCGCCGTTCCATATGTGGGCGCCTGATGTGTACCAAGGAGCGCCAACGCCTGTTACGGCATTTTTAAGCGTCGTTTCCAAAACGGCTGGATTTGTTATTGTCCTGCGTTTAATGATTTACATTTTTGCCGGAACTCCGGCTGAAGGCACGAATTCAGCATCGATGTTATTGTCGATGCAGGATTATATCGCCTTTTTAGCAGGAGCAACGATGATTATCGGTAATACGATTGCCCTCAGGCAGCGCAATGTGAAGCGGATGTTTGCTTACTCGAGCATCGCCCATGCCGGCTATTTACTCGTTGGTTTTGTGACCATGTCGATGTTTATCATTGATTCGATTTGGTTTTATTTAGTCGCGTATTTATTAATGAATCTCGGAGCATTTGCGATTTTACAAGTGATTGCCGACAAGTCAGGTTCTGAAGATATCAGCCAGTTTGCCGGTCTTTACCGCCGCTCCCCGCTTGTTGCGGTTGCGATGGGAATTTTCATTTTATCGCTTGCCGGCATTCCGGGGACAGCCGGCTTTATTGGCAAAGTAAACATCTTTTTAGGGGCGTTTGTTACAGAGCCGGCTCATTACGTGCTTGCCGCGGTGATGATTGCGACAACCGTCATTTCATACGTGTATTATTTCGGGATTTTGACGCAAATGTTTTTCCGTCCGGCAGCGGAACAAACTCCAGTGAAGCTGCCTCTCGGGGTCATGATGGTTGTCATTTTCTGCGCAATTGGTACAATTGTATTTGGAGTCGTTCCAAGCATTGTCTACGATTTCTTAAATCAATTTGAGCACTTTGGCGACTTTTTTAGCTAAATAAACATGCGTTGAGCATATAGAGGCTGTTTCAAAAGCCAAGGGTCAGACCCGGCAACACAATATATAGAAAATCATGTTGGATAAATGAGCTATATATTGTTAAACGCACGTGAGGTCAGACCCTTATGAGACAGCCTCTTTTTATTATTTTATTGAAAGGAGCGGGAATCAATGGAGAGTTTCGGCTATCAAGCTTTAGTGAATATTTTGTCTCATCTTGTTTTTATTGCTTTAACATGGTGGACGCTGCAGGGGGTTCATATTGAAAAAATATTAAAGCCGAATCGGGTTGTGCAAGCGCGATTATTTTACATTTTGCTTACGCTTGCCATCGGTTCGACTGTAAGCAACTTTTTTCTAGATTATTTATCATGGTCGCGTCAGCTGCCGCTTATATTCCGAGGGGGCTGACCTATAAGTGTGTGAGAAATATATAAGCCAGCTCGAAAAACGCTATAAGCAAGACGTTTAAGCTCAAAATGACTGTATATATTCAGAAAATCAACCCTATTTTTCGCCGTTATGCCCCATGATATTATGTTGTGGGGCTGACATTTTGCTTTTTGCCACCCCCTTTTATTTGTGAATTTCCCTCCCAAAATTATCTATTATCTTTTTCTGATTTTGTCGACTTTTTTTGTGTATGTTCACTTCCAAGATGGCAACAATAACAGCTAAGGAGAGGAAGTGGAACAGTATGAAACCAATAAAAATGATAATTATTGTTTTAATGCTCAGCGCTATAGCTATCATGCATCAATATTCATTGGGCAAAGCAAAGGGGAAAGAGCCATTTACAGAAATAAAAACAATGGCTCGTGTTTTGCAGCAAAACGGTGCAAAGATCGAAGAATGGGTCATTTACACAAGAGAGTATTCCCAAACAGTAAAAGATCATGCAACTTTTTTACACAAAGCAAATGAACTAAAAGAAAAACATCATCAATTTCAATGGACAGTAAAAAAAGACAACGACATATGGAAAGCGACAGGCCTGTACGAACATTCCTCTGTTAAAGAAACAATTCAGTTAGTCATGACCGTCACAAACAAAAAGCCCCAAACGTATATCCTCTATGAAGCGAAAGGATTTGGTTGGAGCGACGCAAACTCAAAAGCAATTCTTGAAGAAATCAAGCAAAACTTGTCTAAAATCTTTGTGAAAGAACCTTCACTTTTCTCTTGTGTAAAAGGGGAATTCAGTGATAAGATGAAAGGTGTTTTGTTTAACAAAGCAAATCATTTTTTAGCTGAATTTCAAGCTAAACCGTTCGAAGCACTGCAAGAAGAGACATTTGTCTCAATATCCGCATATACTGAGCTGTGGGGGAACGCGCTCCCAGGCAAAAACCAGCTTATGAACATTCAACTGGCATTAAGAAATACAGGATTGGGCGAAAAGACTACCATCGTAGTTGGAACCCCAATCATTACGATTGAATATTAATATAGAGAATTTGGACGCGGAGGGGAATACCTTGGAAAAAATCATCGTCCGTGGCGGAAAGCGGTTAAACGGCACAGTCAAAGTTGAAGGTGCAAAAAATGCTGTTTTACCTGTTATCGCCGCAACCTTATTAGCAAGTGAAGGAAAAAGCGTGATTTATGATGTACCTGCTCTCTCCGATGTATATACAATCAGTGAAGTATTGCGTTATTTAAACGCAGAAGTAACGATAGAAGAAAATAAAATCACTGTAGATGCATCACGAGAGCTCAAGCTGGAAGCCCCATTTGAATATGTGCGCAAAATGCGTGCCTCTGTTCTTGTGATGGGACCATTGCTTGCGCGCCATGGTCGTGCGCGTGTTGCTTTACCTGGCGGATGTGCGATTGGTTCACGCCCGATCGACCAACATTTAAAAGGCTTTGAAGCGATGGGGGCTTCGGTGAAGGTAGGGAACGGTTTTATCGATGCAGAAGTAAATGGAAAACTTCGCGGTGCAAAAATTTACTTGGACTTCCCGAGTGTGGGAGCAACTGAAAATATTATGATGGCTGCTGTTTTGGCGGAAGGAACAACCGTGATTGAAAACTGCGCGAAAGAGCCGGAAATTGTTGATTTGGCAAATTTCCTCAATGCAATGGGAGCAAAAGTGCGCGGTGCCGGAACAGGAACGATTCGGATTGAAGGAGTATCCAAATTACGTGGCACGACGCATACGGTGATTCCTGATCGCATTGAAGCAGGTACATTCATGGTTGCTGCAGCGATTACAGGCGGCAATGTATTAGTGCAAGGAGCTGTTCCTGAACATTTGAGCTCGCTCATTGCGAAAATGGAAGAAATGGGCGTAACGATTATTGAAGAGGAAACAGGATTACGTGTCATCGGTCCGGAAAAATTAAAAGCGGTTGATGTAAAGACAATGCCGCACCCAGGATTTCCAACGGATATGCAATCGCAGATGATGGCATTGCTTTTAAAAGCGGAAGGAACAAGCATGATTACAGAAACGGTATTTGAAAACCGCTTTATGCATGTTGAAGAGTTTCGCCGCATGAATGCGGATATTAAAATTGAAGGCCGTTCCGTTATTATTAATGGTCCTTGCAATTTGCAGGGGGCAGAAGTAGCAGCGACGGATTTACGTGCGGCCGCAGCGTTAATTTTAGCCGGATTAGTAGCAGAAGGGTATACACGTGTAACGGAATTGAAGCATCTTGATCGCGGATATGTTCGTTTCCATGAAAAACTAGCCGCTCTTGGAGCTGATATCGAGCGGGTCAACGAGGAAGAAAATGTCGTTCAAGATGCAACAGTAACGGATGTTAATAATGTTAATATTTGAAACGAACAAAAACGACCGTGAACTACGCTCAAAGAAGTAGTGAATGGTCGTTTTTTATTATGACAACCGAGAAGACTTCTGCTTCAAGGGGCATAAGCGGGTAAATGGGAGATGAGTTGGTTTTGAACACGAGATTGGCTTTTGTTTTCATCAAGAAAAGACAAGATGTGCTATAATTATTAAATAAATGTGTAAAAGGAAGGAGGGAGCAAAATGGAAGAGCTTTTAAAGCAGTTTATGGAGCAAATGAACACCCGATTTGATCGATTGGAAAACCGGATGTCTGGGATAGAGAAAGAGGTCCAGTCTTTACGTGAAGAACAGAATCAGATGCGTGAAGAATTAAATGAAGTGCGTCGAGAGCAGAATCAAATGCGCGAAGAATTAAATCAAATGCGTAAAGACATCACGGTGTTGGCGGCAGAACAGCAAGAGATGAGAAAAGACATCACGGCGTTGGCAACAGAGCAGCAAGAGATGAGAAAAGACATCACGGCGTTGGCAACAGAACAGCAAGAGATGAGAAAAGACATCACGGTGTTGGCGGCAGAACAGCAAGAGATGAGAAAAGACATCACGGCGTTGGCAACAGAGCAGCAAGAGATGAGAAAAGACATCACGGTGTTGGCAACAGAACAGCAAGAGATGAGAAAAGACATCACGGTGTTGGCAACAGAACAGCAAGAGATGAGAAAAGACATCACGGTGTTGGCAACAGAGCAGCAAGAGATGAGAAAAGACATCACGGTGTTGGCAACAGAACAGCAAGAGATGAGAAAAGACATCACGGTGTTGGCAACAGAACAGCAAGAGATGAGAAAAGACATCACGGTGTTGGCAACAGAGCAGCAAGAGATGAGAAAAGACATCACGGCGTTGGCAACAGAACAGCAAGAGATGAGAAAAGACATCACGGTGTTGGCAACAGAGCAGCAAGAGATGAGAAAAGACATCACGGTGTTGGCAACAGAGCAGCAAGAGATGAGAAAAGACATCACGGTGTTGGCGGCAGAACAACAGGAGATGCGCAAAGAAGTAGCGTTCTATTATGCCAGCTTAATGAGAGAAATCGAAAATACAAGAGTGGAAATGAGAAGCCACTTCAAACATTTGGAAGAAGTGGATGCACAGCATCGCGGTGCGCTTGAATTGCTTGCGGCAAAAGTAGCAGAACATTAAGAAATATGGCGGATGGAACTCCCTTGCGAGTTCTTTTTTATTTTTCCTCCAAAATTCCTCCTCCATGCTTTCCCTATTTCTTCCTTGAATTTGTCATATATACTTGTCCAAGCCCATAACAATGTAATAAAGAGGCCAGCTTAATCAATACGGAGATTTAGGCAATAAGTATCTTACACCGAGATTGCCGCGTTGGAAAAATCCCAGCCGCTTCTTTGCTCTTTGAAAATTTCATATCATATTGGAGGCTCGAGTTATGAAACGTGTAAAACCCTTCATCGTACTAGTATCATTTTTATTTGTCATCATATTGCTTATTCCTACTTTGTTAGTTGTGCCATTTAGTGAAAAAGCAGATGGAAAACTATCTGAAGGGCTTCAACAACAGTCATCGCCATCTGCAGAAATAAACAACAAAAATGAAGGACCGGCAATAGAAGTGGCAGTGTACCGCAGCAAAGAGAAGAAGATTGAACATATTCCATTAGAGAAATATGTTATCGGGGTTGTCGCAGCAGAAATGCCGGCTGAGTTTGAATTAG
The DNA here is from genome assembly GCF_003259935.1 of Paranoxybacillus vitaminiphilus. Classification (GTDB taxonomy): domain Bacteria; phylum Bacillota; class Bacilli; order Bacillales; family Anoxybacillaceae; genus Paranoxybacillus; species Paranoxybacillus vitaminiphilus. The sequence goes on along the minus strand of NZ_QLMH01000004.1, from coordinate 82,150 downwards.
AGGCGCTGAAGGCACAAGCATTGACAGCAAGAACATATATCGTCAAACAAATGCTCAATGACCAACCGATTAGCTTGCCAAAGGGAGCAAATGTCACTGATACGATTATGCACCAAGTGTACTATAGCGATGAAGAATTAAAGCGTCTATGGGGAGCAGATTACAGCTGGAAGATAAAGAAGATTACCGAGGCCGTTCAAGCAACACACGGGCAAATTTTAACGTATAATAACGTTCCGATTGAAGCTTCGTTTTTCTCAACGAGCAACGGCTTTACGGAAAATTCCGAAGCGTATTGGGAAAATGCCTTTCCTTATTTAAAAAGTGTTTCCAGTCCTTGGGATGAGCAATCACCGAAATTTTATGATCGAAAAATGATGTCTGTCGCTGAATTTGAGCAAAAGCTCGGCGTTACACTTCCGAAAGACGGTTCGGTCGGAGTCGTTCTTTCACGAACACCTGGTAAACGTGTGGAAATGGTGGAAATTAACGGGAAGAAATTAAAAGGGCGAGAAGTGCGCGAAAAACTCGACTTAAAATCAACGGATTTTACATGGGTGCGTAAAGGAGACGAAATCGCCATCACGACAAAAGGATATGGGCATGGAGTCGGCATGAGCCAATATGGAGCAAACGGCATGGCGCAAGAAGGAAAGACGTATGACCAAATCGTTAAATACTATTATCAAGGAGTCCACATTTCCTCCGCAACCGCCTTCCTAACCAAACTAACCGCAAAGAAATAGGTGGGGGTTTGTCCCTCATTACACTCAATCTTTAAAGTGATGGGGGACAGACTCCCATTCAAAAAATTTTTTGAAAGTGTGTATATATTTTCCTCTTTTTGTTCAGAATGGTTGCTGAGGTGATGAACATGAGAGAGGAAGAAAAGAAACAGCCTTCTCCAATGAAACCAAGTTTGCGACGTGCGTTCAGAAAGCGTTGGGTAGTTCCAGCTATTTATCTGGCTAGTGCCGCTTTGATTTTAACGGGAGTGCTTTGGTTCCAAAGCAAAGATGACAACAAAACGGCAGAGAATGAGCATGAGTACAACTCCGATATGCCAGGTACTTCTTACAATGACAAAGAACCAGCTGTACCAGTCAATGAAGCAGTAGAACGTTTTGCCATACCTGTGCTTGATCCAAATGCTGTAGAAATTCAAAAACCGTTCTATGATTCTAAGGCGTCAAAAGAAGAACAAGAAGCAGCCCTTGTCTTTTATAATAATACGTATCATCAAAATAAAGGTATTGACATTGCAATGAAAGATGGAAAAAGTTTTGACGTTACAGCGTCTTTAAGCGGAACGGTAACGAAGGCGAAAAAAGACCCGATTTTTGGATATGTTGCAGAAATCGAGCATGATGAAGGCGTGGTTACTGTTTATCAATCGCTTGCTGAACTTAAAGTCAAAGCCGGAGATACAGTAAAACAAGGACAAGTGATCGGTAAGGCAGGTCAAAGCCAGTTTAATCAAGAAGCAGGCATTCATGCACACTTTGAAATCCGCAAAGACAATCAAGCAGTCAATCCAATTGACTATTTTGATCAGCCATTAACGGCATTAACAGAAGAAGCAGATGAACAAACAAAACAAGCTGAAGAAGAAAACGCAACTGAACAAAACGCGCAAACAACGGATGAAAAACAAACACAATTAGATGAAGAAACTCAATCTGAGGAACAATCAACAAACGAAAATACAACGACACCAACTGAACAACATTCCGAGCAAGAATCTTATAAAACTCCGGACACTTCTATCGGAATGGCAAGAACATAATATAGTAAAAAATGATAAATAGGGTAACGAAAACGTCTATTCCTTCTTAATAAGCAAAGGGATGGGCGTTTTTATTTTTGGCTATTTCAGTCTGGCACGAAAAAATCAAATTAAGGTGTTTCATCTTTTAACAACAAAATATATACTTAAGGTCAGGAAACCTTTTTCAGGTGGTGAGCGTTGTTGAAGCTGGATGATATCGATCGAAAAATATTATCGCTTTTAACCGAAAACGGCAGAATGTCTTACGTTGATATTGGTAAAGAATTAAATCTTTCACGAGTATCCGTAAGAGAGAGAATAAACCAGCTGGTAGAAAATGGCGTGATTGAAAAATTTACAGTGGTGATTAATTCAGAGAAGGTTGGAAAAAGTGTGTCCGCATTTTTTGAAGTCGATTGCGAGCCGGCGTATTTGGTGGAAGTTGCCCAAAAGCTGGCCGATAATCCGAATGTAGCCAGCTGCTACCAAATGACAGGGCCTAGTACACTTCATATGCATGTTCTCGTAGAGGATTTTGCTAGTCTTGAAAAATTTGTCAACAACGAACTGTATTCTTTGAAAGGGATTACACGAGTAGAAAGCCATATCCTGCTAAGAAGATTTAAAAGTAGAAGCGGACTTAAATTATAATGCAATGAATTTACAAGAGGCTGACCGTAAGTGTCTGACCTTACGACGTATACTGTTTTTATCCATTGTTATGTCCTAAATAAATATATTAGGGTTTTGGGGGCTGACACCTTGTTTGGTCAGCTCTTTTTATTTTTTGACAGATAGGAAATTTTGAATTTTTTAGAAAAAGATATGGAAAAATTATTCTTTTTACTATATAATCATAAAAAATAAAATTTAATTAACTTTGTTAAATAATAAAACATTTTTTATTAACAAAAGTAAAAAAAACAAAAAAACAATATACAAAATGTATTAATGTAAGTGTTTGCGATTCATTTAGCTTCTTCATTTCATTAAACAGATATGATATATAAATCAAAAACATATTTAAAAGGCGAACAGAACACTGGTTGATTTTTGGCTTGATTCACATGTTGAGAGTTTAAGTTGAATTATTATAGAAATGACAAGGAGTGTGAAAAGTGCAGTAGGTTTAATTGTTCGTCGGTTCTTCCAACTTCTTTTGCTATTAGTTGGAATCTCATTTATGAAGAGAAGCAGGATTAAAAGAGGAACATTATGATCGTTATCCTTACGAGTTTAGCGGGGGGACAAAGACAGCGGATTGGTATAGCCAGAGCGATTGTACTGAATCCTTCCCTCGTCACGAAGTAGGATGATGCGAAGTAAAGGGGAGTAGAAGATGATAAAATTTGACTATTTGCACTACCCGTATTCTTCACAGCGAATGGCGACATTTGCCGCCAATGGAATGGTGGCCACTTCCCAGCCTTTGGCTGCCCAAGCAGGGTTGGATATTTTAAAAAAGGGCGGTAATGCGATTGATGCGGCGATTGCGACGGCTGCATGTTTAACCGTTGTCGAGCCAACTTCCAACGGAATTGGCGGCGATGCCTTTGCCCTTGTTTGGACAAAAGGGGAGCTTCACGCTTTAAATGCAAGCGGCTATTCGCCGAAAGCGATCTCGATTGGGGCAGTAAAGGAACGGGGATACAACGAAATTCCGAAATATGGCTGGATTCCTGTAACCGTTCCAGGAGCTCCGGCAGCTTGGGCCGCCTTGTCAAAACGATTTGGCCGACTGCCGCTAGCGGAAGTATTAAAACCGGCGATTGAATATGCGGAAAACGGTTATCCAATCTCACCAACGCTTGGTAAGTATTGGGATAGAGCATTCCGCACTTTTAAAAATGAGTTAAAAGATCCAGAGTTTGCAAGTTGGTTTGAAACGTTTGCTCCTCAAGGGAGAGCGCCAAGAATTGGAGAAGTTTGGTCTTCCAAAGGACATGCCGACACATTGTGCTCCATTGCCAAGACGGATGGGGAAAGTTTTTACCGCGGTGAATTGGCGGAGAAAATCGCGGCTTTCTCGAAGCAATATAACGGCTTTTTATCGTTTGACGACTTGGCTGAATATGAAGTGGAGTGGGTCAAACCGATTTCCGTCCGTTATCGCGATTATGATGTATGGGAGATTCCTCCGAACGGGCAGGGGCTTGTTGCGTTGATGGCGCTCAATATTATGAAAGGATTTGAAGTGCCTGAAACGCCGACGATTGATACGTATCATCAACAAATTGAAGCGATGAAGTTGGCGTTTGTCGATGGGCAAAAATATATTACCGACGCGCGTTATATGAAATACACGGTCGGCGAGCTATTATCAGAAGAGTTCGCTCAGTCAAGACGACAGTTGATTCATGAAGAAGCGCTGCTTCCTGAACCGGGAACGCCGCCAAAGGGAGGAACGGTATATTTAGCGGCTGCCGATGGCGAAGGAAATATGGTGTCATTCATTCAAAGCAACTACATGGGATTTGGTTCCGGCCTCGTCGTACCTGGAACAGGAATCGCCTTGCAAAACCGCGGGCATAATTTCTCGTTAGACCCATCTCACGACAATTGCCTTGCGCCAAGGAAGAAAACATATCATACCATCATTCCTGGATTTCTCACGAAAGGAAATGAACCGATTGGGCCATTCGGTGTGATGGGAGGCTTTATGCAGCCGCAAGGACATATGCAAGTAGTAATGAATACGATTGACTTCCATTTAAACCCTCAAGCCGCATTAGATGCACCAAGGTGGCAATGGGTCGAAGGGAAAAAGATTCTTGTCGAGCACCATTTTCCGCAACATGTCGCTCAAGCCTTGGCACGAAAAGGACATGATATTCAAGTAGCCCTAGATTCAGGCGCATTCGGGCGCGGGCAAATCATTTGGCGCGATCCTCCTCGTACAGGGGTGTTGGCCGGCGGTACAGAAGCCCGTACTGACGGAGCTGTCGCAGCTTGGTAAAATGTTCGCAAACACGCATAAAGGACTGAATGGACATGAAGCAGCTTCAATTATTTTTAGCTTTTTTTCGCGTTGGCATGTTAGGATATGGGGGAGGCCCATCGGCTATCCCTCTTATTCATAAAGAGGTCGTCCAAAAATACAAATGGATGAGCGATGATGAATTTTCCGATATATTGGCGTTAGGAAACGCGCTCCCCGGGCCTATTGCCACGAAAATGGCAGGGTATATCGGTTATCGCGTGGCTGGAATTATTGGAATGCTGAATGCTGTTTTAGCGACAACGATTCCAACGGTTATATTAATGATTGTCTTGTTAATGTTTATTTCCTCTGTCAAGGATGAGCCGTGGGTATTAGGAATGACAAAAGCGGTTGTTCCTGTTGTCGCGGTCATGCTCGGTGTGTTAACGTGGGAATTTATGAAGCAATCCAATTCTTCGTTAGGTTTATTGTCCACCATTCTGTTTGCCATTGGAAGTTTAATTGTACTAGAGTTTTTTCATGTTCACCCAGCTATCCTCATTGCTGTTTTACTATTCAGTGCATTAGTTGGAAAAGGTGAAAAAACAAATGAAAAAGCCAAGTCTCCGATGGAAAGGAGAAAGCATTCATGATTTATTGGCAAATTTTCCTTGCCTTTTTTATTCCGGGCATTTTAGGTTACGGCGGGGGACCTTCATCTATTCCCCTCATTGAAAATGAGGTGGTTGACCGCTACGGTTGGTTAACGGTCAACGAGTTTAGTGAAGTGTTGGCGTTAGGAAACGCGCTTCCTGGGCCTATTGCTACGAAAATGGCTGGGTATATCGGCTATCAACAAGGTGGAGTGCTCGGAGCTTTCATTGGCATTTTTGCCACGGTTGCACCTTCGCTCATCCTAATGATTGCTTTGCTTCAACTTCTTTATAAATTCAAAGATTCCCCACAAGTAAAACGGATGACAAACTACATCCGTCCGACCATTGCCGTTTTACTCGGGGGGATGACGGTTGATTTCTTTTCTGCGTCCTACCATGATGTAGGCACATGGCAAACATTATTATTAGCGGTGCTTAGTTTTTTATTAATGGAAAAATGGAAAATACATCCTGCTTATGTCATTACCCTATCATTAGTATACGGTGCTCTGTTTTTAGGCTGACCGCTTCGGTGTCTGGCCTCACGCTCATTCATTTATATATTGTGTTGCGTGGGGTCTGATACTTTCCGTTTTGGTCAGCCCTTTTTATTTATTTCAAACAAAATATAAAAAATTCCTACAAATCACTTGTCCCTCTTGACTTTTCTGGTATATATGGCCAATTCGCCTAATAAAATAATACAAACTTAACTACAACGAGAGTGTTTGAGGTGGGGATCGTCCATTAACAGCAAGAAATCGGCTTTAGATATTTTCACAATGAACAAGCAGAAGCACTTTTTATCGGATGCAAAAGCGAGTCTCATTTCACACTTCTCACATCCAATTCAGGGAGGGCGAGTGGTGTGCACGATTACATCAAAGAGCGTACTATCAAGATTGGAAAGTATATCGTGGAGACGAGGAAAACCGTTCGCGTCATCGCGAAAGAATTTGGCGTTTCCAAAAGTACCGTTCATAAAGATTTAACGGAGCGGCTTCCAGAAATCAATCCCGAGCTGGCTAATGAAGTAAAAGAAATCCTTGATTATCATAAATCAATTCGCCATTTGCGGGGCGGTGAGGCAACAAAAAGGAAATATAAAAAAGAAACGATTCAATAAGCCAAAAAATTTTTCCTTGCAGGAAATTTTTATTAAGAAAATAGTATGTTCTTCCTATTACAATATGATAAAATGATCAATTAGGAGTGATTTGACGGATTGAATGCAAGGAGGAACATCGATGTTTGCAAGAGATATCGGTATTGATCTTGGCACAGCGAACGTGCTCATTTATGTGAAAGGAAAAGGCATTGTGCTAAATGAACCATCAGTCGTGGCGATTGATAAAAATACAAATAGGGTGTTAGCTGTCGGTGAGGAAGCGAGACGAATGGTCGGACGTACACCTGGGAATATCGTTGCCATTCGGCCGTTGAAAGACGGCGTCATTGCCGATTTTGATATTACGGAAGCAATGCTGAAGCATTTCTTAAACAAATTAAATTTAAAAGGCTTTTTAGCCAAACCGCGCATTTTAATTTGCTGCCCGACAAACATTACATCGGTAGAACGAAAAGCGATAAAAGAAGCGGCGGAAAAAAGCGGCGGCAAAAAAGTATACTTGGAAGAAGAGCCAAAAGTAGCAGCCATTGGCGCAGGCATGGATATCTTTCAACCGAGCGGAAATATGGTTGTCGATATTGGCGGTGGTACAACGGATATTGCCGTTCTTTCCATGGGCGATATTGTCACCGCCTCTTCGATTAAAATGGCTGGGGACAAGTTCGATATCGAAATTTTAAATTATATCAAACGTGAGTACAAGCTGCTGATTGGTGAACGTACAGCGGAAGAAATTAAAATCAAAGTCGCAACTGTATTCCCAGGCGCACGTGACGAAGAAATTGATATTCGCGGCCGCGACCTCGTTACAGGCTTGCCGCGCACGATTACTGTTCGTTCGAGCGAAATTGAAAAAGCGCTGCGCGAACCGGTTGCTGTGATTGTACAAGCTGCCAAGGGCGTATTGGAACGCACACCGCCTGAGTTGTCGGCGGACATTATCGACCGCGGCGTCATTTTAACAGGAGGCGGCGCCCTCTTGCATGGCATTGATCAACTGCTCGCGGAAGAATTGAAGGTGCCTGTATTAATCGCAGAAAATCCGATGGACTGCGTGGCGATCGGCACAGGTATTATGCTTGATAATATCGACAAAGTGCCAAAACGTAACTTCATATAAGAAAAAGTGTCTTATCTCTTCGAGGAAAAGGTCGTTTCGCAGAAAACAACACAATAAAATTATAAAATTGCCAGAATAGGTACCATTGGGAAATGGTACCTATTCGCTTTTATTGGGTGTTTGCTTTATAATAAAATTATCAGATTCTGTCGGAAAATGAGCGAAATAAACTTCTTTTGACGAAAAACGTGCATATTTGCATATGAGAGGTGAAAGCCTGTGTTACGAGGATTTTATACAGCTGCTTCAGGCATGTTTTCCCAACAGCGCCGCGTTGAAATGTTAACAAACAATATTGCCAATGCCAATACGCCAGGATATAAGGCGGATCAAGCTTCATTAAGGGCATTTCCCGAAATGCTTTTGAAAAGTTTACATACAACAGCTGGACCGCGTTCATTTCGCAGACAAATGACAATCGGTGAAATTAACACAGGCGTGCACATGCAGGAAATGATGCCGCTCTTTCTGCAGGGAGATATAAAGGAAACAGGACAAAATACGGATATGGCCCTTATTGACGGCAATATACCAACGGATGCGGAAACAGGCATGAAAGGTGCGCTCTTTTTCGTTGTCGAAAACGGAAATGGCGAGATTCGTTATACACGCAACGGAAATTTCACATTAGATGCGGAAGGGTTTTTAACAACGCAGGACGGCTTTTACGTACTGGATGAAAACGGTGAACGCATTCAGCTTGCGAGCGAGAATTTTAAAGTCACTGAAGACGGCGTGATTTTCGAAAATGACGTTCCGATGACCCGAATCAATATCGCTTTTGCCGCTAATCCAAACAGCGTTGTTAAAGAAGGGAACGGACTATTCCGCAGCGAGGCGGGCGTGCTGCCGAGCGCGATCGGCAACCCGAATGTGACATACCAGCTCAAGCAAGGCTTTCTCGAGCGTTCCAACGTCGACTTAGCGCGTTCGATGACCGAGATGATGGCAGCTTACCGCGCTTTTGAAGCAAACCAAAAAATATTGCAGGCATACGATAAAAGCATGGACAAAGCGGTTAATGAGATTGGCCGAATCAAATAGGGAGGATTTACCTGCGTTAGTAAAACGCATTGCACTTTTCGCGTCCGTTAAGGCTGTCTAGACCCTGCAAGACGAATATTCAATAATGGATATTGTGACAGGCGCGTAAGGCCAGCCTCTTATGAACGATAAGAATGGGTAAGATAGGATAGGGGGAGAAAACGGTGCTGCGTTCCATGATTACTGCCGCCAATACGATGAATCAGCTGCAGCAGCAGCTTGATGTCATCAGCCATAATATCGCCAACATCAATACAAACGGATATAAACGCCGGCAAACGAGCTTCGGCGAGCTGCTCGTACAAGAGTTCAATAACTTGCCGCAAGACGAACAAAACCGTTTAACTCCTGAAGGCGTGCGCCAAGGCGTTGGGGCAAAATTAGCGGCAACGAGCCTTGTGCTGAAGCAGGGGGCAATCGTTGACACAGGACGTCTGCTTGATGTCGCCCTCACAAAAGAGGGACAGTTTTTCCGCGTGCTCATGCAAAATGAAAATGGTACAGAAGAGATTGGCTATACGAGAGACGGCGCGTTTTATTTAAGTCCATCTGCGGAAAATCCGAATCTGCTTATGCTTGTCACAAGCGAAGGCGCTCCGGTGCTTGATGGCAACAATGAGCCGATTTTGATTAATGATAACTTCAAAGACATTCAAATATCGCAAACAGGAACGATGACGGTCATCGCTGAAAATGGCGGTATCGCCCAAACGGTTGATTTAGGCGTAACAACGATACTGCGCCCGCAGCTTCTTGAGTCGCTTGGGGAAAATATATACAGGCTGCCGGACTTCGTCAATGAAGCCGATGTAGCCGTCAATATGACCGGCAATTTGCGCGGACAAATCGGCATCCAGCAATCTGCGCTGGAACAATCGAACGTCGACTTAGCCATGGAGATGACCGATCTGCTCATTACGCAGCGTTCATACCAAATGAACGCGAAATCGATTTCCCTTTCTGATCAAATGATGGGCTTAATTAACGGAATTCGTTAACGACAAGGAGAGCGTTCGATGAAGGCAGAAAAAAAAGAAGAACAGAAACAAGAACAACATGAGGAGAAGCCAATACCGATTTGGCGGCGCTATCGCGTCCGTTTCATTCCGATTTGGCTGCGGCTTGTGATTGTTGCCGGGCTGATTGTCATCAGCACCTTAACAGGAGCGATGATCGGTTATGGAGTCATCGGCGACGGCAAACCGCTCGATGCCCTAAAACCATCGACATGGCAGCATATCATCGACATTGTCAAAAAAGATACCGACAAACCATAATGAACGGGAGATGGCCGAAAAGCAAGTGTCAGAGCCTATATATTTTGTGAGTTGCGCGTGAGGCCGGACACTTTGATTGGTCAGCTCCTTTTTCTGTTATTCATTGTCTTATGTGTGGTACAATAAAACAAAAAAGCCAGCCTAAATTTGACTGGATGTTCATTAGGCGAGCCGCTGCTCGATTTTGTTCGCTTGTCTTTTTACAGCTTCCACTTCTCTAAAAAGAAGATTCACATCTGCTTGCATATCGTTTGTGGTTGTTCTTATATCTTTTCTCATATTTGTAAGAGTTTCAATCATCAAAGTCGTATGATGTTTCAATGCGTCTTTTATTTCTATTTGTCCTTCTTTTACTTCTTTTAATTCGGTTTCTACATGATTTAATCGGTGTTCGACATTGACTAATCGACCTTCTACGTTATCTAATCGGTGTTCGACATTGATTAATCGATTTTCTACATTATCTAATCGGTGTTCGACATTGATTAATCGATTTTCTACATTATCTAATCGGTGTTCGACATTGACTAATCGATTTTCTACATTATCTAATCGGTGTTCGACATTGACTAATCGATTTTCTACATTGTCTAATCGGTGTTCGACATTGATTAATCGATTTTCTACATTGTCTAATCGGTGTTCGACATTGTCTAGCCGCTGATTGACTTGCTTTAAATCGTGTTCAACGTTGTCCAGCCGCTGATTGACTTGCTTTAAATCGTGCTCAACGTTGTCCAGCCGCTGATTGACTTGAGCAAATTTTTCGCTTACTTCTGAACGAAACTCGCGCATTTCGTTCATAAATTGTTTCAGCAATTCTTCCATCTTCCTCACCTCCCTTTTTCTTATTATAGCATATCCATCCTTGTTGGAGAGGTGAAAAACAATAAAGGAGGCATACTGCATATGCTTGACATTCAACAAATTAAAGAAATTATTCCGCATCGTTATCCGTTTTTGCTCGTTGACCGCATTCTTGAAATCGAAGAAGGAAAGCGGGCGGTCGGCATTAAAAATGTCACGGTGAACGAGGAATTTTTTAACGGACATTTCCCGAACTATCCGGTCATGCCAGGTGTATTAATCGTTGAAGCGTTGGCGCAAGTCGGTGCCGTGGCGATGCTCAAAAAAGAAGAAAACCGCGGCCGTCTTGCCTTTTTTGCCGGCATTGACAACTGCCGCTTCAAAAAGCAAGTCAAACCGGGCGACCAGCTCCGCCTTGAAGTTGAAATCATCCGCGCAAAAGGCACCATCGGCAAAGGCAAAGGCATCGCCACTGTCGACGGCGAGCTTGTATGCGAAACAGAAATCATGTTTGCGTTAGGCGAGAAAACAAACGCCTAAACTTTGATCGTTTCATTCGTACTCTTTCCTTGTTGAAGCGTGCTCGCTTTTTCTTGGAAAGAGTATTTTTTTTAAAACATGCATGAAATTCTCCTTTCTGGGCAACATAAACCAAGACCTCGCATACATAGGTCATTAATGAAGAAAGGAGAATTCAACATGAACAGAAAATGGCTTTTATTGAAGCTGGTTGGTTCATTAGTCGCGATTATGCTTGCATCTGGCTGTAATTGGGGCGATGACAATGACAATGACCAAAATCCGCCGCCGCCAGCGGAAAACGGAGATGTCAACGATAATGACATGAATCCAGCTGATGATATCAACCAAAATGATGACGTTGACAATGATAATAACAATGACGATAACAACATTATCAATGACAACGACAACAATGGTTTACCTCCAGGAGATGACACGAACAACGGACCTGGCGACGACGAAAATGATGCCGTTCCAGATCGGGAGGACCCTATTGAAGATCAGGAAGATGTAAACGATCGTGATAATAAAGATGAATAAATTAGGAAAAAGGTATCAAAGCGAAATGTTTTGATACCTTTTTCATTTTTGGTCACCAGATTTAGCAAAATACAGATTTTTTAGCATGTAATGACCTTGTAAAAAAATAATGGTTTATGGCAAAATTAAAGAAAAGTAAGGAATTTATAGCATTTTAGACATAATTCAACGAAAAATGTAAGTTGTTGGAACTATAGACCTATGCTAGTATAAATGATGTATCCAATATAAACCAGATATAAATAGTACAAAAGAAAGTCGGGAGGATGAGGCGATGATTGATATACACAGCCATATTTTGCCGGGTGTCGACGACGGCGCAAAAACGATTGAGGATGCAATCGCGATGGCGGGTGCCGCCGTCAGCGAAGGTATAACAAAAATCATCGCCACTCCTCATCATAAAAACGGAAACTATGAAAATCCAAAACAAAAAATTTTGCAGCACGTCGGACAGCTGAATGCGGTCCTAAAGGAGCAAAACATTCCTTTAACCGTTTTGCCGGGTCAGGAAGTGCGCATTTATGGTGATATCGTAAAAGACTATGAAAATGGCGAACTATTAACATTGACGAATGAAAGTCAATACATATTTATTGAGTTTCCGTCCAATCATGTCCCAAGATATGCCGAGCAATTATTGTTTGATATACAGATGAAAGGGCTCGTTCCGATCATTGTTCATCCGGAACGAAATGCGGAAATGAGCGAAAACCCGGAACTTCTTTATCAATTTGTAAAAAAAGGAGCATTGACGCAGCTGACAGCAGCAAGCGTTGCCGGCGATTTCGGCAAGAAAATTAAAAAGTTTTCCTTGCAAATGATCGAGGCGAACTTGGCGCACTTTATCGCTTCCGATGCACATAACACGACAAACCGCGCCTTCCATATGCGCGAAGCATATGGTGTGATTGAAAAAGAATTTGGAGCGGGAGCAGTTTACTTCTTCCGTGAAAACGCCGAGCTTCTCGTTGACGGGAAAAACGTCTACCGCCAACAGCCGGAACGAATCAAAAAGAAAAAGTTTTTAGGGTTGTTTTAATTTGATGGGTATGTTTTATGATGATTGACATTGTTATGAAACATATTTTCTTTTTTTCATATTTGTCGAAATATCCCAATTTTTCGGGGAGAATGTTTTCTGTTTGTGTCAAATGGTTAGATGAGTGCGGCGGCTTAACTTTTCGGATTGTCTAGCTTCGGCGGTCAGCCGCTCGGGGTCAAATAACCTTCCGGAGCGAAGTCAAAAAGCGACTTCTTGCTCCGGAAGAACATTTGCCCATCGCGGCTGGGCGGGACGCTTCCGCTTTTCGGAGATGTCTAGCTTCGGTGTCTAGCTCTCTTGTGCGAAATAACCTTCGCCCTTGAAGTGCAAGCACTTCCGCGGTCGAAGAACATTTCGCTTCGAGAGCTAACCGCGGCACCTCAGCTTTTCTAACGGAGATGTCTCCTTTCCGTTATCAATGGAGGCACTCGGCCATGCCGTGGGTGGGGACGATGACGGTCCATTCACCTTAGACGCTCGTCGTCGAGGGTGTGGTGTGAGGGCGGGTTAGATGCCCGGTTCTCTATATTTTATCAAAAAGCAATGTACAGCGATTAATTTAAAGCGGTATCGTTTATAATAGAAACATAGAAAAGCAAAAGAGAGGCGATACACGCATGGAACAATCGTGGGCGTTAAAAGTGGAAAGGTTCGGAAAAATCAAAAGCGGGGAAATCGAGATCGCGCCATTCATTTTGTTTGTGGGAGACAACAACAGCGGCAAAAGCTATATCATGTCTTTATTATGGGGAGTGCTCTCAGAAGCGCGCAAATTGTTTCCGAAAGAACCGCCGTCCGTGCAAACGTATCAAGAAATCGATCGTTTTCTCGGACGTTCGATTGGAAATAAATGCTTTATCGGGAATGAAGAAGCGCAATTATTCGTTCGATGGTTTAATGACATCCTTCGCAACAAGAAAAGCGAATTTATAAAAACCATCTTTCGCCGTAAAATTCCAATAGGTTCATTAAGCATTGAACGCTATCATCGCACAAAGCCGCTCGAAGTCATTTTTGAAAAAAGAGAATCATTGGATGGCACCCGTTTTTCAAGCGGCAAAGGTTACATCCGCATTCCTTATACCGACAGAAGTAAAGAACAAGCAACCGAACGATATCGCATGGCGCAATACATTACATGGAACTTGTTGATGGATGAGCTCACCTCTCCTTTGTATCCGCCCGGAAAACAAGGTGGAATACAGACGAGAGCCATCGGTGAAGCACTTTATTTACCGGCATCGAGAACTGGTTTTATGCTTTCTTACAAAGCGTTGATGCAAGAGATGATGGAAAGGCTCATTTCCGGAGAGAGAGAAGAGCATGCGATTGAATTTACGCTGCCGGTTTACCGCTTCCTGCAAGCACTTCTTCGGTTGGATGAAAATCGAAAATCAAAATATGAAGATATCGGCCGGTTTATCGAAGAAAACATTATGCATGGAACGATGAAACAAGAAAAAGGGACGCTTCCGTCTTTTTGTCGTTAAACCAAACAACGATTTTGCTTATTTAAAAGTTAAAAACACTCCGGACGGCATTTTAGAGATCAGAAGCAAAACTGGGAACTTCATATTTTTGAATGCAAAAAAACAAGTGAATGAGAAAAACTGGGATAAAGTAAAGAAGCAATTTGAAGGCGGCATCCTTCATGCTCATATGCTGAGAGGGATTTTGGATATTTCGCAGTTTTCAAAAATATGTGTATACACGGTATACCAAAATGATAAATTGCTGCAAAAAACAGCAGATCCGAGTTTGCTTCGCCAACCGGTTGGCAAACGTTTAACAAGTCAACCTTATAAAGATTGGAACGAGTCTTTTGTTTTCATCTTAAACGAAAAAGTTCCACATCATCGCATTCAATTAAATGCATCGGGACAGGGCGAATATACGCTATAGTTTTTGATTCAACTTACATAACCTCTTTTGTACATGCTATAATGAAAGAAAATGGCAAAGGAGGTGTAAAAAAGATGAGTCAAGAGTTGAGAGATTTGCTGCGTTCCGTCTTAAAAGAAGAATTGCATCCGGTTCATGAGAGATTGGACCGCGTCGAGCAAATGCAACAAAAATTAAGCAGCGATGTCGGACAAATTCAGAAGGATGTTGTTAGACTGCAGCAAGGCCAGCAAGAACTTCGAAACGATGTCGCCCGGCTCCAACAAGGCCAACAGGCACTTCAACAAGACGTTGCGCAGCTCCAACAAGGCCAGCGTGCATTACAGCATGATGTGGCGCAACTGCAAATCGGCCAACAGAAATTAGAACGCGATATGACCGCTATGAAGCAAACGCTCGGAAATGTTGAGCGGACGCAAGAAAAGATCCTCGAGGAACTTCGCATTTCGAAAAACAATCAAGCGCATATTTTGCATGATCTTACAAGCATAAAACAGTCTGTCGATGTAACTGTCACTTATTTACAAAGACGGACAGATGTCATGTTCGATAAAATGATCGAGCACGAAAGAGAGATTTTGAACTTAAAATCCCATTTGCCAAACTAAGTCCCAGCGGAGGGGCTATTTTTTATGCCGACATGCGAATCGACGTATATTCTATTGATAAATAGCCTATACGTCGGTTCGTATATGCAAAAATACATAAAGACATAAAGAAAAGAGGGAGTTCATTGAAAAAAGTACGCAAAGCGATCATCCCGGCAGCGGGGCTCGGCACAAGATTTTTGCCAGCGACGAAAGCGATGCCGAAAGAAATGCTTCCAATTGTCGATAAACCAACGATTCAATACATCGTCGAAGAGGCGATTGCCTCTGGCATCGAAGATATTATCATCGTCACAGGGAAAGGAAAACGCGCGATCGAAGACCATTTCGACAACGCCTATGAACTGGAACAAATATTAATGAAACAAGGAAAACTGGACTTGCTCGAAAAAGTGAAAGAGCCATCAAAAGTCGACATTCACTACATTCGCCAAAAAGAACCGAAAGGACTTGGCCACGCCGTCTGGTGCGCGCGCAACTTTATCGGCGACGAACCGTTTGCCGTTCTGCTTGGTGACGACATCGTCCAAGCGGAAACGCCGTGCTTAAAACAATTAATCGACCAATACGAGCAAACGTTCAGCTCGGTCATCGGCGTCAAACGGGTTCCTGACAACGAAACACACCGTTACGGCATTATCGATCCGCTCGAGCAGCACGGACGCCGCTACCAAGTCCGCCAATTCGTCGAAAAACCAGCGCTAGGCACCGCGCCATCGAACCTAGCAATTATGGGAAGATACATACTTACACCGGAAATCTTTCTATTCCTTGAAAAACAAGAAGCCGGCGCCGGCGGCGAAATCCAATTAACGGATGCGATTCAAAATCTGAACGAAATTCAACGTGTCTTTGCCTATGAATTCGAAGGAAAACGCTACGATGTAGGGGAGAAGTTAGGGTTTATACAGACGACGATTGAGTTTGCGTTGCGGAATGAAGAACTCAAGCCTCAATTATTGGAGATAATGGAACGGATTTTGAGAGAAGAAAAGGTTTTGACATAGACTCGAAAGAACAAAGTCACGAAAAAATTTGACGAACTCCCAAAGTCAATAAAAAAGCTATTCGATATATTAAGATTAAGCAAGACTACCTATCGAGCATTTGGAAAATTTAAAGAAGTTATTAAACCAAGCAATTAACCAACGACTCAATAAATCAAATAAAGTGGGTTAAAGAGCAGGGGTGAAAAAGAAGTGGGGGCTAGTGCCAAGAAAAATGATTTTTTTAAAGAATATGCGGTTGCGCTTGATGTGGGACAACTTGAGAGACAAAGAAAAAATGTAAAGTTGTACCCGTACATCAAGCGCTTTTTTGATGTGCTTTTATCATTACTAGCACTGCCAATTGCGGTTCCTATTATTTTCATTTTTGCGGTTATTATTAAACTCGAAACACCTGGCCCAGCTTTTTTCCTGCAAGAGCGCGTTGGCTTACATGGAAAGTATTTTAAAGTCATTAAATTACGTTCCATGGGAGTCAATGCTGAGAAAAATGGTGCACAATGGGCTGCCAAGAATGATCCGCGTGTCACAAAAGTAGGGGCGTTTATTCGCAAAACAAGAATCGATGAGCTCCCGCAATTATTCAATGTTCTTAAAGGTGATATGAGTTTAATTGGTCCGAGGCCAGAAAGACCAATATTTACAGCGCAGTTTAATGAGGAAATTCCTGGTTTTATTGATCGTTTGCAAGTAAAACCTGGAATAACAGGATGGGCGCAAGTAAATGGTGGATATGATATTACACCAAGGGAGAAGTTGGAGTTGGATCTTTATTATATTAACAATATGAGCTTTCTTCTTGATCTTAAAATTATTTTAAAGACGATAAAAGTTTGTATAACAGGTGATGGAGCAAGGTAAAGAAAATTGGAGGAATAAATAAATGGAGAAGGTCCTTGTTACAGGGGGAGCGGGATTTATTGGTTCACATATAGTGGATAAATTGCTTGAAGAAGGTTATGAAGTGGCGGTTTTTGATAATCTCTCAACAGGTAAATTGGAAAATTTAAGAGAGAAGACCTATACTTTTTATGAAGGAGATATCTCTAATAAAGAACAAGTATATGCCGCTATTGCTGATTTTCAGCCACATTATATTATTCATCAGGCGGCACAAGTAAGCGTAGCGAAATCAGTAGAAAATATGGAAAAAGATGCTCGGATTAATATTATGGGTTCTATTAATGTAATTAATGCTGCCAAAGATTACGGAGTAAAGAAAATTGTTTATGCATCAAGTGCAGCTGTGTACGGTGAACCCCAATATTTGCCGATTGACGAAAATCATCCAATAAACCCCAAATCACCTTATGGTATCTCTAAATTTACGGTAGAATTATATTTAAAAGCAACACATGAACTATATGGAATTGATTACACTATTCTACGTTATGCAAATGTGTACGGACCGAGACAAGATGCTAAGGGTGAAGGTGGAGTTGTAGCAATTTTTGCAGAAAAAATCGCAAATGGAGAAACTCCAACAATCTTCGGTGATGGTAAGCAGACAAGGGATTTTGTTTATGTAACCGATGTAGCTGCCGCGAATGTTTTGGCTATTCAAGGAGGCAGAAATAAAATTTTTAATATATCTACTAATACTATGACTAATATAAACTATTTATTTAATTTAATTAATAGTACATTTCATAAAGAAATGGCTCCCATTTATGAAGAAGGAAGAAAAGGAGATATCAAATCAAGTGTTTTAAACAATATAAGTTCTAAAGAAGCTTTAAATTGGGAACCACAAGTTTCAATTGAAGAGGGTATAGACAAAATAGCTGAATATTACAAAATGAGCAAAATTTATATTTAAAAGTTTTGATGGAGGATTTTAGTATGGAACGTTCGTCAAAAATTTATATTGCAGGGCATCGAGGATTAGTAGGTTCGGCAATTTTAAGAAAGTTACAAGCTGATGGGTATACTAACCTTGTTTATAAAACAAGCCAGGAGCTGGATTTACGTGATAAAAATCAAGTAGACGAATTTTTTGCGGAAGAAAAGCCAGAATACATCTTTCTTGCCGCAGCGAAAGTTGGAGGCATTGTCGCAAACAATGAATATCCAGCGGACTTTATTCGCGACAATTTAATGATCCAAACAAACGTCATCGATGCAGCATATCGAAACGGCGTCAAAAAGCTATTGTTCTTAGGAAGTACATGCATTTATCCGAAATTTGCTCCACAGCCGCTAAAAGAGGAATATTTATTAACAGGCGAATTGGAGCCAACGAATGAACCATATGCAATTGCAAAAATTGCCGGCATTAAGATGTGTCAGTCATATAACCGTCAATACGGTACGAAATATATTTCAGTTATGCCGACTAATTTATATGGTCCAAATGATAATTTTGATTTACATACGTCTCACGTATTACCAGCGTTAATTCGTAAGTTCCATGAAGCAAAAGAAAACAATGCTCCATATGTCGAAGTATGGGGAACAGGAACGCCAAGACGTGAATTTTTATACTCTGACGATTTAGCTGATGCTTGCGTATTTTTAATGAACAATTACGAAGGAAACGAAATTGTTAATGTCGGTGTCGGCGAAGATATTTCGATTAAAGAACTAGCGGAAAAAATTAAAAACATCGTTGGTTATCAAGGTGAAATTAAATTTGATACAACAAAACCAGACGGTACACCTCGTAAACTAGTGGATGTATCAAAAATCAATGCATTAGGCTGGAAAGCAAGCATTTCATTAGAGGAAGGATTACAAAAAGCGTATCAATGGTTCTTAGATAACGTAGCAGTGAAAACAAATTAATAAACGAACTGGAGGACAACAATGAAAAAAGCTTTAATTACCGGAATCACGGGACAAGATGGAGCATATTTAGCTGAATTTCTTCTTAATAAAGGTTATGAGGTTCATGGATTACAACGTCGTTCCTCAATTATTAGAATTGATCGAATCAATCATCTATACGATGAAGAGAATCCCCAAGACTCAAAAATTATTATGCATTATGGCGATTTGACAGATTCTACAAATTTGATTCGTATTATGCAAGAAGTTCAACCTGATGAAGTTTACAACTTAGCAGCACAAAGTCATGTAAAGGTATCTTTTGAAACTCCGGAATATACAGCAAATGCTGATGCTTTAGGTACATTGCGTTTATTGGAAGCTATTAGAATCCTTGGTTTAACGAATAAAACTAGATTTTATCAAGCTTCCACAAGTGAATTATACGGTTTAGTACAAGAAACACCTCAAAAGGAAACAACGCCTTTTTATCCACGTAGTCCATATGCGGTAGCTAAATTGTATGCATATTGGATTACAGTTAACTATCGTGAAGCTTATAATATGTATGCGTGTAATGGTATTTTATTTAACCATGAATCACCATTAAGAGGGGAAACATTTGTAACCCGTAAAATAACAAGAACGGTTGCGCGTATTAAATATGGATTACAAGATAAACTTTATCTTGGAAACCTTGATGCTAAACGCGACTGGGGATTTGCTGGAGATTATGTTGAAGCAATGTGGTTAATGTTACAACAAGAAAAACCAGAGGATTTTGTTATTGCTACAGGTGAGACTCATACAGTCCGTTCGTTTGTAGAATTAGCATTTAAAGAAGTCGGTATTGAAATTGAATGGCAAGGTCAGGGTATTGACGAAAAAGGTATTAATAAAGCTACGGGTGAAGTTTTAGTTGAAGTAGATCCTAAATATTTCCGTCCTACAGAAGTAGACTTATTACTTGGAGATGCTACGAAAGCTAAAGAAAAACTTGGATGGAAACCAAAAGTTAGCTTACAAGAATTAGCTAAAATGATGGTTCAAAGTGATTTACAGGAAATCAAAAGATTTAATTAAAATTGAATTAATTTATACAAAATAGACAGGAAGAAATATAGAATGTTTAGTGCAAGGAAACTATCTCCTAAATTCATTTTTGAAAGCTTAAAGGAAAAAGCAGATATCAAGAAAATAGTTTCTAATGCAGGGTGGTTATTTATAGACCGAATTTTTCGAATGGGTGTCGGGTTATTAGTAGGTCTATGGATTGCGCGTTATTTAGGACCCGAACAATATGGATTATTGAACTATGCACAAGCATTTATAGCATTGTTTTCTGCATTTGCTACCCTGGGGCTTGACGGGATCGTAATACGTAATTTGTTAAATGAACCTGACAAAAAGGAAGAATTACTAGGTACTGCTTTTGCTCTTAAGTTTATAGGTGGCTTATTAGTTTTTATACTATCAGTAACTTTAACTATAATAATTGGTGACTTTAGCGAAAATTACTTACGAATTTGGTTGATATTCTTTGTTTCATTAGGGGTTGTTTTTCAATCTTTTGATGTTATAGATTTTTGGTTTCAATCGCAAATTCAGTCAAAATATACTGTCATAGCTAAAGGATTAAGCTTTACTATTATATCTTTATTTAAGGTAGTATTAATTTTGTTTAAAGCTAATTTAATGGCTTTTGCCATAGCAGGATTATTAGAAGTATTGTTAGGAGCTTTATTTCTTATTGCTGCTTTTAAAATCAAAGGCAATTCCATATCGAGGTGGAAATTTAAAAAATCTGTTGCCATTAGTCTTTTAAAAGATAGTTGGCCATTAATATTATCTGGTCTTGCCGTTACTTTATATATGAGAATAGATCAAGTAATGATTGGAAATATGCTAGGAGATAGAGAAAATGGGCTTTATACTGCAGCTGTAAAGCTTGTTGAAATGTGGTATTTTATTCCAACATCAATTGTAGCCTCTACCTTTCCTGTTATAATTAAATTAAGGAAACAGAACTTATCACTTTATTTAAAAAGATTACAGCAATTATATAACCTTATGACATGGTTAGGGATATTAATTGCAGTTGTTATTACTATATTTTCAAAACAAATCATATTGCTACTATATGGAGAAGGCTATTCAAAATCTTCATTTGTATTATCGATTAGCGTATGGGCCGGCATTTTTGTTTTTCAAGGGGTAGCAAGGGGAAATTGGATACAAGCTGAGAATCTCCAAAGATACAGCTATTGGTACACTCTTATTGGATGTATAGTTAACATAGTACTAAATTTAATTACAATACCTAAATACGGTATATATGGAGCTGCAGTAAGTACGTTAATTAGCCAATTTGTAGTTGCCATTGTAGCTCCTAGTTTTTTTAAAGAAACAAGGCTTTCGTCAAAGATGATCTTAAAATCATTCTTGTGGGGTAAATAAACGATGAAACAGTTTGAAACAGATTGGTTAGGTTCTAAACCAATCTTTTATAATGAAAAAACAGGGAAAGTTAGTGAAAATATAAATGAGGTAATTGACTATAATAATTTAGAATTTGATCCAGAAGGATTTAATAATTATTTAGAATTTGGATATTCTGTTTTCGAACAAACTCCAATTAAAAATGTTAAATTTTTAAGATACTCAACTCGATTAATCATAGATGACAATAATAAAATTCATATAAAATACTTAAAAGATCCTGCAGAAAATTGGTATGGGAAAACTACAAGTGAAATAGACGTCCTAGAGAGATTAGAAGCTGAAATTCAAAAATGGGAAAATAGTGTTAAAGGTGAGATTATTATTCCAACTAGCGGTGGTTATGATTCCAGGATATTAAATATAATGATTAAAGACAAATCAAGAATTAAATCATTTACCTATGGTATATCCGATAACCAGGATGATTCGTTTGAAGTAGTGTATGCGAAAAAAATCTCGGAAATACTTAATACTAAATGGAAACAAATAAAATTAGGGCATTTCCATAATTATCTAGATGAGTGGTATCAATTGTACGGTGTTTCTACGCATGCACACGGTATGTACCATATGGAATTTTATTCAAAAATTTTAAAAGAAGTAAGTGGTGGAAATCCTTTTTTAAGTGGAATTATAGGAGATGCTTGGGCAGGAAATGTAAATATACCGGATATTAATTTGAATACCCTGAATAAATTAGGATATACCCATGGTATGAATGCTGACCCTAAACAAAGCTATTTAAAATCTAATAATTATTTAAAAGAAAAATATCTCGAAATTAACAAATTCAAATTGAAAGACCCTTATTGGAAAGTCATAGAAAGTATGAGACTTAAAATCATATTATTGTCTTACTTATTACGGATACCAAGATATTATGGATTTAATCCATGGTCTCCATTTATTGATATAAATATAGCATTGTCAATGCATACTATTCCTTTAAAGAGAAAAGTGAATAGAGCTTGGCAATCAGATTTTTTCAAAAAGTATTCACTTAATCTAGAAGAGTTAGATCTTAAAGTTAATAAAACAAATTCATTAAATTATCAGGCTATGTTAATATCCAAATTAAAACCTTTAAATGTTGAACTTTTGAGAGAAGTTATCAATCCATCCTATGTTGATTGGATTAATAAAAATGTAATATATATATCCTCCTCAAAAAAATTAATCCGTAAATTATTAAATGTAAAGAAGCTAGGAGGGGCTTTAAGAAGAAGTGGAATAAGGGATACGATTCTTACTGCCTATTGTGCTTATCTTACATTGAAGCCTATTGAACAGCTACTAGAGAAAAGAAATCATTTTTATAAAAATTAATTTCAAACCTATTCTTTATATAGGAGAAAAGTTAGTTATGAAAGAGATCCGTATTGCTTCTTTTCGCCCGGGTGTAATAGCAAATGGAACAGCTTTTGAAGCTCAGGCTCTTATTTATAAATATCTACAAAAAAAATATGGGTGGAAGTTTGTTATATTTAAAGATGAAAGAGATAAATTCGTTGACGAAGAATTAGAGACAGTTACGATCCCTTTTAAATCAAGAAAGACATTTCCGAGAACCCCTATTCCCAGAAATTTATATTTATTTAATAAATATATTGTTCAGCAGTTAAAAGATTTTGACTTTATCTTAAGTTGCGATCCGACAATTTATCAACAAGGGGTCCATGCCGCTTATGTGGCTAAGAAATGGAACATACCTTTAGCATTTGATGCTTCGCTAACTATAATGGGTGAGGGGCGTTCATTGTCGTGGAAATTGCAAAAACCATTTGCCAAGTGGGCATTACAATATTCTCAAATTATATGGATTACTGTTCCTAAAACAGCGGAGAGATTTAGGGATATCGGATTATCTAGTGAGTCTATATCTTCACAATTTGTAGTTTTAGGACATCCGGTAGATACAGAGAAATTCTATCCGGCTGAAAAAAGAAATTCTAATTCAACTAAGACAATCATATGTGTAGCTAGATTAGTAATGGAAAAAGGTGTACATTACATTATCCAAGCTGCAGCACCTCTTATTAAGAATAACAAAAATATTCTTTTAAAGATTGTCGGAAGAGGAGAAGCCAAAAGTTTTTTAGAGAGGTTAGTTAAAGAAGAAGGGATAGAAGAGAATGTTCAGTTTATTGACCCTGTACCGCATTCCCAGCTACCTGATTTATATAGGCAGGCAGATATTTTCATAGGACATCCTGTCTCTATATCTAGTTGGGAAGAATTTTTTGGTGTAGTAAATGTAGAAGCTATGGCCTGTGGGTTACCTGTAATTACCTCTAGAACAGGTGGGATTCCTTATTTAATAAGAGAGAAAGATGTAGCTATATTTGTAGAAGAGCGTGATATTATTGGCATCACTAAAGCTTTAGAAACTTTATTATATAATCAGGATTTGTATGAACAATTGCGTATCAATGGCAGAAAATATGTTCAAAATTATTATTCGTTACCTGTTATAGCAGAAAAATATCGTAAATATATAGAAGCAGTATTAGAAATGAGAGGTAAAAAATGAAACCTTTATTAGTTAATACTTTTGATATTGAAGGCGGTGCTGCTCGTGCCGCCTATAGATTGCATAAAGGTTTACAGCAAATTGGTCTTGACTCGAAAATGTTAGTTCAAGTTAAATATAGTGATGATTATACCGTATTTGGACCTGAAAATAAAATAGATAAAGTTTTTTCGAAAATTCGTCCATATTTAGATTTATTGCCACTATATCGTTATAAAAATCGAAATAAAACACCATGGAGTAATTCCTTGCTACCTAACAAATCGTTAATTGATAAAATAAATTCTTTTAATCCCGATATAGTTCATCTTCATTGGATAAACGGGGGATTCTTTCCTATAAGCTTAATACCATATATAAAACAGCCTATTATTTGGACTTTGCATGATTCTTGGCCATTTACAGGTGGTTGCCACATACCATATGAATGTAAAAAGTATGAAAATAATTGTGGCCAATGTCCTCATTTACAATCAAAATCTGGAAAAGATCTTAGTTATAAGATATGGAAAAGAAAATTTAAATCTTTTCAAAATGCTAATTTAACAATAGTTACACCTAGTAGGTGGCTAGCAGACTGTGCAAAAAGAAGTTCATTATTTAAAAATTTTCGTATAGAAGTTATTCCTAATGGAATTGATACAAATAAATTTAAACCAATAGATAAAGCATTTGCAAGAAACGTATTAGGATTATCTAACGATAAAAAGTATATACTTTTTGGAGCTATGAATAGTATAAGTGACCCTAATAAAGGATTTCAATTTCTTCAACCTGCTTTACAAAAATTAGCTACTTTATCTAATACTGATGATATTGAATTAATTGTATTTGGAGCATCAGAACCGAAAGAAAAACCAAATTTAGGATTTAAGGTTAATTATTTAGGAAGAATACACGATGATTTAACTTTAAGTATTGTATATTCTGCTGCAGATGTGTTTGTGGCGCCATCTATTATGGAGAACTTACCGAATACAGTAATGGAAGCAATGGCTTGTGGAACGCCATGTGTGGCATTTAATATTGGGGGAATGCCAGATATGATTGAGCACAAATATAATGGATACTTAGCATCCCCTTTTGACATTAGCGATTTAACTCAGGGGCTTTTGTGGTTATTGTCTGAGAATAATTCAGTATATTTGTCTCAAAATGTAAAGGAGAGAGTTAATAAAAATTTCCAATTGACCAAAGTAGCTTATAAATATAACAGTTTGTATCAAAGCGTCAAGGGAATGGTCTATAGTGACTTATATAACAATTATTATTTTTAACGGGTAACTGAATGTGTATTTAAGCTTAGACAATAATCACTTAAGACTAAAGTAAGGAAGAATTCATTCGAGTATTCTTGATTTTCCAACGCAGGAGTTTTCCAAGAGAGCCAAAACGGAGTCTTTAAAGATCAAAGAAGTTCGTGTATAAGGTAAGAGGATTTGCTCTTTCTTACCTAAGAAAAAAGAGAAATTTGAAGAATAACCTAAAATAAGAGAGTATGTGTCCAAAATTAAGGAGTCAATCTGCTGAACATGACATTTCTTAAAAGCTCAAATTGGAATGGGATGATATAATTATGATAGTAAATAGTAACATGATATTACCAAAAATATCGGTAATTACAGTTTGTTATAATAGTGTTAAAACGATTGAACAAACTATACTAAGCGTAATAAACCAATCTTATCCTAACATCGAATATATTATTATTGATGGAGGATCAACTGACGGTACAGTTAATATTATAAAGAAATATGAGTCTAAGATTGCTTTTTGGGAGAGTTCCCCCGATAAAGGGATTTATGATGCTATGAATAAGGGAATTAAAATTGCTACGGGAGATTATATTGCTACTTTAAATTCAGACGATTGGTATTATGATTCCAATGTTATTCAAGATATTGTTAATGTTATTAACTCTAATTCTAATATAGACATAATTCACGGAAGCATTAATATTTGTGATATCGATGGGAATATACGCTATACGATATTAGGAGATAAAGAGCCTTGGAAAAATATCCAAAAATATATGCCTGTTTGGCAGCCGACTATGTTTGTGAAAAGAGAGCTTTATGAGAAATATGGCTTCTATGATCTGAATTATAAAATTGCGGCAGATTATGAATTTATTTTTAGAGTAATTAATAAATGTAATTTTTATTGTTTAGATAAAATTATAACAAATATGAGAGACGGTGGAGTGTCCAATACAAGGTTATTATATATAAATAAAGAAAATTATAAAATTAGAAAACAATATAATGTAAATTTATTGTTCAATATTTTACTTTATTGTAAATTTATTCTTTTTACATCAATAAGAATATTATTAGAGAAAATGGGTATGATACGTACTGTAAATATTATCAAATCAGTTATTAATAGGAACAAAATAGTCTTAAAATAATGACTCTTTTTAGGGTGGAATATAGATATATGGTTAACATATTACTATTAATTAATTTATTATTATGTTTTTATATATTAATTAAAAAATATTTATTAGTTAAAAAAGTAAAATTAGATCATGTGTTTTTATTTATAATAGGATTTATTTTCTATTGGTTATTGCCTATTGCTATTGGTGAAAATAATTTATTTCATCATTATCCTATGATGAATACATGGTATAATTACTATCAAAATATTTCGGAAGAGAATAAAGTTTATTATCTGCTTACTTGTTCTGCTGTCATAGTTACGTTTTTAATCTCAGATTATCTTTGTAATAAATCATTGATTAAGAATTTAAAGTATTATAAATCAAAAACAGAATTATATGTAAGCAGAAAAATTTTAAGTTTTTTTCTATACTTTACTTTTTTGATTTATGTTTTATATTTACTGAAGATTAAGGACAAACTTTTTACAGGTTATACTCTCGAATATTCAATTGATGATAGAGGTTTTTTAATCGGTCTTAGTTATGTAATTTTAGCGATATGCTTTATTTATACTACCAAAAATGATTTAGATAAAAATTTTATAAATAGATCTCTAGGTTTAAAAATATTTTATAATAAATACTTTTTTATTTATTTTATTTCATCATTGTTTATATTATCATTAGGTACTAGACTTTATTTTATCTCGAGTGTATTCATGTTGTTAAGTTATATAACAACTTACCATAGTGGTTTATCAAAGGGAAAATTATTCTTTTCAATAATAGTATTAATCTTATTTATGAGCATAGTGGGGATATTAAGATTTGGTAGCACAGAATTTAGTTTTGAAAACATAATGTATGTGTTTTTAGGAGAATCATTATATACAGGTTTCTCTTTATTATCATTTATAGCATTAGATTTCTTATCTATAATTAATTTGCCAACGTCTTTATTTAGTCAATTTATAAATTTAATACCAACATTTTTACTTCCTAATAAATTAGAATATATAATCGATTTTAATGATATGGGTTATCATATTTATGCTCCTTTAGGGGCTCTAAATTCATTTGTTTCTTTAAATATTAACTTTGGTATTTTGGGAACAATATGTTTTATTATTGTATTTGTAATTCTTTTGAATATAGTAAAAAATTTGGGTCAATTAAATTCCTTTTACAGAGTGATATATGTATTTATTAATGGTGCTATTCCTTTTTCTTTTTTTAGAGATCCTTTTTCTATATCAATTGTTAAACTGATTTTCCAATATTCATTATTGTTGCCTGTTATATTAGTTCTTATTGTCCATGTTATTTCTATTGTTTTGTTAAAAAATAGAGTTATTAATATTTCTTTGAAAGGATAGTTCGTGAATGAGAATTGGTATAGATGCCTTGTATATAAGACCCGGAAAAGTTGGCGGCACAGAGAGTTATTTAAGGAATTTACTCAAAGGTCTAGAAGATATAGATCAAGAAAATCAATACTATATTTTTACAACTGAAACGAACCAAGAAACTTTTCACTTTTCTAAAGAGAATTTCAATAAAGTAGTGTGTAAACTGGATGGACAAAATCGATTTAAGAGAGTTTTTTTTACAAACACTAAACTTCCTAAGTTAATAAAAAATTATAATTTAGATATTATGTTTTTTCCAACGTATATACGTACAATTACCAAGGTTAAGGGAACAAAAATAATTTCTAATATACATGATTTGCAGTATAAGCATTATCCTCAATACTTTTCTTTACTTCAAAAGCTTGTATTCAATACTTTTTATCCTATTAGTGTAAAAAAAAGTGATAAAATTGTAGCTATTTCTCAATTTGTAAAAGAAGATATACTTACGCATTTTCCAGAAGTAAAATCAAATAAAATAAAAGTAATATATAACCCAATTGATTTTGATAGCTTAGATGTAACCAGTGAAACCAATGCTTTGTTTCAACGGTTGAAATTGAAAAAAAATAGCTATATTTTATCTGTTGCTTCATTATTACCACATAAAAATTTACCAACACTGGTAAAGGCTTTTTCTCATCTAAAAGGGGATTATCCAGATATAAAGCTTGTTCTAGTGGGTGTAAAAGGCAAGTCTACTCAAACCATTGAAGAAATGATTCGGAACCTGGGAATAGAAGGAAATGTAATTATTCCCGGATTTGTTACAAATGAAGAGTTGTCTGCTTTATATAGTAATGCCAAAATTTATGTTTCCACTTCTATTTTCGAAGGGTTTGGAATGCCTCCGGTTGAGGCAATGTATAAAAAAATTCCAACGATTACTACTAAATGTGCTTCTTTGCCAGAAGTAACTTTAAATAAAGCCTATTATTATGATGACCCTTTTAGCGATCAACAGCTATATGAAAAAATCAAAGAGATTCTTGAGTGTGCACCTGATCCAGCAGATTTAATGGAATATTCTAAATTAGTAAAGGGGAAATATTCCAACGAAAAGATTGCCTACGAATATTTAGCACTTTTTAATGACGTCTATAATTCATAAGATTGAATAGATTGGTGTGAATAAATTTGAAAAAAGATTTATTAATTCTTACGGAGTTTTATTATCCTGATATTGCGTCTACAGGGAAGCTGTTAACCCAATTGGCGGAAGATTTAGCTTCTTTAGGATTAAGTGTCGATGTTTTAACAGGAATGCCTTCCTACCATCAAAAGCAAAAGAGTAGAAATGATATTGAAAAAAAAAGTGTTTACAATGACGTATATATTGAACGGATTCCATCTCTAAAATTAGATAAAAAAAATAAAATCGGGAGATTACTGAACTATTTCTCTTTTACTTTATCAGTTTTATTAAGATTTTATAAGCTAAAAAACTATAAAAATGTGCTAGTTGTATCAAATCCTCCGTTACTTCCTATTGCAGGGTATGTTAGTTCTAAGTTATATAAAAATAATTTTTGTTATTTAATTCATGATTTATATCCGGATATTGCCATTTCTTTAAAAGTGATAAAACCTAACAGCATAATGGCTAAAACAATGGATTTTTTGAATGATAAATTTTTTCGATATGCCAAAAGAGTAATTGTTTTAGGCGAGGACATGAAACAATACCTAAAGGATAATAAAGATGTTGATGAATTCAAAATAGAAGTAATACCGAATTGGGCTGATAAAAATGTTATTAAAGTTTATCCTAAGCAGAATCACTATTCAGAGAAGTATGGATTAGATAATAAATTTGTTGTACTTTATTCCGGTAATATCGGTCTATTTCAAAATCTAGAGATGATTATCGAAACAGCAAAACTGTTAGAAGGATATAAAGATATTGTATTTTTATTTGTTGGAGAAGGTGGAAAGAAAGAAAAGCTAATTAATATGGTAAAAGAATATAATTTACAAAACGTTAAGTTTTGGAGTTATCAATCTGAGCAAGACTATCCTTATCTATTAAGTTCCGCTGATTGTCATATTGTGACTCTTGAAGAGGAAGCAGAAGGGCTCGGAGTACCAAGTAAGACTTACTCTTATTTGGCTTCCGGTAGACCTATTATTGCAATTATGAGCAACAAAACAGATGTGGGTTTATTAGTTGAACAACAACAGATTGGTTTTAGAGTTGACCAAAATAATATAAACCACTTAAGGGAGTCAATTTTAGCTCTTTATTCGAGTGAAAAGTTGAAATTTGAGATGGGAAAAAAAGCGAGAATCATTTTTGAAAAAAATTATGAAAGAAAAATCTGTACCCAAAAATATTTCTATTTGTTTAACAAACTTTAGAAAGTTTATTAGTAAATAAATAAGCAGTCCGGAGGAATATTAATGAAAATCTCGGTTGTTGGAACTGGCTACGTCGGTTTAGTCACCGGCGTTTCTTTATCTCATATTGGTCATTATGTGACATGTATTGATATCGATGAAACAAAGGTAGAAAAAATGCGTCAAGGTATTTCACCTATTTATGAGCCTGGACTTGAAGAGTTAATGAAGGAGAACATTCAAGCCGGGCGTTTATTTTTTACAACAAGCCATCAAGAAGGTTTTAGAGATGTCGATGTGATTTATATTGCTGTTGGTACTCCTGAGAAAGAGGATGGCTCTGCTAATTTGTCGTATATCGAACAAGCGGTTCGAGACATTGCGGCAAATATTACAAAGGATATCATTGTTGTGACGAAAAGTACAGTACCAGTTGGAACCAACCATTATATAAAAGAGTTGTTAATTTCTTTAGTTCCTAAGCATATCAATGTGGAAGTGGTGTCAAATCCAGAGTTTTTGCGGGAAGGTTCTTCTGTGTATGATACGTTCCATGGTGATCGGATTGTCATTGGTGCCGATAGCGAAGAAGCGGCAAAGGTGATTGAAGAAATTAACAAACCTTTTGGCATTCCAATTTTTAAAACGGACATTAAAAGTGCGGAAATGATTAAATATGCTTCGAATGCCTTTTTAGCGACGAAGATTAGTTTTATTAACGAAATTGCGAATATATGTGAAAAATTAGGAGCCGATGTGGAAAGCGTAGCTAGAGGTATGGGAATGGATAAGCGCATCGGCTCTATGTTTTTAAATGCGGGAATTGGCTATGGCGGCTCTTGTTTCCCAAAAGATACAAAAGCTTTGACGCAAATTGCGGCGAATCTTGACCATAATTTCGAATTGCTAAAAGCAGTGATTAAAGTAAATAATCATCAGCAACGCATTTTAATTGATAAAGCAAGAGAACGTTTTGGAAGCCTAACTGGTAAGAGAATCGCTTTATTAGGTTTAGCCTTTAAACCGAATACAGATGATATGCGTGAAGCAGCTTCGATTGTGATTTCGAAAGAGCTAATTGCTGAAGGAGCAAAAGTTGTCGCTTACGACCCAGTTGCGGTTGAAAATGCAAAGAAGGTCTTACCACAAGAGGTAATATACACGGAATCTATTGAGGACGCACTTGAAAATGCAGATATGGTGTTTATTCTTACTGAATGGTCACAAATTAAGGAATTAGATTTAAATATATACGTTCAAAAAATGAAACAACCGATTGTTTTTGACGGACGGAATTGTTATAGCATAAATGAAGTGCAGCAATATCCTATCGAATACCATTCGATTGGCCGCAAACCAATTTATAATTATCAGTTCCAAACAGTTTAATAATGAATGCAAAGATCAGATCGTTTAAGATCTGATTTTTTTATTATGGAGGGTTATAAATGAAACTAGTCCTTTTATCTGGCGGATCTGGCAAGCGCCTCTGGCCTTTGTCGAATGATACGCGCTCGAAGCAGTTTTTGAAAGTGTTAGAAGGAAAGAATGGCGAGAAACAGTCGATGGTACAGCGCGTTTGGGGGCAGTTAGAAGCTGTTGGGCTGACCGAGTCCGCGGTCATTGCGACATCGAAAATGCAGCGTGATATGATTCATCGCCAACTAGGGACGGATGTACCATTGATTATTGAGCCGGAGCGCCGCGATACGTTTCCAGCGATAGCGCTTGCGGCTTCTTTTTTATATACGATCGAGAATGTGTCAGAGGATGAAACGGTCGTTGTGTTACCGGTGGATCCGTATGTAGAAGATTCTTTTTTTCAAAGAGTGAAAGAATTAGAAAGTGTTCTTGAGCATTCGAATGCAGAGTTGGCGTTAATTGGTGTAAAACCGACGTATCCTTCTTCTAAATACGGATACATCGTTCCGCGGGAGAAGGCGGAGGGGCACGAGTATTTTGTGGTGAATCATTTTACAGAAAAGCCAAGTGAAGAAAAGGCGCAGACGTTAATTGCGATGAACGCTTTTTGGAACTGCGGTGTATTTGCGTTTAAATTAAAATATTTAGTCAATCTTCTAATGGAGAAAGGTATTCCACTTCATTTTGATCAACTTTCCAGCCAATACAGCACGTTGCCGAAAATTAGTTTTGACTACGAGGTAGTCGAAAAAGCGAATCATATTGTTGTGCTTCCGTATGATGGTTATTGGAAAGATCTCGGTACATGGAATACTCTGACAGAAGAAATGGCAACGAAGCAAATTGGGAAAGGCGTATTAGCGGAAGATGTGGTGAATACCCATTTGGTGAATGAATTAGACATTCCTGTGACGGTGATTGGTACAAAAGACCTTGTTGTGGCAGCAAGTCCAGATGGAATCTTGGTGGCCGATAAAGCTTCCAGTCCGAAAATTAAAGATTTAATGAACGGTTTTCATCAGCCGCCAATGTATGAAGAGCGGATTTGGGGCTGGTCGCGTGTTTTAGATTATGCGAAGTATGAAGATGGCCAAGAAATGGTCACAAAGCGTATTTGTATTCATGCAGGGAAAAACTCAAGCTACCACTATCACCATTTACGAGACGAAGTATGGACAATTGTTCGCGGTGAAGGAGAACTAGCGTTAGATGAACATATCACCCGCGTGAAAGCGGGAGATATTATCCATCTTCCAGCAGGGCGAAAACATGGTATTCGGGCGATTACAGAATTAGAGTTTATTGAAGTGCAAACAGGTTCTGGTATTAGTGATGAAGATTTTGTACGGCTTTATTTTAATTGGGACGATGTCATTCGTCACTTCCAAAAATCAAAAGCAAAAGTGATTTCTTAATTTTGAAGGGGGGAGGGCAAAATTGCGCTCTCCCTGTGTTTTTTTATGTAAAAAATAGAGAGGCTTGGTTAAATCGATGAAGACGATTGCTTATTACATTTCTGATTATGGTTTCGGGCATGCGGCAAGAAGTGTTGCGCTCATTCGTCATTTGTTGGCCATGGAGAAAGACGTGAAGGTTATTATTTGTCACTCTTTTGCCCTTCACTTTTTACGAGAGTCTTTGAAGGACGAGAATCGCGTAACATTCCGCACAATTGAAACGGATATTGGTTATGTGTTGCAAAAAGACTCGATTGAGCCGGATATCGAAAAATTAAATGTTGAATATAAAAAATATCTGCAAAAGTGGAATTTCCTAATCGAACAAGAACGAGATTTTTTACAGACAAATAGGGTAAATTTCGTTATTTCGGATATTTCCGCTTTTCCGTTTGAAGCAGCGTATACGCTAGGAACTCCTTCACTTGGTATATCCAATTTTACTTGGCATACAGCGTATCAAGGATTAATTGCTGACCCGCTCCTTAAGCCTTTAAAAGAGTCCTATGAAAAAATGACGTTTTTCTTCTCTTTAGCCGGAAGCAAAGAGTCGGATTGGGCGATGAAAAGAACAAAGCAGTTTGGCTTTTTTGCAAGAAACGTAGACAGCAAAGAAGTTAATCGGATAAGGGAACTTGTGGATCCAACTGGTGAGAAATTCGTTGTGTTCTTCGGACTTGGGATGAAAATCGATGTCGGACAACTAGAACGTCTACCGATTTGGGATAGTCCTAATTGTACGTTTATCGTTTCATCCAACGTTCAAGTGCAAAGGCCAAACGTTTTTTCCATTCCAAAAGACTACATCGAATCGCAACATTATATTGCCGCAGCGGATTTCGTTATTTCAAAGCCAGGTTGGGGAATCGTCAGCGAAGCAGTATGTAATCGTAAACCATTATTGATTTTAGATCGCCAGACAATGAAAGAAGATCAAAATACGATTTCATTTTTAAAGGCAAATCATTTATGCAAGACAATTACATGGGATGAATTACGTCAGCTTGTCATTAACGAAGAATTCATCAATGAGTTGCAGAGTCAACATAAACATGATGGTGATTTTCTTGTCAATCAAGCAGATATCATTTCAAAAGAAATTTTGCACGTGTTAAGAAATAAAAATGAAAGGGTTTTACAATGATGAAACAACCGATTTTCTTACGTCCTATTTTTCAAGAACGCATTTGGGGCGGAACGAAATTGCGGGATTTGTACGGATATGACATTCCTTCTGAGCGAACGGGGGAGTGTTGGGCGATTTCCGCGCATCCAAACGGGCAAAGTGTTGTTCGCTTTGGAGAGTTTGAGGGGATGACGCTAGGAGAGTTATGGGATGAACACCGTGAACTGTTCGGTCATTATGACAGTGACCGTTTTCCGTTATTAACAAAAATTTTAGATGCAAATGAAGATTTATCGGTTCAAGTTCATCCACATGATGAATATGCCCGTATATATGAAAATGGGGAATTAGGCAAGACGGAATGTTGGTATGTCATTGATTGTGAAGAAGATGCGGAAATTATTTTTGGACATAATGCAAGTACAAAAGAAGAGCTTGTCGAAATGATTGAAAAGGGCCAATGGGACAAGTTATTGCGTCGCGTCAAAGTGAAACCAGGCGACTTTTTTTATGTCCCAAGCGGCACGATTCATGCGTTATGTTCCGGTTTGTTGATTCTCGAGACACAGCAAAGCTCTGACACGACATATCGCGTCTATGACTACGACCGTCGCGACAAAGACGGTAATTTACGTGAATTGCATTTAGAGAAAGCAATTGATGTCACGACCGTGCCGCATGTGCAAGAAAAAGTAGAGCCAGCGGTTGTAAAAACGGCAGGCGCGACAATTACGACATTTGTTGAAAGTGAGTATTTTACCGTTTATAAATGGGATGTTCATCATCAACTAGAGTTAGAACAAGATAAACCATTTATGCTTGTCAGTGTCATTGACGGTGAAGGAACGATTGGAACGGAAGAAGGAGAATGGGAGATTCGGAAAGGAGACCATTTTATTCTTCCTTATCAACTTGGAACGTTTCGAATTAACGGAAACGTGCAAATGATTGTGTCACATCCGTAAACAACAAGGGGGGACAGAAAGATGACATATAAAGCAACAGTAGAAAAATGGCTTTCCTATCCAGCGTTAGATGCAGAGTTAAAACAACAATTGCTTGCTATGCAAAATAATGAGAAAGCACTTGAAGATAGCTTTTATAAAAACTTAGAGTTCGGCACAGGCGGGATGCGCGGGGAGATTGGCCCTGGTACAAACCGAATGAACATTTACACGATCCGAAAAGCATCGGAGGGATTGGCGCGTTATATTGTTGAACGAGGCGAAGAAGCGAAAGCACGCGGTGTTGTCATTGCCTATGATTCCCGCCATAAGTCGCCGGAGTTTGCGTTAGAAGTGGCAAAGACGGTTGGGAAGCATGGGATTAAAGCTTACTTATTTAAAGAGCTTCGGCCAACGCCAGAGCTGTCATTTGCTGTTCGTTATCTCGGCGCTTTTGCGGGCGTAGTTATTACCGCCAGCCATAATCCGCCGGAGTATAACGGGTTTAAAGTGTATGGAGAAGATGGCGGACAAATCCCGCCGGCTGCGGCAGATACGATTATTCAATACGTCAATGCGGTCGAAAATGAATTGACGGTGGAAGTGGCCGAGGAGAAAGAACTTCTTGAAAACGGCTTGCTTACCTATATCGGTGAAGAAATCGATGAAGCTTACATTCAGCAATTAAAAACGATTCAATTAAATCCGGAACTCGTTGCGAAAGTGGCGAAAGATTTAAAAATTGTCTTTTCTCCGTTGCACGGTACAGCCAATAAGCTCGTCCGCGCCGGGTTAAAAGCATTTGGTTTTGAAAACGTTACCGTCGTTAAGGAACAAGAGCTGCCTGACCCGAACTTTTCAACCGTTGCTTCGCCAAACCCGGAAGAACATGCGGCGTTTGCATTGGCGATCAAATACGGAGAAGAAATAGGAGCGGATATTTTAATGGCGACAGACCCGGACGCCGACCGCCTTGGCGTCGCGGTGAAAAACCTTGACGGACAATATGTTGTCTTAACGGGCAACCAAATGGGCGCGTTAATGGTGGAATATTTATTATCGCAAAAGAAAGCAAAAGGCATCTTGCCGGAAAATGGCGTCGTTGTGAAAACAATTGTAACATCTGACATCGGCCGCGCGATTGCCGAACATTATGGATTGCCGACGATCGATACGTTAACGGGCTTTAAATTTATCGGTGAGAAGATTAACGAATTTGAACAAACAAAACAATACACGTTCCAATTTGGTTATGAAGAAAGCTATGGCTATTTAATCGGCGACTTTGTCCGCGACAAAGACGCGGTGCAATCCGCTATTTTTGCGGCAGAGGTCGCGGCGTATTATAAGTCAAAAGGAAAAACATTATATGAAGGGTTATTAGAGATTTTTGAAAAATACGGTTACTACAAAGAATCATTACGCTCGTTGACGTTAAAAGGAAAAGATGGTGCCAAGCAAATCGCAAACATTCTAGCAACCTTCCGCAAAGAACCGCCGAAAGAAATCGCTGGGGTGGAGGTTGTCGCGATTGAAGACTATTTAACAAGCAGGCGTACCATTGTCGCGACAGGGGAAGAACAAACGATTGACTTGCCGCGTTCGAACGTCTTGAAGTACCATCTCGCCAATGGTTCGTGGTTCTGTTTACGCCCGTCAGGTACAGAGCCGAAAGCGAAGTTTTATTTTGGAGTCAAAGGAACTTCGTTAGAAGAAAGAGAAAAATTACTTAGTGAATTAGAACATACCGTCATGAGTACTGTTCATCAAATCGTTAACTTATAATCTGGGGGATTGTCTATGATTCTCGTTGTCGGCGGCGCCGGTTATATCGGCAGTCATTTAGTGAAAGAGTTAGTTGAAAAAGAGCAAGTCATCGTGCTTGATAACTTATCGACGGGTCATCGCTATTTAGTCGATGACCGTGCGGTGTTTATTCAAGGAGATTTAGGGAACCGGGCCGATTTGGAACCGATTTTTGAAAAATACCCGATTAAAGCTGTGATGCATTTTGCGGCGAACAGCTTAGTCGGCGAATCGGTCGTTCATCCGCTCAAATATTATCAAAACAATGTGGCGGCGACGTTAACCTTATTAGAAACGATGCTGAAATATAATGTGAAAAACTTTATTTTCTCCTCAACCGCGGCAACGTATGGCATTCCAAATGTCGAATTGATTACGGAAGATTGCCCAACCAATCCGATTAACCCATATGGCCGTTCGAAGTTAATGATTGAGCACATTTTAGCAGACTTTGCTTCGGCGTATGGGCTCAACTATGTCGTCCTTCGCTACTTTAATGCAGCTGGGGCGCATGAGTCAGCAGAGATTGGCGAAGACCATAACCCGGAAACGCATTTAATTCCGATTGTCTTACAGCACTTGTTAGGCCAGCGCGACAAAATTTCTGTCTTTGGTACGGACTATGGCACACCGGATGGGACATGTATTCGCGACTATATCCATGTTACCGACTTAGCGAAAGCGCATATTTTAGCGCTCGAAGCCTTATTGTCAGACAAAAAGAAAACCGCTATTTACAACCTTGGCAACGGCTTAGGTTATTCCGTCAAAGAAGTGATTGAAACGTGCGAAAAAGTAACGGGACGTAAAGCCGTCATTGAATACACCGACCGCCGCCCGGGCGATCCGGCGCGACTTGTCGCGTCATCGCAAAAAATTTACGAAGAGTTGGGCTGGAAAGCGGAGTATTCATTGGAAGACATTATCGCAAGCGCATGGAAATGGCATCAGCGGAAAGGATAAGGAAGACAGGCCGCCCTCGTCGTGGGGCGGCTGGTTGTTTTTTAATTTAAGTAATCGAAATATTCAGTATATATTTGAACAGTTAAATAGGAACAGTGTACAGTCACGGGAAGATATTGACCAAAATCATCTGTCTAAAAGGAATATAGAGAACTGCTATCGAAATCATAAAGGGTAATTTTTCTTCTTTTTCAAACTTGATACAAAAGAGGGATCACGATGGAATGGAAGTTGACACGTGAAAAATATCAGCAGTTATTATCGTTTATTGGGTATGGAAATTTTCCTGAGGCGGACATTATCGTGTTTGGTAACGAGGAAGGGACAGGCGGTTATGGAATCGAGGAGAATGTAGAGGCGCGCATTCGCTATTATGGAAAAAACGAAGCGGGTAAGTATGAGGATTGTGTTAACAAAGATAATCCGAGCGGAGGGTTTTGGGAATCGGGTAAGGAGGACAAAATCGCTCGTTACTTGCGGGAGCAATATGGGGAGGAAGTCGAAGATAAGTTTTACACAAAAGGCACCTTTTTATCTATGGTGGCCCGAATTTGCCTTGCTTTAGAGTGGGGAAGGGATAGTGTTAGTAATTTGTTTCAAACATATAATAAATGTCCTAAGCTTAAAGAAACGATTCAACTTTATATTTTAAATGAATTGTTTACAAAAAGAGAGGGATTTCAAACGTGCTTAAGTGATTGGCGTCCTCTCCCTCGGCCGTCAGAACGGGTATGGCCGACGGAATATAGTGAAATTTGGCCGGATCATTCTATAGGAAATCCATATCTAAAAGCATTTAACAACCCGGATATAAAGGAAGAAATAAAAACGGACTTCAGCAATTTTACCGAAGATGTGAAGAGAAGGATGGTATTGTTAAAAAACGCGTTTGTCTCTTCAAAAGCTAAGGTAATTTTATGTCTAGGAGGAGCTAACGGAGTGAAGAAAACAGTGTTGAAGGAAATGTTCCAACTTGAAGAACGTGACTTCTCTTCGTTAGATATAAAGGCCGATGCCTCCAAAAATTTATCATCGTATCACGCGACTGTCCACCTAAGGTATAAAGATTTACATATTCTTCTTCTCCCGTTTCCTCAGGCAGGATATGGGTTTCAAGATGGGGAATCGATGTTAAATTATTACCAGCAAGTTACGGAGCGTTACTTGTATCCCATACTTGGCCGTGCGTCAAATGACGGCAATGACAGATCGGAAGGTGATACGGAAATGGGATCGAATGGTCATGCATCGCAAGGACGGTCACCGTGGACAAGGGAAGAGAATCTTTGTATTTACCGCTATTTGGATCTTTTTCCACAAAAAAAAGACAGGGAAATTGCAGATCTTATCAAGAAACATGAACGATTGAGCAAAATTGTTAATCGTAGTGCTAGTGCGATCGCTCAACACACTGCCAAGTTAAGAAAACTTCAAGGAGATTTAAATGTACCGGATCCTGTGCATAACAACGATCGAGGTTTTAATGATTATTAAAGATAAAATAGGCTAGTATAGCGGATGGAATTTACTAAAAACACCATTGTCGATAGTAGAGTTATCCATGTAAGGAGGAGGAACGTTGGAAAGGCGTGATTGTGCGTTTGGCGAATATGGAAAACTAAGGGGGTAAAGGAATGCTTGACCGAATCAAAGGAGGGCTGTTCGGCGTCGCGATCGGTGATGCGCTCGGGGCGACGACGGAGTTTATGAGTGCCGAGGAAATTCGCGGCACGTACGGAAAAGTGACGGACATCATCGGCGGCGGTTGGCTTGATTTACTGCCTGGGGAAGTGACGGACGATACGGCGATGACGATTGCGGTGGCAAAAGGAATCATTCGGAATAAGGAAAACCCGATTGCCGCGATTGGCGAGGAGTTTTTGAAGTGGTATAAGACCAATCCCCCCGGATGTCGGCAACATCATCCGCACCGTGTTTTCGTTGTATGCTGGCGATTGGTTTGATGCTGCTTATCGGGCTTGCCAGAAGCTCGATGGCAAATGCGCGGGGAACGGGTCGTTAATGCGCTGTCTGCCAATTGCGCTGGCGTATGCGGATCAGGAAAAGATAGAGGAAGTCACGGTCCTTCATTCGAATATGACACATCATGATGATCAAGCGGCGGAAGCGTGCCTTATTTATAATCGCATTGCTTCTCGGCTGTTGCATGGGGAAAAGCTACCGGCGGCAATTAGGCAAGAAGTTGTTCATACGCGATACGAACCGCTTTTAACGGTTGAACCTTCCTGCCCGCCTGATGGCTATGTGGTGCATACGATGAGCTGGGTTCTTCACTGGCTGTTGCGCTGTGAATCGTTTGAAGACGTCGTCATTTCGGCGGCGAATATGGGAGAGGATAGCGATACGATTGCGGCCATTGCGGGGGGATTGAAAGGATTGGAAGTCGGATATCGCCAACTGCCAAGCCGTTTTAAGGAAAAGATTGTATGTGCCGATGAGTTGGAGGTGTTAGCGATTCAATTGGCAAATGTTCGGGTTTAGTGCGAGTGGAATTTGTTACAGCCTGCTTCCTCGGCTGATTAGTTTGAGATAGGACTTATAAGCTTTCGATTGTTTCTGTCGCTGTTTCTTTGTTCGAAATTTTTGTGAATGATGGGGGATGTATGATGCTAGCTCATCGATTGGCTGAAATACATTCGAGTTTTGGAATTTATAGTGAGCCACAATTAATAGGAACGTTGCCTTTTAATATAGTGTCGGATTTGAAACAAGTCCCTGAGTTAAAATATTTAGTGGATTTTTATGAAACGTATTTCCAGCATTATAAAAAAGCAATGGATCCATCTCGGAATTATTGGCCTTTTAAGAGGGACGATATTGCCCGAAGTGTGGATTTGCCGTTTATTGGGCGCGAGGTCATTGAGCAAGGTAAGGCAGAGTATTTCTTTGTATTTAAGGGTTCCTTGCAGAAAGAAGAGAAGCTTAGTATGACCGTCCTTTCTTGTTTTTGGATTTTTGAAGATATACAACCTTATCAATCGTTTTTTGATCGCTATTGGCCCAACACCCAAAATTATGATTCGCTTGTTCGAAATTTAGGTATAACGAGGGATATTGCAGAAAGATCATATGTGACTGACTTTGCCAGGATAGCTAATCATAGAGGGACTCGGGATATGAAAAAGTGCAAGGAACTGTTAATAGAAGAAATACATTTATTAAACCCTCAACTTGTCATATTAGTCGGTTCGGAGCCAAGAGATGCATTTAGACGCGAACTTAGCTTGTATCCAGAAAAGTATATGAGTGTTCCGTTTTCGTTAAAAGGGGTTCCGAAAAAAACACAAATAGAGGGCCCACTTCTTTATAAGCAACTGCGTGAACGCCTTTATTTGTTGAATAAGGAAAAGGCCCAGTTCCTGTCACACCACGCGGATGACCGAGATGATAGAAATTAAATAATGATAAGAAAAACGTACAATGAAAAAGAACGAGTGCGGCACACACTCGGTCAGCGCAACTATATAAATGCACCTTGAAAAGTTAACCTTTGCATCACACAGCACACCCCAAGCGTCGAAGCACCTCTTCCGGTTGTTGATCAATATATTCCATAAACCGGGTAATGGCTCGATCAATATCTATTTGATCTTTATGAAACACATTCGCATGACTGTCTCTTTGAGCCATTTCCACAAGCGTTCGATCGGATTGAGTTGCGGGGAATACGGGGGTAGAAAGATCAAGTGAAACGATTCCCCCTCTTGACGCAAGAACTCTTTGACCATTTTGGCATGGTGGATGCGGGCATTGTCGAGCACGAGTACAATCAATTTGTCAGGATAATGGCTTTTGAGGATTCTCAAGAAATCCAATTGAGCACATTCACGGCTCCAAAAAGCGAAATGTGGGCATGGTGGCCATAGGTGGGCGCTTGCTTTTGTTGACCCACTTCCGACCAAGTAGTTCGCAGGATTTGATACGACCGGATGTGCGTTTCATCGACATACAAAAGAATCATATCGGGAGTGATTAGTTTTTTATCAGCTCCATTTGTTTTTCAAACGCCTGCTGTTGTTCGGCGTCACCTTTGGCTAAGGTATAGGTGGGGCGGATCCAAGACAGTCTCATTCGATGCAAGAGTTTCTGAATTCCTTCCCGGGACATGGCCACCTCGTAATGTTCACGGATATAGGACTGAAAGTAGGTTAAATCAGGAAACAGGAGGTGCGATTTATGTTCGTCCAAAATCTACAGGAAAACGTTAAATACTCCTATGACTATGATCACGATGTCCTTTATATTTATTTGGGCGAACCAAAAGTATCGTACGATAATGAAGCAGCTCCTGGCCTGTTTATTAGATTTTCTGAAGAAGACGATGTCATTACTGGCATCGTTATTATGGACTACAAGAAGAGGGACATTGATCTTATAAGGAAATATATACCGATAAATATCAACTTTCATATGATCAATCAACAAATTCACTAGTTTTAAATGAATTTCGCGTTGTTTAATGTGTGTTGGCCTGTAAAGCGAGCCTTTCTTTCAATTAGGAACGGCTCGTTTATTCTTTATTTAGGACAGGATGGCGGGTGTCATGGGATCAGTGCCTGTGCATGTGATCTGAAAAGTAGACAGTATAAAATCGGTTAAGCAGGAGGAATCGGGACTAAACAGCTCTGATTCCTTTACTTTTCTCGTCTTTTTTCTAAGTGTCTTAGGATCGACCGCAAGAGCTATGAGTGCCTGTCATTTGTCGAAGGCTATTCTGTCAATGAAGTCATTGAAATAGATGAAAAAGTAACCGGCCACAAAGCCTTCATTGAATAAACCGACCGCTGCCCGGACTCCCCAGCGCGCCTTGTTGCCTCCTTGGAGAAGATTTATAAGGAACTCGGCTGGAAAGCGGGATATTCGTTGGAACAAATCATCGAAAGCGCGTGGAAATGGCATCAGCGGAAAGGTTAAGAAAGACCGGCCACCCTTGTTGCGGAGGGTGGCTGATTTATTTATGTGTATAAATAACTGAATATTCTGTATATATTTGATTGATAGTGCTGTGCGTAGTGGCGACGGTGTGGTTTTTGCTTAACGGTTGGTGGCAAGAGAGTTAGGGAGTAGTACATATATCGTAGGTATATTTTCATAAAAATGTTATGGAAGGAAAAGGAGTGGAGTGGATAGGCGTCGAAATAAAAGGATTGGTGTCAATATAGCAAAATATGGAGGATAGAAAAATGAATTAGCAGCGATTCCCGGAACAAATGTGGGTAGCGCTGTTGGAGGAGCTTTACGAAGGGAAAATCGTATCTACATTTAAAGGAAAAGAAACGTTTCAAGTCGTGTCGTTTTCTGATGAGGGAATTTTTGTACGTCTGACATCGAAGGACAAAGAAGTGTTTCTCAGTAAAACGGCCATGATGAATGCAATCCGTAAGTTAATCGCTTATGAAGATGGCATGCGCCAAAAAATGGTCGACCCAGAATCGCGTTTAAACTGGGATTGCTTTACCTTCTTCCATGGACGGAGAAGGTGAAGCGGTTGGAAGATGGGAAAAACGTTTCTTATTTGATGCTAACGGCTAAGGCGCAGGAACAATTGGCGACTGGGGAATAGCATTAAAGGCATTTTATAGAAATGGATCATGTTTTCATGCGGAATAGCTGTGTTTTTTCATTGGGGGGAGAAACAATGGTATTGAATTAGGGAAAAAGTCAGATCTCAATTTCGTCGAGGTCATTGGCTACCAATTTGAACGGGTGCATACCGGGGTTATTAAGTGGATATTGGATTCGGATCATTCTACAGTGGCGATGCAAGAAAAAGGAAAAGTATTGGAACGGATATACGCAAAATGTAACAAACCGATGCCGTTTGCGGTCGATGAAATCGAGCGTATCGTATGTCATCTCGAATATGCTTTTGGCCGGAGAAGAAAAATCGACTTAGTAGTAGAGATACAGCTGGCTGATGGGAATCGCAAGTATATCGTGATGGAGATGAAAGTGGACTCGATTCCAGAATTAGAGCAGTTAGAGGGAACATATAGCGATTTTTTACATCACCACCAATGTAAAGAAGACGATGCTCTGTTTTTACTATTTATCTTCGGTTCCGCACAAGTATGTATGATTCCGAATCACCGACATTTTTATGTGCTCAAACTGCCAGATATTATAGAAGCTTTCCAAGGATTGCTGGTAGATCATTACATATCTACAGATTGGATGGATTCGCTTAAGCAAGAAGAGATTCGAAAACAAACAGTGGTGGAAACATTAAAATCAGCAACAAATCTAAAGGATGAAAACTACTGGCGAAAA
Source organism: Paranoxybacillus vitaminiphilus (assembly GCF_003259935.1). Taxonomy (GTDB): domain Bacteria; phylum Bacillota; class Bacilli; order Bacillales; family Anoxybacillaceae; genus Paranoxybacillus; species Paranoxybacillus vitaminiphilus. Next base: position 37,863 of record NZ_QLMH01000004.1, on the reverse strand, counting down.
CGCGGATATCGCCTATGGTTCTCACTCTTTCATTATTTATACGACGACTTAAAACACCATTCCAAGCGGGCGAATGAGTGGGAGGTTTACAGCGCCAGCAATAACCCGCTCATGAACTTGGAACATGGATGGCTGAGAAAAGAACTGTTTCAAAAACTAGTCCATTTCTACTGGGAGTTTAACTATGAACAATTGTTTCTAAAATTAGCCATCGATCAGATAAATCCTTTAACAAAGGAAGAATTAACTCACTTGAGAAGCGAAATAACACAAATTTGTCGTCATGCATCGGAGAAAAGAAATAAACAAGGACCGACTAGAAATACGAATGGAGCGTTCGTATCTCTGTATAAATGGAAGTTTGATTTTGTGGAAGAGGATTTCGTGGATTCATGAAAGAAACGGATCATATTATCGATGTGGTATATGCGGAAATCGGCAAATGGTAGAGACGGGAATACTAGGCGACATTATCAAAATAATAAGGGATGATATTCGGTGATTTATATCGTCGGAGCAATCGTATTACTTGTATTGATATTGCTGTTCGGGGCATTAGGTGATTCGGATGTAGGAGGATGCGTAGGCTGTCTGCTAATTTTAGTGATCATAGCGATCGCGATATTTTTGCTGTGGAGATTTAAGCTATTAGGATTTGCATTAAAGGCGGTAGAAGCTGTATGGAATGTAGTAAGCAGGATGCTCCAATTTGTTACGCGGCGGGTGCTGTTATATTGGTATAAAGATGAAGAGACGGGCCAAGATGCTTTACTTTTCTCCCCATTTGATGAGGTAATCGGGTAAAAGGGCGCATGGCTCGTTGAATTGTGGTCGTTTAGAATCATTCATTTGGTGGCGAGTGCGTTGTTCATGTCAGTTGCGTTGCCAGTACCAGGTGAAATGAAAAAGCGGATCGAATAGTGATTTGTTAGAAAGCTTCTCACCGCGAAACAGTGAGAAGCTTCTTTTAGCGGATCGATTTTTTCGGTCGATGTGTTCACTCTATATAGGCTGTTTAAATAAAAAATATATATCAAAAAGTTCGCTAATATGACTAATTTCGACAAAATCATCTGATTGTATTAATTAAAATGTACTTGTTCAGATGAAAAAAATAGAAAATTAGGTGACAAAAGTATGAGTAGAAGCAAGGAACTTTTTCATAAGGCGGTTTTTTTAGAGAATCGCCATCGGTTTGCGGAAGCGGCTTTTTATTACGAAGAACTGGCAAAAGAGGAACATATCACGTTAGATATGCTATATGCTTTAATGCAATATTTTCATAGAATAGGGAATTTCCAAAAGGTATTGCAGTTGGCAAAAGAAGCATTAGAAAAAGGAGGGGAGTTGGAAAAGTTCGTCCCACCGTTCATCGAAGCATGGGAACAAGTGGATGGGGGTACGGAAGAACTTTGGTATATATACGATCAGTTTGGGGTTTGCAGGCAGCCAAGAGTTTGTTTGCCTATACTGCAACATTTATGGAAACAGGGCGAACATGTTTACATGGAAACAACGCAGCTTTATGAGATAACAGAACAGCTTTTTACCGAAAGCGCGGAATACCAAGATATCTATATGGATGTCGTTCTGTTCCTTGTTGTTTTGGAGATGGAGGCGGAAAATTTCCCGCAGGCCCGTTTTCATTTGCGTAAGCTGTTGTTCTTGCAGCTTGATGTGTCAGAAAAGGCGAATGAATTGTTTGTCTGTTCCGTAAAGCTGGATTTGTTGGAGGAATGGTGGGAGAATGATGCATTGCGGGATTTGGCCTTACATCTTTGTGAAGAAAATTGGAGCTTTTTTTTGACCGCGCAAAAAATGTATCAGCGGAAGATTACAAAAGAGGAGTTGCGACAGTTTTGTCAGCAAACCTTTGTTCATCCATTTTTAGCAGAGAAACAGTTTCTTTATATCATTTATGGCAAGCTCATCGTCGGTGAAGCTATTTCCCTTCAGGAAGCCGAGAAGGTGAAGCAATTCCATGGCCATTGGCTCGCGATGAAACTGGCTGTGATGATTAGCGGGATTGGAAGTTACGATTTATTGCGCCATCATTTTACTCACTATGCCGATTTGGAGGAAGCTGTCCGTATTTTTCATCGATTAGAGAAGGCAAAGGTGGTCATGAGAAAGCCATTACTGGATCAGGTGAGGGTGACTGTGCTAGGTGGGGGAGAGAAGATCGGCGGCTCATCTATACTTGTGTCGGTGGAAGATCATCATATTTTGTTAGACGCCGGATTTCATTTAGGTGAAGGGAATGTCCTTCCTGACTATACCCCCCTAGATCGATTAAATGTAAAATGGGAAGATATTGACGCGCTGATCATTACCCATGCCCATATGGATCATAGTGCGGCAGCTCCATATTTGTACCGAAAGTGCCCGAACATTCCAATTTACGCTACGGAAGAAACGAAGCAATTAATGGGTGTCATGTTGGCGGATTTGCTAAAGCAGCACAGCGAGGAAGAGATTGGCTTTTCCGAAGCGGATTTACAGGCGGCATTGGAACATATTGAATGTGCCTGCAATACGTTTACGATTCCTTCTAAAGATGACGAATGGAAGGTGACTTTTTATCGTGCAGGTCATATTTTAGGGGCTGTTGCGGTATGTTTGGAAATAAAAGGCGTTTCTATTTTTTATACAGGTGATTTTTCTATTACGGATCAAAAAACCGTAAAAGGGATGGTCCTGCCCCCTGATTTGCACGTGGATATTTTGATTACGGAAAATACATATGGCTCCCTGCCGACGAATGCCTGCATGAGCCGGAAAGAGCAGGAAAAGCTGTTGGTGAAGCAGATAAAGAAAGTAATGGACCGTGGTGGGAATATACTCATTCCTGCCTTTGCGCTTGGGCGCGCTCAAGAAATTATGCTGATTTTACATGAATATTTTCGCCATCATCGTTTTTTGCCGTTTTTTGTTTATGTGGACGGTTTAGTGGCTGAAGTTTCTCAAGTGTATGACTCCTATTTGTCTCATAATGGTTATTCCTCTCTATTTGATAAAGGAATTCGAGAGGCAAGGAGTTTTTATCGAAACGGCAAATTTGATGAGTTTGCACAACGAATGTTAAATCAAGGGAAAAATTGCATCATAGCTAGCTCGGGAATGTTAATAGATGGAAGCGCTTCTTCCCGCTATGCAGAAAAGATAGTGGCGGATACGAAAAATGCGATTGCTTTTTCTGGATATTTAGATGAAGAGAGTCCAGGACATTCTTTGTTACAAGGGCAAACGGATACGGTGAAACTGAACGAGCGCTTTTATCCTGTAAGGGCGGAGATTTGTTCCATTCGATTAAGCGCCCATGCTAGTCGGGAGGAAATTATTAAAACAGCGATTGCTTTAAATCCAAGTGTTATTTTTTTAGTTCACGGGGAGCATGAACAACAATATAGGGCGCCCCGTTCGAACGGCGTTGTATATCCCACTGTTTTTTCTTTATTGAGGAACAATTTGACTGTCCCAGTGGTAGCCGCGAAAAACGGTACTATTTATACATTTTCGAAAGGGGAAGTAGTGGAATGGCGACACAATGGTTAGAACAATTTGTGAAGTATCAAGGGCTTTCTGGAGATTTTTGGGAGTTTGTTGACAAAGAGGGGATTAATCGGGAGGAGCTTGAGCGACAGCTGCAACAATATGAGCTGGATACGTTCGCAAAGCGAAGTCGATTTTTATGGAAATTGCAAGCGGTTGTAGAAAAGGTCATTTTTGAGCATCCGAACGAGCAAAACAGCGATGTAGCCGATCTAGTGGTGAAAGAGTGGAATGAGCAGTTTCAGCCAGCTATTGACAAGTTTGTGGTTCGGGCGATGTTGGACCATCTGCCAATTCGACATGACATGATGAGAAGGGCGTTTCATGCATTGTGCAGCGGCAATTTTCCTTCTTATGAGATTTATACGCAAGGGAATCCACAGTTATTTGTGCAATTGTTTGTTCGAACTGCAATCCAATTTGTCGATCGACAGAGAGATATATTTTCGTTGGCGGAAACGGTTCTCCCTTCGTTGTTCAAAGAGGTTCATGTCAGAAAAGAAGTGATGAGGGCGCTGCGGTCTTTATTGATGACGAGAAAGGATGATTCAGCAGACTACAAAATGATGCATCAGTATGGCCAAGCTTTTTCGCCGGATGAACTAGTTTTCCATAAAGGAATGCTCAGCATTATCATTCCAATTTTAAAAGAAAAAGAGGATAAGGAGGTTATTGCTAATTTCCTCCGCAACGTAAGCGGGAAAGCCAAACATCTGCTTGTGGAAGAAGCTTCTTTGGTGGAGATCGAGCGACTCGAAGCGGCAAAAGCAGGGGAACAGGAAGAATTACAGCCAGTGGAAACAGTGGAGGCAGAAGAGATAGAGGAGAGGATAGCGAGTGAGACGGAAGTAGCTATTTCCTCTTCATTGACTGATCAGGAAACGATACAGCAGCTAACAAGGGAAGTGGACGAGTTTTCCGCGCGGATCAAAGAGAGTTTGCGGGCATTAGAACAGCGGCTTGCGGATGCTAGTAGACTAGCAAATGCGGTAGGCGCAGACAATGAGGAGGTGATTGCACAACTAAGAGAAGAAAATGAACGTCTTTATATGGAAATCGAGCAGATCAAACAACAGCAAGCAGAGATCGAATGGAAGCGGTTCAAACAGTTTGTACAGGCTGTTGGCGGGAATCAGCATCATTATTTGCTTTCCGAATTATATGAGGAAAGTCAAGGGGCGACCGCAGTAGATTCTGAGATTACAAGGGGACGTTTAGTGAATTTGTTTAATGCGTTCAGCCTGTTTGGCTTAGAACCGACGGCTTACGGATATGAAATTGGGCAGGAATTGACGATCACAAGGCAAGAGTTACGGGAGCGGTTTATGATGCTCCATCCAATCGCTAGTTCGACAAATGAAGTGCGTGTAAAAATTACCCGCTATGGTTGGATGATTTATGGCCAAGTCATTGTGCAGCCATTGGTAGAAGAAGTCGCGGAATAAAGAATAATACGGGGAGAGAGTAAATCATGAGAAAGTTAGAATATTATGTCGGCATTGACCTAGGAACGACGAATACAACGGTATCGATTGCTTACTTGAGCCCAACTGGCAAACTGCATGCGGAAACATTGGGTATCAGCCAAGTGGATGAGTATGGGAATTTTATTGAGGAGGAACTGCTTCCAAGCGTGCTTTACATCGATGAAAATTCCGTTCCTTATGTAGGCCGCTATGCGAAAAAAATGGCGTGGATGGAGCCGCAATTTACCGCAAGCAAGGCAAAACGTTACATCGGAGAAGACAAAAAATATCGTTGGAAGATGGCAAATGGGCAGTATTTCACTCCGTCAGAGGTATCGTCATTTTACTTAAAAGCGGCCAAAAATGCGGTGGAAAAGCGGTTTTTAAATCAGAAAATTGATGGGGCTGTCATCACCATTCCGGCTAACTTTAACTTCCAGCAACAGGGGGCGACAAGGGAGGCAGCGGTATTAGCAGGATTTGACCGGGATAAAATCATTATGATTCCCGAGCCGACAGCAGCATTAATTGATTTTCTCAACCAGGAAAAGCAAACATCTGAAAAACATAGTGCTTTTGATTTAAATAGTGGCCCTAAAAATATTTTAGTGTTCGACCTTGGGGGCGGAACATGTGATGTCACGATTCACCGGGTGAGCCGTAATGAAAATGGCGGCTTTGATATTACCGAGCTTTCTATCTCCCAATATACCGAACTTGGTGGGGCCGATTTTGATGAACTAATTATGAAAAAGCTGATGGATAAGTGGCTACATAAGGTGATGGAAGAAAAACATCTCACAAAACAGCAGTTTCAAGCATTGCCGCAACACGTGCGCTTGCAAATTAGAGAGTCGTTGCTTGCCATGGCAGAAGAAGCAAAAGTTCAAATTGCGAACAAAATTAATATGACGCTGCAAATGAATATGAACGGAAAAAGTTATGTGGAACTTTCTGACGAACAGAAAAGAGAGCTAGATTCTTATCATTTTACGCAACTAATGGCCAATGTGCCTGAAGAACTTCGGGTTAGTTTGCACATTACCAAAGCGGAAATCGATGAAGCCATTCGTCCATTGTTGGATGCCCAATATGCACGCGAGGAAAAGAAATGCATCGAATATCCGATTCGTAATGCGATTAAGGATGCGCGCGTTCCGTTAACACTTTCTGATATAGACTATGTGTTTTTAGTAGGAGGAATGACGTATTATCCGACAGTGCAAGAGCGCATTTATCAATTATTTGGAGGCCGTATCGTTCCGTTAATGCCAGTCAATTCGATGTATGCCGTATCGAGAGGGGCAGCGATTTACCATTACAATCGCAGCAACATTCGCCTTGCCCATGTCGATGAAGTAGGCAAAACAGAAACAACGATGCCGCAAAACATCTATATTGACGTCGTTGAAGGGGAGCCGGTTACGTTAATAGAGAAATATACGGAAGTGCCGTTTCAAAAAACATTTACGAACCGTTTTTATGTCACCGGTGCTGAATATAGCGACTACGTCACAGAAATGGAGCTGGAACTGTTTACCGCAGACGATCCAAAAGCGATGGAACGGAAATTTTTGCAAAATGCGGCATTAAAATTCTCCAAACCAGTGAAAGTAGGCTCGCCACTTACTATTCATCTAGAAGTGGACCGAGACCGAAATGTCAGTGTCAGCGCATGGCTGACGGAAGATGAAACGCAAAAAATTCATGTCAACTTTGGTATTCCTGAATACGACGACAATAAGAAACGACAAATTCGCGATATACAAGATAATTTGAAATAGTGAAAGAATGGGGGAAGGGGTTTATATGTTTAATCTTTTTGAAGTGATGCAAGAGAAGAATCGGAAAAGAGCACAGGAATTAGAGCGTTTGGCAGAGGATATGTCGGCATTAAGAAAGCCGAAGTATGATGAAAAACAGATTGAGGAAGTATTGATGAAGCAGGCCCAACAGCTGAATGAGGATCAAGATGTGGATTTGTTTGCGGATATTGGCGGGCCGGAGGTAGTTGGGGAAGAAACAAAAAAGAGGGTGACGAGCAACCGTGGAGGAGTTATGCATATCGATTTGAGTTTTTCTTCTCTTCCTGCGAAGTTGCAGCCACTGTTAAAAGAGATAGAGGTGATCGCCAAAAGTGATAACGAACAAGCAATCCAGCTGGCGATGAAACAGATCGAGCAGGCTGGGGTAGATGCGGTTGGTTTGATTTTTCGCGAAGTCCGCATGTTTTATCGAAAGCCGGAAAAAAGAGCATTGTTGGCGGAACTACTTAGCCGCTTAACGTTATTAAATTTAAAAGGAAGAATTATGATTAAGGGAGTGCTAGAACATGCGACGAACCGTCAGCATTTGGAATTAGCCATTCGCACGGCCGGACTTATTCAGGAGCGTGAGGTGATCCCGCTGATTTTGAAGCATGCAGAGGATGCCGAACTGTTTCCGTACTGTTTTGAAGCGCTGCTGGAAATGCGGGATTCTTCCGTGATTCAGCCCTTGATTCAGCTTATCGATCGCATTGATCCGGCCCGTACAGAAACCATTGAAAAATCGATTCAGATTGCAAGGCAGTTTTCTTTGTTAAAACCATCAGTCATCCACGACTTGTTCGAAGCACTGATCGCTTGTAACTTACGGCAAATCCGCCCTATTTATACGACGGGAATTCGCTCCTTTAAACACGAGGCGATTCCAATTTTGATGGAAATTATAGAGAAAGAAACGGACCCATATCGCATCCGACGCGCGTGCCAATTGCTAGGCGGCATTCGCAAGCCGATCGTTGCCCAAAAACTAAACGAGGCATTGGGCAAGTTTACCGAGAAAAAAGCAGCGATTATCGAAGGAATTGCCCATACTCGCGATCAAAACTTTGCTGCCTTGCTTCTCGCCCATTTGCAATCGGATGAAAGTAAAAAAATAAAAGGTGCTTGCTTGAAGGCGTTAGCTTCCTGTGGAACAAAAGACCAGATTCCGCAAATTCGTCCGTATGTAAACGATGCTTCGATCCGCGCTGAGGCATTATATGCATTAATTAGTCTTGGGGATCCACAGGCGATGGATGAGTTCCTCCATCTTCTTATCCATGGCGATGCGCAAGAGCAGCATGCTTTAAGCGGAATGGCTGGTTTGTTGAGTGAAAAATACCATCTATATATGGCGGAAAAAATGGTGGAGATGGAAGACCGCGGAGCGATTATTATTTTAGCTGCACTGCAAAAACCAAACCGTTTACCGTCGCAAGTCGGCAAATATTTGCAAGCGAAGCTCGATCAGCAGCCCAGTGCCCCTGTGCGTTTAGAGATTTATCGATTGATTATTAAATTTGCTAACAGCACGAAAAATAAATTGTTGCCGTTATCAGTGGTGTATGAGGCAAAAAATCGAGAAACGGATATCGCAGTAAAAAGGGAGATTGAACAAATGCTGAATAGATTGCCGAAACGTTTGGGTGGGGTTAGTACAAACGAGGATTAAGAAAAAATCGTACTACTCTTAAATAAACGGGAAACACCACGTTTCCCTGCCTTCTTTATATTTTCGTCAAATAACGATTGAAAAAAAGGGGGAGGAAAATATGGCGAAAAGTAAAACAAAAAAATCGTTACGAAGACTAAAGTATATAGAAGTAGAAGGGATTGATAAACAGTATTTAGACGCATGTCTGCTTGTCAATCTCGATCTGGAACAGTTATGCGATGCGTTTGAAGATGAAAAGCAATTGCTTGCTAAAACGAATTTAACCGTATTGAAATTGAAAAAAAGAGAAGTGACCAAACAAGAGCTAATCCGTGAAGTCAGTCCGCACATTAGCAGCAATTATCTATTGTATAACTTTTTTGCTAACCTTAATTATAAGGTATTGCAAATGTTGGAGGAACAATTTACGGACTTTCATTCCTTATCTTTAGAAGAGAAGACCGATTATCTTTATGAGCTTGTTCAAGAAGAAGAGATGGGCTACAGTACATATATTAATTGGCTCCGCTTCCATGAGCAGTTACATCATCGCATTTTAGAAGTCTTTCAGCTATATGGGGAAAAATTTGAAGAGGAGACAGGAATCCAACTCCCTCCTTCTTTTAATGTAAAACGAGAGGAAAAAAAGGAAGAGAAGGAGGATGCACTCTATAAAGAGCTGACAAATATTATTCGTTTGCTGACAAATGTCCGGGACCGGGCAAAAAACGAAAGCTTTAAGGAGCAATATGAGGAAAAGCAAAAGGAAGTAGAGCAATTGCATAAGCAGCTAAGTGCGGTGACAGATCAGCTCAATTCCAAGGAAAATCAGTTAGCAAAACAGATGAAAGAAGCGGCAAAGCTTGCGAAAAAACTTGAGGTAGAGCAGCAAAAAGTAATTCAAAAGCAAAAGGAGGCTGGACAGCTCGGCCAGGAAGTAGGAAAACTGAGGGGACAGGTAGAAGAGCTGACAAAGAAAAACAAAGCATTGCAGCAGGAAGTAGAAAACAAAAGTAGGCAAATGAGTAAGTTAACAAAGGAAATAGAAGAATGGTCAGAAAACCGTTGGAAACTGGAAAAAGCAAAAATACAACAAACATATGAGGAACGCGTTGCCCAGTTAGAAGAAACCATTCAACAGCTGCAATCCCAACTAGAGAAATCACTACAAGAGTTTGAACAGGAAAGAAACCACTATGAAAATGAGCTCGATATTTTACGGCGTAAAGTCGATATTTATGAACAGATGATGAACGATCAGCAAAATGAGAAACGCCAAGAAAGCGATACAGCTGCGCTAATCAACCAGAAAGAGGAAGATCCGAAAAGTGATGAATGGTTTGACAGTCTTTTTGGAGATTTGCCAGTAAATGAGCCTGAAAAAATATAGGAGCTCTTATGTTTTGTATTTCCAATATATTTAAGATGTTGGCGCTGTTACTGTCCAGTCAGATGGTGAATTATAAATATTTGTATGGAATCCTGTATTTTTCAAATTCTGTCCAAGATCAAATAGAACGGTTTGAAAACGCGTATAACTCTTAATATGGATTGTGGCAAAGCCTTTTGCGTTGATGGATAAAGCATCATTAAAAACAACGTTGAAAAAAGCGAGAAAGGAGAAGACGGTTTTGGCGGGGAAACAAACCAAACAGTTGCAACAGCTGCTAAATACTATTCTGAATGAATTAGGAGCACCGATTAACTGGACGCAGGAAAAGGCCGATCAATTTTATAAGGAATTTTGCCAATCTCCAGAGGGATTGAATAACAGATTGATTTTAAAAATAACGGATGTAATTAATATCCAAAATGAAAAAAAGCTGTTTTTTGGAGAAGTATTAAATCCTGATATATTGTCTCCTTTTACTTTACCGTTTGAAGATGAAGAATGGAATGCATCCTTTGTATTGGTGAATAACACAAAATCATTTGAAAAAGGAGATATTGTTATCGCAACTCCTAAGGCACTAAAAATTGAGATGCTACAAGGAGAAAGAAATAGAGAGAGACGGATGAAGGAGATGATATCGATCAGGAGAGACTCTGTGAAAGGGGCCTCTTTTGAAACAAGGTTAATGGAATCTCTTGGAGATAGAATTGTAGAGAAACTCTCGGAGCAGTTTGGATCATTAGAAAAATTATCTCATATTATACTATATGAATTTGAAAGAGCATATCAAGATAAGCAAGATGAGATTCAACAGCGGTGGGAAATCCTTCAAAAGCAAGAAGAAGAAATGAGAAATAAAGAAGAGATGAACAAAAAGAGAGAGCAAGAGTTAAACGATAAGGAACAACAACTAAAGGAATATGAAAGTGAGTTGCTGTCCCAGTTTGAGCGTTTCCGTCTTTTACCGCCTCTATCGATATTCGAGAGAAAGGATCATATCGATTTAAGTAATTCAAAAACTATTCAATGGAGTAAGCAAGAAGACATTATTGACATAATACGGGGTGCTTTGCATACTCAATGCAATCTTCAGTATGAACGTGATGTTATTGAATGCTTTGTAGGTGCTTTAAAGACAAATCAGCTGATTATTTTGCATGGCCCAAGTGGAACAGGCAAGTCCAGCCTAGTAAGAGGCTTTTCTAAAATCATTAAGGGAGCAAAGACATACACGATAAGAGTTCAGTCTAGCTGGACGGATAAGCAAGATATACTGGGTTTCTTTAATCCGATCGACTATCAATATGTGTCCACTGAATTTTTAGATGCGTTAGTAGAAGCAAGGGAAAATCCAAAATCTTTGTATTTGATTTGCTTAGATGAGATGAACTTGTCCCATGTGGAGTATTATTTCGCGGAGTTTTTGAGCGCCAGGGAAGAGGAAAACCCTAAGATTACCCTTTACTCCAAATATTTTCAAGAGTTGGCTTATAAAAGGATTAAACCTTATATCACTGTAGATGAAAACGGACTTGAGTTTCTTAATGAAGAGAAATGGGAACAAATACAGAGCGATTCCGAAAAATGGAGATTGCAAAATTGTTTTGATTTATGCCATCGATATCCCGCGGAATTTGAAATTCCAAGTAACGTAAGGTTTGTTGGTACGATGAACATGGATCATACGGTAAAAGGGTTAAGCCCAAAGGTCATTGACCGAAGCTTTGTGATTAATTTACGCCATTCAGAGAATGAGAAAAATTTAATAGAAGAGTTGGAAAAGATAAAAGTATCTGAGTTGATTTCTGTTGATGTGGAGAAAGATCTAACAGTAACTGTGATGGATGAGAACTGCAGGCGAAATGCAGAAAAACTCAATCCGTGGTTGGATAAATTAGGGGCCAGGTTGAACCGCAGAGCCTTAGACCAAATTGGCTATTACGGAAGTGCGGTAAACTCTCATTTAAAATTTGACCAAATCGTTCGTGGGAAAATATTGCCTAGAATCCAAGTTTCACGAAGTGATGAAACAGTTAAAACATTGGAACAGCTATCACAAGAGCTCCAGAATCAATCGGATATGACACAAACAAAGATCAGAGAAATGTTAAATCAAGGGCGGACAATTACGTATTGGAGATGATGCGGAGTGGAATTATGGATTGCTAAGATTAAAGCTACGAGTGAACAACCTATACAAGAATTGGTAAGTCCGCTAATTTTCAATGAAGAAAGCAACTGTTATATTGCTTCTGAATATGAAGGGACAATTGTTGTAAAAACATCGAATCATAAAGTTCAAAAAGTATTCTTGTCCCATTACGGTGTAACGTCTAATGAGCAGCGAATCCCTTTAATTTATGATGAACAATGGAATGTTTGGTATGATAAAGGCGATGAATTTGAGGAGAGAAGTCCAATCGGTATTAATCAATGCGGCACTTTTTTCTTTGAGGCGGAAGATGGGGATGGGTATATCATAGACAGGTCGGCCGATGTTTTCATCACAAGCAGTTTATTGACAGAGGAAGAATTTCAGCAGATGAAAGACGAAATTGTCAGTATGCTTGAAGATTTATTTACAGCTAACAAGGGACCAGCTACGCCAATGAATTTGTGGAAAGAGAATGTTGAAGTGGCTCGATATGCATTGGATCAGATGAAAAAACTTCATGAGATGTTATTGGAATTGGAAGAGGCGCCTCATGAACAATTAATACGTGAACATCACTTGCTCCCTTCTTCCAAAATAAAACGGTTTAATGCCGAATTTTTGATAAATCGTAAGCTTTTTCCTTTTAAAGATAAGTTTTTGATCCCTGTAAACGTGCGTTCCATAGATATTCCTGAACACCGAATGATACGTTGGGGATTAGAGCGGTTAATAGATTATGCAGACCGTTATTTAAGGCAGGCGCGAAACAGAAAAAGAGAGTTATATCAAAGAAGGGATTTTTTAATTCATGCATTATCCAATCAGTACGATCATCGTCTAAGACTTTTTGAGCAGGAAAGAATTGAGAATTCCATAAAGAAAGATTTGGATTATGTTTCTGAATCCCTTCAGTTAGTTTGTAAGAGTGAGCGTTATTGGAAAGAGATCGGTGAAATAGCAAAGAAATGTTTAAGTTTGCATTACTTGAATGTAGGCGAAGAGGAGCTGGAGCAGACGCACTTGTTTACATTTTCGCCTCTTTACAGTGAAGTGTATCAATATTTAGACGATTTGTTGAATTTAAAGCCGCTGAAACAATTGTCAAATACATATGTTCCTTTGCAAAAGTCTCCAAAATTATATGAAGTATGGTGCTTGCTTTCCATTATTCATTCATTAATTTACGAATGCGGTTTTATTTCAGCTCAAAATCCGTATATTCAAATTCAGCGATATCTTCAAAGAAAAGGCGGGTTGGAAGGAATAGCTTTCACTTTTAACCGTCCCGTTTATCGTTATAAAGAATATCAGGAGCCGCAAAAAACAAATTTAACACTTGAAGTTCATTATGAACGTCCTTTTCTAGATACGGAAAAATCTTATAGACCTGATTTTACCTTTACTTTCCGGGATGATTTTCGGGCAGAAACGGTCTTTTTGGATGCAAAGTATAAGCCATTACCTAATCGGGAGTATTGGGCTGAAATCATTCGTGATGTATCGTTTGAAAAATATTATGAACCTTTGACGAAGAAGCCTATAGCGTCCTTTTTAATGCATCCAAATAAATTAAATGATGTTTCTGTCCATACATGGAATGCGACAATGAATCATAGGAAACAAGAAGAGCTTAGACATCGTTTAGGAAGCTTTGAATATAAGCCTAGCAATAAAAAAGAGTTTGTAAAATGGATGAATATGCTGCTGCATTACCATTTAGGGTATAACGGAGTGTGCATGCATTGCGGTGCACACCTTTCCGCTCAATTCGATTATGGAGAAAGGGGGCAAAAATATTTTACATGTAGAAATCCGTATTGTGAGGCGTTTTGGGTGGAAACGATTTGCTTTAATAGAAGGGGAGGGAGATGGGCACAAAAAGATGCTCATGCTCCATCGACTGCCACGCTGTTTAAGTATACAAAACATTCTGGAATGAATTATCATAAGGAAACCACAGACGAATGGGATGTGTTTTGTCCAGTTTGTAATAAACGGGCTCAGGATAGATTTAGAGACGATGTCTGATCATACGTCGCCTGTGGTTAAGCACTGTCACACCCAAAAGTTTATCGAGGATTAGTAGAATAATTGTCGCAAATTTAGCATGTTCTTATGTCTGCCATAAGCAAAGCAGAAACCGTCCACCTTGACTTTATTTCTATTTCCCAAAGGGTGTCGATACTCGTGTGCGAAAAAACTTCCAATCAAAACAAACGCAGCTTAGACATATATCATTTAGTGAAGAAAAAGTGATGTAACTGGCCGCAAAGCGGTCATTGACACACCGACCGCCGTCCGGGCGACCCGGCGCGACTTGTCGCGTCATCACAGAAAATTTACGAAGAGTTGGAATGGAAAGCGGAGTATTCGCTGGAAGACATTATTGCAAGCGCATGAAAATGGCATAGCCGAAATGTCAAGTAAATAGAAAGCCTCCTGCTGAATGAGTGTCAGCGGGAGGCTGCGTTTGTTTTTAATAAGGAAATAGAAAGGGTCAATAGGTGATTAACAAATGGCTTCGCTGGGGACTCGTATTTCTATGGTGCGGAATGATTTATTATTTCACTGAATCCCCGGCTTTTACTGGTGAACATATGGCAAGCATGATCCGCGATATCGCACAAAAACTGCAATTAAAACATGTGAACAATGTTAGTGACGGTTTCTTGTCATGGAATTACATTGTCCGCAAATGGGCGCATCTTTTGGTTTTCGGTATGCTTGCTTTTCTTGCCTGGAAGTCCATGTATCCGCATCGTTTTGCTTGGAGGCTGTACCATCCGGATATGATAAGAATGGTCCTAATCCAACAGTAGAATTACTTTCCACTAACTTGAGAAGTCCGATGCTCTGTTTCTTTTTAATCCTTTCCAATTGAAAGAAAATTTTCAATCGCAAATGCTGATACTCCTAGTGCTGCGGAATAAATGGATAGTTTTGAAAAGTTTATTTGTAAATCCTTTTGGTGAAAATCTAATGTATGTTTGTTAATGGATTTTATAGTTGGTTGCTCGATTAAGTGTTTCGCCTTAGCTAGTCTATTTCCGATAATGATTTGTTGCGGATTAAATGTTTTAATTAAATTGGAAATACCTATACCCAAGTATGAGCCAATTTCATTAAAAATTTCTTTAACGTTTTTGTTTTCTTCGGCAATTTCGATTAGTTCCTCTAGTGTCGCGCCTGGCAAAATGTGTTTAGCTTGATTGAGTAATGCATGCTCAGAAGCATAAGCTTCCCAGCACCCAGAATTCCCACACCTACATTTTTCTCCATCTACTACAATCGTCATATGCCCACTCTCGCCAGAATAGCCATTAATACCCTTATATAGTTCTCCTTTCAGTATTATACCCACTCCAATACCGATTCCTGCGCTTACATATATAACGTTATTACAATTTACACCAGCTCCGAATCTAATTTCTCCATACGCCCCCGCATTTGCTTCATTTTCGATAATGATTGGGTAGTCAAATTCACGATGAAGGATATCCGGCAAATCTACATGACTCCACTTTAAATTAGGGGCAAGTAATACTTTTCCGTTTTTATCTACAATACCTGGTACACCAATTCCTATCCCAATAACACCGTACCTGCTTTGAGGTGTATGTTCTATAAGGTTTTTAATCATTTCGATTGTTAAATGAATCATTTCGTCAAAAGAAAGATTGTGTATTGATTGATGCTGTTCATACACCACGTTGCCTTCTAAATCAGTTACAATTCCTAAAATATAGTTAACACCAATATCTAATCCGATGGAGTAACCTGCTTTTTTATTAAATAGCAACATAACAGGTCTTCTTCCTCCACTCGATTCACCCGGCCCTGACTCATAAATGAATTCTTCTTCAATTAATTCATTTACTAAAGAAGAAACGGTAGCTTTATTTAGACCTGAATGTTGAGCAATATCCGCACGTGATATTGGAGCATTTGAGATGATAGTTCTAAGTACGATTTCTTTATTCTTTTTTTTCACTATTTGTTGGTTCCAAGTGGTTATGGTCAAAGGTTCTTCAGTCCTTTCCGATTAGGTTATATAAATAAATTATATAACAAACTTTGTTTATTGGGTAGACAAACAAAGTTTTTAGTGGTAAGATTGAATTGTAAAAAAATTTATAATTATTAAATTATTAAAAGAGGAGGTTCGCTGTGTGAAAAAATGTAAGGGCTTTCTATCCATTCTTTCTTTTCTATTCGTATTTGTATTAGCAGCTTGTGGTCAAGATGTCACCGATGAAAGCGGTAACAAAAACTCCGAAGGTAAAGAAGGTGAAAAAGATAAACTTACCATTGGACTATCTGTATCAGATTTAACATTAGAGCGCTGGCAACATGATCGGGATTTTTTTGTAGAAAAAGCGAAAGAATTAGGAGCAGAGGTTTTAGTTCAATCCGCAAATGGTGATGAAGCAAAACAATTATCACAAATTGAAAATATGATATCACAAGGTATTGATGCGCTTGTTATTATTGCCATCAACTCAGATTCACTAACGACAGTTGTTGATCAGGCAAAAAGTAAAGGTATTCCGGTTTTGGCATACGACCGATTAATAAATGGTGCAGAAATTGATGCCTATGTATCATTTGATAATGTTAGAGTTGGTGAAATGCAAGCAGAGTATCTAGTTGAAAAAGTTCCTAAAGGTAAATATTTCTTAATGGGCGGTTCTCCAACAGATAACAATGCGAAAATGTTTAGAGAAGGTCAAATGAACGTTCTTCAACCGCTTATCGATAAAGGGGATATTGAAATTGTAGGGGATCAATGGGTGAAAGGCTGGGACGCAAACGAAGCGTTAAAAATTATGGAAAATGCATTAACAGCCAACAATAATGACATTGACGCAGTTGTAGCATCGAACGATAGTACAGCTGGAGGAGCTATCCAAGCCCTTGAAGCTCAAGGCTTAGCAGGAAAGGTGGTTATTTCCGGGCAAGATGCTGACTTGGCGGCAGTCCAACGTATTGCGGAAGGAAAACAATCTATGACCGTTTATAAACCTATTAAAGCCATTGCAACAAAGAGTGCGGAAGTTGCCGTTCAATTAGCAAAAGGTGAGAAGGTTACCTCCGATTCCACAATCAATAACGGAAAAGTAGATGTTCCATTTATTAAATTAGATCCTATTAAAGTTGATAAAGAAAATCTTGTTGATACAGTAATCAAGGATGGGTTCCATTCTTACGATGATGTATATAAAAATGTACCAGAAAGCGAACGTCCACCACGTCCATAATCAGGTTTTAAATAATAAAAAAGTATATAAATGGGGGAAGCTTCCCCCATTTGTCGGATTACTTTATTGCAGGTGGTGAAAAAGGAATGGAAACGTTTGCGCTTGAAATGAAAGGAATTACGAAAGATTTTTCCAGTGTACGTGCATTAGATAACGTCACATTTTCAGTACGTAAAGGAGAAATCCATGCTTTATGCGGTGAAAATGGCGCAGGAAAATCAACTCTAATGAAAATACTTAGCGGCGTATATCCACATGGAACTTATGAAGGTCAAATATTGATAAACGGGAAAGAAGTTCAATTTAAATCGATCAAAGAATCCCAAGATGCGGGAATTGCTATTATTTATCAGGAGCTTGCATTAGTGGGAGAAATGACAGTTGCAGAAAATTTATTTTTAGGCCATGAGTTCATGAGATCAAAAATCATTAACTGGAACAAAATATATGCAGAGGCTCAAAAATGGTTAAATCAAATTGGATTAGATATCGATCCGGAAACAAAAGTGAAGGAGTTGACAGTTGGTAAACAACAGTTAATAGAAATTGTAAAAGCACTTACAAAGAAAGCAGATATTTTAATATTGGATGAGCCGACAGCCGCTTTAACTGAAAGTGATGTTGAAATATTGATGAACCTTTTAAATGATCTGCGTTCAAAAGGGGTTACATGCATTTATATTTCTCATAAGCTCGGTGAAGTTATGTCATTGGCCGATTCAGTAACTATATTGCGAGACGGTAAAACAATAAGCACAGATTCGATCGAGAATGTAACTGAAGATTGGATTATTACGAAAATGGTAGGCCGGGAACTAACAGAACTTTTCCCATATGAACCTCATCCAATTAGTGATGAAAAAATACTAGAAGTGAAAAATTACTCTGTTTTCGATGAAAATGGAAAACAAATTATTAAGGATGTATCCTTCTCATTAAAAAAAGGTGAAATACTTGGTTTTTCTGGATTAATGGGGGCTGGCAGGTCGGAATTATTTATTAGTCTGTTTGGCGGGTTTAAGGGTAAAAAAACCGGAACAGTCCTTATCGATGGAAAACCAACAAATATACAAAAACCTGCTGATGCAATTAAGGAAGGTCTAGCTTATGTATCCGAAGATCGAAAACGATACGGTTTAGTCTTAGGGATGGATATCACGAAAAATACAACGCTTACAGCTTTAAACAAAGTCATGAAGTTGAAAGTGATTGATGAAGCTTTAGAAATTAAAAGCACTCAGGACATTACTAAGAAAATGAACTTAAAAGCGCCAAGTTTAGAAGCAGCTGTAGGTCAATTAAGCGGCGGAAATCAACAAAAGATCGTTTTAAGTAAATGGTTATTAAATGATCCGAAAATATTAATTCTTGATGAACCAACAAGGGGAATTGATGTTGGGGCAAAGTATGAAATATATAAAATCATTAATGATCTTGTCAAGCAAGGTGTAGGTATTATCATGATTTCCTCTGAGTTGCCTGAAGTAATGGGAATGTCAGACCGTATTCTTGTCATGTCAGAAGGAAGAATTACCGGAGAGTTTTTAAGGGAAGAAGCTACTCAAGAGAACATTATGAGATGTGCTACTGGAGGGAAAAAACGTGTCCAGACAACTATCAACAGTTAATGTAAATACGCAAAGGAATAAAGGTTTAAGTTTGAAGCTTGATCTCCAATCATACACACTGATTATTGCTCTTGTGTTAATAGCTGTTATTTTTAGCATTTTCACGGAAGGAGAATTTTTATCTTCGCGTAATCTCTCTAATTTATTTACGCAAATGTCTGTCATTGCTGTTCTTGCAGTTGGTATGACACTTGTTATAGTAGCAGGTCATATTGATTTATCTGTTGGTTCGTTGGTTGGTTTAACAGGGGGAATTGCTGCCATTTTACAAGTTTGGTATGGATGGAATACCTTTTCAGTAGTTTTAGTTGCGATGATCATTGGAGCCATTTTAGGTTTATGGCAAGGATGGTGGGTAGCTTATCGGGCTGTACCGGCTTTTATTGTAACACTTGGGGGCATGCTTATTTTTAGAGGCATTCTGATTGGGTTAAGTAAAGGACAAACCGTTGCACCGATGAGTGAAAGTTTTAAGCAAATTGGGAACAGCTATCTTCCATATTTACTGGGGTATATTTTAGCATTAGTTAGTATCGTATTTCTTGTTTTTTGGACGATTAAAAATCGTTCTAAAAGAATGAAAATGGGACTTATGATACCAGCTGCCATCGTCGATTACGGAAAAGTTGCCGTATACTCTATTTTCATTCTCCTCATTACATATATGTTAAATCGATATTATGGTATTCCTGTTCCGTTTTTAATTGTTGTATTGTTAGCGGCTATTTTTATCTTTATTTCTAATAAAACAGCGTTCGGGCGTTATATTTATGCGATTGGAGGAAACCAGGAAGCTGCAGCTCTTTCTGGTATCAATATAAAGCGTAATATACTTTGGGTGTTTATTATAATGGGTGGTCTTTCTGGTGTTGCAGGTGTTTTATTGACTAGCAGATTAAATGCAGCGACAGTAAGTGCAGGTAATATGTATGAGCTTGATGCCATTGCGGCTTGTGTAATTGGCGGCACGAGTTTAATGGGTGGTAAAGGTAAAATATTTGGAGCAATTATTGGTGCCTTAATTATGGCTAGTATTGACAATGGCATGAGTATGATGAATATTGAAACATTCTGGCAATATATCGTTAAGGGGTTTATTCTCATCATTGCCGTATGGATTGATATTTATAGTAAAAAATAAATAAAACTATATAGGTCCAACTTGATTTTTCAACATGCGGAAAATTTAACTTTTCTAATTTTCCGGTGTATCCCGTTGGGTAGAAAAAATGCACAAAAGAGTGAGGTCTGTTCATATGTCGAAAGTTTAAGTTGAATTTATATAGTTTAAGAAATGGGAGGAAATGAATATGGCATACTTTGAAAATGTAAATGAAATCAAATATGAAGGACCTACATCTTCGAATCCTTTCGCTTTTAAATATTATAATCCTGATGAAGTTGTCGGTGGAAAAAGAATGGAAGAAATTTTCCGTTTTAGCGTTGCATATTGGCATACATTTACAATGGACGGGAGCGATCCTTTCGGCCACGGAAATATGATTCGTCCGTGGGATCAATATACGGGAATGGATTTAGCAAAAGCGCGTGTGGAAGCTGCATTTGAATTTTTTGAAAAGCTGAACGTACCATACTTTTGCTTCCACGATGTAGATATAGCGCCGGAAGGAAGTAATTTAAGAGAAACTTATAAAAATTTAGATGAAATTGTAGCGATGATAAAAGAATATATGAAAACAAGTAAAACGAAGCTTCTATGGAATACAGCCAATTTGTTCTCACATCCCCGTTTTGTTCATGGAGCGGCAACTGCGGTAAATGCAGATGTGTTTGCTTACGCTGCAGCAAAAGTGAAAAAAGGGTTGGAAATCGCAAAAGAACTTGGGGCAGAAAACTATGTATTCTGGGGTGGACGGGAAGGCTATGAGACCCTGTTAAATACGGACATGAAGTTAGAACTGGATAATCTTGGACGCTTTTTGCATTTAGCTGTTGATTATGCGAAGGAAATAGGCTTTTCTGGTCAATTTCTCATTGAACCTAAACCGAAGGAACCAACAAAACATCAATATGATTTTGATGTGGCAACAGCTTTAGCGTTTTTACAAAACTATGGCCTTAAAGATTATTTTAAATTTAACATTGAGGCCAACCATGCTACATTGGCAGGTCATACTTTTGAACATGAACTTCGTGTAGCAAGAATTCATGGTATGCTCGGTTCTGTTGATGCGAATCAAGGAGATCCGTTATTAGGGTGGGATACAGACGAATTCCCAACAGATTTATATTCTACAACGTTGGCGATGTATGAAATTTTACAAAACGGCGGGCTTGGCAAAGGCGGATTAAACTTTGATGCAAAAGTGAGAAGAGGCTCATTTGAACCAGAAGATTTATTTTATGCACATATTGCGGGTATGGATAGTTTTGCAATCGGTTTAAAGGTTGCTCAAAGATTAATAGATGATAAAGTTTTAGAAAGCTTTATTGAAGAACGCTATAGCAGCTATCATCATGGAATTGGAAAAGATATTGTAGAAGGCAAGACTGATTTCCATAAATTAGAGGAATATGCGTTGCAGCTTGGAGATATTCAAAACTCTTCTGGAAGAACAGAACGATTGAAGTCGACAATCAATCAGTATTTATTATCTGTTCTTTCTGAATAGATTTTATCTTCGTTAGGACGTACCTGGTTTAAATAAATAACAATCTGGTATGTCCTTTTATTTAATAACAATAAAGGGTGATCTCAATGAAATATGTGATTGGTATTGATTTAGGGACTAGTGCGGTAAAAGTTTTATTAATGAACCAAAACGGTGAAGTATGTAAAGAGATTTCTAAATCTTATCCGCTTATTCATGAAAAATCGGGGTACAGCGAGCAAGATCCGGCTGAGTGGGTAAAAAAAACAACGGAAGCATTAGCAGAGTTAGTGAAAGATTTCGATGGTCATGTTGAGGACATTGAAGGAATAAGCTTTTCGGGACAAATGCATGGGTTAGTATTGCTGGATAAAAATTACCAAGTACTACGCCGTGCAATTTTATGGAATGATACAAGAACGACTCAGCAGTGTAAGGAAATTTATGATGTGATTGGAGAGGAAAAGCTGCTTAAAACCACAAAAAACCCTGCATTAGAAGGCTTTACACTACCGAAGCTTTTGTGGGTGAAAGAGAATGAAAAAGATATTTATGAAAGAGCATCTGTATTTATGCTGCCTAAAGATTATTTGCGTTATTGCATGACCGGTCAAATACATACTGAATATTCAGACGCTGCCGGTACTTTATTATTGAATGTTCACGAAAAAGTGTGGAGTAAAGAAATATGCGATTTGTTAGATATTGATATTTCATTGTGTCCGCCTCTTGTCCATTCTTATGAATGTGTAGGAACCATCACATCTTCCTTTGCTGAAAGTACCGGGCTATCAAAATCGACTAAAGTTTATGCCGGCGGCGCTGATAATGCCTGTGGTGCAATTGGTGCCGGCATTTTATCAGAAGGAAAAACGTTATGCAGTATTGGAACATCCGGTGTCATCCTTTCTTATGAGGAAAATAGTGATCGCGATTTTCAAGGTAAGGTTCATTATTTTAATCATGGAAAAGAAAATGCTTATTATACGATGGGAGTGACTCTATCAGCCGGCCACAGCTTAGAGTGGTTTAGAGAAGTTTTTGCGAAACAAGAGGATTTTCATACGTTACTTTCAGGGATTGAACATGTACCAATCGGATCGAACGGAATCATTTTTACTCCATACTTAGTTGGAGAAAGGACACCTTATGCCGATTCTGTCATTCGGGCAAGTTTTATTGGGATGGATACTTCCCATCGTAAAAAAGATTTTGTACGAGCGGTTCTGGAAGGAATTACAATGTCTCTCAATGAATCGATCCAAATCTTTAGGGAAAATGGAAAGAACATCGATACCATTGTATCCATTGGCGGGGGAGCCAAAAATGAAACTTGGCTGCAAATGCAGGCAGATATCTTTAACGCTGCAATTGTAAAATTGTCGAGCGAGCAAGGACCGGCTGTTGGAGCAGCGATGCTGGCAGCAGTTGGGGCTGGCTGGTTTGCATCATTAAACGAGTGTGCAGATGTATTTATAAAACATTCTAAAGTGATTGAGCCGATTAAAGAAAATGTTGATAAATATAGAGAGCTATTTGCCATTTATCAACAAGTCTATGCAAAGACAAAAGAATTAAATGAATCATTAGCCTTTTTTAGGAATTAATACATGGATCGTAAGACTTGTTCAATATTTCATTTAAATTTGGAGGTAAAAAATGAAAAAGGTTCGCTGGGGTATTTTAAGTACGGCAAATATCGCTAGAACACAATTCATTCCGGCTATATTTCGAGCTGAAAATGCAGAAGTCACTGCCATTGCAAGTAGAGGCAGTAAAGTTCATGCGATTGCACAAGAATTCAATATTCCAAAAGCATACGAAAGTTATGAGGCGCTTCTTAATGATCCGGAAATAGATGCAGTATATATACCGCTGCCTAATCATTTGCATAAAGAATGGGTGATAAAGGCGGCAAGGAAGGGAAAACACATTCTTTGTGAAAAACCCGTTTCATTGAATGCAGAAGAAGCCGTAGAAATGGACAAAATTACGCTTGAATGTAATGTGAAGTTTATGGAAGCCTTTATGTATCAGTTCCATCCGCAACATGATCGTGTTCGTGAAATCATATTATCTGGGGAAATTGGAGAAGTGAAATTATTTAAATCGAGTCATTCTTTTTATTTAGAAAACAGAGAAGATGATATCCGCATGGTTAAAGAGATGGGCGGCGGAAGCTTGTATGATGTAGGCTGCTATTCGATCCATGCTGTACGATATATATTAAATACTGAACCAATTGAAGTTCATGCAATTGGGAATATAGATCCGATTTCAAATGTTGACCTATCTGCATATGTGCATATGAAATTAGAAAATGGTGTGACTGCATTAATGGATTGCAGCTTTGATATGACGGAAAGAAATGAATACGAAGTTGTCGGTACAAAAGGAACGATTAAAGTACCTTATGCATTTCGCCCCGATCGAAATGGAGGAGTTGGGATTGTCATAGTAGAGAGGAATGGAGTAACGCGAGAAGAAAAAATTCATGGAGACATTTATAGACTTGAGGTAGAACACTTTTCAAGAGCCATATTAGAAGACTTGAAAGTGAAATATTCTGGAGAATCGTCAATAAAAAATATGAGGGTGATTGATGCTTGTTATGAATCCATTCGAACAGGAAAATCGATAAGAATCAATCAATAATTCATGGTGGCTTTGATAACAGTGGTCTTATTGAACCTTGTTTCAGATCATTCAAAATAAATGATAAATAAAGGCGATGGAAACTATGGAAATTCGAAAAGAATTATTTGGATATAAACATAACCAGCCAGTATACTTGTTCAAACTAAGAAATGATCATGGATTAGAAATTTCTTGTATCAATTATGGGTGTATTATTACAGAGATTCTTGCCCCCGATCGAGAAGGGAAGCTTGAAAATATCGTATTAGGGTTCGATAGTATAGAAGAATATGAGCAATATTCCTCTCCATACTTTGGTGCTGTGGTAGGGAGATTTGCAGGCAGAATTAAAGAAGGAAAATTTACCTTAGATGATCAAGAGTACCAAGTAACAAAAAATGAGAATCAAAACCATTTACATGGCGGAAACAAAGGGTTTAGCAAAGTATTATGGGACTATAAAGTTGGGGAAGAAAAGGAAAACGAGATTTCAATCGAATTTTGTTATTTTAGCCCTGATGGTGAGGAAGGATATCCGGGTAACCTTGATGTGAAAGTCATCTATTCGTTAACAAATGAGAATGAGCTTATTATCACTTACTATGGTAAATCTGATAAGAAAACATTACTAAATATGACGAATCACACTTATTTTAATCTAAGTGGTGATTTAAAACGAGATATTTTATATCATGAACTGACTATAAAGAGCGATACATTTATAGAATTGGATCGTGAATTGCTTCCAACCGGAAACTTGATTGATGTAACAGGTACCGTCTTTGACTTTCGAACGGGAAGGAAAATCATTGCTGGAGTGAATTCAACTCACCCTCAGATTCTTTTAGCGAATAAGGGCTATGACCATCCATTTTTATTAAATACGAATCATCAGCAAGAAATTATTTTATACGATAAAGAGAGTGGACGAAAACTAGTAATTGAAACGGACGAACCAAGTGTCGTTCTATATACTGGAAATAAGTTGGGAGAACAACGATATAAAATTCGAAATGTGAATTCTAAAAATTATTTAGGGTTATGTTTAGAAACACAGGCTCCGCCGGATTCCGTGCATCATCCTCATTTTCATTCGTCTATTTTAAACGAAAATAATATTTATCGAAAAAGAACTAAATATTTGTTTACGTCAGACAAATGAATAATGAACCTCTCCCACCCACACGTTATTTAGAGGTGGGAGACTTCTCGGTGAACATGTTAAATTATAGTCGAATAATATGTTTAAATGTAAGTTTTAGAAATTATTTTATATTTTTATAGGATGAGTGCACGGCACCGCTCCAAAGTTTATTTGAGAGATTTGTTTACCATATGGTTTCCATATGATAAGCAAAGGAACAAAATTGAGTGATTAATACGTTTATCAAAGTGCTTCAACGGTTAACAGCTACTTTGCTTATGCATTGCGAGTCGAAAATTGGACAGTATAAATCCGATTATGGTAGAAGGAATCAAGTCTACACGGCTTTGATTTTTATTTTTTCCAAGTGTCTCAGAACGCCCGAGAAAAGCACTTAAGGAGTCTGCAGAATTCTGAGACTGAACGTATCACAGAAAAAGGTGTTATACTCAAGCGAGCTTGTGATTAATGCTCACCATCCGAACTTAGTTGATTAGCTAACTTTGCGCTTAACGCCACTTCAATCGGTTTCCTTTTGCGAAACTCAATCCATCCGGCTTGTTTCAGTTCGTCTAATGCTTTTCGAATCACATACTCTGTTTTTTCTGTCAGTTGAATTAATTCTTTTTTTGTCATTCCTTTACCTTGAATTCCAAAAATATGATTTTGTCCAAGGATAAAAATGAGGTTCTCTTTCGTTTCATCCCCTATATTCAGTTCTTTCACTAAAGAAAACAACATGTTCATTCTCTGTTCTTTTTCTAATAGGTCCGCTAAAATATCATTTTGTGCCTTATGAATAATCTGGAAAAATGTTTCGCAGAAAAAGGTTAGCTCTCCTTTGTTACGTGGATGATTTGCTTCAGAAAACGCATCATAATACATTTGTTTCAATTTATTGGTGGAATAAGAAAGGGTTAGAGCCGTTAAAAAATCTAACTCTTTCGCTAGATACATACTGCTTATATAACGGGCTGTTCGTCCATTCCCATCATAAAAAGGATGAATATAGCCAAAGTAATAATGCGAAATCGCAATTCTGTATAACATTGGTGATGGATGTTCATTTAGGAAGTTGATAAGCTGTCGCAGTTTTGTCTTAATTGATTCCTCCGGGTAAACGCCTCGATGGATGATTTTATTGGTCGTAGTTACCACATCGACAGGCTGTTTTCTAAACAGTTCCCCATCTAACTGATTTTCCTTTTTTATTTCTTCTTGAACTAAATGATCATAAATATCTCGAATATCTTCAATCTTTTCTAATGTTGTTTTTGTTTCTGATAACAGGCTGAAATAGGATTTCATTAAACTCAGATGTCTAATATTCTTTTTTTTGCTGGATTCTTTCCGAACAATAATTTCTATAACGGTTTCCATTTCTTCTTTTGTACTATGGACACCTTCAATTTCGTTTGTGCTTAATAGTTCGTCGATTAACTTTGCCTGAATATATTGCTGGATGGCGATAGGAGGAAGACGATGTACAATCGATTGAATCAATTTACTTTGCTTCATAATTTGCTCATGCAGCAAGTCTAACTCTTGATGATTTACATAAAAACATTCAAATTCTTCGCTGCTCTTATAAGGTTTTATATGAAACGGAAGCTTAACGGTTCCATAACTGTTAAAGCGTTTTTCAAATTCGTTAAGGTAGGTTTTTTGATCTTTATAATATAATTTTGAAAGTAATTCATACATAAAAAATCACCCCCTGTCACAATTATTACCAACAATATAACATTATATTATGAAAAATGCGTTGTTTTTTAAATTTGTATATAATTTTTTTAATTATATTATAAAAAATATCGCCTTTTTAAAAAATATTTATTACATCTCGATATTGAGATAGCATTTCCCTGTCAAGCGGACAATGAAAAAAGAGTATATGAAGCTGCGGCCTTTTCTCGATATTCACTCGGGAAAAGGCTGTTATGTTTTTCTTGAAAACGATTGTGATTGTAAAAATGGATATACTCTTGAATAGCCTGATACGCCTATTCGATTGTTTTTGGGCGTACTAAATTTTAAATATGAGAAGAAACATTCAATACATACATGATCACGGCAATTTCCTCATAATATAATCACGGAAAAACCAAAAAATCGCGTTAAAACGCAACCGAATGAAGCAAATCGCAAGAATTCTCGGTTAACGTATCGAGCACGAATCGAAGCTGCAATTGTGCCGCTTTTTTACACTTCCATCCAATAAATAACATAATTTAACTGAAATTTTACACGATGATAAAAATCTGTATTATAAATGAAAGCAATTTGAAACTTTATGGAAAAGTAAGTCTGCTAGAATACGGAGAATAGAAACAGGAAAGTTTTCATAACTGGGGGATCAATATGACGTTAGAGAATCAACTGATCAAAAAAATGTTTTACGAAACATTGATGGAAGCGGATGAAAAAAATCCTGTCCGTGTGCTCGGAGAAGCTTTTCTTGCCGGGCATAAAGATGGGACAGCTGACATTTCCGCGATCCGTTTTGCCCAAGGAGAAGTATATTTCCATAATAAAGATTATGAGGCAGCGATTTTTAAATGGGAAAACGTTCATAATGATTTAAAGCCGTGGGCGAAGAAAAATATCGCGGATTGTTATTATGAACTCGGACAATTATCAGCAGCGGAAGAGATTTATCAATCCATTGAAACCGAAAGCCGTGTCTTACAATCAGAAGTTGCGCTGCAATTATTTTCGCTTTACATCGACCAAGGCATGCTTGAAAAAGCGGATGAAGTGATTAAAAAAGCGGTATCCTTTCATCCGGACTATCCGAATGTGACAGACATTGCCCGGGCCTTTTTTGAAAAACATAACGATTGGAAGAGCGCCATTGAACTGGCAGTCAATGAAGCGATCCGGACAGAGTCGCATCACTGGTTTGATATTTTAAAAACTTATGCCGAACAAGGATTCACAAACATCTTTGAACCGCAGTATTTTTCGAAATGCTTAACCGTGTTATACGGAGCGGATCAGACAAGATTTGAACAGCTCGTTCAGGCATTGTGGAACGGTTACAAAAACGGGCGTTCCTATTTTTCATGGCTGCGGGAATTTAACCGCCTCTTTTTACATTTGGATGCAAACCGGGAGCAGTCGTGGAAAGAGCTGTCCTCGCTTTATCAGGAAACCTATTTTGAATTGATTGATGGAACATATTTAATGAAAGAACTGGCGGAGATTATTCCGAATCTCTTAACGAACTGGCTCAAAATAGCCGATCGTTCTCATGCTTTATTTGCTTCGGCGGCGGTACTGGCATGGAGCGAGAAATTTCCATCAAGTATGAACCCGGAGGTTGTCAATGATGCCGAACATCTTATTTTTCATTCCCGCAATGAGACAGACGGTTTGGAATACAGCTTGACATTATTTGATTCCATCGTTAAATGGGCGGAAGCGCAGGGGGTAGAACCAGGGCACCGCTTCAGATGGCTCATCCGAGAACTCGTTGATTTTCAAACCCATCATTTATTAGTAGCCGGGATTTCCGGAAATGGAAAGTCGGCTTTTATCAATGCGGTTCTCGGAGAAAATATCCTAACGGCTCCGACATCTTCCGTCATTGTCTTTAAGGGGGATGAAGAGACGGAGATTAGAAAAATAGCCGATGAAGAATTAACCACCTTTTCAAGTTTCCATGAATTCCAGGAGGCAGTAGATAGACGGCTGAATAAGGCTTTTGACAATGCGATGATTGAGTTCTCTCTTCCATCGCCAATTTTGCAGGAAAACAGGCTGGCTCTTATTGATACGCCGGGATTTGGCGAAGGTGAAGCGTTAACATATGTGTATTTTGCCGACAGTTTATTATTTGTGCTTGATGCGAACGATCCTTTTACCGAAAAAGAACAAGAGATTCTCATGCAGATTCGGAAATATGCGCCTCATCTTCCCATTCATTTTCTGCTCAATAAAATCGATGAAATTTATGATGAACAAGAAGCTACGAGAATTGTTGAAGACACTCGTTCGCAAGTTCGCGCATATTTTCCGCAGGCTAAGCTGTTTGCCTATTTGTCACATGTAAGAAGCAGAAAACAACAAAACGATCTGGCAGAGTTCTTGAGAAACTTGAATAGGCCGATTGCGGAAGACGATCGAATCGAAAAAATATTCATCTTTATTCGCAAATTAATCAGGCATTTATTGGATAAACGGGCAGAAATGGAAAACAACTTGTCCGAGTCGATTAAATGGAATGAAGAGATGGTTACAAAACTGAGTGGCGCCATCCATCAATTAACGGATTTGAAAGAAGAAAAAGCGCGAATGCTCACGAGAACGTTCCATAAAGTCCTCGAGGAAATCAGATCGGATCTATCGGAAAATATTCCGGAAATTTTGCGGGGCTGTTCTGATCTGATTCAAGAGGACAGTGATTTCCGTAACATTCATCTTGAACTGAATGATGAGATGAACCGGAGAGTGCATGCCTATGTAAATGATAAGATCTTGCCTAAAGCTTACCGCTCTCTTCAGGAATGGATTGTAACGGCCAATGATGAACTGAATCACTGTCAATCGTTCCTCGATGAAATGAGCGATGGGTTTCATGCGATGTATGGACAAGAGCGGCTGAAGCTGAATGGCGACTTTCAAGTGCTTGATGACTGGCTTCGTGATGCTGACCGGATGACGAGCAGCGTGCAAATGGAGAAGATGAATATTTTTCTCCGCCGCACACCGTATCAAATTTTGTTGAAAAGTGCCGGCAGGCTGTTTGGAGCGTTCCAGCAAAACAATGCGATTCTATATAACAAATACAAACAGTTTGTTGAAAATGAGGATTATTTGGACGTTGCCGAATCCATCATCAACAAGCTGCTTCTGCCGTTCGAATTGTTTGCGAAATCACTGGAGCGGGATATTTCACTCTTCTTCCGCAACCCGCTTGCCGTACTGAATGAAACGGTAGAAGAAACGAAAAAAGAAATGAAGGAAAAAGAAGAAGAGTTGGAGAAAATGAGAGCAAATCCGCAAAAATTCCGCGATCCGCTGACATTGTTTGAAGTAAAACTCCGCCAATACGAGTGGATGACCATTTCCGCAAAAGGAGTTCTGTAAGTATAGCGAGATTTAACAAAAAATCGGTCCATGAGGCCGATTTTTTCGTTGTGAAAATGTTTTAAAAACGATAAAACATGCTAACACTGGCAAATTCATTCAATGGTATGCATAAGGGTTACGTAGTTGGAGCGAATTAGAATGGAAAATCAAACAACCATAGTCATTTGAAAAATGATGTTTTATAATTCTCTTAGTATACTAATTGGAGCAAGGAGGATTCCTATGCCATTAATGAGAGAAATTTGGACTCCGTTGAAATGGATTGGGGTTCGTTATTTTAAAGATGAGAAGGGGATCTATTACAGAAAAGTTGGGAATAACCATCGTAAGAAAATAAGACCGTTTTGGAAGATGAAGAGGATCATCCTTGGTGTACCGCTCCTCCTTTTATTAGGACTTGGATGGATTGGCTATCGTATTGGTATGAATATGGCTTCAGAAAAAGTAATGAACGAGATTTCTAGTCAAATATCAGAAGAAGATATTCATCACTTGTTACAAGACGAGAATGTTCAGGAGCTTATTGAAAAAGAACTCGGTCCGGAAGAAGCAAAGAAATTGTTAGGAAAACAGCTGGAAGAGAAGCAGCTGAACAAAGAGAATCAGAATCAAAACAATGAAACGAATCAGAGCAGTGATACAAATAAAGTACAAAGTCCACATGTCGCTCAAAAAGAAAAGGAACAACCAATAAATGACCAACAGAAAGCTCAGGATGATAAGGAAGAAAAGCAATCTGAAAATAATAATAAGGAAGAGAAACAACCGCCAAATAGTGGACAACTCATGTTTAAATCTAGAGAAGAAGCTACGAAGTTCCTTCTCAGCAAGTTTTCAATGAGCGAACTGACGGAATTTGCGAAGAAAGCACAGGGGGGACTTACACCGGAAGAAAAAGCAGAAATTAAAGCGGCTGTTACGAAAAGACTCACACCAGAAGAATATAACGCACTGAAAGTATATGGCTTAATTGAATTAAGCAAGCAAAATGGACAGTAGCATCCTCACGTTCATCCTATCTTTTACGAAGGGATTGGAGTATTTGTTAGTTCATTTGCAGCGCTTATGATTATGAGCAAGATGTTTATTGCGAAGCAGGCCGGAGCTGACCCGCAAGTGTCTGACCTCACGTGCATTTCACCATATATCGTCCATTTATCTTATGATATTGTGTTGTGGTGTCTGACGCTTTGCTTTTGGGTCAGCCTCGGCTTTTAGTAGGAAGATTACAGTTTTTCCATGGCTTTTTTCAATAACGCATTTCGACGTGCTTTTTTCTCTTGCTCGTATGCATCTCTAAACTCTTTCGCATAGCTTGTGCTGAACCCGTGTTTCTTTAACTCTGCTTCTAATGCATGATAAATGGTTTCGAAAGCCGCGTCTGTTTTTGATTCTAACTCTTTTGCCGCCGTGTTGTATTTACTGTAAAAAAAGCTCAATGAAATCTCTTCGTTGTCAGCTTTTTTTGCTTGATATTCTGCAAAAGCATGAGCAACCAATGCATCAATTTTTGCGTTTGCTTGTTGTTGTAAGTTCGTAAATGAAGGACGGTACTTTTCTACAATAGAAGCTGCTGTTACTTCTGTCTTGTTTTGATGATTGGTCTGTTTGTTTGTATTGGTTGTTGTGCTGGCTCCGTTTTTTGTTTCGTTATTTGCGAGAGCGGTATTATTTTTTGTTTCGCTTGTATGGTTTGGTGTTTCTGTTTCGTTCGCTGCAGAAGTGCCAACATTTTCATTGCCGCTATTTTGTCCGTTTGCGTCTGTATCATCAGGCAGTCTCACGTCATATTCCGGCTCTACAATTTGTTTAACTTTCTCATCCTGGCTTATATCATATTCTTTCGTTGTGAAAGAATAGTAAAAAGCACCTGCTCCCCCAACCGCAAGAACGAAGCAGCTGGCAAGCGCGATTTTCCACTTTTTCTTCAACCTTTTTCCCTCCTTTCGACATATTTCCATTTTTAAGATTCATCACCGCAAATATTTTTTGTCAAAAGCGCAATCATTCTTTGTACAATTTCTGTTTATTACCATTATTATAAAATTGGCTTCTTCAACACATTATAGTGAAAATCAAGTACATTTTACGGTGAAGAGTCGTTATTTGATTTATTTTACCATAAATCGTTTCACAGTTTTGTAAAATAATGATAAATAAAATTTTGTAAAAATAGTTAGGAATTATATTGTTAATATTTTAACTTTCTAGTAAAATAGATTTATGTAATATACTATTAATGGTAATTTTGGTTATATATAAATCAAAATTGAAAAATTTACATAAGAATTAGACAAAAAAGCGAGCAAAATGCTCCATATAGTACATCAATCCATCGTAAAACCAATCTGCTTTATATAACACAACTTTTCATATTACATATATCATTGGTGAGGTGATAAAATGAAAAAATATCCATTCAGCAAGAAGGCTTTGCGTGCCATGCTTGCGGCAACCATTGCGTTTACGCCGGTAGTAGGGGCGGGGGTTGTTAATCAAAATACAGTAAGTGCAGCAACACAGACAGTGGATAAGCAGATTGACCAACTTGCAAGCAGATTTTATATTTTTTATCAATCTGCAGATGAAACGGCATTAAGGTCTGCATATGGTAAGGCTAGTAACCTTACATATTCCGACATTGAAGAGGCTGCTAAGGATTTGTCTATTTCTCTAAATATTCCTAGTGATAAGCAAGATGACTTTGCAACTCTTATGCAAAATGTAGCGACATTAATTTATACAAAATATAATTCAGCCGAATCATTAGCGTATGCGGTAACAAA
The DNA here is from genome assembly GCF_003259935.1 of Paranoxybacillus vitaminiphilus. Classification (GTDB taxonomy): domain Bacteria; phylum Bacillota; class Bacilli; order Bacillales; family Anoxybacillaceae; genus Paranoxybacillus; species Paranoxybacillus vitaminiphilus. Next base: position 4,679 of record NZ_QLMH01000004.1, on the reverse strand, counting down.
ATTCCGCACGGTTAATGCGACATACTTTAACGCCTTATTTGATGAAGATGGCCAAGTGACGGCTGATCAGTTGATAGCGTTTATCTCCGCGATGGAAAGCAACTTGGAAAAAGCTATCGCGCTTAACGCACTTTCTTCCAATGCTGCTTATGAGGATATTGTAAGCGATGCGGTGGCAATGACTTTTGATGGCCATCCAGGCGAGTTTGATACTTTAAAAGGTAAGCTTTCTGGCATTGGTTTATCAGTAGAAAAGTTATTTAAATTGCAAGGAAAATTAAATGATGAAGTGCTTGATCCGAACAAAACAGCTCGTTCTTCGATGTTGCAAAGCGCATTTAAGGTTAAAGGTGCGTCCATTAACGAGGATAGCGATGGCTATTATTTAAAAGTACCTTATAACGGAATGATCGTAGAGATATCTAATTCGATCCAATGGGAAACATCTGATTCTAGTATCGCTCACTTTACTGGAAACAAACTAACGGTAAAAAAATCCGGTACCATTACTGTTTACGCTAAGCTTGATGGAATGACTCTTGCTACTAAGAGCGTGACTGTACAGGCAACTGGTGGCAACAGCGGCGGTAGTGGCGGCAGTGGTGGTAGCAGCGGTGGCAGTGGCGGAGGCACTTCAGGTGGCGGCAGTCGTGCGGACTTACCATCAAAAACAGAAACTGGAAATGGTAAGATAACAATCGGAAAAGATGTTGCAAAAGTCGAAACGAAGAAAAATGAAAACGGACAAACGGAAAAAGTAGTATCTGTGGATGCAACAAAAGTAGCAGACATTGTGAAAAACTTGTCTTCAGAAAATAAAGAGCTTGCCTTGCCGCTTGGCCGTCTTGTTGCTGGAGAAGTAGCAAAAGCGCAGCTTCCGGCGAAATTGTTTACAGAATCAGTGAAAAAAGAAGCGGAAGCAGTTGTTACTGTTGCAACAAATAAAGCAGCCTATAAAATTTCTGCAAAAGAATTAAATGACCAGCTGCAGGCACTTGCACAACGGCTCGGCGTTTCGAATGCAGAAGATTTAACGATTTCCATTGCGATGAGCGAAGTGGACAAGCAGGAAAGTGCATCTAAATATAAAGTAAACATTGTGTCCAATGTTGTTGAATTTCATGTTGAAGTATCTGCAAATGGAAAAACAGAACAATTGACTCGTTTCTCGCAATACGTTGATCGTGAGTTGACGGGCGACAAGGTATTTGACCCTAACCATTCTGTAGCCTTGCGTTTAAATGAGGACGGTACGTTCGTTTCGCTGCCAACTCTATTTAACGACAAGACAGCAACTGTCAAATCATTAACCAACTCTGCATATACCATTGTAGAAAACGACAAAACGTTCCCAGATGTGGACAATAATAAAAACTGGGCGGAAAAATATATTGAAACGCTCGCATCTAAATATATCATTAAAGGAAAAACAAATGGATTATATGCGCCGCAAGACTACATGACACGTGCTCAATTTACTGTGTTGCTTGTACGTGCGTTAGGATTGCCTAGCGAGCAATATGACGGCCGTTTTAAAGATGTAAAAGGTGATGAATGGTTTAATGCCAACGGTGAGCTGATGGCAGCAGTGAAACACGGTATTATCCGCGGTAAACTGGATGGTACGTTTGCGCCAAACGAGCAAATTACCCGTGCACAGGCAGCTGTTATGATTGAGCGCACTATGAATCTCGGTCTCTTAAACTATGACATGAGTCAATTAAATCCAGACAAAAAAGTGACAGACTTTAAAGACGAGAAACAAATCGGTACTTGGGCAAGAACGAGTGTGGAAAAAGTATATCAGGCAGGTATCTTAACTGGTAAAAATGACGGTCGCTTCGATCCAAACGGTTATTTAAAACGCGACCAAATGGCTAAATTACTGGCAGAATTCTTAATCTCTGCAAAATTAATGAACGATATTCAATAAGGATAAGTTGCATAAATGTCGAAAGGTTTTTCTTTCGGAAAAATCAAAAGTCTTCAGTGACTTTGGACTGACCCGCTTATTTGGAGCATTATGCTGCCTGTTTCCTGAATTCAAAAGGAGGCAGGCAGTTTCATTTTGCCTGAATGGGAATTGATTATAATACATGGATGTAATTTTGAACTATTATGAATTCTTTAGGCTTTTTCCGTCGATCATACGTTAATCTTTCAGTTCCTAAGCAAAAAATAACAGGATATCTGCCTCTTAACTCCCTTACAACTTGAACTGCTATTTCCGGTACCATCTCCTCTTGAGTTCCTTGTACTTTTTAAGGTTTTCACTCTTCCTTCCTAGCTTTTCGCTGTTTCGCTGCGCAATGATTGTGCAATGTATCATAATCGGGCAGCGTTGTTAAAGCTTCTAACACTTCAATCGCGCTCGGCCATTTCAAGCGAACCCTTCCTCTGCATGGTATAATGCGACTATACAATGAAGAATATAGGCTAAAGAAAGTACGATGATGCCAAAAAAGGCCCTATGTTCGTGTGCAGGAAAAAGAAGATATTTACGTTTCGTAAAGTCATTTGGAATTTGAAAAATGCGTTGTTTTTTACATGATGATATATGATGTGCCTGCTCGTGAAAGTATGCGATAATAAAAATAATAAGGAAAGGAGTTATGGTTGTGATAAAGGCAGTGAATGGAGACATCACCAAACTTCAAGATGTTTCATACATTTGTAACGCAGCAAACGGAATCGGTCCGATGGGAGGAGGAGTAGCGGCTGCGATTCGCAGAGCCGGCGGCAAAGAGATTGAAACAGAAGCGATAAAGGTTTGTAAAGAGCAAAATCCGATGCCGGGTGACCTTTATGTCACACATGCGGGAACACTTCCTTTTAAAAACATTATTCATCTAGTGACGATGAAAGAGCCGGCTGGTGCGACATCTTATGACATTGTCAAAACATGCCTGAAGAATTTAGTCGCTTACTGTCAAGAGCATGGAATTCATAAGGTAGCGCTTCCGGCTTTAGGAACAGGGGTAGGAAATTTGGATAAAGCAAAAGTCGCCGCCATCTTCAAAGAAGTTCTAGAACCGGTGAATGACATTGAATTCATCGTTGTCGATATCGATCAAGAATTTATACAAAGCTTTTAGCATCTTTGTTATAGAGTTTTTCTGTTTTCAGCATCGAACTCCTCCTATTTTCACTTCGTTTTAAAGCGGAAATACTCTCGAAACTATAGGTTTAGCTATTTCTCGCTGTTTGAAGTGTCTATTTTTTACATAAGCACCAGATTGGATTTATCTTCATTTGCGGATTCTTAACATCATGGGAATCTTACATTAGGAGTTTGTCGAAAATTATTGAAGTGTTTTAGTATTTTTTTCAACGTATATTCTATATAATAAAATAAAGTCGTTTCTTCAGAAAGGGGGAAGGACTATGAACGAGAATGTTTGGGAGTTCATGGGAATTCAAAGAACGGATCAAACTGAATCTGATCGGTTACTGACATCTATCATGAATCGTATGATGAGTAGTTTATCTCATTTTACGAACTTATATCCTTCTGATTTTTCTTCATTTGCAGAAATGGTGAAATACGGAAAAGCGATTAATAATGATCATTCATATTTTTGGGATTGGATGGATGAGTACGGCATAGGTTATATAAAAACCATTGGAAAAACGACGTTACCGGATACAGAAGAAACATTGAATTTTTTGTCCTACAGACAACTGCTTTTAGAGATGGATATCGAAAATGGAATCGCTTCCAATTTGTTTTTGTCTATTTCTGAATTGTTGACAGCTGTAAATGAGTTTATCCGGGTACATTTGGAACCGGCTGTTACTTATGTAGAGCACGATTTCGGTATTTTTGAAGAACCAATCATTTGTCAAGGTAAACTAAATTCCGAACAGGAAAATATAGAGTGGGAATTCTTGTTAAGCCCTGCTGATTTACAGCAGGGCTTTTGTTATAAATTCTATTGAAAGGGGTGGATAGAATTGGATAATCATCAAGCTTATGAACTATATGTATTGGCGAAAACAAATATTCAGCTTAAAGAAGCAAGTCTTGAATCTGTACATATAGACAAAATTAAGCCACTTCAAAATGGAAAGTATATGAATGAAATTATCTTTGGAAAGCGTTTAGAGCTAATTAATGAAAAAGAAATTGATGCTTTCTTAAGAACTGTTGTTAATAGCAGAGAAGAAGATAGCGGTGATGTAGTGCTTAAGATTGAAATTATTTACAGAGGGCGTTTTGTTACTAAAACTTCTATTTCAAAACAACAATTAGAACATTGGACAGATATACAAACTGTTCCACAACTGTTGCCGTATACTCGCAGTTTAATAGCCTCTCTGACTTCTCATATGTCTATTGCACCAATTGTTTTACCTACGATGGATATTTTAGAATCATTAAAACTAAACCATGAAAATCAATCAGTCGGTGAGTAAGTTGAATGCTTTGATGTGAGTACAATTTCTTCCTTCAGATCATCCATGTCCACATCTTGAACCAACCGCAAAAAAGATTGCTGATTTTTTATTTGCGTATAAAAGCCAATTTGAATATTTTTGTCATTTCATGAGAATTAGCAGTACATGGACCCTTAGCAATTATAATGTAAATTATCACTTTATTTCGGAACAAAAGAGCCATTTTTTTGCACATTCCTTCAGAAAGCCCTCTCCCCTTTTCTGAAAGAATGTGCTAAATT